>CAZXLD010000003.1:29798-208939 GCA_964641965.1 uncultured Saprospiraceae bacterium | reverse complement strand
AGAACCAGTCTCACCTTCCTATAATCGCTTCCTCGTAAAGCGAGTGCAAAGATAAGCGCATTTTTCGAAGCACACAACCTTTGCCGAAAAAAAAATTAAATTTCTTCTCGATTAGATCAGACTATATTCAATGTCATAGCAAAACGCCAGACACGAATAAGTGAAAACAAATAGTTCTTTGGAAAACGGAATGCCTTATTGTCGCCTAATCAATAAGGACGGACATGTAAGATAACCTTTTTCTTCTTAAAATCCAATACAACTTGTGCAGAATAATGAAAAAAGGCCGGCCCTTTGAAATGGACCGACCTATACGATCATCAACACCATTTTAAACGTATCGCCTAATCAGCGACTGAGCAAGATCTTCTTTGTCACCTGGGCTTGCCCGCTAGTAAACCGAATGAAATAGAGACCCTCCGGGAAAGCGTGTAGGTCAATTGATAATTGTTGAACACCGGCGGAGAGCCTCACCCGATAAGGTGTTTTTAACCAACGCCCATGCAAGTCGAGTAAATTCACTTCTACCTGAGAAGCTTGTTCCAGTTCAAACTCCAAGATCGCACGATCAGTCGCCGGATTGGGATATATGCGTACCGGAAAAGCCGCGTCAGGCATTTCTGAAGTTGCAGTGACCAAATCCGTATCAAAAACCCAACGAATCATTTCTTCTTGTTGGTTTCCAAATTTGTCAAGAAGTCCATTGACCCTGACCTCCAATGATTGATCACCAAGGGCATCGGGTTGGATTCGCAGCTCTTTTCCATCACAAACGGCTTGGGCAGTATAAACCCTTCCTGTGGACCGGCCGATAACTTCCACCATACCCTCTTCCAAAGCATTACAATCCAGTTCTTCATTAAAAAGAGCCCCGATGATATCACCTCCCTGGTACCGCCCATCCGTGGGTTCGGGTACCCCTAAAAGAGCCGGTCCCAATCGATCAATTCGACCCTTAACTTTTTCCGAGTAGCCTATCCCTTGGTCGCAATTAACCACCATGCGTATATCATACAATCCATCAGGTATGTCTTTGAGCATCCAGTCTACAGTGGTTCCGCCAGCACTACTATTCAGATCGGATGCAGCATAGACGCCAACTGTGGTCCAGACACTTGTCCCTGTGGGTGCATATTGAAGTTTAACTTCTTGTAGGGCATCCGGATCATATCCACGAAAATTGACTCGTAACACATCCCCCATGTCTCCGTTGACCAACCAACCATCTCTGGGTTCGTGCAATACCAGGTCGCTGCAAGGGCTATTAAAGCGTACGGAAAGTGATAGGGTATCCGCAATAGAATTGTCGCCGCAGCCGGAAAGCAAAACGAATTTCAGATCATCGTAGTCGAAAGCAACCGGACCTCGTTCAATCGTAACTGTTGCGCTAACTGATCTTCCAGCGGGTATGGTAAATGGAGTGGGGACACCGCCTTGAACCTCACTTCCACCCAATTTCACTTTGGCTCCATCGGGGTTGCTTTCCTGGAGGAAGACTAGATCATAGGTCCGATCTTCATCGCTTTGGCTGGTATTGCCCAACTGTACCTGAAACACTGCCTCTCCAGCCGGATCAATATTTGTCTGAAGACGGGTATCAGAGAGCAATTGTACACCTTCCCGAGGCTGGGATCCGGTCTCCCACGGACAACTACTGGTTCCACTTGCTAAGGCAAATACCGGTGTCCCATAGACCTCATCAGCCAGGATATCGACACTGTAGAAATCACCAACATCATCATCATCCAGGAAGTACCCAGTGGTTCGACTATAATTGGTAGAACTGGAAGCAGAGGCCCCAAATTCCATACGGAAGCGTGTTTCCACTCCCCCGCTCGCTCCTACTCCCCCTACTTCAAGTCCCGCTTCAGCAGCAATGGCAGATTCGACATATAAATTAAATTCCAGGTTACCTGACAAGGATTTATTGACTTCTGTAGAGGAATTGAATGGCACTCCGGCACTAAAGGACCGATTCTCAATAAAAGTAGCTTCATCCTTTAGTTTTTCATTTAAAATCAAGGTCTGTTGCCATACTTCGATCTGATCGCGATAAAGTTGGGCGGAGTCCGATCCTTGCCCTTCATAAATCTGCTGAAGCCTTTGCAATTGGGGAATAAGGGTATGCTGGATATGGCCCTCGGTATACATAAAGGTGGTGGCAAAGCCGTCATTCCCAACAATGAGGTCAACAGATTTATTTACCCGGCACTGGTTTTCGTCGTACTCAATAACATCGGTCAAAGCATAGATCATATTCATGGCAGACCCAATGTAAACATCCCCGTCTTGACCCGTTATATCGGGATTCCCGGAAGTAGCGTAACGCTGGGCGTTGATAATCTCCATTGCAAGTTCGGTTTGGGCTCCTACACTGGCCCCTACCTCAAGAGATTGTTTGATCTTGCCCCAGATCTCAGTCTCCGTAGTTAGCCCGATCCCAGCTCCGAATTTGGCCCCCACCTTAACCTCTCCCCAGGCTTCAGTACTACTGCTGACTCGAGTTGAAAAGCCTAATGCAAAACGCGTTGAGGTTTCTTCTTCCAGATAGCTATAGCTAGCATCGCCCGGCGGATCCCGCAGAATCATAAAAGGAACTTCAGGTGAGACTGTTGAAAAGGTTTTTTCCCGAGGTCGATTACCCGTCACGATAATTTGTTGACTGTAGGTGTCTGTTTGTCCATCCACATCCGCCAGTATCTCTATCTGCTTAGTATAAGGAGCAATGATATTAGGTTCTCCTGGTAACAGGTCGTAAAGGGCTATCCCCCCTTCTAGTTGAATGGTATCTCGTTTGAAGGAATCTCCGACGTCGTCTAGGATGATTACGAACCCACTGCTGGTGAGGCAGGTTTCATCACCAAAACTCTCGAATACCTGGATCTCAAGAGGGTAGGTACTGGTTTGATTTGCCACCGGCAGTTCACATACCGCATCCGGCATGCCCAAAACCCTAATTTCGGGTGGTCTTCGGAAAATGAAGTTCTTTTCTGCAGCTCCAAGGGTCAAATCCAGCGTATCCGGATCAAAGAAGTTCAAGACTTCTTCTCCGTCCAGTTCGGACGGGTTATTGGATACAAATCGCGTGACTTCTACCCGGTAAGCTCTGGAAGGTAGTATTACTTCATAGTAGCCCGATGGATCAGATGTCGTTACCGTTTTTTGAAAACAACTTGCCGGACCGTCCACAGAGGTAACCGTTACTTCTGCTGTACCTATGAAAATATCACAACCGGCTAACACATATCCCCTGAGCGTATCTCTTTGGGTATTTTCGAAATCTACACCACTCAAATCCTCATCAATGAAAAATTCTTGTTCTGGTGGGCTGAAGGTATGGCTTTCAAATTCAGGAGCTATATCATAAGTTCCTGTTTCCTGAACTGTAAGGTTATAATTTCCATCTTCATCTGTGAGGGTTCCCTGAAATAGATCATCAATTAAGATTCTGACATTCTCCACACCACAGGTGTCTCCATCGAGCACCTGCGTGACCCTTCCCTTGACCGAAAAAGAAGTGGTATCAATAAAGTTGACATTGGGAAAGGAGGGGTTTTGGAGATCCAACGTTCGTTCCAGAAATCCTGGATTAAAGCCTCGGTCCTCCAGGGAAGGCGTAATTCTGAATTTGGCCCGATCGTAATAGTAGACGTCTTTAATCTCAAAAAATCCCGACCCGTCAGTAGTATCGCAGTAAGTGGTTATTCCATCGGCTCCATCCGGAACATCATCCAGTCGTTCTGCGCAGACCTGAACACCGCTGACCGGCCCTCCAAAAGGAGCCTTTACTTCGCCGGTAAAAGTCCCGTTTGGCGTTCGGTATCCTATATCCTCCAGTGGAGTATAGTCATGCCCACTATTATCTTTAACCGGGATGACCCGATAGGTATAATTAAACCCAGGAATTCCATCCCGGTCATCGTATTGGGTGGTTCCACCACCAAGGTCCGCCACAAGTTGCTCATCATCTCGCCAAACCTCAATCTTATCGGCAAAGGAGGACAAGTTCGTCCAGGTGACCCGGGTACGGTTGGAAAATTCGCCTTCTGTTGCCGTTGCAAAGGCTTCCTTGGTGGAACCTTGATTAGAACGGAATGCAGAAGTTTTCCCTCCCGAGAGGTTGGTATGGGTCCGTACATAATACATGTGAGTCTCATTGGGACTGACTTTAGTGTCGGTCCACGACCGGACCGACCCCTTCACCGTGGCAACCAGGGCATCGGGATCGTCACGGTAGATCCGGTATTCATGACTCCCATCCGGGATATCCGTGCCTTTTTCCCAAGTTACTTTTATGGTGTGCAATGCTTCTGCGTCGGTAGCCGCCACATTCTTGGGTGCCTTGATAAAAGATGAAGTTCTGCTGATCGAACCGTTGGACTTGCCATCCCCGCTACAATTGAGCAAACAGTTAACAACGGCATCGTTCTTCCCGGTTAAGTCGGCAGTCCAGGAATAAGACAAGGTCCTGCTGGGGCCCACTTCTACGAAGAAGTAGGATCCATCATTCACTTTGGGCACATCCCTGAATGTCTTTCTAGAGCCTCCGTATTTGAGAACTACATCCCATTCGTTCCCGCAGTCGCATAGGTCAGAAAAGCCGTCGAAAGTGAAATACATGTAATAGTCACTTCCATTAGAGCTGACGTTCCAGGTTACATTTCCATCCGTACTGCGCGGACCTGACGGTAGGTATACAGTACCCAATTCTGGTTCAAGAAATTGTTCTGGTCTCAGGGGACTATCCTGGCTTGGGAGATTGGGTATCAGGCTTAAGAAGAAAACAACTAAAAAACCAGCCTGCAGAAACTGCCTGGCACGAAATAAGGGGATGAAGTAGGTTTTTGAAATGGGTTTCATGATCGAAATTTTAATGACTTAAAAAATGGGTCACCGGTATGGGCGACAAAAAGCCCGAAAACCGTTAACGGATCCGTAAAAAATTTCGATTTAATGTTGTAGAAGCGGGTAAGTCGTGCGCTAAATCCGGGCCTGAAGCTTCTTAAGAAGGATGGGTAAGCGACCTGTTTGGGGTCCGAAAAATTTCAAACAAGGTGGTACAGGAAAAGAGCAGCAGATAGCCGTAAGCCATATCATCTATCGGAATAGAACCCAGACGCAATCCCAAGTATTCGTCAGGATTGTACTGTACAATAGGTGCATTGGTGAATCCTCCGGTTAATACCCCATTAACCAATAGGAATGGAATCAGGGTAACCGCATAGCCCAGATAAAAGCGACTTCGCCAATTGGGAGGGTAAAACCATAAGTGGAAAGCTTGAAAGGATGCACACAGCAAAAAAGTGGTGGCAGTGTACAAGTGGTTTAAATAAAGGATTCCTACTGTGAGAAAAAGGATGAGCAAGAGGTAGGATATAAAGGGCTCTGACCGTTGAAGAGGGTCTTTTTTTAGGTAGACCCTTAGGCATTCGTAGGTGAAGATGCAGGCATAAGGCACCGTGAAAAAAAACAGCAATTCTTCTATTGGCAAATCCATCAGGTACCATCCGGCCAAGTAGTCGGGATTAAAGCCCCAAACCCCTGCACGCGTGAAATACTCATCCCAGGCAATAAAAAGAAATCCAATAATTGCAATGGCTGGGAACAGATACTTCCAATAGCGATAAAAATGTACTTTTCGATCAAAGCTCAATGCAAGGACAGGTACAAGACTGAACACATGCAAGTACAGATAAGCATAGGGAGATTCCAACCAAGATAAGGTAAAAAGGACCCGTACGTCCTGCTGCAACGCTGCGCTGCTGACAGAGGTGAGTCCCCAAAGCAAAAGAAGTAAAAAGAAAGCTAGCGTCCACCACAGGAGTTTTAGTCTCCTTTTTGTTCCGACTTGGTATTTATGGGTGAGCCTACCATCTAAATTCATAGCAGGTTAAGCTGATTCTTGACTGCGGAACTAAGCAGTAGATACATCTTCCTGCTATCCGGCACCCGAATACGCTCCTGCTGAACTTGGGTGACAGCTGAACGCTTTATTTTCTGAAACAAGTTGACATAATAGATGTAAGCCAGATACACCCCAAATCGGACACCCTTTGGCAACTGAATAATCCCCAAGTAGGCATCGTCAAAATCCTTTTTGATATCCTCTTCTATTGCAATTTTTTCCTCATCTGTAAATCGGACATAATCAATACCGGGAAAATACACTCGCCCGCGATCATCAAAATCGGCTTTCATGTCGCGCAGGAAATTGATCTTTTGGAACGCTGAGCCCAAACTTTTGGCAGGGGCCTCCAATCGTTGGTACATTTCTTCATCATTTTCACAAAAAACGCGAAGACACATCAATCCAACCACTTCAGCGCTACCATAAATATATTGCTTGTACAACCGGTCTTCGTAGTTGGAATGCTCCAGGTCCATTTCCATACTATCCAGAAAGGCATCAATCAAATCTGTTTGAATATTGTATTCATGCACAACTTCTTGAAAGGATTGTAAAACCGGATTGAGGCTAATACCTTCTTCGATCGCCTTGTAGGTATCCGCCCGAAAACGGTCCAATAATTCCCGCTTATTAAAGTCGTGAAAGGTATCTACGATCTCATCAGCAAAGCGAACAAAACCATAAATCGCGTAAATAGGTGCCCTGAATTTACGGTCGAAAGCTTTGATCCCCAGAGAAAAAGAGGTGCTATAGCGATTGGTGATCAACTTGCTGCACTCCAGACAGGTTTTGGAATAGAGGTCAAGCATAATTTTTTGGTATTTAGCCGGTTAGTTTGCTGGTATCAATTTGCCGATCTCATTAGCCACAACTGCACCTGAAATAAGTGAGGGTGGAACTCCAGGACCGGGAGTGGTCAGCTGACCAGTAAAAAACAGATTCTTTACCTTCTTACTTCTCAATTTGGGCTTTAAAAAAGCAGTTTGAAACAAGGTGTTTGCCAACCCGTATGCATTGCCTCTGAAGGCATGATAATCTTTCTCAAAGTCCCTGTGCGCAAAAGATCGTTTGTATGAAACTGAGGTGCGAATTTCCTGATCAGTCAATTCTTCCAGCCGGTCCATTACGACATCATAATACCTTTCTCGCGTTGCTTCATCATCTGCCAAACCTGGTGCAAGCGGAATAAGAATAAATACATTTTCTTTTCCTTCTGGGGCAACGGAATGATCGGTTACCGATGGAGCACATACGTAAAATAAGGGATCAGAAGGCCACTGTGGGTCTTCATAGATTTCTTTCGCATGGAGTCCAAAATCCGCATCGAAAAAGAGATTATGGTGTTGGAGCCCTTTTAGCTTTTTATCTACTCCGAGATAAAATAGTAAAGATGAAGGAGCCATTGTCCTTTTTTGCCAATATTTATTGGTATACATGCGGTGTTCAGGAGCCAAAAGCTTTTGTTCTATATGATGATAATCTCCACCGCCTACCACTACATCAGCATCATACGCCCCTAATTGGGTCCTAATTTTTTTGACGTGACCATTGGGTATAATAATCTCCTCGACTTCTTCGCCAAGTTGAAAAATAACTCCTTTCTCCCGAGCCAGTTCTACCATACCTTCCACGATCCGATGCATTCCACCCATCGGATACCATGTGCCTAATGCCATGTCTGCATAGTTCATCAAACTATACATCGCGGGGGTTTTTTCGGGAGTAGCGCCGAGGAAGAGAACCGGAAACTCTAACAATTGAATCAGCTGGGGATTCGAAAACAAACGTTTGATATGGCTTGATATCGAACTGAACATCTGGAGTCTGAACAAACTGGAAACGACACGCAAGTCGGCAAATTCAAGGATGGAATGACCTGGTTTGTGGACAAATTCATCCATTCCTACCCGATATTTGTACTCCGCCTCCACTAAAAATTTTTCCAATGCCTCACTACTACCCGGTTCATAGCTTTCAAACATGGCTTTTAAAGCCTCCGTTCCCGCCGGAACATCCATTATATCTTCCTTTCCAAAATAGATCCGATAGGAAGGATCAAGGCGGACAAGATCATAGTAATCTTGGGTCTTTTTACCAAAATGTCCAAAATACTGATCGAAAACATCGGGCATCCAATACCAGCTGGGCCCCATATCAAACATGAACCCATCCGCTTCAAACTTTCTAGCCCTTCCACCTGGCACTTCATTCTTCTCAAAGACGGTTACCTGATAGCCTCGGTCCGCTAGGTGGGTGGCGGCGGAAAGCCCTGCAAAGCCAGACCCGATTACGGCAACTTTGGTTTTCAATAGTTTCGCTTTTGGAGTCCAAAACAAGGGGGTTAAGAGAATGTTTAGAAATCCAGCGTAGCTAAAGGGGCCTAGAGGTATGGAAACCGGAAGCTAAAACAAGGGGAAGATATACTGCAAGAAGGAATTCTTTATTCTTTCTGTTCGTTCAACCAGGCAGTGTATCCTCCTTCAAGATCAATTACCTGCTCAAAACCTTTTTCTGTTAGAATGACAGCCGCACGTTGGCTTCGACTACCGGCTTGACAGTATAGAAAAACAGGGCGCTTGGGATCCAATTTTTGAATGGCCGATTTAAAGCTCTTTTGGTTGAGCACATTTATATTAACTGCTCCATCAATGTGTCCGCTTGCAAATTCGGCCTCCGTTCGAACATCCAGCAATTGTGGATCTGCTAAAGATTGGAGCTCCTTGGAATAATCCTGTACGGAAAGTACTTCAGATCGGGTTTGGTAAGGGGACTGCCCGGAACAGGCACAGATGAATAAAACTGCGATTCCGGGCAATTGAACTAGCCATTTAACCATGTCTCTTTTTTTTAAGCAAGTTAAAAGAGCTACTGAATATAAAGGCTAAGAAGGCTATTCTACATCCTGGTCATTGTCATCACCCCTTCCGGATTACCTCTCTGACAAGGGTCGTTGACACGGGTAAAAGTGACCGTCTTTCCGTTAAGTTCGAATGCATAAGTACCGCCCTGGTCATTTTGACAGGCAGCTGCACCTTCGGTATCCTTAAAGGTGACTTCTTTTCCATTGACCGACCATTCGCCTTTAATTTCCATACTGCCGTCATTCCCCAAGTCAACTTGAAACTTCCCTCCTTCCATTAATTCCAGTGTAATGGGCATAGGGCCTTCTTCCAATTGTATATCCATAGCCCAGGAGCCAACCAAATCCGATTGTGCTGCAACAACGAAAGGTATACCCAGAAGGCTAATGGCCAAAAACAATTTCTTTAGGTTCATTTCTCAGGTTTTAGGTTTATAAATTTTGTGACAATTTGCTGGGGCACCCATTTTTGTGAATGCGCCCCTTTCAGCGTTTTGAAACTACTTTAAATCGAACTAAAGGTGGCTAAAGTGGTTGAGAAAAGTTGAATTTAATCGTAGGCTCTGTGGAAGAGAACTTAAAAAGATTATTGGACCTTTACCAAAGCGATGAGCGGATACGCACAATCTCTGGTGCTCTAGAGGGCAAAGTAAATCCCCCAAGGATTCAGCTGCTGGGCCTAAAAGGAGCGCAAGATAGTTTTGTATTGGCTTCAACCTTTCTTGCCAAGAAAAGGCATCATTTGTTTGTAGCCAATGATAAAGAGGAGGCCGCCTATTTGGAGAATAACCTGTCCAGCCTGCTCACGACTCAGCCTGTTCACTTTTTTCCTGACTCGTTCAAACGGCCACAACAATTTGAACAGCTTCACAACCATTTCGTGCTTCAACGCGCGGAGGTGGTTAACCTACTCACTGGTTCCAAAGCGGAGGGTGAAATTGTAGTTACTTATCCGGAAGCCTTATTCGAAAAGGTGGTAGATCCCAAAATTCTCGAGTCCAACCGCATCGACATTGTAAAGGGAGAAAGCCTGGATGTGGATACATTGCTCGAGGTTCTGGTGGAATATGGTTTCTTTCACGAAGATTTTGTTTATGAACCCGGTCAATTTAGTATTCGGGGGGGAATAGTGGATATTTTCTCCTATGGCAATGATTATCCATACCGGATCGAACTTTTCGATGACGAAGTTGAAAGTATTCGCACCTTCAATCCCACTACCCAATTATCGGTCCGGAAAATAGAACGGGTTCGCATTGTTCCTAACCTAAATACTCGGTTTTCACAAAGCCAAAAGGTCTCCATTTTCCGAGTCATGCCCGAAGATACCTGCGTTTGGATCCGGGATTTTCAAGTCGTGATCGATAAACTCCAGCAATGCTTTGAAAAAGCTGAAGATTTTGCGAAAACGATTTCGCTTTTAGAAACGGAAGAACTTAAAGAAATTTTTGAAGACCGTGCTTTTATCCGACCTCATGAAGTAGTAGATGATCTGGAGACTCAACCGATCATTTGCCTGAGCGAAAAAGCCCAACCCATTCCGTTTAATCAGAAAGTAACCTTTGCTTCACGACCTCAGCCCAGTTTCAATAAGAACTTCAACCTGCTCATCGAGAACCTCCAGGAAAATGAACAGCAGGGGATTACCAACTATCTATTTACCGACAGCAATAAACAGCTTGAGCGATTCTATTCAATTTTTGAAGACCTGAACGCCAAAGTCGAATTCCACCCAATCACCAAGGCCATACATCAGGGGTTCATTGATCTGGACCTTAAAGTTGCATGTTATACCGATCATCAGATCTTTCAGCGTTTCCACTCCTACAAATTGAGGCGCGGGTTTACCAAGGATCAGGCGATGAGCCTTAAAATGCTAAGGGAACTTCGTCCCGGGGATTACGTAACCCATATTGACCACGGCATTGGGAAATTCTCAGGCCTTGAAAAGCTGGAAGTAAATGGGCAGGTGCAGGAGAGTGTGCGATTGATTTACCGAAACAACGACCTGCTGTATGTAAGCATCAATTCCCTGCATAAGATCTCCAAATTCACCGGTAAGGAAGGTACCAAGCCAAGAATCGATAAGCTAGGCTCGGATACCTGGAAAAACCTGAAACGAAAAACAAAAAAGAAAGTAAAAGATATTGCAGCGGAGCTCATCAAATTGTATGCAGAACGAAAAGCCAGCAAAGGATTTGGCTTTCCAAAGGATGGATATCTGCAAAATGAATTGGAAGCTTCCTTCGTGTATGAAGATACTCCAGACCAATTAACCGCCACTCAGGATGTAAAGGAGGACATGCAGAAAGAGTTTCCCATGGACCGGCTGATCTGTGGAGATGTCGGATTTGGAAAGACGGAAATTGCGATTCGAGGTGCCTTCAAGGCCGTGGTGGCGGGCAAACAAGTAGCTATCCTGGTCCCAACAACCATTCTAGCCCTTCAACATTACAAAACATTTGGTGATCGGCTTCAGGAGTTTGGGGTGACAGTCGATTTCGTCAATCGTTTTCGGACTACTGCGGAACGAAATGAAATTTTCAAGCAGCTCAAGGCAGGTGAGATTGATATTATCATTGGTACACATGGCCTGCTGAATAAAAAAATTGGCTTTAAAGATCTGGGTCTTCTTATCATCGACGAGGAGCAAAAATTTGGCGTAGCCGCCAAGGAAAAACTTCGCAACCTCAAAGTAAATGTAGATACCCTTACCCTTACCGCCACGCCCATTCCCAGGACGCTTCAATTCAGCCTCATGGCAGCCCGGGATCTGAGCATCATTCGAACCCCGCCGCCAAACCGGCAACCTATCCATACCGAAAACCGGATCTTTAGTGAGGAAGTAATCCAGGATGCCATCTATTATGAAGTACAGCGGGGCGGACAGGTGTTCTTCGTGCACAATCGGGTAAAGAGTTTGCCGGACGTAACTACCATGATCCGAAGGTTATGCCCCGATGTAGATATTGCTATGGCACATGGGCAGATGGATCCAAAAGAGCTGGAACATGTGCTTTTGGCATTTATCAACAAGGAATACGATGTATTGGTATGCACCAATATCATTGAAACCGGCTTGGATATTCCGAATGCCAACACCATGATCATTAATAATGCCCACCAATTTGGCATGAGTGATCTGCACCAATTGCGGGGTCGGGTGGGCCGAAGTAATAAAAAAGCCTTTTGCTATTTATTCAGTCCTCCGCTTAGCACATTGACTTCAGAAGCTCGCAAGCGATTGAAAGCATTAGAAGAATTCAGTGACCTTGGAAGCGGCTTTAATATTGCTATGCGGGATCTAGATATCCGAGGTGCTGGCAATTTACTCGGGGCAGAGCAGAGCGGTTTTATCACAGATATCGGCTACGAAACCTATCAGAAGATCTTGAACGAAGCTATGCAAGAACTGAAAGAAACCGATTACAAGGACTTGTTTGCTGAAGAATTGGCAAATAAACACGACTGGGTTCAAGATGTGCAGGTGGATACCGATGTAGAAATGCTCATTCCGGATGAGTATGTAAAAAATATACAAGAACGACTAAGCCTATACACGGAATTGGATGACATAGAAACTACTGAGAAACTGGAAGCCTTCGAGCAAATGCTTCGGGATCGGTTCGGCCGGGTACCTAGACCGGTCTATGCTCTATTCGACGGACTGCGGCTCCGTTGGAATTGTCGCCGCCTGGGATTCGAACGCGTGATTCTGAAAAGCAACAAATTGCGTTGCTATTTCGTGGAGAATCCGCAAAGTCCGTTTTATGAAAGCCCGCTTTTCCACCGCATTATGCAGTATGTAGCCACTGAAGGCACCCTACAAGGCTTGGACTTCAAAAAATCTAACAAGCATTTCATTTTGGTAAAGGACCAGGTGAAAAGCCTCAAAGAAGCAGGTCTGGTGCTGGAGGCGCTAGCCGAGCAAACCGTGGAGGTGCCCCAAACCTAGTGGTTACGATACGCCTTCCTACTCAATAACAGGAAGTGAAAACCAGGTTTTCCTCATCCTCATAGGTATGCGAAGCCTCCACTTCTTCAGGATCTCCACAATAGTACTCTGTGAAATGAAAATCTGCTCCTGTCTTTTTTTGGAAGACCTCCGTAAAGCAAGAAAAGCAGGTGGTCTTGGCCGGGCAAGATGAAAGTACACTTATCAACAAGACCAAGAGAAGTACTTCCAATACCTTCATCCTCCATCGATTTATTGATTTTTATAACATTCCTCTTAAATAGGAATAAAGAAAATATACAAATAATTAACAATTTATTTACAAAACTTTATTTTCAAAAAATACTAGATGGCCTTATTAACTTGGTTCTTGATCCGATGCAGCCTTCCAAGTTTGCCGGGATAGATTCAACCTGAGAAGCAATGCCTGCAAATAGATTCCTTTCCCTGATTTCTTACGCTCTGTGTGCCCTCTTTTATGGTGCCGGTTGCTCAGCAGAAAATGATGAGCCGCTGCGTATAGCCTACAGTGTAAATGACCAGAATTACCAAGCCACTGCCACCATGCTGGCAGACCTGCTCAAACACCAGGGATTGACGGTCGACCTAATTCCAATGCCCAATTCTATCGAAGCTGCTCGCAGCGTGGCTGTAGGTGATTCCGACTTTTCCCTGATCATGGATCAGACCGACCTGGAGTCTGCCTTACGCCAGGATGTGTATGCACTCGAAACGGTTGCACCTTTATTTAGAAGAGTAATCTATGTCATGTACAACCCTACAATCCAGGAAGGACTGAAGTTTGGCCAACTTATTCAAAAACGGAAAATCTTTGCTGGCGTGGAAGGTGGGGAAAAATATGCTTCTTTTGTCCGGTATATGGAATTCGCCGGTTTGATGGACCAGATCGAATTGACCTCAGATTCTGCTCAAGCAGATATTTTGTTCTGGTGGGGCGACACCAACAGCGATCAAGCGGAGCTGCTTGCCCAAAAGGGGTGGAAGCCGTTTTATTTAGGAGAAATGGGCAGAAACTCTTTTGCACTCCGTTTAGGTCAATTGGAGCCATATGATTTACCGCCAACCCCTTCTATGGATCAAAATCGATTTCTGACCACCCTTTCCGCCAACGTATTGTTGCTTACCTCCAAGCAGGTCGATGAAGCTATTACTTATGCATTTGCTCGTTCCCTTTTCAATGCCAAACCCTACATGGCTTCCCAAAATCCAATCTACCAACACCTCAACGAATCCTTTGATCCCTCCTCAGTACCCTATCCTGTTCATCCTGGTGTGGAGGCTTATTTTCGTCGGGATGAACCCACTTTCTGGGAAAAATATGCGGAGGTGATCGCCTTGGGATTTGCGTTAATTGCAGGAATTAGTGGTATCGTACAGTCTGTCCGACTATGGCTTCACAAACGAAGCAAAGAACAGCTGGATATCTATCTCCGTGAATTTGCAGTGATCAAAAATGGTCCAAATAAGAATGAAAAGCTGGAGGAGCTGTTCAATACGGCACTCGAAAAACTAACAGCCGAACGATTAGAAAAGCAAGATTTTGATATGCTTGCGCGATTGATTTATTCTGAAATCACTGCGAAATAATTTCGTTCCCATTCAAAATGGCACAAGATCGGGATGGGGCTCATCCCAAAATGGATTGGACCATGATCATCTCTGGGAATCCATAAAATCAGTGGCAACACGGTAAGGTACAAGTTGACTTTTCCATGCACCTAATTTGGTAGGAGTGCCTGAAATATTTAGTTGGTTATCCAAATTATAAACCTAACACCGTTAAAGTCAATCGCCTTTTGGTGCGGATAAATACCAAAGGGTATGAATAGTAGCTCTTTCTTCCAATCTGGCAGATGTCCCCTTTGAAACAAAAGAGGGTCTGCCCAAACGGACAGCCCCTCCTAAAGTCACACATTTCATAAATCTTTCAACCAGGGTCAGCCACCACTTTTCACGCGGTTTTGCTCATCCTCCAGGCCTGTTTTTCGTTTTCTAGAGGACTTAACCTGTTTGTTCCCCAACAATATGCTTAAGTTGAGTTGGAAGCGCCTGCTGTCCCAACCGCCGTTGGCAATCATGAACAGAGTGTTGGTGTCGCTTACGCCGTACCAATTGGTGGTTTTGAAAATGTCGGACACGGAGGCTTTCAGATTGGCTCGGCCTTCCCAGAATTTCCATTGCGCCCCAAAATCTACGCTTCCCATAGACCGCATCTCGAAAGTCCCCTCCCAAAGAGACGGGCTATTGTACCAGCCGGAAAGTTCCAGCGTGAAGTTCTTGGGTAATTGGAAACTCATCTGCGCATACAGGTTGGCAGATAAAACATCTACATCAACTACCAGTGCCGACAATTCTTCATCGAAAGCCCCTCGATTCTGTGTGTAATAGCCGGTAACGCTACCATACAGGCTCCACCACTCCGTTATGGTAACTGGTGCACTTACGCTTAGGCTGTAATTGTATTGCTTAGCCAGGTTTAGCCAGGTGATGAATGACCCGGTTACACCAGTTGTATCCGTTAATCGTGTGATCCGGTCTTTGGTATAGCTGAAACTAAAGGTGGTATTCAGTCGATAGTTGAACGTGTGGGTCAACTGTACATTACTAGCGTACTCCGGATTCAAAAAGGGATTCCCTTTCTGAAAGGTCAGTTCATCCAGTTTAAACTCAAATGGATTCAGATCCTGGTAATTTGGTCGATTGATTCTGCGGCTGTAAGCCAGTTGAAAACTATGCTTTTGAGCCGGAGAATAGGTCAGGCTAACGGAAGGGAAAACATCCCAATACGTCCTCGTTACCTTAGAATCTCCATCTCCCGTATAAGTGGTAAGGTCACCGGTAGAGTTGGTATTCTCCGTCCGAAGCCCCAGCATGAAACTGAACTTTTCAAAGGAATGGTTGTAAGTCGCATAAAGGGCATTTACATTTTCCTTATACAAAAAGGCATTACTGCGCGAAGAGTCCAATTCCGGTATCTCAACCCCCGCCTCCTGTCGAATATCATAGAATTCGAATGTGTTATCGGTATTTACTTGTGCGAATTTGGCTCCGAGGCCGAGTTTTCCTTTTTCTCCGAGAGGTCGCTCATAATCCAGCTTTACTGTGTATATATCAATGTCCGTGGGGGAATTGATCCGGGTGAAGCTTTCAGAAAGTATTTCTTCGTTCGGATCTTCGTATGCATTAAAGAGGTTTTGCAAGTTCTCATTTTGAAAAAAGCCATAGTCCAAATCAATATTCACAGACTGTCCTTTGGCGTTATCAAAGCGGTAATTCAGGTTAAAGTTGGCGTTATTTCTGTTGGGAAAGCTAATGGTCTCTGCGAGTAGCAGGCTGTCGACTTGATTAGAGCCTACAGTGCCAATATCCGTTCTGGAGGTGCTTCCGGACTCATTCTCAGCTACATTTCCAGTAATCATGAAGCCCAGCGTATTCTTCCTATTTACAAAGTAGTCCAACCCAGCTTTGTAATTATGGGTCTTCCAATCCCAGTACTGCGTACTTCGCTGATCAAAGAATAATCCGTTTTGCTCCCTATATAAGTTGAATGGCTGCGGGTTTCGCCCATCGCTATAGCCATAGCTTCCAAAGAGGTTGAATTTTTTATTCCGGTAATTCCCATTGCCGGAGATATTGTACCTAGGCTCTTCTCCGATTGAAAACCCGGTTGTCAGGTTCCCGTTTGCTCCAAGGCTTTTATCTTTTTTGAGCCGGATATTAATTATGCCGGCATTTCCTTCTGCTTCGTACCTAGCAGAAGGGCTGGTAATAATTTCGATAGCTTCGATATCCGTACTTTGCAAGCTTTGAAGGTAGTTGGCCAAATCATCTCCTCGCAAGGGCGAAGGCTTCCCATCAATGAAGATCCGGACACCGCTCCGGCCAAGCAGATTGACATTGTTGTTGTTATCTACGACCACTCCCGGTGATTTGCGCAACAACTCCAGGGCTGTATTTCCCGTAGCGTTGATGGTGTTCTCTACATTGACCACCATTTTATCCGGCTGAATTTCGAGCAGCGGTTTTTGCGCAACTACCTCAACTGCTTCCAACTCATTGGCAGCAGATTCCATGGTAATGGTCCCCAGCGCCCGCTCTTCTCCGTCCCGGAGGGTCAGCAACTCAGAGCGATATGGACTATGTCCTACAAAGGATACATCAATGAAATATTGGCCTGCTTGAAGGTCGGTTATCTTAAATTGACCAGACTCACTGGTATACTCCAATTTTATCAAACTGGAGTCCGCAGCAGACTTTACGATCACATTGGCATATACCATGGGCTCATCCGCGCTGTCTAAAAAAGTTCCCGTGATTGAAGCTTGAGAAAAACCTATAAAAGGAAGGACTAATAGGGCAGTCACCACCCATAGGGTAGATGCTTTTTTCATTGTCGGGTGTTTTGATATCGTGTGAATTCTATGTCAAACCTAGGCCTTTACCCCTATGTGACATTTCTTTTTCGACAAAACACTGACAATAACCAACAAATAGAAAAAAGGATTCCCCTGTAAACTAAAATTCTACACACAACCTTCATAACAGGCTCCACCTGTACCGGCATCCAAAATTCAGTCTTCCTCTTCCAGAATTTCGTCCTCTCCTTGATCAAGAGTGTTGTTCTTGACCAAGGCAAAACGCCTCATTTCATGGTATTCAGCACGGTTACGGGTCAGGTCTATGGCCAGGAAAAGGGATTTTAAAAAGCTTTGATGATCTGCCTGGTTCTTCCCGGCGATATCAAAAGCTGTACCATGGTCAGGTGAAGTACGGATTACGGGTAGGCCAGCCGTAAAGTTACTTCCGCTGCCAAACGAGAGTGCTTTGAAAGGAATGAGTCCCTGGTCGTGGTACATGGCCAGGATTGCATCGAAGCGGTTGTATTTTCCGGATCCAAAGAACCCATCTGCAGGAAAGGGTCCCATAACCAGCTTACCACCTTCCCGATATTCATCTACGATCGGTTTTATGATTTCCTGGTCTTCCTGGCCAATAACACCTCCATCGCCCGCATGCGGATTCAATCCAAGCACGGCTATGGAGGGTTTCTCGATAGCAAAGTCCTCAATCAATGATTGATACAGGAGGTCCAATTTCTGGCGTATTAATTCGGGTGTAATCCGGTTGGCAATTTCTGATACCGGGATATGGTTGGTCACTAAAGCTACTTTCAGCTCCTCGCTTACCATAAACATCAGACTTTCCTCCACCTCCAACTGATGCGTGAGGAATTCTGTGTGTCCTGGATATCCGAAATTGGCCATCTGCATAGCTTCCTTATTAATCGGTGCCGTTACCAAAGCATCTACTCGACTGGCTTTCAACTCATTGATGGCAAACTCCAACGATTTATGGGCGAAAACACCACCGGCTTCCGAGATCTTGCCTAGCGTGATATTCACGTTATCTTGCCAGCAATTGACCACATTGACTTCTTCCTCTTTAAAGGGCTCGGTGCCTCGGACCACATGATACCTGAACTCGTTGTCCACTATATTTTTGTGATACGATACCACTTTAGAAGATCCAAAAATGATCGGGACGCATTGGTCTAAGACTTTCGAATAACGCAACGTTTTCAGGATCACCTCCAAGCCAATTCCATTGATGTCTCCAACCGTGATCCCAATTTTGGGCTTATTCATAATCACATTCATTTTTCTTCTTGCTCCTATTCCTTTACCTTGTTGAAAAAGGTTCAAACTCAAAGATACTGATCCCTCCGACAAGGTATCCCTAACAACAGGACCATGTCTGCTCCCCGTGCCAAAAAATCATACGGCCAACACTTTTTGAATCAACCTGCCATTGCTCAGCGCATTGCTCAATCCTTCCACCAGGTACCGGAGCGGGTATTGGAGGTGGGGCCGGGCAAGGGTATGCTCACCCGAAATTTGATGGATCTTCCTGGTGAACTGCTTTTAGTGGAGGCAGACCAGGATATGGTGGACTATTTGGACCATCACTTTCCAGAACTTGCCGGTCAAATCCTGAAAGGCAATTTTCTGCGTACTAATCTGCAAGAAGCCTTCCAGGGAAAAGAGTTCGGTCTCATTGGAAACTTCCCCTACAACATTTCCTCTCAGATCCTTTTCAAAATGTTGGATAACCGGCTGCTGATACCGGAGATGGTTGGCATGTTTCAGCGAGAGATGGCCGACCGGATCGTTAGTGAACCCGGATCTAAAGCCTATGGTGTCATCAGCGTATTAACGCAGGCCTTTTACAAGGGAAAGCTGCTGTTTGGGGTAGATCGAAAGAACTTTAGTCCCCCGCCCAAAGTGCAATCAGCCGTTATCCGCTTGGAGCGACTGGATAAACCGAAAGTACCCGATCCGTTATTTAAGACCTTCCGCACCACGGTCAAAAGCGCTTTTAATCAACGGCGGAAAATGCTTCGCAATACACTGAAACCATTGGTTCAGGATAAGAAAGTACTTTCGGCCGATCTTTTCTCCAAACGACCGGAACAGATCAGCATTTCACAATTTGTGGAAATAGCAGAATTGATCCACCAGTATCGCTAGATGTAACATCAGCATACGCATCGATACAGCCTGTATTCTTATTTTTGTGCAGCAAAATTGAAACGGAATCTTAAATCGGTCCACTATGAGTCTGGAAGAACGCGTAAGCCAAGACCTCAAAACGGCAATGAAAGCCAAAGACAAAGCCGCCATGCGTGGTATTCGTGCTATCCGGCAGGCGATCCTGCTTCAAAAAACGGATGGTTCAGGAGCAGACCTTACCTCTGAATCGGAGATTAAGTTGCTTCAAAAACTGGTCAAACAACGGCGGGATTCGCTAGACATTTACGAGAAAGAAGGACGAGAAGACCTAGCTAGTGTTGAACGCGAGGAAATCGAGGTCATTCAGCGGTATTTACCTGCCCAATTGAGCCCGGAAGAACTGGAAAGTGAAGTGAAGCAACTCATTGAGGAAGTTGGGGCTACGAGTATGAAAGATATGGGTAAGGTAATGGGGCTAGCAAGTAAAAAACTGGCCGGCAAGGCTGAAGGAAAAGATATTTCCACTGCTGTCAAAAAATTACTTTCCTAATCTGGTTTTCATAACGAATACCCTGACTCCATCCAAACCCATCGCAATGAATAAGGACTTCTTAAGAGAACTTGGCATTTCGGACACCAATCCCGGCACCTCAACAGGGCAATCCAGCTCTGATTCCGGAGACTACCTCTCCTCCTATTCTCCGGTGGATGGCAGCCTTATCGCTCGGGTGAGCTATACCTACCGGGAGGAATACGAAAATGTGGTCAAAAAAGCGCAGGATGCTTTTATCAACTGGCGCCAAATGCCGGCTCCCAAGCGAGGAGAGATCGTTCGCCAATATGGAGAAGCCCTGCGGCAGCACAAGGAGGCACTCGGTCGGCTGGTGAGTTATGAGATGGGGAAAAGCCTGCAAGAAGGCTTGGGTGAAGTTCAGGAAATGATTGATATCTGCGATTTTGCGGTTGGTTTGTCCAGGCAGCTATATGGCTTAACCATGCATTCGGAACGGCCCGGCCATCGCATGTATGAACAATGGCATCCTTTAGGGATAGTGGGGATTATTTCGGCTTTCAACTTCCCGGTTGCTGTTTGGTCCTGGAATGCCATGATTGCTTTGGTTTGTGGCGATGTCTGTATTTGGAAAGCTTCTGAAAAAACACCCTTATGCGCAATTGCCTGCCAACACATTTTTAAGCAGGTGCTGGAGCAAAATGACTTACCGGAAGGGATTACCAACATCATTACCGGTGATTATCATGCCGGAGAATGGATGACCAAGGATAGCCGGATTCCTCTTATTTCTGCCACTGGAAGCATCCGAATGGGCCGAACTGTCGGGACGGAAGTTGCCGGTAGACTGGGAAGAAGTCTGCTGGAATTAGGAGGAAATAATGCCATCATCGTAAGCCCGAGCGCTAATCTCAATCTGGTATTGACTGGTGCTCTTTTCGGAGCAGTGGGTACCGCCGGACAACGCTGCACAACTACCCGCAGACTTATCGTCCATGACTCCATCTTTGAGGAGGTCAAGGCTAAATTGAGCAATGCCTACGGACAAATTCGAATCGGCAACCCACTGGATGAGTCCAATCATGTAGGGCCTTTGATCGATACAGATGCGGTCCAAGCTTACTTGAATGCCTTGGCTCGGATTGAAGAACAAGAAGGCACATTTGTTGTAGAAGGCGGGGTGTTGGAGGGGGAAGGCTATGAAAGTGGCTGTTTTGTGCGGCCTTGTATTGCAGAAGTAGAGAATAGCTGGCCCATTGTACAGGAAGAAACGTTTGCGCCCATCCTGTACCTGATCCGCTACAGCGATATCGAGGAAGCCATAGCTATCCAAAACGGCGTTCCCCAAGGGCTGAGTTCGGCCATCATGACCAACGATCTAAGGGAGGCGGAGTACTTCCTTTCCGCCAGTGGGTCGGATTGCGGTATTGCCAATGTAAATATTGGAACCAGTGGTGCGGAGATCGGGGGCGCCTTTGGTGGAGAAAAGGAAACCGGTGGTGGCCGCGAGAGTGGGTCCGATGCCTGGAAAGCTTACATGCGCAGGCAAACGAATACGATCAATTACAGTACGGATTTGCCGTTGGCGCAGGGGATACAATTTGATTTGGGCTAGAACGGGTTGATAGCCCTCAAGAACTGGGAAGATCCCACTTTTTGCGTTGGCGGGCCTGCTGAACAAACAGTCGGACCCGATTTTTACATTCCAGTCGGTGCCAGACCTCACCGCCTACCAGGCAAACTATTCCCAGGCCGAATGTGCCGAAACGAACGCGTTCAAAATCGGCTGCCCAATCCTCGAAAAAGGGCTCCATTACCAACATTTCCACAGAGATCAATCCAGCCGTCAGAATAAACAGAAACACACTGGCTGCCTTGGCCCGATTCAGCCAGGGAGGCCTTTTTCGGCGAAGACATTTTGTCAGGAAAGTAGCTGGGTCTGGAAAAGCAGGGTTGATGCGTATGAGTTCCTTCAAAATATGCTCTGCCTCCCCGTAGCGATGCAACTGATACAACGAAGCCGATTTTTTGAACAGAAGCCCCTGGAAGATATCCTCACCTTTGAAAAAACGGATATTCTGCTGAATACTTTCCTCTATAAGCTTATCCACTACCGTCAAATGCTTTCTGTAAGCTCCTACCTGGAATAGCGCATCCGCATAAGCCTCTTTCAAGACAAATTCCTCCTTTTCAGGCAGCAGAAGGATTTCATCCTGGTGGGTCTCAAAAAAACGAATCCGCTGATGAAAAGCATTTTCCTCGATTTCCAGGAAATCGCGAAGCACTTGCGAACCATTGGCATTGAGCTGACGAGGCATGATTATTGGTCTATTGGGTATAACGGATATAAAACAGGTTTACTTGGACTAACGTCAATTTGAAAACTGGCTATCTGTATATTCACTAAATATAAACCATCAGGAATATTTTGGTTGACATAAATGAGTTCAGAAATCGTGCAATGAGTCCGAATATTGTCAGGATACTTCCAAAATGCCTTATGGGCCTTTAATAAACCTTCATCTTCTTCCCGGTCTACACTCGGTAAATCGACCAGCAAATGTTCTATTCCCAAGCCGGCTAGCCAAGCTGCAGCCTCGGCTTCCAAATAAGGAGGATTAGTTCCTGAATAGTGAGCATGCCATTTGAATTCCTGCTCATTCGGCTGCGTTCGTAGGATCAATGCGCTGCATTTCGTACTACCCTCCAGGCAGGCTTCCAACTGACTTCGTAAAATAACCCGGTCACCATTGGGCAAACGCTGTGGGTACACGCTTACCAAATTCCCAAAAAAGTGAAACGACTGTAGGCAATCGTGAATTGAAAAGGGCTCTTGCGATATATGGCCTACACATTCCGTATGCGTTCCGTTCCCATGCGGATTGATTCGAATATTCCGAAAATTGACTGCCCCTCCTTCTTGGGTGGACCCGATAAACGAACCCGCCTTCACCGGAAAGGACTCCAGAAAAGGGGCATAAAAACAATTGACTCCCTGCTCTCCTTCGAACAAGGGAATGGAGATGTCGATCGGTTCCGACAAATCGACGCGGTAGCTTTTCCCTTCATGTTCCAGTATGGCTTGCATGCTTACCGATTGCGGGTATCTACGCCCCAGGCCAGTTTCGCCCGAATGGTATCCATAAAGTCAATATCCATCATCCGGATCAAACGGGTGCAAAAGGGGTTTTTTCGAACCGCCAATTGATGCGCAGAGGTGATCATTTCAAAGCGGGAATCGAGCGTTGCCAGAAAGTTTTCGGTACGCCCTTCTATCTCAAAACTGACGACCGCATCGTCAGATATTACGATGGGGCGCACATTGAGATTGTGCGGCGCTACCGGTGTGATCACATAATTGCCGGATCCAGGGAAGATAATGGGGCCGCCGCAGCTTAGCGAATATCCGGTAGAACCAGTCGGTGTTGCAACAATGATACCATCAGCCCAATAGGAATTGAGGTAGGCTCCATTCACAAAGGTATGAATGGTTATCATGGCGGAGGTATCACGCTTTAATAGGGTAAAATCGTTTAGCGCAAACCGGATCTCTCCAAATAAAGGCATATTGCTTTCCAGCAGCAACATCCGGCGCTCCTGCACCTCGAATGTTCCCCTTTTTAGAAGGTGGATGGCTTGCTGTAATCTCCTTTTCTCAATACTGGCCAGGAAACCCATCCGCCCGAGGTTGATGCCCAGGATGGGAATTTCATGTTCGCGAATCAAGGTAGTAGCCGAAAGGATGGTCCCGTCTCCACCCAAGGTGATCATGAAATCAAACTTCTTGACAGTAAAATCCAGGTAGCCTTCGAAGGTACCCACGTCTCGCTTAAAGTGCACCAGCTCTTTGATCTTCTCCAGGTAGGGGGCAAATACATAGGCGGTAATTCCCTCTTCGTGCAGTGTATCAAATAAAGCCTGAACATAGGGTTGATCGCCATCTCGAAGATGTTGGCTATATATCACAACCTGCATAGGGTAAAAGAATATATGAATCCAGGCCCAGGTAGAGCACTGTTAAATGTTGAAATCCAATCGTAAAAAAAAGCCGCCTTCCATCAAGTGGTTGAAGCTGTATTCCAGTCGAAGTACCTTATCAAAGAAGAAGACCATATCCAGGCCCAATCCAAATCCGTATAATAATTGATTATTAAAAGCCGTAAAATCTTCACTGTGCGGATCGTTTATGAATCCAAGCGAACTATTTAGAGAACCGATCAGACGCACCGGCATCGTACGCAGGGATTTGATTGGCATAACCTTCCCAAAGTTGACCCGAAAATCCAACATATGGAGTCGGAGTCGATTTCGAAAATAGATCATATCCAATCCGTCCACCACATAGAGATCGTAGCCGTACAAAAAAGCATTGCCAAAGCCCAAGGCCCGATTATCGTTAAAGGGTTGCTGTTGGCGAATAATGGAAAGCTTTCCACCCGTCACAAATACAGCATTGAAGCGTTTGCCGATCGGCAAGAAAACACTTATATCTGTTTTTAGAAAAAGATTGTTCCGGTCTGGGTGAATACCTACCCCATCCTTTCGGATGTGAAAATTAAAGGAAAAACCCTCCCATGGGTAAGGTCGTACGTCTACCCGTTGAAATTGGTAAGTGTAATAAAGGGAAAGGTATCGCTGTAGCGTTCGACCCCCCAGGAAATAATTGGGGTTGATCTCTTCCGCTACGGTAGAGTCTATCCGATTGTAGGTATACTGCATTCCAAACTGATGCCAAAACTCATTTTTGGGGCGAAAGGTCAAACTCGAATACCCTCTCCAGGATTGAAAGATGAATCGATCCTCGTCCCGGTAGAAAAATTGAATATTACCTGAATTCGAGTAGTTGATTTCCCGCTGCTGGACAAACTTACCGCCTACATTCATCCATAGCCGCTGACGCTTGTCCAAATAAGGAGTAGAATATTCAAGGGCATATTCCTGAGAGTAGCCAAAGCGTCCGGTGAGCTTGAGCCGATCCCGATTACCGGTGAGGTTGGTGTGAACGAATTCACCACCGATTCGCATGCGTTGGAAAGACCGGTTATGCTGGACCCACCAAACCTTGATGTTGCGATCAACCAGTTCAAAAACGGGTGTCGGATAAATGTAGAGGGCTTCTTTCACACTTACCACCACCTTTCCCTCCGCTGCCGGTCCCTCCAAGTAAACCTTCCCTTCGTTGAACAAGCTGGTATTCATGACCCATTGCTCGCTTTCTTTGAGCACGGTTGGCAACGCCTGTAGCGCGATCGTGTCCCCAACCTTGAAGGTGAGTTCGCGAAGGATAATCTTTTCTTTAGTATGCCGATTGCCTTCGATTCGAATTTGACTGATTACGACCACATTAGAATTTTGCGCTAAACCCAGCACGGCAGGCAAAGCGAAAAAAATAGTCATAATATGAGTAACAAATCGGAACTTCATGAAGAGCAATGAGAAATACCTCTCTTCAAGATAAGAATTGCCATCACATCAGGGTAACGGAATTATGACAATTAAAAGCTAAACATTCAGATAAGACATCAACCCATCGTAGCGCTCTCTTAAGGAGTCTACATAATCCATTTCATTGAAGGTAGCTTTGATCTGATAATCAAACCGCTCCAAGGTGGAAATAATGGATTGAATATTCTGACGATTGATTTTGATGGTCAGTTCCAGCATGGCTGAATCCGGTCGGGAGGTGATAAAGGAACTGATTATGGATGCACCTTCCGATTCAATAATGCGCGCAATTTCAGAGAGCATATAATCCTGGCGAGAAATCTCCAGCACCAGTGTGCTGCCTGTTTCTGAAAAAGAGGCCATCCTGGAAAAGAACTTAAGGGCATCTTCCAGTGTGACTACACCCATGTAGTTATTTTGCTCATCTACTACCGGAATCAAGGTGAGATTTAGTTCGGCTAATAGCCGCATTATCTCATAGACATGGTCGCCACTTGTTACGTAGGGTCTGGTCAGCGAGAGACTAAAGGATCCCACTGCTTCCCGAGGGTCAAAGTTTAAAATGTCATCTTCAGAAAGAAGGCCCAGGAGTTGCTTGTTGTTAACAATGGGTAAATGCCGAACATAAAAGTCGTTCATCATGCTAAGTGCATCTTCCCCTATATCTGATGTGCGCAAGGGAATGATCACGTCCGAGATAAGACCTTCAGCAACCATAAGTTAGAATTTCATAACGAATAACGACAGGATTAGATATTAGTTTCAAACTCCGGTTTAAGGCCTTGTCAATTTATCGCAACAGCTTCTTTTTCTGGGCATCAAATTCCTCCTCACTTAATAAGCCTTTCTCTTTTAACTCACCTAACTTTTTGAGTTGTTCAAGCAGATTATCCTCATCTCCGGGTAGCTCTTCTGTTTCTTCAGCCGGATTTACCGCTACCGCTTCTAATGGTGCAGGATCATCAGTCAGACGAAAGCCTCTAGCTTCAAAATCTTCAAATTTCGGCTGGATTCTCAAATAGGCCAGTGATTCATGATTCTTGATACGTTCAAAATCATCGAAACCCAAAGCCACAGCCTTATCGAGCATTTCAAAGGATTGTTCGGGACGCTCATTGATGGAATAGGCACAAGCTAGGTTAAAGTGTGTGGCTATATCATTAGGCTCTATTTCCAGAGCCTTTCTGAATTCCTCAATGGCTCCATCATAGTCATAGTCCTTGAACTTGCGTATTCCTTCAGCTTTGTGCGGATTTGCTTTTCTCACTTCCCTTTGAGCCAATTGTTGTGGTTTTGCCCTTGTAAAATCAGGTGCTTCTCGCCTGCGAGGAGGGTCGTGCCAATAGGGTTTAAAGGGATCATTTTTTTCACGATCCTTTCGTACTGCCCGGTAGAACTCCCGATTGTACTTAATGTCAAAAGTATCCTGATCCATGGATAAAAAAACGATAGCATCTATTATACCCAAAACGACCGAAATCCCTGAAAACATTAGCAGCGCATAAAGAATGCCGAGCCCAACCTGACCAAGGTAAAACCGATGAATTCCCGCCCAACCCAGGAAAAGTGCCAAAACGCCTGCTGTTTCTTTTCTTTTCATACACCTTAGTAACGGAAACTAGTCTCCTTTAATCTTTTCTGGAAGCTAATATTAAAAAATGAAAGAGCTTGACAATTTTTGGTAGATAGACCTATGTATTCCTTAGACCAGAGCGATAGAACACGGCAAGCAAGCAGGTAACCAAGCGGTATGCGTTTGCTCACGACTAGCCTACTTGCCCAAAAATTTTACAGGTCAAAACGGTAAAATCATCTGGATATACCGTCTGGATTCCTTTGAAATTCTCCAAGAATTCAAGCAAGTTACTATTGAAAGCTTTGGCGGACAGGCCATGGTGTCTAAGTACAAAATCATGCAAAGCTGCCTCCTTCAAGAAAACACCTTCGGGGTTTTGGATATCTGTAAGGCCATCCGTGTAGGCGACCACCATGGCCTCCTTTTCTAGTGTGATTTTTCCAATATTGATCCTGGCAGGCATTTCTTTGAAAGAACCAAGAAGTGTGCATCCAATCTCCAAGGGGATAACCTTGTTACCGGTGACCAACATAGGTGGATTGTGGCCAGCATTGACATACCGTAAAAGGCGGCTTTTCGTGTTGTATTCAGCTATGAAAAAAGTAATAAACCGATCTCCTCGCGTAATCAGATTCACCGAAGTATTTAGTGCTTTAATAAACTCCGGCAAATTGGTCCGCTTCTTGATCAGTGTATGAAAATTGGCCTGAAAATTGGCCATTAGCAGGGCAGCTGCCACTCCTTTACCGGAAATATCGCCTACACAAAAAACAATCTTATCATCCTCAAATTCAATGAAATCAAAATAATCGCCTCCCACACCATAATGCGGCTTGTAGATGCAATCCAATTCATAGCACCTCTTGCTCGGCAAGCTGGAAGGAATGAGCATACGCTGCATTTCGCCAGCCAATTCCATCTCTCGTTTAAGTCGTTCCTGTTCCAATTGGCGTTTAAACAGTCGCTTGTTCTCAATAGCTGAGGCAATGATATTAGTCAGCGTAGTGATGAACTGAAGTTTTCCAAGGATATCATCTTCATCCAAGAACTGCCCAACAAAAACATAGGCAATCGGATGTTCTTTATGGCGAACCGGAATAACCACTTCAAATTCTCCCAACAAGGGGTGGGGATCATTTTCCAGGTTGGTCATCTCTGTAAACTCGGGTAAGCGGTCCTTCAGATCGGCACAAAGGTTGGAGTTTTCGAGACCAATGGAGGTTGCGCATATCCAAAACCCATCTTCCTGGACATACAGGGCCATTTTGCCCAAACCGATTTCCCATTGGAGAAAGGTGCGGTACATTTCAAATAGGCCGGCAGCTTTTTCATTGCTGTTTATGGCTTGGGTAATCTTCAAAAGATGATTGATCTGATGCTGCTTTAGATGCAGTTCCTTTTCCAGTGCTTCCTGAAGACTTCCCTCCCTGCTTATGGGTGCGGTGCCCATGGTGTGGTATGTGTTTTCTTTTTTGATTTTTTATAGGGTTCCTCAATATAGGAAAGGAATTCTGCAATTCTTACTAGCAAGCAATTGGAAAAAAGGGATTTGTAAGCTAGGTTAGATAACTGTACTACGGAAAATTCCAATCCCTGAATCCAACAACTTCATATATTAATGGTCGGTCAACTGTTAGCTTCCGGATAGATGACCTATGTTAAGTTTCATATGCATTTTATGCCAGTAATTCCATTCAAAGGCGGCCAATTGGCGTACCAGAAAACGAAAGGTGGAAACAAAACCCTTATCCTGGTCCATGGTTTTGGAGAAGATAGCTCGGTATTTGATGAACTGATTACAGGTTTAGCAGAGAATGGCCTTACTGTCATCACCTTGGATTTTCCTGGATTCGGAGGGTCAGATTCGATCCATCCTGTCTCAATAGACCTGCTAGCGGATGCCATCCAGGCAATTATACTTCAAGACGGGCTAACCGAATTTGTCCTTATTGGCCATTCTTTGGGTGGGTATACCACGCTTAACTTCATGAGGCGAAACCCGAACTTACCATGCAAAGGGTTTGGGTTATTTCATGCACATCCTTTTGAGGATTCGGTGGAAAAGAAAAAAGAACGCCGGAAAACCGCAGCCTTCATTCAGCAATATGGGGCTTCTCGATTCGCTAAATCGTTTGTACCCAGGTTATTTCCCCCTGATTTCGCAAACAAAAATGGACAACTTGTGGAAAAGCTTGTGGAAAAAGCGAGTTCCTTTTCCAATAACGCCTTAGCTGCAGTAACCTTGGCTATGCGCGATCGGCAGGGTGAACAGGATACGGTATCAAATACCGACCTGCCGGTACTATTTATTATAGGAATGGAAGATCAACTTCCTCCTACAGACTCGATTTTACATCAAATAGCACTACCAAAAATTGCACAAGTTCATTTATTGAATGGGGTAGGGCACATGGGTATGTACGAGAAAACAAGTAGTTGTCAACAGGCGATAATGGAATTTGTGGATTTCTGCTACGAATTTTAAAGCAAACTTGCCGCTGGTTGTTAAATCACTATTAAGTAGTTGATTTTCATCCTTCAAGTTTTCCACACCGATTTAAACAAGCTTTAGAAAAGGCTATTGAATAGACAAGCTCTATGGCATAATCAGATCTAACGGATACGTCTTTTACTCTGAAAGAAGGCGGCTCTAAAAGAAAGGAGCCTATGAAAAGAAATCGTTCTTTTTCCTCATTCTGGATTCTTCAGCTTCTGGTTCCTTTTATGCCGATTTTTATCCCGGCTTGTTTTCTTATCCAGGCTATGCTCCAAGGCACTTGTTAGGTCTACTTCGGTCTGATTGGCAAGACAAATTAACACAAACAACACATCTGCCATTTCATCGGCTATTTTCTCCGGTGCAGCTATTTCGTCTTCCTTTTTTTTGAAAGATTGTTCGCCATACATCCGAGCCATCAAGCGCGCCAATTCTCCCACCTCTTCCATTAAGATGGCCGTATTGGTCAATTCATTGAAATAACGAACACCTATGGTTTTGATCCATTCGTCAACAGTCTCTTGGGCTTCCTGTATTGTCATTTTAATATGAAGATTTCGAGATAGGATGATTTTAATGGTTTCACTAAGCTACAGGTCATTCAACGCATCAGAGCGTTCATTCCCGGTTTTTCGAATCGATCCAAATGGTAACCGGTCCATCATTCAACAAGGCTACTTTCATGTCCGCCCCAAAAGCACCCTTCCCCACCTGCAATCCACTGGTGGTTCTTAACTCCTCAACCATGGATTCGTACATTGGGATTGCAACTTCCGGCTTAGCTGCTCGGATATAGGATGGGCGGTTCCCTTTCCTGGTACTGGCATGAAGTGTGAATTGGCTTACCACCAAAAGTTCACCCTGTATATCCAATACCGACCTGTTCATCACACCATTTTCATCGTTGAAAATGCGCAAATGCAGAATTTTTCTTGAAAGCCATTGAAGATCCTCTTGCCCATCGGCATCTTCTACGCCCAAGAGGATCAGTAAACCCTCCTGGATTGCACTATATAACTGGCCGTTGATGGTGACAGAAGCTTGACTAACTCGCTGAACCAGAGCTCTCATGAATTCCAATAATTTGACAAGGCAAGTTTTGTTAAAAAAGAGATAACTGATCGGAGCTTGGCTGGTGTAATTCCGGGGAGTTATTTCGGACTGAATTCACTTTTTCGGATACAACATACATATCCAGAATACCATCCTGAGGAGTATCCGTGAGCGCCAGGACTTCCTTAATGTCCAGGTCAGAAAGCCATTGTGCTCTTTGATCCGGGCGGTGCAAAAGTACAGGCATCCGGTTGTGCAATGGACCCACTTCCCGATTAGGAGGAGCGGTCAGGATAGAAAAGGATCGGATAATCCGGTCTGCTCCTTTCCATTCGTCCCAGATACCGGCCATAGTTGCCAGGGATCTATCTTTCATGTAAATCCGATAGGGTATTTTTCGGTCCCCGTCCTTACGCCATTCATAAAAGCTATCTGCCAAAACCAGACATCGCTGTCTGCGAATCGGCAAGCGAAAGGAGGGCTTTGTTTCTATACCTTCCCGCCTAGCATTGATTAAGCGACCGGAAATTTTGGCTTCTCTGGACCAGAATGGTAAAAGTCCCCAAATTATAAGTTGCAAGCGTTCAGGCTGATCATTGGTGATCACGTAAGCCTCCTGGGTTGGCGCTATATTGTAATTGATCCTCAGGTTTTCGCCTACTCGAACCTCTGGAAACTGTTGCGCTATCTTTTCTTTGGATGCGGCGAATGAAAAACGACCACACATACCGTACTCCGCTTTTGTTTTACAAGGTAGAAAAATTTGAAATCGTAGGCAGGAGTTCTTTTTGGGTAAAAAGCAAGCCGATATGGCTGACAATCTATCCACAGGAGGGTGTTAAGACCAGGCGAAAAACACCAAAGATTTCCACTTCAAAAACTGCGTGCACAGTGGAAAACCTATTTTTCCCCATTCACCGTCTTTTTATGCACGGGTTTAGCATAGGTTATTGACACCTAATAGTCATAATTAAAATCGGCTTAGGCAAAAAGATATGCTGTTGAGTTTAATTAAGTGTGGTGTGTATAATTTTGCAACTCCTTGATTCTGAAAATGTGGTTGTGTGGAGATCCAGTGGAATTCCATTTGAAAATTGAGGATAACAAGAAAGCCTAAAAAATGGGCTTCTTTTTTTCTACATATTAACACCACTAATAATAGTGGATGGGAAAAGATTTTTAAAAATTTATTTTATTCATCTACTAAATAGGATTGTGTAAAAATTGTTTCGTGGTAGGTTTTTAAAATTTTATTAGGTGTATGCATACGTATCCAAAAGTGATTTCGTATTGGTTGATTTTAGGGCTAGTATTGGTTTTTTTCCAAGTTATTATCGGTGGCGTTACCCGGCTCACCGAGTCCGGTTTGTCTATTACTCGATGGGAAGTAGTGGAGGGAACTCTTCCACCATTATCGGCTGCTCAATGGGAGGAAGCTTTCCAACTTTACAAGGAAACTCCTCAATACCAGAAGATTAATGAAGGGATGAACATGGCGGACTTTAAGTTCATCTACTTCTGGGAATACTTGCACAGGCTTTGGGCTAGAATGATGGGCTTCGTTTTTCTTATACCACTATTTTTCTTTTGGCGGAAAGGCTGGATTGATAAAGCACTCGGTATTCGCCTGGGTGTAATCTTCCTACTTGCCGGACTGGCTGCCTCCTTTGGCTGGATTATGGTAGCAAGTGGCTTGATTGAGCGGCCGTGGGTGAATGCCTATAAGCTTACCATCCATTTGAGTATCGCTCTTGGCCTGATATCCTACCTGTTTTGGACGATCTTGAAAGTTACCTATCCACAACCTGCGAGTAGCTCTGCTCGTATACCCTGGACAGGCTTGGCCTGGTTTGGCGGATTTTTGGTCGTTCAAGTCCTGCTGGGCGGGGTCATGTCCGGAATGAAAGCTGCTTTGTATTATCCCACCTGGCCTGATATGAACGGCGTTTTGATCCCTTCTGTACTGTTGGAATCCACCAATTACACTTGGTCGAACCTAATCCAGTACGATCAGGGAGGTTTTGCTGCGGCTTTGATTCAGTTTCTACATAGGGGGACAGCCTATCTGCTTGTTATCATGGGTGCGACACTTGGTATTCAACTATTGCGCCAATCTATTTCGATCCAGCTCCGCATAGGCACTTTTGTTTGGATTGGTCTACTCAGCCTGCAAGTAGTTTTGGGGATATCTACCTTAATGGCTAGTCGCGGATCAGTACCGGTTGATCTGGGGGTTCTACATCAAGCGGTAGCCGTGTTGTTGGTTTTAGCTACCCTGTTCCTGGGGTATCATAGACAACAATTAGCGGGTGATTCTACAACCGTTAGCCATAAGGAAGTATCCAGTGTGGTAACTCTTTCCTAGATTCAGGTCTGGACTTTCGCCTATCTGTTGAACTCCTCTGGGAATTCTGTTAGGTTTGATATGGTAAGCTTTTATAAAAGTTCATTATCAAGCCAGTGTTAATGCCTATTTACAGATTGTCAGAATTTTCATTGGATTTTCCGGATCCGGATCTGGCATCTGCTGATGGTATTTTGGCCGTGGGCGGAGATCTATCCCCGGAGCGTCTATTGGTTGCCTACCAGCTTGGCATTTTTCCATGGTTTAATGAGGGAGATCCTATCCTTTGGTGGTCACCTGACCCAAGGTTTGTATTATTTCCTGAAGAGTTGAAGGTCTCCAAAAGCATGCGGCCTTATTTCAACCAAAAGAAATTTGAGATTTGTCTGGATCAGCGCTTTGAAACCGTTATGCAAGCCTGTAGAATGGTTCCTCGCCGAGGACAAATGGGGGGAAGTTGGATTACCCAAAATATGATTAAAGCCTACTCCAAGTTACATGAAATGGGTTTCGCCCATTCGGTTGAAGTATTAAGGGATGGTGAATTAGTGGGTGGGTTGTATGGCATTTCCATCGGAAAGTGTTTTTTTGGAGAATCCATGTTTGCTTTAGAGAGTAATGCATCCAAATTTGGATTCATCTGGTTGGTCAAAGCCCTACAAAAGCGTAATTTTTGGATGGTCGACTGTCAACAAGCAACGCGTCATTTAGGAACCCTCGGGGCACGGTCGATTGATCGGCACGATTTTTTAGATCTGTTACACAGAAATCGTATTGAAAAAAATTTGATCGGTAGCTGGAAGTCCTGGCCGGAAACAGAGGAAATTATTTTATGAAAAAATTCGGGATTGTCGTTCTTGTCATTTGTTCTTGGCTGACCTATACCTCGGGAATGAGCTTTATGGCTCCTTTTCCGGATCAAATATTTCAAAACCCTGTTGAGGGTACAATCCTCCTTTCGGGCACTTTTGGAGAACTCCGCGCCAATCACTTTCACGCAGGGGTAGACATAAAGGGACAGATTGGAAAGCCACTTTTTGCTGCCGGAGAAGGATATGTAGCGCGCGTTAAAGTAGAGGAAGGAGGATATGGTAAGGCTTTGTATATCAACCATCCCAATGGGTTTACAACCGTATATGCCCACATGAATAATTTCACCCCCGAAATAGAGGAGTGGGTCAAAAAAGAGCAGTACCGTCGTAAATCCTATACCGTTGATCTACAGCCCAAGCCGGGGCAGTTTACATTTGAGCGCGGAGCTTCTATCGGACAAATGGGAACAACCGGTTATTCTTTTGGACCTCATCTTCACTTTGAAGTTAGAAGGTCCGATTCACAACGGCCAGTCAACCCACTTTTCTTTGGGGTAAAGTTTCAAGATCGCATTCCCCCCGCCCTTCGCCAGTTAAAAGTCTATGAGCTGGATGAACGCCGTAACACCATTCGAGAGCTAAAGGTAAATACCTACAAATCCTCCAAAGGATATCGAATAGTGGATGATACACTGGTGGTTAATAGCGGATTCCTGGGATTTGGCTTAATGGCTTACGATCAGATGAATGGAGCTCCAAACCGGAATGGGATTTACCAATTGAGCTTGTTCGATGATCAACAGCTGCATTACCGTATGGAGATGCAGAGCTTTTCTTTTGCCGAAACCCGTTATCTAAATGCTCATCTGGATTATTTTGAAAAAACCAAGAATCGATCCAATTATTATCGGGCTTATATACTTCCGGGAAACAGGGCCTCAATCTATGTTGAAGTAGGTGGTGACGGGACCATCCAGTTACAGGAGGGCCAAGTCCGAAAAATTGATCTCGTTGCAACGGACTTCCACGAGAACGCATCCGTTCTTACGTTTTGGGTGAAGAAAGAAACGGCTCAGGTTGCTTTAAAAAGTCCGGAAGAGGTAAAGGTGCCCATGTCAAAAATGCACTGTGAATCAGAACCTGGATTTGAAGCTTGTTTTTCAAAGGGGAGTTTTTATGCTGATTTGGATATAACATTGAGTTCCACTCGCCAGGATAGCCTTTCCCCTTTCGCACCGGTATACGAACTGGGTGATCCGTTGGTACCCGTTCATCGCTACTTTTCAATTCGTCTGCGCCCCGATGCGCTTCCAGCTTCCAAAAAGAAAAAAGCTTTTATCGGGTTTTGGGATCACAGAGGAAATCTGATCAATATTGGAGGAGAATGGGAGGGGGAAACCCTTGTAAGCCGACAACGGTCTTTTGGGCAATTTACTGTCATGACAGATGAAGAACCTCCAAGCATAACTCCAATCAACTTTGATACGGATATTCGAAAGAAAAGAACACTTCGGTTTCGGTTGAATGATAATGTGCAGACCAGTGGTAGAGCCCGTGGGCTTCGCTACCGAGGATATGTAGATGGACAATGGATTCTATTCCGATATGATGCTAAAAACAGGTTATTGTGGCACGAAATCAGCGATGGTAGAATCGGCCCTGGCAAACATCAACTTCGCCTTGAGGTTTGGGATGATCGGAAGAATAGAACCGTTTGGGAAAAAGAGGTAGTTCGTTGATTGAGTGCAGGTGAACCTGCCTGGTGGCTTTTTGTTACTCTTGGTAAAATAAACCCACGCATGACTCATTTGAAAGAGGGCGATATGGCGCCAGATTTTAATGGCCTAGATCAAGATGGAAATGAAATTTCACTCTCCGACTATAAGGGTAAAAAGTTGATCCTTTTCTTTTACCCGAAGGATAATACCCCAGGCTGTACAGCTGCCGCTTGTAGCTTAAGAGATCATTACTCAGATCTTAAAGCCAGGGGATTCGAGTTGCTAGGTGTAAGCCCCGATAGCCAGAAAAAGCACCAGAATTTCATCAACAAGTATGAGTTTCCATTCCCTTTGCTGGCTGATACGGAGAAAGAAGTGTTAAACGCCTACGGAGCCTGGGGACCGAAGAAAATGTATGGAAAGATGTTTGACGGAGTATACCGATCCACTTTTATCATAAATGAAGATGGGCGGATTGAAAAAGTCTTTACCAAGGTAAAAACCAAAACCCACGCAGAACAAATTCTGGAGTCACTGGAAGTATAAGCGAACACACTTAACGTTTTGGGGTGCTTTGAGCTAGGGTAATGAAGACCATTGCTGCTTTCATTCCGTCTTCTACGCGATCGTCTGTGATTTGATCTTCTACAGTCCATTCTCTAAGGTCACCCTGGTAGGTTGTGTAGATGGTGAATTGTCCATATGTTCCTTCTCGTAGAAACCAATCTTCCCTTTGATTGGGGTACCTGGCTTTAAAAGTAAGCTGGACTTCCGAACCAATAATTCTCCATTCGGAAGGATCGCGCGGGAAAACGGCTCGTATAGTGATTAAATCAGTTCCCAGTTGGAGTGTCCATTCATCTGGTCGTACCAATCTGACTTGCCCATAAACACCATCCCAGTTGATTTGATATTCGGTCCAATCACTACCATTTAGCCACCTCAATTCAAGGGTACCGTTTTCTCCGGATGCATCGAATAGAATCCACTGTCGAAAAGAATCAGACCAACGCGTAGCTACACCTTCGATTCCTTGGGCATGTACCTGAAGTCCAGAAGCGGCAAGAAAGACACAAAGGGTAAAAAACGAACGATAAATCACACGCCACTTACCTTTAGAATGGAAGATCATCATCTGGAGCAGGTGGCTCGTCCTTGGAGGAAGGGAAGGGGGTATCTGTAGGTGCAGAACCAGGTGTTTGCTCAGCCTGACTTTCTGGGCGACCTAACCTCCAGGCATTCAAATTGGTAAAATATTTTCCTTGCCATTCCCTACCTCGCAGATCGAAGAAAACCTTGATATCCTCTCCTTCCTTGTATTCTTCAATTAAATTACACCGATCCTGAGTGAGCTGAAATTTGATATAATTGGAGTAGCCTCCGTCGCTGGTCTCAATCACAAACTCCCTGGCTTGAAAAGTATTGGTCTTTTGCTCGGTCTCAAAAACCTTGTGCAGCTTACCTACGATCTCGAATGACATTAGGATAACTTTTGGCCTGGAGCGAAAGTAAGAAAATCAATGATCAAGCCTGGACATATACGATTGATTTTCCCTGGAAATAGGGCCGGTTTGTCCATTGCTCCAATGAATACTGTTCGTAGTATTCATGTTTATCCAATTCCTGTAACTCGGAACGAAGATCACCACCTTTCAAACCTAAAAGACCGTTTGGAATGCTGTGCAGATGTTTAGCGTGGATGAGCGGCCTTGCCCATTGAATCAATTGAGAGGTAGGGGCAACAGCACGAGTAACCACAAAGTCAAATTGCCTTTTCATAGATTCTGCACGTACCTGCTCGGCTGAAACATTCTTCAAATCCAATGCTTGTGCAATTTCCTGTACAACTCTTATTTTCTTTCCGGTACCATCAATGAGATGAAACTGAGTCTTGGGAAATAAAATCGACAACGGTAAGCCAGGAAGCCCACCGCCTGTCCCCAGGTCCAGAACGGTAGCTTTCGGATGAAAAGAAATGAATTTGCCGATCAGCAGCGAATGCAGCAAATGATGAACCTCCAAGGCGTCCATATCTTTTCGGGATATAAGATTGATTTTAGGATTCCATTCCCTGTATTGGTTGGCCAGCAACTTGAGTTGATCCACCTGATGAGCAGTCAAATCAGGAAAGGCTTCAAGGATTTCATGCATGTACATCTATTTTTTCCAGCTGGAAAAAGCGTCCCAGATTCCATTGGAGGGAGGAGCTGCGGAAATATGCTCTCGCTCGCCTGAAATGGGATGTTGAAAAGACAATTTCCAGGCATGCAGCTGAATGGACCTGTCCTTATTCCCTCTTTTATACCCGTATTTATTGTCCCCTCGGATAGGAATCCCGATGGCGGCTAATTGAACCCTGATCTGGTGATGCCTACCGGTAATTGGCTTGATTTTCAATAAGTCTAGATTTTGACCGGATTCAAGCAAGCTGTATTCCATTTCTGCCAATTGGCTGGCTGGAGTACCTTCCTCTACGATTATCATCTTATTCCCATTGGATAATTGGGCTACTTGGTGTATCAAGTGGTCTGCGTCTTTTGGAGCAGGCCTTTTTACCAAGGCCAAGTAGGTTTTTTCGATGGTCCGTTCTTGGAACTGTTGATTAAGATGAGCGAGAGCTCCTTCTGTTTTAGCAAATAAAACAACACCGCTCACTGGCCGGTCAATTCGGTGGATGAGGTAAACGGAGCCCTGCGTGTAAATCCGGGCAAGGTCGAGTAGCGACTTTGATCCGGTATTATCAGGTTGTACGGCCAAACCAGCCGGCTTATTGAAGGCAATCAGTTGATTGTTTTTATAAACAACCAGATCACCAATGGAAAAGGAAGTATCCATTAGTCAATTTCCTCGTAATCAGTGTAATCGATATCTGAATCCTGGGGCGGTCTTTCCGAGCCCGTATTAGGATTTGATTTTCCGGTACCTAGCTTTGGCGGATTTAGATAAAATCGATAGATGAGATAAAAAATTCCACTTAGCAGCAGCCACTTGAGCATAGAAAAGTCCTTTGTACAAAGGTAAGGGTTATTTCCGTCCCTAATCAACTGGATTTACCTATTGCCAAATTGGGGTACTCATTTTCTGAAACTCCTGGTTTTCAGTATATCTGAGAAATAATGGACGTATTTCTTGCTGCTCATATTTTGTTAGCTTTGCCGAGCGTTATTATGGCTGATGGAGCAGTAGTTCTGGGTTGACCGCTACAACATCTGCCTCCAATCATTTTCTGAAAAACCGTATACGGAATCATGGCTTGGAAAAACCGGATCAGTACCATTTCTGGGTGGATTGTTTTTGCTATTGCGTTTGCAGTCTATTTTTTATCTGCGGAGCGGACAGGAAGCTTGTGGGATTGCGGGGAATTTATCCTTGGAGCATATAAACTGCAAGTAGTCCACCCACCTGGCGCACCTCTCTTTTTGATGGTGGGCAGGCTGTTCACTTGGGTGGCTGATGTCCTTTCTGACGATCCCGCTGATATCGCCTTTGCGGTCAACCTGCTTTCGGGATTCTGTACAGCCATGGCAGCTGCTTTCGTTACCTGGTCTGCCTACTATTTAGGTCGGATTGCATTGGTAGGGAAAGAAAAAGAAACTTCCCTGGGGGAAGAAATCGTCCTGGGAGGCGCGGGTATTGTTGCAGGTTTGACGACAGCATTTACAACTTCTGTCTGGTTCTCAGCTGTGGAAGGTGAAGTATATGCCATGTCCACCTTTTTCACCACCTTAACTTTTTGGTCTTTGATCCGGTGGTATTCCCTGCCCAATGAGCCTAAACACGATCGCTGGATTGTGTTTACGGCCTATGCAGCAGGTCTGTCCATTGGGGTTCACTTGCTAAGCTTGCTCACCTTTCCGGCCTTGGCCATTTTCTACTACTTCAAAAAATTTGAGAAGCATACATTTCTAGGTGCTCTGGGGGCGGGAGTTATTGGAATGGCTCTGATTAGTTTTATCCAACTGTTTATTATCGTGGGCATCCCGCGACTGTGGTCGGCTTTGGAACTTATTATGGTCAATAATTTGGGCTTGCCGTTTCATACTGGATTGATTCCCGTATTCCTCATTGTAGGAGCACTGATCTATTTCGGGCTCCGGTTTGCACACCAACGGAAACTTGGAATTTTACAGCAATTGATTGTAGGAGCTACTCTGGTGGTTATTGGATTTTCCACTTTCGGGATGGTAGTCACTCGTGCGAACGCGAGTCCTCCCATCAATATGAACAACCCATATGATGCTATGCGCTTGCTTCCCTATCTGAATCGGGAGCAATATGGTGAACGCCCATTGCTTAGGGGACCTGCATTTGACGCTTCTCCAAGCGATAGGGAAGTTTCGGATCGCTGGGGGCGAGTAGGTGATCACTACGAGATTGTAGACCAGAAAATTAGCTATGTCTACAAGGATAGTGATAAGATGTTCTTTCCGCGTATGAGTGATTATTCCCAGGGAAGGCCCTCTTTATATAAAATGTGGATGGGATTGGATCCCAACAAAGAACTGCCCCCCCGCAGACCTAATCAGCTCGATAATTTCAGTTTCTTCGTCAATTATCAGCTGGGCTGGATGTACTGGCGGTATTTTATGTGGAATTTTAGTGGCCGGCAAAATGGAACCCAAGGGTATTATCCCTGGGATAAGTCAAGCGGGCATTGGATAACGGGCATCGACTTCATTGATAAGATGAAACTGGGATTTGGAAAGGGGGATTTACCGGCGACCATGGCTGATGATAAAGGTAGAAATGTGTATTTCATGTTGCCTTTCCTTTTTGGTCTCATTGGTTTGATTTGGCATGCAATCAGGAGACCTGAGGATTTTGTTGGCCTGTTGGCCTTATTTCTGATTACGGGTATCGGGATTATCGTGTACTCAAATCAACCCCCGAATGAGCCTCGAGAAAGAGATTACGTCTTGGTGGGTTCGTTTTTCATTTATGCCATTTGGATAGGTATGAGCGCATTAGCCCTTTTCCAGTTGCTTACCGAGCGGACAAAAATGTCGGGTGTACCGGCCGCATTTACGAGTTTCCTACCCATTTTGATTGCTCCGATACTTATGGTTACTCAAAACTTTGACGACCACAGTCGGCGATATACGACCGGAGCACGGGATTATGCAACTAATTTTCTGGAATCGACAAAACCCAACGCTATCATTTTCACGTATGGGGATAATGATACCTACCCGCTTTGGTATGCGCAGGAGGTAGAAGGAATTCGGCCTGATGTGCGCGTGGTTAATTTAAGTCTGATTGCAGTAGACTGGTATATTGATTTGCTTCGACGAAAAATCAATGAATCCCCTGCTGTTAAGATGACCATCCCAAGCGATTCTTACAGAGGTAAAAAGCGCAATCAAGTATTTTACTATAATCCTAAAAATCAGGATGTACCCATGGATGCCAAACAGCTGCTCCAGTTTATTGGAGAAAAGCATCCCATCCGTGCTCAAGGATTTCGGGAAATCGAAAGTTACTACCCCACGCATCAGACGTTCCTTTCAGTGGATAAGGAGAAATTCATCCAGAACGGGCTATTATCTGAAAAAGATACCGCAAATATGGTGGATCGGGTTCCTATCAAACTGAAGGACAATTATATCCTGAAAGATGAATTGGCCATCATGGATATTGTCGCTTCCAATTTTGGTGACCGGCCAATCTATTTTGCTGTTACTTGTCGCCGCGACAAACTACTGGGGTTACAGAATTTTATGCAATTGGAAGGGCTTGGCCTGCAAGTGATTCCCGTACGATCGGCCGTGGAGCAATCCTATGGATTGGTTGGGTTCGGTAGGGTAGATGCAGAATCTGTCTACGATAATGTGATGAATAAGTTCAAGTGGGGGAATTTTGATCAATATGATCTATTCGTAGATAATAGCTACATGCCTAGTGTACAAAGTCATCAGTTGGTAATGTTGCGTACAGCCACTCAACTGATTGGCAAGGGAGAGAAAGAGAAGGGTGTTGAGTTGCTGGATAAATATTTTGAAGTGTTTCCGCATATGAACTTCCCATATGATTACCGGGCATATTACATGTTGCAAGTCTATTTCCAAGCTGATGCCTATGATCGAGCCAAGCCTCATCTGCAAATACTAGCGGACGAGCTTGAGGACCGGCTTGGATTTTACTATTCGCTTGATGAAGAAACCCTGAAAAGCAGTTTCCAAAACGATTTTGAAGCTTCCTTGAGTACGATTAACCGAATGATTTTGCAGGTTAAGGCGGCCGGGGATTCTGAATTTGGGGATGAATTGGAGTCCAGGTTTGCTAGCTACAGGACACCACAACCCTCCCTGGATTTTAATAACTAAATTCCATGGAAGTAAAAACTATCGCCATCGGATGTGATCATGCCGGGTATGAGCACAAGGAAAGCATTAAAAAAATGCTGATGGAGATGCATATTTCCGTTCAGGACTTTGGAACGGATTCTCCTGATTCGGTCGACTATCCCGACTTTGCTCATCCTGTAGCCGATTATGTGGAGCAAGGGAAGGTGGATTTAGGGATCGTGCTTTGTGGTAGCGGGAATGGAGTTGCGATCACTGTTAATAAACATCAGGGGATACGGGCAGCTTTGTGCTGGCTGCCTGAGCTAGCCCGGTTGGGCAGGCAACATAACAATGCGAATATGCTGGCTTTGCCGGCTCGTTTTATAACAAAGGAAGAAGCTGCGGAAATCACTAAAGCTTTTTTGGAAGCAGATTTTGAGGGCGGCAGGCATCAGCGTCGGGTGGGAAAGATTTCCTTAGGTTGTTGATTCTACTATTAGCACTCTGTTCCTAGGACTCAACATTAGTGAATGACCCGACAGCTATTGAGCATCGGGTCTTTTTTCTGGTAGTTAAGATTTATGCTTATGCGCAGATATATTGTAGTTCAACTCATTTTCCTTACGACCTACTCCCTTTTGGCTCAGCAAGGAGCACCTTATGAACAAGCTGAAGCACTGGCTGAGACAATTACCGTCCAAGATTTGAAAACTCACCTGGGCACCCTTGCTTCAGATGAATATGAAGGTCGGGAAACGGGAACACCTGGCCAGAAAAAAGCAGCTGATTACATCGCATCTATATTTGAGAAATGGGAGCTTCCTACAATTGGAACTGAAGGGGATTACTTTCAGAAAATTGAATTCAATGCAGCTACCTGGGATACGATTCAATTGACTTTGAATAATGAGCCCGTTTCTCATCTAAGATCCTTTTACGCTTCTCCCCAATTAAATCCAGAGCATTTTGATGCTGTTTTTGAGGAGATCCTATTTTTGGGCTATGGTATTGATGATCCAGCTTACAGTGATTACAGTGGAGCCAATGTGGAAGGGAAGGCTATCTTGATCTATGGTGGCGAACCATTTAACAAAAAGGGGCAATACCTGATTAGTGGCAATCAGGAGCCATCCGTATGGAGTTTGAGCCTAAAGAAAAAGCTTGAAGTTGCGAAGGAGAACGGTGTGTTAGCTGTGCTAATTATTTCATCTAATTTCAAGAAGGACTTGCAGGCAGCACGGCGTCAGCTATTGAATAGGAGTTTACAGCTTGGAGATGGAAGAGTCTCAGATCGATATCCTGCCAATTGTGTAATCTCTTCCACTCTAGCAAAAGATCTGATCGATAAGCGACTCAATAAAGTGATCAAGGTGCGCAAGAAAATCCAGAAAAGAGGAAAAAGCAAAAGACTTGAAGTGCCGACCCAGCTCCGGTTGAACCTGGATAAAGACTTGTATCAATTAAGTGGTGAAAACGTAATGGGATTTATTGAAGGCAGCGATCCCAATTTAAAGGACGAGGTGGTCGTTCTTTCGGCTCATTACGATCATCTGGGCAAGCGAGGTGATGCTATTTACAACGGTGCTGATGATAACGCTTCGGGCACCAGTACAGTCCTGGAAGTATTGGAAGCCTTCAAGGAAGCTAAATCCAGGGGAGTCGGAGCTAGAAGGTCTGTTCTGGGGTTGTTGGTCTCCGGAGAAGAAAAGGGATTGCTCGGATCTAAATATTACGTAGAAAATCCTGTAATCCCACTAGAGCAGCTTGTGGTTGATATCAATGTGGATATGGTGGGAAGGGTTGATAAGAAACATACTGGAAATCCCAATTATGTATATGTGATTGGATCGGATCGGTTGAGCAGTGATTTGCATCAAATCAATGAGGATGCCAATTCGAAATTTACCAAGCTTGAATTGGACTACACCTATAATGCCGAGGACGATCCAAACCGATTTTATTATCGTTCGGATCACTATAATTTTGCTAAAAATGGGATTCCTTCCATATTCTATTTTAATGGAACCCATGCAGATTACCACAGGATAACAGATACGGCAGAAAAAATCGAGTATGAGAAAATGGCAAAGATTGGTAAGTTAATCTTTCACACCGCATGGGAGATCGCTAATCGAGATGAGCGATTGCGTGTAGATAAAAAAAACTGATCCGGATAAACTCCGGATCAGCGGCAATGTGAGGGCCGGCTAACCCCCCTTAATAAGGCCGGCCTCACTGCGCTTGCCTTTACAAACAAGCGTAGTGAGTTATCCCAATCTAGGACTAGACAATTAATATTTTCCGAATGGTAGTTAGGATGGCACGGTCTGTGCCTTAGATATGCCTTTTTCTCAATGCTCTCAGCTTTACAAAGAAAGGGAATTCCTTTTATTCAGGCAAAAAGGATACAGGAATTCGAATTGAAAATTCTGCCAAAGGCCCATAAATACAGCCCTGGAAGAGTTGAATACGACATATTGGCAGAATTAGCGCATTGGCATAGCAGTTGCCAAAAAGTTAATTAAAAAAGGATATTCCATGGAAAAAGGAACCATTTCTGTTCAAACCGGAAATATATTCCCAATCATCAAGAAGTTTTTATACTCGGATCATGAGATTTTTCTTCGCGAACTGGTTTCCAATGCGGTAGATGCTACTACCAAGGTGAAAGCCTTAGCTAACCGAGGAGAGGTCGAAGGAGAATTGGGGGATACGCATATTGAAATTCTGGTGGATTCGGAAAAGAAAACACTTACCGTTCGGGACAGAGGAATCGGAATGACCGCTGATGAGGTGAAGAAATACTTAAATCAAGTGGCATTCTCCAGCGCCGAAGAATTTCTCGAACGTTATAAGGATGAAAGTATAATCGGTCATTTTGGCTTGGGTTTTTATTCGGCCTTCATGGTAGCTGACAAAGTGGAGGTATACACTCGTTCTTACAATGGTGAACCAGGGGTGACCTGGGTTTGTGAAGGTGATCCGGAATACACGATCGAAGAAAATGACAAAGCGGATCGGGGAACCGACATTATTCTTCATATCAACGAGGAAAATGCAGAGTTTCTGGAAAACAGCAGGATTGAAAGCCTGCTTCAAAAGTATTGTCAGTTTTTGCCCATCCCCATTCAGTTTGGTACCAGAACGGAAACGGTAGAGGACGGTGAAGCTGCTGCCGAAGGAGAGGCAGAACAGGAGAAGAAAACAGTGGAGGTTCCCAATATTATCAACAATACGGAGCCAGCCTGGAAAAGGATGCCTTCCGAATTGACCGACGAAGATTACCAGGCTTTCTATCGAGAGTTGTACCCATTCAGTACAGCTCCTATGTTTCATATCCACCTCAATATTGATTATCCGTTTAACCTGACCGGGATCTTATATTTCCCCAAATTGGGTAATTCCCTGGAAATTCAGCGGAACAAGATCCAATTATATAGCAATCAGGTCTATGTAACTGATGAGATCAAGGATATTGTACCCGAATTTTTGACCCTTTTACACGGGGTCATTGATTCCCCGGACATTCCCTTAAACGTCTCCAGGTCTTATCTCCAAAGTGATGCAAATGTCAAGAAGATCACAGGGTATATTACCCGTAAGGTAGCAGACAAGCTAAAAGAGCTGTTTGATCAGGACCGTGCTGTATTTGAAGAAAAGTGGGATGATTTAGGCGTGTTTGTGAAGTATGGTATGATCTCAGATGAAAAGTTCTATGATCGGACCAAGGATATTACTCTTTTGAAAGATGTAGATGGCACCTACCGTACTTTTGATGAGTACAAGGAGGCTACAAAGGAGCATCAAACCGATAAGTACGATAAGCTGGTTCTCCTGTACACACATTCCCCCGAGGCGCATCAGGCTTATATCCAGTCGTGTAAAAATAGATCGTACCAGGTTTTGGTAATGGATCAAGTCATTGATAACCACTTCATCCAACAGTTAGAATACAAGCTGGGGAACATCACTTTTGTTCGAGTGGATTCAGATACTGTGGACAATCTGGTTCAGAAGGATCAGGAAGTAGAATCGGTCCTTAGCGAAAAAGAGCAAGAGCAGGTGAAAACTATTTTTGAAGGGTTTGTGGAAAAAGGAACTGCACAGGTTCAATTAAAACCCATGGCCCCGGATGATGCTCCTGTTACTATTACCCGACCAGAGTTTATGCGGCGTATGAAGGAAATGCAGAGTCTTCAGGGCATGGGTGCAGATATGTTCCCGGACAGTTACAACATTGTAGTGAACTCTAATCATCCGCTGATTGCTCAGAAAATCCTTTCAAAAGAAGATGCAGACCAGAAGGAGCTTGGCCAATATCTGTATGATCTTGCTTTGTTGAACCAAGGCATGCTTAATGGTTCCAAACTCACTGCTTTTGTAGAGCGGAGCTTGAAAATGATCGATGCAGAGGAGTAGAAGGGACTGTCAATTAGAAAGTTGTACTTAAGCGGCAGGTGGCGTCCACTTCGAGGGCGTCACCTGTTCTAAATTTTGAGGGAGTGTAATATGTAATCCAGGTAAATCATGTAGTTCCGCTTATCATTTCCTGGAGAGTATACAAAAGCATCCATAAATATTAGCTCTTGCGTCTTTGGATGCAAAAACAAATAGGATATAAATGGCCCTCCCATAAAGTCATTTTCTATTTCCCAGATCCCTCTTCCTTCTAACGCAAGTTGATTTCCAATTTTTACTTGTTGGGTCAAAAAAGGAAGATCTTCATCATTTATCTTCATGTAGGTGTTTGGAAGTTCAGAGGATACGTGGGCTCGGCCAATTGAATCTCGCAGCGCTTTAATTCCTTCCGGTGAGAATTGGCTTACATCCGTGTAGGAGACCTTTTGAAATATTAGATTGCTACTGGTCAAATCGGGATGCTCTTTCCTGAACCAAATGATTCCCTCTTCAGCTTTAGCCAAAAAGTAATCCCCGGGAATCCGGAGGCTTACCTGGAGTTCGTCCTTTACAATCTGGTTGAGACGCACATCTTCACCATCGAGGTAGACGGTGGCATCCAGTCGCTCGGCATCAATCTTTTTGATTCGGTTCATCACAGAGTTATAGGACCGCTTGATGGTCCGAACCAGGTCTTCCTGGGAGGTGCCAAATAGATAGATAACCAATTGGCCCTTGGCCCATTTGTTGGAGAAAACAACGGAACGGAAATCTTCATCTTCATTGGCTCTACGTACAGCTTCCTCGCCCAGTTCCTCGCGCATCATTTTGGCGGTGGAAGAACGTTGATCATTGAGGTTGGAAATAAAGAAAAGTATGCGCAGTTCTTTCCGCAATGGGTCTGCTTTAAATTCCTCATAAGAAAAGTGCCTTACATCTAAAATAGGCTCCGGTTGCGGAAGCAAGCGATAAGGTCCGGTGTAGTAGTTTTTTAGTGTATCTCCTATCTCACTGCCCCACAGGGAAGGATCAGCAATTACAGTTACATCTCTGATCTTGCCATAAGCAATTGGCTTGGGTTTGAGTGCAGCGGCAGGGTTGTTTTCCGAGCAGGAGGAAAGGACAAACAAAACGACCAACGAGAAGCAGATAGTTCTGATAATGGAAGTCATAGTTTTGTGAAGTTCAATAGCTAGCGTAAGCACCAGTAAGTTCGGTAATTTCAGGCAGATTGAATTCATACTAACCTGATTTATGGATTGGGAAAGTGTCAAGTTCTTATTCAGCCGGTGTAATCTCTTAAGCAGCTTAATTAAGCAGTTGGTCCTACAGAATAGATGCAAGACCGTACACCTTTGGCGTTTAGAACGATGAAATGGAGAAGGTTTCCGTTTTCTGAAAGTAGGGCCGGGAGCTTTCAATAAAAGCTTTCGATCAGATTTTCTTCAGAAATACCCTCTGCTTCCGCTTTATAATTTCGGACGATGCGGTGCCGGAGTACCAGGTTAGCTACGGCTTTTACATCTTCAATATCAGGAGAATACTTTCCGGATATCGCTGCATGGCATTTTGCTCCGAGAACTAGGTATTGTGAAGCCCTCGGTCCTGCACCCCAGGAAACATAATCGTTTGTGATGGATATAGCATTATCTGTTCCAGGACGTGTCTTACTTACCATTTTGACGGCGTATTCCAAAACGTTATCAGCCACAGGAATTTTTCGAATCAATTGTTGGTAGGCAAGGATTTGAGGCCCGGTGATTACATGGCTGAGATCATACTCGGGTAAAGCTGTTGTCGTCTTGACCACTTTTAATTCTTCTTCATAAGACGGGTAGTCTAATTTAATATTGAACATGAACCGATCCAGTTGGGCTTCAGGCAATGGATAAGTTCCCTCTTGTTCAATGGGGTTTTGAGTCGCCAAAACGAAAAATGGTTTAGGAAGCAAATGGCGATTACCTGATACCGTTACCGAGCGTTCCTGCATGGCTTCCAAAAGGGCAGCCTGTGTTTTTGGCGGAGTACGGTTTATTTCATCTGCCAGGACGATATTTGCAAATAAGGGGCCTTTGTTGAATCGGAAGTGCCGGTCTTCATCCAGAATTTCGGAACCGGTAATATCACTAGGCATTAGGTCTGGCGTAAACTGGATGCGCTTAAAGTCAAGGTCAAGTACTTCAGCAATGGTACTTACCAGCAAGGTTTTGGCTAATCCGGGGACCCCCACCAACAGACTGTGTCCGTTACTGAATAAGCTAATGATTACAGCTTTGACCACACCTTCCTGACCAACAATCACTTTTCCAATCTCATTGGTAAGATCCTGAAAAGATTGGCTCAATGCGTCTACGGCTTCTACGTCGGATGAGAATTCTACTTGAGACATGTATAGCTTTTTGCTTCTTTTATTTCTGGCAATCTAAAAACGGTAAAAGATAGAAAACAACAAGGATTGAAACGTACAATTTCTCTGTATTGTTTCTTTCTGTGACAATTCAGTCCGGGATAGAGATTCGCTGTATCTTAGCTGATCGGGCGTTGAGTATCTGGGATCAGATTCCAATTGAAAAAAACTAACAACGGAACTGGATGGAAAAGCCAAAAATGTCCATAGTGGTTGCTGTTTACAATGAAGAAATGAATGTGCGGCCTTTGGTAGAGAAAATTGCTGTGGCCTTGTCATCGTACGATTATGAATTGATCTACGTCGATGATGGATCTACAGATCGAACCATGGAAGAACTTTTGGCTATTGAAGATCCCAGGTTAAAAGCTATTTCCTTTCGTAAAAACTACGGTCAAAGCCTAGCCCTAATGGCCGGAATTGACCATGCTGAAGGAGAATACATAGTCACTTTGGATGGTGATCTTCAGAATGATCCCTCTGATATCCCTCAGATGCTGGAATTAGCCGAACGAGAAGGCTGGGATTTGGTTGCTGGAGAACGGGTTAATCGCAAGGATGGTGTACTGCTTCGAAAGATTCCAAGTCGGATTGCCAACTACCTAATCCGGAAGTCATCAGGTGTATACTTGAGAGATTATGGATGTGCGTTGAAATTGTTCAAAGCAGAAATCGCCAAGGATTTAGGCTTGTATGGTGAGCTCCATAGGTTTATTCCAGTATTAGCCGTTTTAGAAGGAGCTCGAATTACCCAGGTGCCAGTTAAACATCATGCGCGTCAGTTTGGGAGCTCCAAGTATGGATTGGGAAGAACGTTTAAGGTAGTCAGTGATCTCCTTTTGATGCTTTTCTATAAGCGGTATATGCAAAAGCCAATGCATTTGTTTGGAACCCTTGGGTTGTTACTCTTCGGCATAGGCGTTTTAATCAACCTGTATCTGGTTACCTTGAAAATATTGGGTAATGATATTTGGGGAAAGCCACTTCTAATTTTAGGTCTGATGCTGGTGCTGGGAGGCATCCAGTTAGTTACCATCGGTATTGTGGTGGAGATCCAAATGCGGACTTATTTTGAGAGTCAATCCAAACGACCCTATCGGATCCGAACCATGCATGTCAATCAACCTAAGGGTAAGTATGACCAAAAAGCCTCCATGGAACGCATTTCTTAACAAATGGGAAAAGGGGATATGGGCACAACCGCCCCTTATGGTTGAAAGGTAGGCTTCACCAATACAGGAAAAGCATCTGATGACAAAAAGCCGCTCTCTTTCCAGAGGATTAGGTAGTATCCTGTTTTGGTCAATAATTGCAGCTGCATTTATTGGCCCTGGGACAATTACTACGACTTCCAAGGCCGGTTCCGGATTTGGATTAAACCTACTTTGGGCTTTACTTTTCTCTATCGTTGCCACTTTCATCTTACAAGAGGCAGCTGCTCGGTTGACAATAGCCAGTGGAAAAAGCTTAGGCGAACTATTGGCGTTACGGTATGGATCCGGCACCTGGGCTCCATGGATTTTATTCCTGGTCATCCTGTTGGGATGTATGGCTTACCAGGCTGGTAACTTATTGGGAGCAATGGCCGGCTTATCCTTATTGGGTTTGGAAGGGGGCAGTAGACTCGCAGCCCTTTTAGGCCTGGCTGCTGCTTTCCTTTTGAGCATCGGTAAGATTAAGGTGGTGGCCAGGCTGCTTGGGTTAGTAGTGGCTTTCATGGGTCTGGCATTTTTATATCTGGCCTTTAGGACGGGTTTCTCTGCCCAAGGAGACGGTGGGAGCATAATCGAGGCCAACTGGTTAGTGTTGGGCTTGATCGGTACCACATTGGTACCTTACAATCTCTTTTTAGCTTCCGGGATCGGTAAAGGGCAAAACATTCGTGAAATGCGGATTGGGCTGGCTGGCGCTATTGGTATAGGGGGTATAATTTCTATCGCTATTATGGTTGCAGCAACAGGGCTGAAAGGGGAATTTAGCTTTGAGGCTTTAGCGGGTTCATTGGGCATTCAATTTGGAGCGCCAGGACAATTGTTGTTCGCATTCGGCTTGTTTGCAGCCGGTTTCACCAGTTCCGTAACGGCACCATTGGCTGCTGCCGTTACTGCTTATAGTTTGCTAGGGAAAAGCTGGAGTCCCGGCTCCTGGCGGTTTAAAGCAGTTTGGGGGTTCGTCCTTTGCTTTGGCCTGCTCTTCGTCTGGTTGGAAGTTCAACCGATTCCGGCCATCATCGCGGCGCAGGGGCTCAATGGCTTGTTGTTGCCGATCGTCGGGTATTTTCTATTTACGGCTATGAATAGCAAGGAATTAATCCCGGACGAGTTCCGCAATTCCAGGATGCAGAATTTCCTTTTCTTAGTCGTCATACTGGTTATATCCGGGCTGGGCCTGAATCAAGTTATTCAGGCCATATTCCGGGTATGGAATATGTAGGGATAAAAATGACAAACCCCCTCCGGATCATCGGAAGGGGTTCAGAATTATCGGCTGTGTTCAGTTATGCCAGCTCTTTGGATACGAATTTTAATTCGCCCTGGTATTCACCTGCTTTCAGACGATCACTTACAGCGATGAAAGCTTCTACCGTCTTATCAATGTCTTCCTGATCATGAGCTGCTGTAGGAATCATGCGCAATAAGATCATACCCTTGGGGATCATCGGATACATGACCATACTACAGAAGACCCGGTGGGTTGAACGAATGTCGTGCACCAGGTTGGCTGCTTCATATGGAGTACCATGCATGTAAACCGGTGTTACACAAGCATCGGATTTTCCTAAATCGAACCCTGCTTCTCGAAGTCCTTGTTTTAAAGCGTTTGTATTATGCCAAAGATTCTCCCGAAGTTCAGGCATTGTTCGCAACAACTCCAATCGTTTCAGATTGCCGATTATTAAAGGCATCGGAAGAGTTTTTGCGAATAGCTGTGATCTTACATTGTACAATAGATAATGTATAATATCCTTATCACCAGCTACAAATGCTCCTATACTTGCCATGGATTTAGCGAAAGTAGAGAAGTACAGATCGATTTCATCTTGTACACCTTGCTCTTCGCCTGCTCCGGCTCCCGTTGCCCCCATGGTACCGAATCCATGCGCATCATCTACAAAAAGGCGGAATTCGTATTTCTTTTTAAGATCAACGATTTCCTTTAGCTTTCCTTGCTCGCCTCGCATACCAAAGACCCCTTCGGTTACAACAAGTATGCCGCCTCCTGTTTTAGCGACGAGATCAGAAGCTCTTTTTAATTGCTTCTCAAGGCTGTCCATATCATTATGCTCATAGGGCAGCCTGCGGCCAATGTGAAGTCGCACACCATCATATATACAAGCATGACTGTCTGTATCATAGACGACGACGTCGTGCCTGCCAAGCAGGGCATCTATTACAGATTGTACGCCTTGGAATCCGAAATTTAAGACTAGTGCAGCTTCCTTTTGTACAAGCTGAGCTAAGCCAGCTTCAAGCTGATAGAGATAGGAATTGTCACCAGACATAATCCTAGCTCCCATAGGGTATGCCAAGCCCCAATCTTTGGCTGCTTCTGCATCAATCTTTCGAACCTCGGGATGATTAGCCAGGCCTAAATAATTGTTTATATTCCAAATAATGTGTTCCACCCCTTGGAACTTCATTCGCGGGCCAATTTCTCCTTCCAATTGTGGAAAGGCGTAATAACCGTGTGCTTCATGCGCATATTGGCCAAGCGGACCGCGATTACCTGCAAACTTTGCAAATAAGTCCATAACCCAAATTTTGGTTTTGAATTGCTGTTTCGATATTTCTATTCAGTTTCATGCATCTTTATGCTGAAACCAGAGCTTTTTCTGTCTTCGATTTGGTTTTAGGAATTGCCGATAATGATTTTGGCTTGCTTATTCGGCCCAGGATGGATCTACTTACCAGATTTTCTCGATCGCGAGTGTATCTGATACCCATTTGCTCCACTTCGAATTATACGTGTGCAAGCGTTTTGTAGTTGATCCCGAGTCATCTTCCAAGGGAAATCCTTGATTAGACCACTCGAATATACTGCCATAAACATTATACACTTTAGTAAACCCCAATTTTTCGACGAGCATTTTACCAACGAAGTCACTTCTATACCCGACAGAACAATAAACAGCTACAGGTTTGTTCTTTGGAATGGTGTGTAAAGTTTCAGTCTTCAGTTCTTTACCATAACCAACCCAAATAGCCTGTGGTATATGGCTTATCCTGTATTCTTCCCGGCTCCTTGCGTCCAATACAATGAAGCTATCCTGCTTTTCACGGAGGGTATGAACACCGATTAGCGGCGTGTAAAAAGGCAATAACCTCGTTAACATTTTATCAAACTGCGGGTCATTGAGCTCTGGTCTTTGAATAGGGGTAGGCTGCCCACAAGCGCTAAGGCAGATAAAAAAGCAGACATATAACGCTATATTTTTCCAAGTGGGAATCATATATAGGATTATATTTTTACAGCCCCTTGACCCACTACATCTTGGATAACTACCCTATCCTCACAGAGCGCTTTTAATTCGGAGCTAATAAACTCGTTCACCTGAGGTGCAATGGAATCGGGGTAAAGCAGGTGTAAATTTGGACCCGCATCCAGTGTAAAATGTAGGGGTAGATGCTGTTCTGCACGGTAGGCTTTGATCATTCGTATGAGACTCAAAGTATTGGGTTCCAACAGAATGAATGGAGGTAGAGATGACATCATCAACCCGTGGAGCGTTAGGGCTTCCATTTCTAAGATCGTACCGAAAGATTCTAGGTCACCATTCGATAAGGCCTGGAGCATTGTTCCCAGATTGTGCCTGGCTTGTTGAAACCGGGTATTTGCGAAAGGGTGGTCTTCCATCAGCTTATGTCCTGCCGTACTGGAGACCTCCTTTTTCTTTCGGCTCACAATCAGAATATCATCATGGTAGGTATGGAAAATGGGGTGCACACTAGTCTCAATCCCGACTGCATAGGTGTTACTTGATTGGGGAACGGCAGGGTGCGAACCCCATACGGCTGCACATGGAAAGACAGATCTACTCGCACTTCCAGACCCCAACCGAGCTATGTAAGAGGCTTTTTGCATGAATGCCGCTTCGGGTAGCTTATTGCCAAATAATTCTTCTTCCAGGCTGCAAAGGCATAGAGCCAAGGCACTCATGGCTGAAGCTGAGGAGGCAATACCAGTTGAATGCGGAAAACTATTTTGGGATTCTATTTTGATCTTCAGTTGGGCCAAGAATGGGAAAATATCCAATATCGACTCAAGAAAAGCCTTTATGCGATTGGCGAATGCAGGCTGATATTGTCCCTCGAATAGAAATTCAAGTTCAATACCTTCCTTATTCGATCGTTCCGGGCTGTAGGTTATGGTGGTATCTGTATGGGCTTCCTTCAGGGTAAGGCTAACAGAAGGGTTGGAGGGGAGTTGGCGACCGTACTTACCCCAATATTTAACCAAAGCAATATTGGAAGGGCTTCGCCAGGAGACTTTTCCCATCGTTAAACCCTTCTTTTCCAGGAGGAGGTTTGGATTTTTGTAGTCAACCATTCAATTAAAAACTTTGGTGGTGGTCCATTTTTCAAGCTGCAAAATTAACAAAATGGAACCAGTATAGCGTCCAGAGGTTTTGAATTCAGACGAAGGGCTGAATTAGCCAGCATTCTTTTGCGGTAATAAGAGATGTTTAAAAGTTAGATCTACTCATGTTCCACGTGGAACAATTTGCAGGCATACCATTGAAGAATAGCAGCTTGGTTATTAGGATCGATCCATCAAGTAGGTCCTAAAGCTTTTAAATTGAGGTTCCATTTTAATAGAATGGCATTCCAGGTGTTCCAGTCTGGCCAGGGTTTCTGGAATATTGGGTGGGTATCCAAGTGCTTGCTCCACCACAGGGATAAATTTAGCTGGATGGGCTGTTGCCAAAACGATAACTTTTGAGTTCGGGTTCGCTATTAGATAGCGTTCTGCAGCCAACAATCCAATAGCCGTGTGTGGGCAAGGCAGATAATCGAATTCTGACTTGCTTTTCTTGATTGCTGCCAGTGTATCCTCATCTGAAAAGGAATATCCGGTAACGGCATCTTGCATGAGGTTCCACGTGGAACCATACAGATCAAGCATTCGAGTAAAATTGGAGGGATTACCTACATCCATAGCATTGGAAACTGTAGCAATGGATGGTTTTGGTTCAAAATTACCGCTCTCCAGATAGGCAGGAACAATTCGATTGACGTTGGTGGCGGCAATAAATTGGTTAATGGGTAATCCCATTTTTGCTGAAAGGATACCGGCTGTAAGGTTTCCAAAATTACCGCTGGGTACTACAAATGTAACGCTCTTGTCCTCCTGCTTCCATTGCTTCCATCCTTCTACGTAGTAAAACGATTGTGGAATGAGCCTGGCAATGTTGATTGAATTGGCGGAGCTCAACCGAAGTTGATTGGACAATTGCTTGTCCAAAAAAGCCTTTTTAACTAAAGCCTGACAATCATCAAAGGTGCCTTCAATCTCCAGAGCTGTAATATTCCCGCCCCAAGTAGTAAGCTGCTTTTCCTGAAGGGGACTTACCTTACCACTAGGAAATAAAATAATTACTTCAATACCTGGAGTATTATAGAAACCCGCAGCTACAGCCCCTCCGGTATCCCCAGAGGTGGCTACCAAAATGGTGAGCGGTTGATCTTCATTTCGATTGAAGTGTCCCATTAGCCGGGCCATAAAGCGTGCGCCAAAATCCTTAAATGCCAGCGATGGACCGTGAAAGAGCTCGAGTATATGCAATCGATCAGATAGAGAAACTAAAGGAGCGGGGAAGTTGATCGCACCACTGATGATAGAGAATAAGGCTTCTTCTTCAACGCTATGTCCTATCAGCGACCTGCTCATTTCAAAAGAAAGCTCAGGGAAGGAATAGGATTCGACCTTATCCCAGAACACCCTAGGCAGCCTGGGAATCTCCACAGGCATATATAATCCATTGTCAGGTGGCAAACCTCGCATGACGGCTTCTTTCAAGCCAACTCGTAGATTCAGATTATTGGTTGAATACAACTCCATACCTAACATTTAATGGATCCTTCCAGATTTATACCGGATTGGTAGGTTCGGGTACCAATACCGCGGTCATTAAATGCACGCTCCATTGCCTCCCCCACCCTTTCGGCCACAAGCGTGTTAGCGCTAATCGCAAAAATGGCTGGACCTGCACCTGAAATACTACAACCTAGAGCGCCTTCGGACAATGCAGCATCTTGCACGTCATAAAAATGTGGAATCAGTTTGGCCCGTTGAGGCTCTATTATCCGATCCTTTAATGATCTCCGAATCAATTCCAGGTCAGAATTAAATAAGCCCGCAACGAGCCCACCTAAATTTGCACTTTGTTGAATATGATCTGCCAAGGGCACCTCAGGCGAAAGGATGGCTCGAGAATCTTTGGTTAGCACTTGTATTTCCGGGAGAATTATGGTCACCCGTAATCCTGGAGGCGAGTGGAGGCGGATAACATCCAATTCCATGTTGTTGCGCACCAGAATGACCCCACCCAACAGGCTGGGGGCAATATTGTCCGCATGCCAGGCTCCATCAGCGGCCTCCTCACCGGCAACTGCAAATGGTAACAGCTCTCTTTTTTCGAAAGGGCGACCTAATAGTTCATTAACAGCCATTGCGCCAGCTACCGCCGAGCAAGCACTGGAGCCCATTCCGGTACCAAAAGGCATTTTTTTATGGATCTCTAGGTCAATTCCAAATTTAGGCTCCTTCGCTGCTTCTAGTACTTGAGTAGCGGCAACACCTGCAGTATTAACCCGAATATCGGTAGGTAACTTGCCCTGGGCACCAAATATGCGTGAAATCCGGATACCAGGTTGGTCGGATGGACGGGCAATAATCTCGTCGCCCGGTTGTTCCAGCGCCAACCCAAGAATGTCATATCCGCAAGCCAAGTTGGCTACACTGGCGGGTGCAAAAATTTTTATTCCGGCACGCATCAACTTAGGTGATTTCCAATTTTCAGAATTTCTGCAAAAACACCTGCAGCAGTCACTTCCGCTCCAGCTCCAGGGCCTCTTACTACAAGGGGTCTTTCAAGGTAGCGGTCTGTAGTAAAGACAATCATATTGTCGCTCCCACTCAATCCAAAAAAGGGACTCCCTGGACCTACCTCTGCAAGCCGGACCTCAGCTTTTCGCTCCGCTCGATTTAATACTGCCAAAAAGCGGAGCCGCTTGCCGTTCTGATGTACCTCCTCTAACCTGGCAGTGAAGTTATGCTCCCATTTTTCCAACTCTTCAAAAAATACTTCTACCGTAGACGCCTCAAAACAAGCGGTAGGCAGAAATTCCTCCATTTTGATCTGATTCATTTCCAGTTCCATCCGGCTTTCCCTTGCTAGAATGACAAGTTTACGACGGACATCGTTCCCACTTAGATCTTCTCGTGGATCGGGCTCCGTGAGGCCCTTCCGGGCGGCTTCTCGAATGGCTTCACTCAAGGGTGTGTTATTGTCTAAAGAGTTGAAAATGAAAGACATAGATCCAGAAAGGACGCCCTCAATTTGTAAAATCCGATCTCCGCTTACCATAAGATCATGCAGGGTGGAAAGCACTGGAAGACCGGCGCCTACATTCGTCTCATATAAAAATTGGACCCCGCGTTTCCAAGCTTGTTTTTTCAAGGACTGGTATTGCTGGTAAGAAGATGAGGTTGCAGTTTTGTTAGGTGTCGATATGGATATACTGGCGTCTAGAATTTCTTGATAATGAGAAGCCAGGTTGCGATCGGCCGTGTTGTCTACAAAAATACTATTTGGGAGATTCAGGTCTTTCATCCGTTGGATAAAACGATTAAAATCCATTTCCTCGCCCTCATTTTCGAGCTTTTCGTTCCACTTTTCTAAAGCAATGCCCTCTTCCTGAAATAGCATTTTACGGCTATTGGATAAACCTACAATCCGAATTTCAGTAGCCATTTTTTCCCGAAGAAAGCCACTCTGTCTGAGGATTTGACGAATCAAGGTTCCACCAATTAGACCTACTCCCACAAAGAATAAGTGCAATTGTTTGACATCCGATAGGAAAAAGGCTTCATGCAATGCGTTCAAGGCTTTGGCTTCATCCCCCTGATCGACAACAACTGAAATATTTCGTTCAGAAGAGCCTTGAGCGATTGCTACCACATTGATCCCATTTTTTCCTAATGCCTGAAAAAGTCGACCTGAGATACCTGGCCTGGACCGCATGTGTTCTCCAATCGCGCCGACTACGGATAGGGAGCGCTCTACCCGAATTGGATCAATACTGCCTTTGCCAATTTCCAGACTGAATTCTTCAGATACAGCCTGGAATGCTTCTTCCACCTGTTCTGGCAGAATAGCAAAGGTGATCGATTGTTCGGAGGAGCCTTGGGTAATCAGCATTATGTTGATTTGAAGGCGGGCCAGGCTTGAAAACAGGCGAGCCGCCATGCCCGGCACCCCAACCAATCCTGTACCCTGGAGCGTGATCAAGGCAATGCTGTTGATCGATGAAATACCTGTGACAGCCTGAGGTCTCTTTTCAGGGGTATTGGAGATCAGCGTTCCGAGAAAAGCCGGGTTGAAAGTATTTCGAATCCGAACTGGAATATTTTTTTCCCGGACTGGTCGGATGGTGGGAGGATAGATCACTTTTGCCCCCAAATAGGATAGTTCTACTGCTTCGGCATAAGTAAGGCTAGGAAGAGTAAATGCTTTCTTTACACGGCGGGGGTCAGCAGTAAGTACTCCATTTACATCTGTCCAGATCTCCAATACCTGTGCCCCAAGCGCTGCAGCAAGCAGGGAAGCGGAATAATCTGATCCGCCCCTTCCCAAGGTCGTAGTTAGCCCTCCTTTTGACGAACCAATGAAGCCAGTCATAAGTTGAATTTGGCTAGCGGCAGCAAAATGATCCTGAATTAGTTGGTATGTTTCTTCAATTTTTACCCTGGCAGCGCCAAAACGTTTGTCAGTTCGAATTACTTTCCTGGCGTCGAGATACTCTGTGGGAATGCCTTCTTGCCGTAAGAATTCACTAATCAGAAATGCCGAATTGCGCTCCCCGAAGCTTAGGACATAATCCATAGTTCGAGGAGAAGCTTCCCGGACAAGAAAAATTCCTTGAAGCAGATTTTCAAGAACACGGTGATTGTTTTCTAACTCGGGTATTACGGTGTCCAGAAAGCTTGATTCTAGCAGCTCCTGGGCAACCGAAATATGCCTTTCACTAAATGTGGTAAGCTGCTTCAGGAAATTTGAATCACTTTTTTCAGCCAAGTTAGCCATCAGGACCAGATTGTCCGTTATGCCACCCAGAGCGGATACCACCACAGCAAAACGCTCTCTGCTTTGATGCAGAGGTTTAAGAATTTCGGCGACCGCTCGTATGCGGTTACTATCGCGAACAGATGATCCTCCAAATTTCAGCACTTTCATATCGCAGATCGGGTGTAGTTCTTGTTAGAAACTTTGAGGTATTTCTTTGATTATTAGGATAATGAATCCAGAATTGAAATACATTTTGACCAGAGATCTCCAGGCTGAAGATTTAATCATCGGGAAAAAAGAAAAAAAATGTGGAAAGTTGAAAGAATCTTGATTTCAATTCCTTTTCAGGAGGGATTAAGCTGTTGTTTAAGAAGCAATGCCTGGTCTTCTTTCTGGGTCATCCTCTTTTTTTCTTCTGAAGTTTTATCCTGATAACCACATAGATGGTACACACCGTGGATCATGACCCGGCTTAGTTCTTCCTTTTCTGTGATTCCCAACTGCTTGGCATTGTCCCGAACGCGTTCTATACTGATGAAAATATCGCCTTCGATGGAGGGTGGATCTTGATAGGGAAATGTGATGATATCGGTGAGACTGTCGTGTTGTAAATAATCGAGATTGAGGGTATGTAAATAGGCATCGGTACAAAAGATAAAATGGATGCGTACCAATTGAACGCCTTCTTCTTCGAGAATTTTTACAAACCAGGGAATATACCCTTTTATTTCAGGTGGATTATAGTCTTCCCATTCACTAAAGAATGCCAGCGGTTCTACTTCATTGGAGGGCCAGTCAATAAGGTCCTCTGGTTGAGTCATATACAAAATTGCATTTCTACCGTGCTGCCATTGTTATGAAACTCAATATCGTCACATAACTCGCGCATTAGGAAGACACCACGCCCTCCGCAGTTATGGATATTTTCTGGCCGCGTTGGATCGGGTACGTGACTCATATCAAAGCCTCTACCCTCATCTGAGACTTTGAATGTGATATTATTCCCGTCTTTATTCATTTGAACGCGTACCAACTTATTGCGGTCGCCGTCATTACCGTGAATAATGGCATTATTCACGGCTTCGGTGAGGCTAACAAGAATATTCCCATACAAATCTGGCCTCAGCTGGTACTTATGTACTAATTTTTCAACAAATACCTCCAGCATCGCTATACTGGAGGGCTCCGAAGGTAATTTCAGCATAAAGTTTCTGTTGCTCATCTCGTCTGATCCCTTAAAATAACCTAAAATCATCAAAATTTCAATGGGATTACCTTTTTCAATAGGCTGTCCCTTGGGTTAGTGAGGTTAGGTAAGAATGCACATGGACGTTACAATTTTAAGCCGCAAGTGGTTCGTTTTACCTACTTCCTTGAAATAAGTTATATGGGTCTTTTTAGGAAAGACAACAGTTATTGTCCTTCCGTTTCGCTCAATTTTTTGAGGTATTCTTCCACCAGGCTTTTGAAGTAAGGCTTCAAGTTTGGTGAAACCGTCTTATACTGCTCCACCTCCGCTTCCCGTTTCCGCAGGTATTCTTCCAAAGCCTGAGGTCGGATAGGCGGAACCTGCCTGGCGGTTTCTGATTTTCTTTTTTCTTCAAATTCCTGCTGTCGTTCTGCGTTTTCAAATTCCAATAATCTGGAGATTATATCTTGTTGACGTTGCAGAAGCTCATTGGTCAGCTTTTTATTCACCAAATCTTTCTCAATTTGGTCCATTTTCTCTAGGATCTCCTGAATTTTTGGGTCTCCCTGGCCACTTTGCCGTAGTTCTTTCTGTTTCTCTTCCAGCGCTTTGCGGAGTTCGGCTTGCCGGCGAGCCATTTCTGCAAATTCCTTAGCGGAGCCACCTTCTCCGCCTTCTCTTTGCCTGCGCATTTGCTCACTTGCTTTGCGCATATCTTCATTGAGTTTCTGCTGGCCTTTACTGATCCTGTCTTTTGGTTCTTGCCCTTGCTGGCTGGATTGTTGCCCGGGTTGCTGCGATTTTTGCATGCTCATCATCATGGAAGCCATTTGCTGCTGCATTTGATTTAAGGTTTCCGATAGCATTAATGCCAAATCGTTAACATTCTTCATGGTTCGCTGCTGATGGTCAATGGCTGGGCTTATCCTGCGTTCTTCCAATTCTTCGATACTGTTGTCCAGGTTCGAATTGATTTCGCTGACTTTTTCAGTGACATAACTCTCAATCTGGAAAACCCGTTTGGCGAGTGCCTGCAGGCTATCCTCCACTAAACCAAAGTCGTCTTTAAGTTTAAATTGATCCTGAATAAGAGATACGTACTTGGGTGTATTTAGATTGGTTTCAGTGAAGGCTTCAATCAGGTCTTCTTGATCGAAAGAAAGTCCTACAAGGTTTTCCAGCAATTGGCGCAAGGCATCTATATCTTCGGACATTTGTTGCATCTGCCCGGACTGCATCATGGATTGCATTTCCTGGGCCATTTGGCGCATTTGCTGAGCCGCTTTCTTTTGCTTCTGCGAAGCGCCTTGATTTTCTTGTTTTTGGAGTTGCTGTTGGATTTGTTCCAGGTCTTGCTGAATTTGCTCCATTTGCTCCATTTGCTCCTGCTGATCACCCAGATTTTGCGGGTTTTCCAACTCCTGATTTTTTTGTTCGATCTGCTCCATTTGTTCCATGATTTGCTGGAATTCCTGGTTGATCTGCTCTTGTTCCTTCTGAATTTGTTCTTGTGGATCTTGAGGAGCCTGATTTTGTTCTTTTTGATCTTGTGTCTGCTTCTCTTGTTCGGATTTCTCTTGCTGGCCCTGATTCTCTTCTTGATTATTCTGATTCTCCCCCTGTTCCTTCTCCCCTTCCTGGTTTTCAGTTTTTTGGTTTTCCTCACCTTCTTCCTGCTCACCAGTATTGTTTTCCTCCTGTTCCGAATCGGATTCGTTTTCTTCGTTTTCGAGATCAGAATCCGTTTCTTCCGTTTTCTGGCTAAGCTCCTCCTGGTCTTCGGCTAACTCTTCTAGTTGTTCCCGGGTTTCTTGCAGCTCTTGCTCCAGCTCCAGTTTTTTGTACAATTCCAGTAGCCGATCAATTTCCAGCTCCATCTCCTCATCATCCATCTGCATCTCTTCCATCATTTCCAAGGCTTGGTCTTTATCCAGTTCCTCTAACAGTTCCTGGATCTTCTGCATCAGCTCAAGGGTCTCCTCATTTATAGTTTCTTCGAAAAGTTTTTGAAGCTTTTCCTGCTTTTTACGCGTTTCTTCATCCTGTTCGGAAAACTCATCCTGATTTTGCAAGTTTTCGTTGAAATCCTCCTGGGCTTCCTGCAATTGCAGTTGTAACTGTTGTTGACGTTCCAGTAGTTTTTCGAGCTCTTTACGATTTTGCCAGTTAAGTTCTTTTTCCTGCAATAGTTTATCGCGGGCCTCCTTCAAATCCTCCTGGATCTGTTTGGATTCCCGTAGAGACTCTTCCAGGTTCTTTTTAATTTTTTCGTCATTTGCTTCCGCCATTGCCTTAAATTCCTCAACAGTAGGCATCGCGAATTGCATGAGCTGGGTACGGGCTACCTTATTGCCATTGATCGCGTCATTGTCGTATACTTCAAAGTAGTAGGTCACCTGCTCGCCGGGTTTAAGCCCAAGGGAGGTAAGGTCGAAATAGTGGTCGAAAGCGACCTTCTTCCCGTTAGGATTGGCCAATTTTACCGTTTGTAAAGGTTGCTGGCGACCATTTTCATCCGTTAGCTGGTAATTGAAGGAGAGGTTTAAAAGTCCGTAATCATCAGAAGCATTACCTGCAAAGAAACGTACCTTCTCCAAGGTACTATCAACGAACTCCTGAGCTTCAATAACTGGGTATCGATCCGGCGTTACTGAAATGGAATAGGTCACGGAATCTGCCTTTGGCAAATTGATGTTTGAGATATAAAGCTTGTAGAGCTCTGATTTTAAGGCTTGTTTCTGAAAGGAGAACAGCGCGGTCCCTTTTCGCTGGGCTTGTTCTTGTGCTCCTGAGCCGGCAAAGAACATCCAAATGGTATCAGTAAAGGCTGTGTTTAGATTCCAATTGATTTGTGTTCCAGTGGGTACGGAAAGGTCGCCGATATTTGAAAGTCGTTCATCCTTTCTGCCGGTATAAGAAGGGTAGTCCAAATCTACTTCCAAACCCATGATGTTGGGTTTCTGTAAGACTTCCAACGTATATTCTTTAGAAGACACGGGGGTCGAAACCAGCCGGAAGCCAATGTTCTTTTGCACATTGTTAAATTGGTAGGCAAAGCGATTCGGACCCAGCTTTTTCATGCGGTAAGGAAATCCCTCTACTTCAACATATACTTCGTTCGGCAATTGATTTCCGTTGATCAGTACCTCAATCGGAAAATTTTCATACTGTACTACCTCCAGGTTGGAATTAACCAATTCAAAAGAAAAAGGGGCGGGACGTTCAAACTCCTGGTTGTTATTTATCAGTCGATAGGTACTATCCTTTATCATGCTTGGAGCCGCGAACAATAAAATGAGCAACAAGAGCAAGGGCGGAAGCGCGTAACGTGCGTATTTGCGATTTTTGGAAAGGTCGATTGCCTTCCGAAAGGGAACCAGTTTGATCTGTTCTGCTTTTTGGTCAATGCCAGCGAGCAAAAGAGAATTATTTGCTTCCTGCTCACTTTGCTCTTTTAGCTGAAGGATATTAAGCAGTCGATCTTGTACGCTTTGAAAGTGATCGCCGATTATAGAAGCAGCCTGCGCATGACTAATCACTTTTCCCAGCCTGAAATATTGGAGAAGGGGACGAAATATCCAGAAATAAGCTGCGCCGGTAGAGAGGAGTAGGAAGCCAAAGAATAACCCTTTTCTAGCGTTAACAGAAAAATAAAAATTGTGCTCCAACAAGCTTACCACCAAAAACAAACTTAAGATAAACCCCAAGGTATACAGGCTTCCCCGGATTAGTTGGTTGATATAATACTTACGGATAAATTGATCCAACTTTGCGATCAATTGAGAATAATTATCAGACTGCGGCATATTCGTCGGGTTGACAAGTTTTTAGAGCGGGTATTTACCACGCTAATCATTGGATCCGGTTAGTGGGAGATTCAGGCCGATTTGGAAAGTTGGTAAAGCCAGATAATGGTTATAACGGGTTAAATCTATCCCCGAACTTTCAATTTATTCTAATGTAGACGATTTGTCAACTGAATTTTTGTGTTACACTCCCTCCCAGCAGACATTTTCATCTAATTACTTAACCTTTTACATAGCGATGAGTTTTACAGCCTGGATTTAAAATTGGCGGAATAACTCCTTCAATTGCGGATCGGTTTCTTTTTCCTTTAAATCCATTAAAAGCGTATTGAGCTCGGTTAGCACCGGATCTAGCTCATCAGCCCGCTCCGATTCAGAGATTGTATTTTGAAGTTGGAAAAGCGCAAATGCCGAACCATACCGGCGGTAGAGATCCGTCTCCTTGTTAGAAGCCACATTGTATAATTCCTGACCGCCATTCCGTATCACTTCAGGGTTGCATCTACTCAATAAATTGGCATATTCCGAGAGAAACCCAACACCTTCCCAGCCTCCGAATCGAGTCAGGTTTTCCCGGAAGAACGGAAGGTGGGTAGAGTCTCCGGAACTGGCGTAGACACTCGCTACACCGGATAAAATCCCGGCGCTATTATTTTGCTCTAATTTCTGGGCCAGGGGCAAGGCTTTATCGGGATTGACCTCATTCAAAGTCGCCAGAGCTGCACCTATGACTGCGAAAGCACTGTCCTGCTCCAGAATGGTGGCTGTTACCTCCTCCATACCTTCGGCCTCAGTACTTTGAAGAACCTGGAGAGCGATAGATCGAACCGAAGCATGAGGATCACTGACTGCCATTTGCTTTAGTTTTTCAAGTACTTTAGGATTACTATCTCCATCAAAATAGGCGGCTGCAGATTCCCGCATTTGCCAAACCGGATCACTTAGCGCCTCAAAAACCAAGTCGTCTATGTTTGCATAATCGCTTCTGGCAATAAATTGTAAGGCGGGTAGTCGGTCGAGTACCCTTAGGCTGTTTTCGAATTTGAAAAGTTCTTCTTCCAGCGATTGGTCCAGCTTCTTTTCAGCGAGCAAAATATGGTCGGGGTCAAACAGGACTGCTTTTGGCATAGCATCCACTTCGAAAATAAACTCCTGTTCACGCTGATCGATCTTGATGGGATATCGGGTTTTCTCCTCCTCATTAAAATAGATATCTACGTGTGTTGGAATACGAAAAATGGGAGGCCCAAAGGATGGATCCTGGGTCTGTTTTACCTGCAGAGTTACCGCACCTGCTTCTGAATCATACTGATGCGAAACCTCTAGTTTAGGGTGCCCCTGTTCGAAGTACCACTGGTTAAAGAACCAATTCAAATCTTCGCCGGTGACCTTTTCAAACGCGAGCCGTAGGTTATGGGCCTCTACTGCTGTGTAAGCGTTTTCGGTGAGGTATACATTAAGCCCCTCATAAAAGGCATCATCTCCAACATAGTCACGGAGCATATGCAGTACAGATCCGCCTTTGTTGTAGCTATGCGCATCAAACATATCCTCCTTGTCATTATAGCCGAAGTGGATCAGTGGGTGAATTTCTCCAGTACTTGTACTGTAAAAGTAGTTCATCCGCTCATTTAAGGCATGCATGTCTGCTTGAGCTCTACCGTATTTGTATTCTTGCCACAGGTATTCACTGTAATTGGCAAATCCTTCGTTCATGGTAAGGTTAGACCAGCTTTCGCAAGTCACATAGTCTCCAAACCAGTGGTGGAATAGTTCATGGGCAACAATATTGTCATTGCCATTATCGATCAGATCGCCGGTGTGCTTTTGGACGAAATCTCCAAAAACGACGGCAGTTGTATTTTCCATTGCACCGGACACAAAATCCCGTACAACCACCTGGGCGTATTTAGGCCAGGGGTACTCGATACCGACCATTTTAGAGAAGAAGGATAGCATTTCCGGGGTATGGGCAAAAATACGTTTGGCATGGTCCTCAAACTCGGGTTCCACGTAGTATTCAAGGGGAATTCCGTTCCATTCTTCTTTTACGACTGCGAATTCACCGATGGCTAACATAAACAGGTAGGGAGCATGAGCTTGTTCCAGGACCCATTGATCCGTTCGGGTCCCGTCTCCATTTGGTTTAGAAGAAACTTTAAGACCATTGGAAAGGGAAACCATTTCCTCAGGAACGGTAACGAAAAGCTCTTGCGTGCATCGCTCATTCGGCTTGTCAATGGTGGGGAACCACCTGGAATTGTTTTCTGTTTCTCCCTGGGTCCATATTTGTCGGGGTTTTCCTTGAATTTCTTCTGTTGGATTAATGAAGAAAAGACCCTTGTCGGAGGTAATGGCTGCGCTTCCACCACTTTCGGAAGGAGAAGCAGTATAATCAATTACCAGTGTGTACTCTTCTTCTCGTGTGATCGTTCGCGCTAGGTCTATTTTTAATTGAGTCCCATCATATTCATAGTCCAGGTTCTGTCCTGTTTTGTCATATTGGATATAGTGAATATCAAATTCTTTCGCATCAAGGACCAAAGTGGAAACCGGTTGAAATACAGGTTTAAAGGTAAGTTTAGCATTCCCGTTGACCTGTTCTTTCTCCCAATTGAATGACAATCGAAGTTCTGTATGCAGGAGATCGTTATTCCGTTTATAGCTCTCTTGGTAGGTTGGAAGTTCCTGGGGGATTGGCGAGAGGTCTGGAAATTCAAAGGGACTTTCTGGCTCGGGTGTTGGATCCGGAGTCACCACCATGGTGTCCAATTGCCTACTTTCCATAGGTTCTTCCACAACAGGGTCTACCTCTACAACCGGTGAGGTGTTCGCATCTGTTATAACCTGCTTGCTCTTACACGAAAAAAGCAGGAGAATTAAGGCCATAGGCCAAAAAAAGGTCTTCATCTGATTTAATTATAATTAGAGGAACAACTCGGTTTTGCAGGTATATTGGCTTATTGGCTTACTTCTTGCGTTGTTACCTCTTCTAGAAAATCTTCCAGGTATTGATTGAATGTGTCTACATGTTCCATCATGGGAGCGTGCCCGCAATTGCTGATGATGATTAGTTTTGAATTCTGGATGAGTTCGTGAAATTGTTCTCCTACAAATGGAGGAGTAACAGTATCATCCTTGCCCCATACCAGAAGAACCGGAACATCGACTTGGTCCAATTTATCCGCCAGGTTGTGGCGAACAGCCGACTTGGCGGTTGCAATAATCCGAATGGCTTTGTTTCGATCATTCACAATGTCGTACACCTCGTCGACCAATTCCTTCGTGGCTACGGTTGGGTCATAAAATGTTTTTTCGGTTTTGCGCTGTATAAATTCATAATCCCCTCGTTTTGGGAATGAAGTACCCATGGCACTTTCAAATAAACCTGAGCTCCCTGTGAGTATGATGCTACGGATATGTTCCGGATGGTCCAATGCATACAAAAGAGCAATATGTCCTCCAAGCGAGTTGCCGAGGACATGTACTTTTCCGAAACCCTTGTATTCGACAAACTCAGTTACGTAATCCACCAGGCCTGACACCGACACCTTTCGAATAGGCAATTCAAAGATGGGTAGCAAAGGGACGACTACGTTATAGCTTTTCCCAAAATATTTTATGATGCCCTCAAAATTACTGAGAGCACCGAAAAGCCCGTGGAGTAATAAGAGGGTGTCTTCGTTTTCGCCAGTTTCGATATAGCTAAACTTACCTTCCTTGATGATATGTTTATTCATGCTTTCTGAGCTGAAGTGCGAATATAGGGATGCATACAGGCAACTACATCACCTAAAGTAAAAATACAGTTTTTCTGTTGTTCCACTTCTTTATAAAACGACAGGGGGAGTACAGCAGGTCAGAATGTGGCTAATTATATTGTAGTTAAAGGATTAAAGCCCATTCAAACACGAAAAATAAAAAGGAGTTATCTTTGTATTGTTCGAAAATTCTGGTTTGATTTGTACCTGAATCAATTCAGTTCTACCCGCCTCAAACAATTTAAGTAAGTAACGCATACCCAAAATTCATTTTATCATCAAAATTTAAACTAACCATGCGTCTGATAGCAAATCTACTCGTACTTACCCTGGTTTTGGGTTCTTTCCAAGCCTGTGTTTCTAAAAAGAAGTACGATGAATTGACCTCAGCTAAGGAAGCGACCGATCAGGCTCTTGCCCAAACTCAAGAGCAGGTTAAAAACCTAGAAGCTGAGAATCAGCAAATTCAAGAAGAACTTCAAAGTGAGAAAGAGCGGTTGACTGGTGAGATCAACTCTATCAAGAGTGACCTCGATGCAGCTAAGTCTCAAATGGCTCAAGTTGCTGAGAAGCTTAACATGACCGAAGATGAGTTGGCAGCCCTAAAGAAGGACATCAATGACATGTTCGCAGGCTACTCGGCTTCCGGATTGAAAATGGATTCTCGTGATGGTCGCATGTACTTGATGACCGATCCCAACATTGAATACAATAGCGGTTCCACTCGCTTGAGCAGCGATGAGCGCAAAGCTCTGGATGAATTGGCAACCAAATTGGCTGAAAATAAAGATCTACGCATCCTGGTAGAAGGTCATACAGATGATGTGCCTGTGAAAGCAGATGCAGCAATTGGTGACAACTGGAACTTGAGCACAGCTCGTGCTATGGGAGTTGTTCGCTACCTGATCCGTAAAGGTGTAGATCCAAGCCAAGTTGGTGCTGTGGGCCGTGGAGAGTATGTTCCTGTTGGAGACAATGAAACTGCTGAAGGTCGTCAGCAAAACCGTCGTACAGTGATTGTTCCAGATCCACAGATCGGAAAGATCATCAATGATAACCGCAACTAATTGCTGATATATTTCAGCAGTTAATGACAGGTACTATTCAAAAAGCTGATCCTTGTACAAGGGTCAGCTTTTTGCTTATGCATAATACCCCTTTCCCTGGCTAGGCATTCAGGAACTGATCTACCACCTGAAAAGCTTCCTGTACCGCCAAATTGAGGTCATCATTTAGAATGGTGCGGTCAAATCGGTCCTGGTATTCCATTTCTTCACTTGCTTTTTCAAGCCTTATGCGAAGGTCTTCTGCGCCTTCGGTATTCCTTCCCTTCAATCTTTCGGACAAGACTTCGTAAGATGGCGGACGAATAAAAATGGCCAATGATTGCTCGGGAAAGGTCTGTTTGAGGTTGAGGGCTCCTTTGGTGTCAATATCAAAGATGACGTCCTTTCCTATTGCCCACAGGTTTTCCAGTTCACTCCTTAGGGTACCGTAATACCTGTCTGCATATACTTCTTCCCATTCGACGAAAGCATTCTCTCGAATCTTCCTCCGAAAAGATTCTAAGGTGAGAAAATAATAATCTTTGCCATTCGTCTCACCTGATCGAGGAGGTCTGGTTGTGGCAGATACTGAAAACGCAAGATTTGGAAATTGCTGAAGTAGGTGTTGTACAATCGTGGTCTTGCCCGCCCCGGAGGGAGCGGTGACAATGAGAAGCTTTTCCATGGGGATTAAACCGTATTTGCTACCTGTTCTTTAATCTTTTCCAGCTCTTCTTTCATACTTACCACTACTCGTTGAATATCGGAAGAATAAGCTTTGGCACCCAGGGTATTGATTTCCCGTCCCATCTCCTGGCTGATAAAGCTGAGCTTCCTGCCTTTTTGCTTGTTTCCCTGATTTAATACATCCAAAAAATAATTGCAATGTTGGTCCAATCGTACCTTTTCTTCATTAATATCCATCTTTTCCAGGTAAAACAGGATTTCTTGCTCAAAGCGATTTTCGTCTATATTCTCTTTACCCAAGTACTCTTCCAGGTTGGAGTACAGTCTCTGTCTTAATCGGGTAACGCGTTCTGCCTCGAAAGGTGGGATCTCAGAAAGCGATAGTTTAATGGAAGCAATTCGTTCTTTCATGTCGGCTTCCATGGCCTGTCCTTCTCTTGACCGAAAATCATTAAATTTCTGGATACAGTCCCTAATAGCGCTGTGAACCGCTTCCCATTCTCCTTCATTCAATTCGTCTGCTTCGGTATTGACCACATTAGGCAATCGCAAGATGGATTGCATAATATCATTGGAAGGCAAATTTAATTCCGAGGACAGCTCTGACAAGACCTTGTGGTATTTTTTGAATAGGCCGATGTTGAGGTTATACTGCCCATTTCCCTCGGGCGAGGTAATTTCCAAACTAAAATCAATCTTTCCCCGATCTACATTTTCGGTCAGAATCCGGCGTATATCCACTTCCTTCTCCTTGTATTCCTGGGGGAGTTTAAGCCGAAAATCCGTGTATTTACTGTTGAGGGACCGGATTTCGATGGTTATGGTCCTGTCTTGATAAGAAGATTTAATCCTCCCGAAACCCGTCATGGATAAGAGCATATCCAAATTGGTTAGTATCTCATCAACCCTCCAGCAAGCCCTGAAACTGGCCTGGAGGGTCAATTGTGAAAGGTAAAATAAAAGACTTCTCCGATTGGGTAAGCCCTATTCTCGATAGCCATCTCCTTCACAGATGGGCCTCCAACTGGAAGGATGCTGGGCAAATATAAGATATGGATTTGGTATGGATCAGGAGATAAATACCTTCCGAGAGCAGCTAAATCCCTGAAAATGAAACAGAATTCGAACAAAAAAGAAGGTAATTTTTCAAAAAAGGAATTTTTTTCCGACATTTGCCCATCTGTTTAAAAAGCAGGAATGATTGCTAACTGACTATAAACCAGTAACTAACAATGAGGAAAGCGGACTTGGTTGCGACTATTTCAGAAAAGACAGGAGTACCCAAAGTAGATGTACTCGTAACACTTGAAGCCTTTTTCAAAGAAGTTAAAGGATCGCTCTCTGATGGCGAAAATGTGTACATCAGAGGATTCGGTAGTTTTATTATTAAGAAACGCGCCAAGAAGATCGGTCGACATATCAAGAAGAATGTAGCCATTGAGATTCCGGAACACTATATCCCGGCATTCAAACCGGCTAAGGTCTTTGTTGAGCAAGTAAAGACCAACGTGGATTCGAGCATGAATGGTCAAGAAAAATAATCGCTATTGTCTGACTGGAATTTTCGAGCATGAGTCGGTTTCAATGGTTAACAATAGGTGGAGCAGCGGTTTTATTCTCCGTGCTCTACTTCGGCTTGGATACCATTCCCCCGGAGAATAAGGAAGCTGGCTCTCAGAGGAGAATTTCCGCTACTAATGCAGATGTACTGATTCAGGATGCTGTCTCAAGCCTGTCAGATGTGCAGCTTTTGGAATTGGAGCAGTTGGAAACAGGATTAAGAGCGGGTACTCCGGAAGAAAAGCAACAAAGCCTGGAAAGTCTGTCCAGGAGTTGGTACCAATTTGGTCATCCCGTTATAGCCGGCCATTATGCCATGCTTTTGGCTGAAGAACAAAATACAGACGAGGCTTGGAGTATTGCTGGTAGTACTTTTGCTATCGCTTTGCAGCGGTCAACTGAGGAAAAGGTTCGTGATTTCAGTGCACAAAATGCTGTTCGCTGCTTTGAAAGTGCCATTTCACTTAACCCGGATGAACTATCCTATCGTCTGAACCTGGCCCTGGTATATGCCGAAAAGCCTGTAAAGGAAGACCCCATGAAGGGTATCCTCATGCTGAGGGACCTCAACCAAAAATACCCGGAAAACGTTTCTGTATTGAATAATCTTGCTCGACTAGGGCTTCAGACCGGGCAAGTTGAACGGGCGCTCCAACGTTTGGAAAGTGCCTATCAGTTAGAGCCGAAAAATCCGGTAACGGTTTGTCTTCTTGCCGAAGCATACCGGACAGCCGGAGATGAAAATAAAGCTGGCTTTTACACGACAGTTTGTAAGAGCTTAAGAAATTGATTGTTTAACATCAAAAGAAATTTAGATTATGCCGTGTGGAAAAAAAAGAAAGCGTCATAAGATTGCTACCCACAAACGCAAAAAAAGACTGCGTAAGAATCGTCACAAGAAGAAGAATAAATAGAGCATTCGAAATGGCGATAGGCCGAGATTTTCTCCTTGATATGATTTAGTGTATGAGGAATCTGTCGGGCTGCTTCTGGAACTTCCGGAAATTCTCACTGAAGTAAAATTAAGGGGAATACCCAAGGCGGGTCATTCCCCTACTCTATATGTTTCGGAAAATCAGCTTATGCAGGTTTCACTACCAATATCGTCGGCTGGAAGAATCATGTGGGCTGGGCGATTAAGTCTCTGAAAACTTACCGCTGCTAGATTCTTATAACTTGGGGCAAGTTGATACGCATCTCTTTCTTTTAGAGTGAAACTTCAACTACTTCCGGGATAGTCCTTCTCTAAACATCCCGTTCTCCAAAAGCCGAACTTTAGTATTATGCTATACTTTGCAGTAATTGCAAATCTTGAAAATCCTCCCTGTCCGCCATTCTAAATACATACATCGGTGGATAAAGATCTAATCATCAAGGCCTCTCCAGCAGAAGTAGAACTTGCGCTGCTGGAAGGAGGCAAATTGGTGGAATTGCACACCCAGAAGACGAACAGCAATTTTACAGTTGGTGACATTTTCTTGGGGCGAATAAAAAGATTAATGCCTGGCTTACGGGCTGCTTTTGTTGATATCGGGCATAAAAAGGATGCATTCCTTCACTATACCGATCTAAGCCCTAAGCTGAATTCGTTAGTGAAATATACGAATGGTGCAGTTTCAGGAAGTGCGAATACGCACCTATTGGATAATTTTAAAATAGAACCGGACATTCCCAAGAACGGAAAGATTGAGGATGTGCTCAAGCGCCGCCAGCCTTTGCTGGTGCAGGTTCAAAAAGAGCCAATCTCAACTAAGGGACCCAGATTAAGTTGTGAAATCACACTTCCAGGAAGGTATCTGGTTCTGACCCCTTTCAATGATGTGGTTGCCGTTTCTAAAAAGATAGCCAATCCGGAAGAGCGAAAACGGTTGCAGGTATTGGTAGAAAGTATTCGTCCCAAGCAGTTTGGCGTTATTGTCCGGACAGCAGCTGAAGGAAAGCGCGTAGCCGACTTGCACGAAGAACTCAGTATGCTACTTGGCAAATGGGAGAGCATTTTTAATCAAATGCAAGAAGAAAAACCTCCTGCCAAACTACTTAGCGAGTTGGATAAGACGTCCAGTATCCTCAGGGATTTATTGAATGACTCTTTCAATCGAATTGTGGTCAACGACAAGGATCTCTACCTGCATATTAAAAGCTATCTGGGTCATATTGCACCAGACCATGTCAAAAATGTATCCTTGCACAAAGGCAATAAACCCATTTTTGATGCCTACAGTGTCGGTAAACAAATAAAGTCTTCCTTCAGCAAAACGGTCACTATGGCTAGCGGGGCCTACCTCGTGATTGAGCAGACGGAGGCAATGATCGTGGTAGATGTAAATAGTGGCCACAAGGTAGGCAGTGGTGCTTCTTCCCAAGCAGAGGCTGCTCTTCGGGTAAATCTGGAGGCAGCCGAAGAGATTGCCCGACTGCTTCGGCTCCGGGATTTAGGTGGGATCGTGATCATCGATTTCATAGATATGAAGAAGCCGGAGCATAAGCGCATGGTCGTAAAAGCTGTTAAGGATGCCATGAAAAAAGACAGGGCCCAGCATACGGTACTACCCCTTAGCAAATTCGGGTTGATGCAAATCACACGACAGCGGGTACGGCCTTCCGTAAAAAAAGTAACCGACGAGGTTTGTCCAACCTGCCAGGGTACAGGAAAAGCCAAAGCCTCTATCCTGGTGGTTGACAATATTGAGCGGGATCTCACCTTTATTGTGCAGTCCAGACCTAAGTCAAAGTTGAAATTGAGGGTCCATCCATTCGTGGAGTCCTATCTCCGCAAGGGCTTTCCCAGCATTCGAATGAAATGGTATCAAAAGTTTTACAAGTGGATTCAGCTGATTCCGGATTCCAATGTAAACTTGACCGATTTCCGCTTTTATGATGAGAACGACGATGAAATCCGTCTGTAGTCAGGCTTATAGGTGCCTTTAAATCCCGACGAAGGTACCTATACCGTTGAGCTCAATGCTTTCAGTGCATGGGGCACCCGCAAGAAGTAGCTCTGCAAGCCACAAATAGTAGCAAGGTCAAGAACAATAGACACAGGGATAATAATCGATATCGCATATTCCAAACATAAAGGGAAATATTCATCCTGGAAAGCTTATCCATTAAACTTGTTCATGGTATAAGTCAATCCTATTGAAGAAAAGCTTTTCACCATTTCAGCTCCTTGCTTCAGTATGTCAGGTAACTGCAGTTCTTCTTCAGAAGTCCATTCCCCAAGCACATAGTCCACTTGCTTTCCTTTCGAAAATTCACTCCCTATTCCGATTCTCAGGCGTGCATAGGTCGCACCGATTAGTTGCTCGATATCTTTCAGCCCATTGTGTCCTCCGGCACTGCCCTTGCCACGTAACCTTAATTTACCGAATGGAAGGTTAATTTCATCTACTACCACCAGCAGATTTTCTTGGGGAATTTTCTTTTTTTGAAGCCAGTATCGAACGGCTTTACCACTCCTATTCATATAGGTGGATGGTTTCAACACGACCAGCGTACGGCCTTTATGCCGAAATTCGGCCACATCGCCCAGCGTATCGGTTTCGAATGCTACACCCTCCTGGCGGGCCAGCTCGTCTGCCACTTTAAATCCGATATTATGTCTGGTATGCTCGTACTCGGTGCCTATATTGCCCAAGCCAACGATTAGGTACTTCATTTCTGGATAATCCTTGGAATGCCTTTTCCAGAATCTAAGCCGACACATTGTAGTCTCGAAGGGCTTGGTTTAAAGAAACCTTTTTATCTGTACTTTCCTTTCGTTTTCCAATGATCAGGGCACACGCCACCTGATAGTCGCCTGCAGGAAAAGACTTGGTATAGCTACCTGGGATAACAACCGACCTAGGGGGAACATATCCGCGATGCGTCACTGCTTCGCTACCAGTCACATCGATAATTCGAGTACTTTGCGTAAGCACCACATTGGCACCAAGGACAGCCTCCCTGCCGATCCGTACGCCTTCTACCACAATACTCCGGGAACCTATAAAACAATAATCTTCGATAATAGTAGGCGCAGCTTGGGGAGGCTCCAGTACTCCTCCTATGCCTACTCCACCACTTAAATGTACCCGCCTCCCAATTTGAGCACATGAACCAACGGTAGCCCAGGTATCCACCATTGAACCACTACCTACCCAAGCTCCCAAATTGACATAGCTTGGCATCATGATCACACCTTGCTCCAGAAAGGATCCATACCGGGCAATAGCATGCGGTACTACCCGTACTCCTTTTTGAGCATAGCCGTTTTTTAAAGGAATCTTATCGTGAAATTCAAAAGGACCGACCTCCTGGGTTTTCATTTGCTGAATGGGAAAATAGAGTACGACAGCTTTTTTCACCCACTCATTGACTTGCCATTCTCCATCCTCAGTTGGTTCGGCCACCCGTACCATACCCTGATCCAGGGCCTCCAGTACCTCCCTGACTGCTTGCTGCGTATTTTCCGCTTGCAATAACTGCCGGTTTTCCCAAGCGGATTCAATACGTTCCTTAAGTGCTTCCATACCTAGCGTTGAATTAGGCTGCGAAGATAAGGGAACCTTTGGGAAGCACTAGGTCAGAGGCCTATAGAACCCTTCAAAAAACCAACCGGACCAGTTTTAACTTATTCCGGCGCTCGCTTGGGATTATCATTTCATCTCCAGCTACCTGAATTGCATCTCGCAAGCGGAGTTTCAATTCGAGGTTTTTAGTACTTAGAATACTATTTCGGTCGGTTTTCCCGGATCCCGTCAATACATATTCGCTCACGGTATTTTCCCACTTGATTTCGTCATTGAAAATGAGCCGTAAGCTGGCGCTGGTTTTAAACAGGAAAAAAGAAGAAAAAATACCATTGTCATTTTGCGAATACTGCTTTTTGGGCAAGACGCTACTCCAGTGCAGTTTACCATCCGGATGGATGGACATTACAAAAAGGTCTTCATAATAATAATCAGTGCTTACCCGGCCGAAGTTATCGTAAGCAAACCGGCTTGGGGTTCCGGAAAAACGGTCGAACACTCGATTGCGTTCCCCAATTAAAATGACTCCTCCATCCCTTCGAACCACAATATCCTGGAGGGAAGCCTCATTTATGCCCCGCTTGGATTTTACTTCTTTCCCGTGGAACGCAGCGAGAAAACTTTGAGGGAATACATTATAGCTCAGTACCTGATCTGATGATCCATTAAAGGGTACCCGAAGGAAGTAGTATCCGGTTGCCTTATCTGTATTGGATTCAGACCACAAACCTACCCCAAGCACCTGATTGTTCAGGTTATCAAAGGTGAAATAAGCATCGAAAGTGACCCGGTCACCCAAAGAAATATCTATTGGCTCAGGAGCACCGGTGGATTGGCCAACTCTCCAGATCTCAATCTCGTGGTCTTTCCGCTTTGACCGGAAGTTGTTTTTGTTAAACGTCAGGTATACATCCCCTATGTTGGATACCACTGCCTGAAGGAAATCCCGATCAAAGTTGAAGTCAGGTGGCTGCAGGAGTCCCTCCCACAGGATGACCATACTATCGAGATCTACCAGAATCAGCTGAACCTCACTTGGTTGGTCCGAATAGAACAGGAGTAGCTTTCGTTCATCATCACTGTAAGCCAGATCAATGGGTGGAGAGGTGAAAGCAGAACCTACGTCTCCAACAATCAAGGTGTCAATCACTTCAGCAGCAGGGTCATACTTGTTAGCCTGGACAACCTGGCGGCCATCCTCTCTATATTCATATACCACCACAAAGTCATCATTGCCTGGCGCGACATCAATGAGACGGGGGTTTCTTTTTTCAATGATGAGCTCTTTATCCCAGATTTGGTGCATTCGTTCATTGAAGCCAAATACTTCGAACGAGTTATTGCGGTCGCGAAACAGCAAGGTCCTGCCTTTATACTCCCCTATGATCTCGTAAGCAATGTCATTTTTCAGCTGGATTTCCTCGGAGACGGTAATCGTCTGCCCATACCCTAGGAGTGGGATGATCAAGGCTAATAAAAAGGAGGTCAAACACTTATCAATCATTCTACTATTTATTATCACGAACATACTGAGAACAAGATTTATTTAACTCCTGGAGGTTAAAAAAGTGTAAAAATTGAAAATAGGGCAACTTCAGGAGATTCCATTCAAGGAATGCACCCCTTTTAGTAAGACAGCATACCTCCCTGTACCTGTAGCAAATGATCCCTTCAATCATACAAGCAAAAGAATGTATTCCTTTGCTCAATGGATAACCATAATTTTGCTTTTTTCCAAAAAAATGAAAGCTGGTGCGATCTGAATTATGAGCAAGAGAAATAAGCTTCAAAAGTTTGCCGAACTGCTTTCCTTTCCCAACGTGGTTGAAAACTTTGATCCGCAAAACCCAGATTTAGTCGGTCAGCAGGGTAATCGGGTTGACCTTCGCGGGCAATGGGCAGCTCGGCAATTCCGAAATTCCAACCCAATCACCCTGGAGCTGGCTTGCGGACGTGGAGAATATAGCCTGGAACTGGCAAGACGGTTTCCGGACCGCAACTACATTGGAGTAGATATCAAAGGAGCGCGGATTTGGAAAGGAGCAAGCATTGCATTGAAGGAGGGCATTGATAATGTGGCTTTCCTGCGTACCCGAATTGAACAGCTTGCCCTGTTCTTTGCACAGGCGGAAGTAGATGAGATTTGGATCACTTTTCCGGACCCTTTTCTGCGCAACAGTAAATCCAACCGGCGGCTCACCTCAGCTCGCTTTCTACAGGAATACCGCAAGATGCTGTGTCCCGGCGGCACAGTAAATCTGAAGACCGATTCTCCTGAATTATATGCATTCACCCATGAGGTTCTAGCCATGGAGCAGGATATCAATATCCTGTACGATAATCCGGATATATACAGCAAAACCCTTGACTTCCAGGAGTTGGAAATCAAAACGTATTACGAACGGATGCACCTGGCAGATGGCCGGAAGATCAAGTTCATTAAGTTTCAGCTGGGGTAGGTAGGGTAAAGCAAATGTCCAAGCTATTTACCTTTTTTGAGTCTACCCCACAACCTGTTTATCCAGGCAGGCCTCCAATCAATTCCTTAACATTTAATTAATGCAGGAATGCAACCGCTGGCTCATTATCCAATTTCTGCATGCAATAAAAATTAATATTTCACCTTTTTGAAAGAGCACGTCCTGCGCGCTTAGCATGGATTGCTGTAGCAGATAGGCCCTTTTAAAACAGCACCTACGAGAAGATCTGGTTTAGGAAGAGACCTACTAAACACTCGAAATACCATGAAACCTCCCATGAGCCTCTACATTATGTGGGTGCTGGCAATAGTAGCCTTACCTGCGATGGGGCAAATCGAGGACCTTACCAGAGATGCCTCTTTTTTCCAACAACAGACCCGGGTGTATCAAAAATGGCTGGATCATTCGGGAATGGGGTCACTTCTGCGTGTACGGGAAGTTGGGGTAAGCCCGAATCGATTGACCCTGTACCTGGAATTCACCCAAACGGATGTAAGTGCCGCAGTACAGGCCTGGTGGCAGTTAAAGTCTTCTTTCGATAGCCAGCAACCCATTAGTCTGGAGCAACAGTTGTTTTATAAAATGACTGCCTTGATGGAGGTAGAGCAACACCAAGCTGATATACAGCTATTTGATAGCTATAGTCCCCAGCGGGGCCCCTTGTTTTACAGAAGGGTCTACTTCAACTTTGGTCATGTGCAAGTGGAGGAATCCAATCCGTTGATCAAGGCGCCCTACCAGGGATATGGGCCAACCAACCTCCAAGGATTGAGAACGGGGGAACACATGCAAGTTTCACTGGCTGAAATCCGGGCGGCAGAAAACCAGCGAGCTAATGATCAGGTGTATGCCATTACCCAAATGAAGCGTGTGGAACGCGTTTTGCCCTTACAGGCAGGCAACATGTCGGTAGAGGATTTTCACCGGGTATTCACCTCGGATCGGGTATATAATATGATTTATGAATATGCGGAAGCCCGCTACGAAGTGCAGACCTGCTACAACCGCTTTCCGGAAGTAGAATTGCTGGAAAATGGAGAATTGCTCCGGTTTGAAGTGATTGACCTCTGCAAGGAAGTACTGATCGATGAGCGGGAGAACGGGATTATTTGCTCCTGGCTGAGGCGGCTCGGATTTCCCTGTAACTGGATTAAGCGAGAATTGCTCATTTTTACTATTAAATATGCACCCACATCTACTGGAATAAATCTTAATATCGAAATCGATGGTAAATTCGGATCAGGCCTCTATAAAAATGTACGTCGGGGAGGGTACCATAGCATGGAGGTCGATTTTGATGATTACCTGGAACGGTATACCGCCAAGTTTGTCGTCGATTTGAAGAAGGCTTTATTGTATGGAAAAAGATACTGAAGAACCTGTAGTAGCACCGACTAACCAGAAACAGGAATTTTATCAGCTAGTAGCCGACGGCCGCCTCCGGGAGGTGCTGGATCAGCTACTGCTCGAAACGTCGGAACAGCCCGCTTTGCATCGGGAAGTGATCTTGCAATCCCAGCGCTATAGTGCCTATGAAAGGGATGTTCGTATGGGGACGGAAGATTATGATGACCTGAACCGAACATCTGCCCGAATCACAGAGGCCGTACTGGAATTGATCGAAGAACTGCCCGGACCCGATGGCGAGCAACGCAAGCGGGTTTCAAAAAAGCAGGAGATTTCAGAAAAGAGCCTGAAATTCCATCTGCTTCTCCTGCTGCTGGGGTCCAAGCTAGCCGTCATCTTTTGGCTCTGGATCCAATGGGAAACCGGCGGGTTTACAACCGACCAATTTATCAGCACCCTGTCGCTGTTAGTTCCGGTTTTCGCTACCTATACGGGGCTCATGATCAAGGATCTGTTCAATCAGCAAAAGAACAACGGCAATGGAAGGACCGATCGATATCTTCCCCGCTCGCTTCAATGGACGGGCTATATCGTCTGTGCGCTGTACTTGTTGGTTATCTGTTTCATCATTGGCTTACCGCCACAGGGCAAGCTGAGCTACCAGCAAATGACCGGCATGCTGGCTTTAGCCGAGAGTGCCTTGGGGATGTATGTGGGTACGATCGTATTCTCCTTATTCAAGCGAGGAAAGGGGGTAAATGGGTACTGACAACCTCTGACCCGGAAGGGAGTATAAGGCTGTGGTTTCATTTTCGGGTATGCTCGGTACGAGCTATTGGCTGAGTTTGAATTCCGCATAGGTTGTACTTATCAAATAGATAGGCTCCTTCCCTCCTATGTCCAATTTGCTATGTTACATTTATTAATAAACTATGACATTATAGCACTAGTTGGATGGCCCCGGAATCCACCACTTACTTCCTCAGCTTCTGCTCTGGATGAATACGGGAATTATTGCGATAAGAATTGTGACTTCAGCTGGAAGGCAGAAAGTGAGAATGATGGATATGATCATACTGCCCCTATAGGCAACTTTAGGGCCAGCGGTCTGGGCCTGCATGACATGAGCGGTAACGTTTGGGAATGGTGCTGGGACTGGTACGGGGACTATTCTTCCGGCTCAGTCGAGCATCCAAGGGGAGCCGTTTCGGGAACTGGCCGTGTGCTCCGTGGCGGCTCGTGGCCCAGCTTTCCGGCCTACCTGCGTGTGGCCTATCGCAGCGACGACGTCCCGTCCAGCCGGAACCGCAATCTCGGTTTTCGCCTCTCCAGAACAACAATGTAGCACTGGTACCCTGCCGCACCTTCGGGCATCTGTACAAGTGTCAGGTTCGTCAGTACACCTTAGTTTTTGTCTTCTTTCCTTTTTACCTTTTGGAGGATTACCTGAGAATGGCCTTCCTTCGAGGCTTCCAAAGGAAAAGCCGAAGGGAGGCCGGGGTGGAGTATTTTGGACTTATTATCCATTCAATTTGGAGGTTTCCCTATTTTAGGAGTTCCTAAATCCCTTTCCTTAATGCCTGTTGTCCAACGGATTTGTTTATTCTTGCTGTGCTTTGGAACCGCTCAAAACCTTGCGGCCCAAGCGGAAGATCTCACACAGGATTCCACTTTTTTCAGGATGCAAGTACCGATCTATCAAAAGTGGCTCGATCAGGCCGGGCTGAAAAGCGGGAACGGCTCACCTTCACTATTGCATACGTCCCGACGGTCGAAGGGATCAATCTGAACATCGAAATAGATGGAAAATATGGCTCCGGTTTCTACCGCACTGTTTGTAGAGGAGGGTACCACAGCATGGAGGTGGATTTCGACGATTACCTGGAGGTATACGCCGACAAGTTTAGCCAGGAGTTGAAAGCGGCTCTGTTATTTGGGAGGGGGAAGGATTGATCTACGGTCGCACCTTTAGAGCATCCAAATTCAATTTATTAATCATTGGATTATAATCTTAGGGTACTTATACTAGTATGACTGTGGCAAGTTGCCAATTACCGATCTTCTATTTATATTATCAGGTATGATTGCTTTCCAGTCCATAGAACCCCAACTTTTCCGGTGGAGCACAACAAAATACAATCAATTGGTGGAGGCTGGTATTCTTAGCCCAGAGGATCGTGTAGAGTTGCTCGATGGCCAAATCGTGTTTATGAGCCCCAGTAAAAGCAGACACGCCGGATTTATTGACCGGCTAAATAACTTTTTATCGCCTCTTTTGGGAAAAGACTATATTATTCGAGTTCAAAACCCAGTCTGGTTAGACGAATACTCTGAACCGGAGCCGGATATCGCAGTGCTCAATTTTAAATCCAGTTTCTATACCGACCAGCACCCCCAGCCGGAGGACATTGTCCTTGTCGTTGAAATCTCTGATACGAGTCTGGCCAGAGATCGGGAAATAAAGATTCCGCTTTATGCCCGGGCAGGGATACCGGAATACTGGATTGTTAATTTAATCGATAACAGGGTTGAACAATATACCGAACCTTCCGAAAATGGATACCGGAACGGTTTAACCCTTGGAATCAAGGATACGCTTACTAGCGACCTTGCAGGAGCCATTCGAGTGGCCGACTTTTGGGTATAAATACGCGGTTGTTTACCCGAAATTCGAACCACACCATTTTTCAACCCATAAAATTGCTGGATCGGTATATCGGCTACCAGATTTGTACGGCTTCCAGTTTAACCGTTCGCCCAAAAAAGAGCCTTGTAGCCTCCTGAAAAGAAGCCGTAAAGTCGCTTACGAAAAAGGCTTGGGTCCCGGGCTGGTCGCCGGTATTCAGCAGTCCTTTGGCCTGCAGCTTTTGTTGAACAGCGCGGGCTACCACATCAGTATTGTCCAGAATGGCTATGGGCTTGTGGTACCATTTTTCGATGGCTGGACGGATCAGCGGATAGTGGGTGCAGGCCAGGAGCAGCGCGTCGATGTCCTTCAGGCTTGGGTCATTTAAATAGGTATCCAGAATGGCAGCACTTATCCGATTCCCCAAAAAACCTTCTTCGATCATTGGAGCGAGTAGCGGCGTGGGCAGGGCTTTCACCTCCCACTCTGGCTGCTGTTCAGCCAGCTTGTGTTGATAAATGCGGGAACCAATGGTGGCTTTGGTAGCGATGATCCCTACTTTTTGCACGGATCTCAGACGGGTTACTTCTTCTACAAGTGGGTCAACGACATTGACAAAAAGGGCTTGCCTTTGAAAAAACTCGAGCAATATATGATAGCCAGCGGAAGAGGCCGAATTACAGGCCACCACGATCATCTTACAATTTTTCTCGAGTAGGAATTTGGCGATTTTAAGACAATAGTAGCGGATGGAATCCGGGGACTTATCGCCGTAGGGGAGATGAGCTGTATCGCCAAAATAAACGATATGCTCGTAGGGTAGATATTTGACAATGGCATTGGCGACTGTGAGACCGCCAATGCCAGAATCAAAAATGCCTATAGGCTGTTCGGATGAAAGCGCTTCACCCAAATCTACTGTAGTCCAAGCTTGGCTTTTACCTGGGTAGTTAGATCTTCGGTAGCCTCACCGTATAGAATGACCTGACGGTCGAGGACCATCACATAGCCGCCTTCTTTAGCAACGGCTTCAATGGCGCCATTTAGTTTTTCGGTGAGTGGATTCAAGAGCTCAGTCTGCTTTTTTTGAAGCTGATCTGCACTTTCCCGCTCGAAATCCGCAATCTTTTGCTGCTCGCCTTGCAAGCGTTGGGATTCGGTTTCCTGTTGCTTGGGAGAAAGCTCTCCGGCCTGTGCCTTTTGGCTGACTTCAACGTAATCCGCTTCCAGGTCTTTCACCATTTGTTCTCCTTTCTTCTGAATTTGTTGCTGAAGCGCTTCAATATTGGCCTGAGCTTGCTTGTATTCAGGCATTTCTGAAAGGATCTGAAGAGAATTTACATAACCGATCTTTTGTGCAGAAGCACTTACAGAAAGGCCAACGATCAAGAGGGCTCCTATGCCCAGTTGGATGATTTTTTTCATGATAATTCTTGTTACTTACTGGCTGCCAAATAATAAATTGGTTCCTTTTGGCGGCGCAAAACTAGTGATTTTTGTGATTATTTCAGTTTGTTAAGTACATCCTCCGTTTTATCGTATTCCGGATTGGAGAAGATCATGGACGTCGAACTCGATTTATCAAAAATAAAATCATAGCCCCTTTCCTTTGCATAGGTTTCGATCGCCTTAAATACGCGGTCCTGAATGGGTTGGACTAATTCCTGTCGTCTTTTGAAGAGGTCTCCCTCCGGACTGAATCGCTGCTTTTGAAGATCTCGCACATCGGATTCCCGAGCCATAATTTCGTCTTCACGCTGCCTGCGCACGTCATCGCTCAATAATACTTGCTCGGCTTGGTATCGATTGTACAAGCTTTTGATCTCGTCATATTTCTGTGAAATCTCCTGACGCCACCGTTGAGCCAGGGCATCCAGCTGCTCTTGCGCTTCCAGATAATCCGATTGGGAATTCATTAATTTTTGTACATCCACGTAGGCAATCCGCTGAGCCAAGCCAGTCGAACTGCTTAAAACTAAAAGCCCAAATACGGCGAGAATACTTAGTCGGGACAGCATAATTTTGGAAGTTGAGGTTACTTTCTATTTGCTAAGAACGTTCAAAAATACACAATCGTCCTCAGGTGGAAGGACTATCCTCAAGTTCATTCGGTTGTATCTGCTTCGAAGAGTACTCAAATTTAAAGTGTCAGTGCACCTTCAGGTCTTACTGATCTGAAGCTATTCCAGAGCCTTTATCAGCGGGTTTTTCCTGTCCGGATGGTGAGGTGCCATTTTCGGCTTGCTGAGCAGGCATGTTATTCCGGAACCATACATCTTGTTGGGGGAAAGGAATGGTGACATCGTTATCCCTGAAATATTGATCTACCTCAAACCGCAGATCGCTCTTTATATTTTCGATCTCAATGAAATTGCGAGAAAAGAAATGCAATTCAAAATCCAGGGATGAATTCCCAAAATTCGTGAATCGAACAAATGGGCTGGGATACCCCAGTATGGATTTGTGTGCACGAGCTGCCTTCAATAAAAGTTCTCGTACCAATTGAGTATCCGAGCCGTAGGCAACTCCGACCTGGATGAAAAAGCGTGCCTTTTTGTCATTGTGGCTCCAGTTGACCACATTGTCAACAATCAATTTGGAATTGGGAACCACCACTACAATGTTATCCCGGGTCAGCACTTCCGAAGTCCGAATGCCGATCCGCTTCACCGTACCCACCAGTCCCTGGATATCTACTACGTCCCCTACTTGGACTGATCGCTCAGTTAGCAGTACAACGCCGGAAAAAAGGTCATTAAAGGTTTGTTGCAAACCAAGACCGACACCAACCAGCAAGGCTGCTGCCCCGCCCCAGATTATGGTAAGGTCCAGCCCGATAAACTGCAGGGCAGTAATAATTGCAGTTACGTAAACGAAGTATTTAAGCAACTGATTGATCGCATAGCGCGAGCCATCATCGATCTCTTTTGCTTGGTAATACTGGTCCAATCCCAGATTGATAACCACCCAGATGATTAGTCGGGCTACCAGAATAATAAACAGAAAAGCAAAGAGGTCGGATATCCGAACTTCAAGGTCGTTTCCGCCAACCGTAGCATCTGCTGGGAAGAGGTTGGGATTCAATACCTGGAAATATTGAAGGAGTAGGATTACAGCTAATACATAGACGACAGATTGAACCAGTCGGGTCCCACCTCTCAGGTTGATTTGGCTTGACCGGGTTTCCTGGCCCTTTTCCTCCCGCGCATCGATGCGCCTTTTGAGTACCAAAGCAAAGCTAAGGTCGGCCAACCGAGCCAATTGCCAGATCAACAGCGCCTGTAGTAAGTTCGAAACGGTAATATCTCGGAAAATCAAGACCTGATCTTCCGAACCAGCCATAAAAGCCAGGAAAAATAGGTTGAGGAATACAGCGGAAGTGATTTGCTGGACTTTCTTCTTGTCCTTTGTGTAAGCTTCTCCCGGTAGCCAATTCTTGAATAGAATACGAAGAAAAACATAGCGTACAAGCGCCCACAACCCCACTACTACTACCCCCAGGATCAGGGACAGCAATTGGATATCATAATCGCCAATCGAAAGCAAAACCGTCTGGAAAAATTCTTGCATATCCAGGTATTGAATGACTCCTGCATTCGTTAATCAAGGTACAAAAAACCATTGGCGGAGATTCGAGCTGTATCTGGTTCGTGCGCGATTCATACGGAAATGATCTACCTTTGCCTTTCAAATTATCAAAGATGGTCCAGCTGACTGCCAAATTGGTCTCCCTCATTTTTCATCCGCTGCTCATCCTGACGTACATGCTGGTGTTGCTGCTGTTGATCAATCCCTACTTGTTTGGGATTCACAATATCGGGCAGCAATTCAGCAAGGTCTTAATCCTGCAGATCTTTCTGTTTACCTTCTTTATACCGGCCTTTGCCATATTTATGCTTCGCACCCTTGGATTGGTGAAATCCCCGGATCTTCGCGAACGTACCGATCGAATTGGTCCCTACATAATTACCGGCATCCTCTACCTTTGGCTCAATCAGAACGTACTTGCTAATAGTCAAGTCCCCAGCGCATTCTCCATTTTTATGCTTGGAGCCACGATAGGCCTGTTTGTGGCTTTCTTTATCAATATTTTCTCACGAATAAGTGCGCATACTGTGGGCATGGGGGCACTCGTGGGCATGATTGCAATAGCTATGTTGCGTTACAGCTATGGTACCTTTACCTTACCTCTGGGTAGTATGGAGGTAGAAGTAACCGTTTTAGCCCTTTTCTTGATCGTCTTGTTCTTCGCGGGTCTGGTAGGTACGGCAAGATTATTGCTCCAGAAATATGCCCCAGCAGATTTATTTGGCGGCTATTTCGTAGGCTTTTTAGCCCAGATCGTTGCCTTTCAGATACTCACCTGAATAGGGTAAGGTCAGATAACAAATACCAGGCGAATCAGGGCTTATAACTTCTGGTCTACTTCCTCCAGATCGCTTTGGCTGTAATCTTTAAACCAGATCTTTAATCGGCTTTTTGCCCGCTCTTTTACATCGTCGTTCACATAAGTAGCGATTGTAACCAGGCCAAAACTGAGCACGCCAATATCATCTGTATAACCCAAGATAGGGCTGAGGTCAGGGATCGCGTCAATCGGAGCCAGGAAATAACCTAAAACACCTAGTACCACATTCTTAGCCCACCTAGGAGTGTCTTTTCTTTGGTAGGCATAGAAAAGTAACAGCGCACTATATACGGTTTGCACCCCCGCCTTTTGGGCAAAATTTTTCAGTTTAATCCAAAATGCGCCTTCTGAAAAAAAGCGTGTAAAGGATGAAAAAGGATTTTTCATAAATAATTATAGACTTTCCATAGCATCAACAATCAAGATAGGAGGTAAAGTTCAGAAACAAACATCTACCCATGGAAAGAAACGGCACGTTGGTCGGAATATTGATCAGGCAGTCTGTAAACCGGAATAGGCATGCTGGAAGGATTCGACTTCTAAATTGCCAAACCGATAGCCCATAGCACTAAAATGCTCCAAGACCCTCGGAAGAGTATAGTATAAGCGTTCGCTGGCTTTGATACTATCGTGGAAGACCACGATCGAACCAGGTACCACACTTCGCACCACATTTTTCAGGCAGGCTTCAGGCTTCAGGTTACGGTCAAAATCGCCACTCAGTACATCCCACATGACAATTTGGTAATGCCGCTGTAGAAACTGGCCTTGGCTGCGCCTCAATCTTCCATAAGGTGGCCTGAATAAGCGCGTACCCACTTTCTGTGCACCTCGTCGCACATTCAGAAGGTATAACGGGTTTTCCACCATACATCCATTTAAATGGTGATAGGTATGGCTGCCAAGTCCATGACCTGCGAGGCGCACCGCTTCGAAAATATCCGGATGCTTGTCTACATTATGACCAACGCAAAAGAAGGTCGCTTTGGCATGATACTGCCGCAATTGGTCGAGCACCCACGGTGTGACTTCCGGGATAGGGCCATCGTCAAAGGTGAGGTAAAGGACCTTTTCATTGGTTGGGATGCGCCAGGTAAACTGTGGAAATAGTTTTTGGAGTACCTGTGGAGTCTTTACCAGATACATGTTGTGGTTTTTTGGGCGCTTTTCTTTCTTTTTCCCATCTACTTGTGCCACTTATGATTGTGCTGGGAATGTGATACTTTTGATTGGCTGCGGAGAAGAAAAACATGTTGTAATTGTCTATCGAAAGAACGCAAAGCCCTCTTTTTTCGCTGCCTTTCACAGTAGGATCAGTTGAAGGAATCAGAAAAAAGCTTATGAGTCAAAAACCTGTGCGTGTACGGTTTGCTCCAAGCCCAACGGGAGCCCTCCACATTGGGGGTGTCCGAACGGCACTGTACAATTATCTTTTTGCTAAAAAGCACCAGGGAGTTTTTATCCTTAGGTTGGAAGATACCGATCAATCCCGTTTCGTTGCCGGGGCGGAGTCTTACATTCGGGAATCCCTGGAATGGTTGGGTATAGTACCGGATGAAGGGCCGGGCATAGGTGGGGATGTAGGCCCTTACCGGCAATCGGAGCGCAAGCCCATGTACTTGCAATATGCCGAACAAATGATCGCCAAGGGACTGGCGTACTATGCTTTTGATCGGCCGGAGGAGCTAGCTCAACAACGAGAGGCTGCCAAAGCGGCAGGCGAACACGCCTGGAAGTACGACCACAAGGTGCGGATGCAGATGCGCAACAGCCTTTCGTTGCCCGATAAAGAAACGGAGGAGTTATTGGATTCGGGTGCTCCCCATGTAATCCGTTTGAAAGTGCCGGAAAGCGACATGATCACCTTTGAAGATCGAATTCGGGGGGAAGTAACCTTTGCCGGAGCTGAGCTTGATGATAAGGTATTGATCAAGGAGGATGGTATGCCCACCTATCACATGGCCAACATCGTGGATGACCACCTGATGGAGATCAGTCACGTGATCCGGGGCGAAGAATGGCTCTCCAGCACCGCCCACCATATCCTGCTCTATCGCGCACTTGGATGGGAGCCGCCGGAGTTTGCTCATTTGCCCTTGATCCTGACACCGACCGGCAAAGGAAAACTGAGCAAGCGCCACGGCAAAAAATTTGGTATTCCCGTCTTTCCATTGGCTTGGGAGGCCGAGACAGAGGAAGACTCCTTCCTGGGGTTTCGTGAGTTTGGATTTGTTCCCGGGGCAGTTTTGAATTTCCTGGCCTTCCTGGGATGGAACCCCGGTACCGAGCAGGAGCTCTTTTCCCTGGATGAGCTGGTCAATGCCTTTACCCTGGATAAAATTGGTAAATCGGGCGCCCGGTTTAATTACGATAAGGCTCGCTGGTTCAATCAACAGTACATCCAAAAAGCCCAGCCATCTCAACTGGGGGAATGGGAGGAACCCTGGTTGGCGAAAGAAGGGGTAGTAGCTGAAAAAGATCGAATTGCCGCCTTTTGTCAAATGTTGCAAAGCCGAGTCACCCTGCTGCCGGACTTTTGGGAACAAGGAGCATATCTTTGGAAAGAGGTAGAGTCGTATGATGAAAAAGCGATCCGTAAGCGATGGAAGGCCGAATCCGGTGCCTATTTGAATGCCTTAGCCGAACGACTGGAAGCACTGGAACCGTTCGAAGCGCCAACGGTAGAAGAGGCAATTGGGGCTTTCATGGAGGAAAAAGAACTGAAGCCGGGGCAGTTGTTCCCATTCTTGCGCTTGGCATTGTCAGGGACACTCAAAGGGCCGGGTATTCCGGAAATGGCTCATTTTCTGGGCAAGGAAGAAACCGTATCCCGGCTGAAAACCTCGGTTGATCGGTTCACAGGGATATTACAAGCCTAACGGTATGGATGAAAAGAAGAAAGACAAGAAAATGCATGAAGACCTGGAGGGGTTTTCTATACGGATCAATGAATTCGGAGAAATCACCAAGTCTTTTGAAGTGGATCAATTGAACCGTTTCCTCAATGAGCAGGTAGACGACAAAAAACTTCGAAACCGGGAAAAATCGGAAGAAGAAGAATAATCTTGTTAAAACAAAAACCGTAAACCCACTTGGATGAATCAATTGAGGAATCTGTGCACCAAATAGTTTGGCAGAAAATTGTGGTAAAGGGGATTAGGAAAGCCAGGAGATTATTTAATATTTTGCAGCGAAGTTCAAGGAAAGTGTAAGACCTCATTTTCTTACTCCGTTCCAAAAATAGTTGATCCCATGATATCCCGAGCAACCCCCTCGGAAGCGTTTTTTGTGTCCACTTCCGGCTATTCTTTCAGCCATTGCAAAAATGGCGGCACCGGATTACCCACAGCCCATCCTATAAGTTTGTATTCTCAATCATCCCTCACGTAGGGGCTTTTGTCCATTCAAATCACTTGAAAGGCATGCAACAGTATTTTACCTCTCTCAGCGATTTTAGAAAAGCAACTATTACGTCGCTATACCCTTGGATAGCCATTTTGGCGATTGTGTCCATGGGAAAAAATGTGTTCGGGCAGTCTTACCCGACGGATCTAAACCTATCGGATACCCTCTATTGTGAAGATATAGGCGGATTGGTAGGTGATGCTGCGGAAGTTTTTGTGCGCGACACCATTTCGGGTTGGTACCGTGTGGTTGATGATTCACTCAAAATAGCTGGAGATTGTGACAGTGTTTCGGTCGCTCCTAATCCAGATGGCACCTTCTTTACCGGTACAGATATAGACAGTGCATACTGTTTTGTTTGGGAAGTCACCTGGACGGTGATTGATACTTCAATTACTGGATGCGCCGGGGGCGATACCACAGTGTTCAACTTCAGTTTCGTGATCCTGGATACGTTGGGCCCCGTTTTTACTGGAGTTCCAGCGGATACTACAGTTAATATTGAAGACTTTTCCAGCATACCTGCGCCACCTGTGGTAACAGCCGCGGATGATTGTAGTGATGTGATCGTTGGTAATGTTCAGTTTTCAGCCGATACGACTGTAGGGTCCACTTGTGATAGTTTATTTATCATAACCCGGACCTGGACTGCGGAGGATTCTTGTGGGAATATTTCCATCGCTACGCAGATAATTAACGTATTGGATTCCACTCCACCCAGTTTTGATTCAACTGAATTAGCTGGAATTGATACTATTGCCTTTGATAATCAATCAAATACAATCGGTTTAAGTATACCGGATACCCTAGATAAATATCGACCAACTATTTTCACGGATAATTCCGGTGGAACCCCAACTATAATTGACTTCGTAGATACTAACATTCCAGGTACCTGCGACCAAAATTTTGAGTTTACCCGACAATGGATCTTGGCAGATTCTTGTGATAATCGAGACACTTTCTTACAGCGGATCATTGTAGTGGATTCTATTCCTCCCACTGCAACCTTTCCAGCAGATACCACCGTATCCTGTGAAGTCTTAAGCACCCTGAATTTTCTTAATTCAGGAACGCCGGTTGATATCCTGGATGCAGCTGTGGATACCACTGGCATTGCAGTTTCCTTTGATGATTCACTGATTGGTGTTACAATTGGATGTCCATCCCAGGATACGTTTCAGGTAGTTTGGACGGTTTCTGACGCTTGTGGCAATGCAATTGTTGATACCCAGATAGTGTCTACACTGGATACCACGCCACCGACATTTGATGTGCTTCCAAGCGATTCTACAATCATCCAGTGCTTAACTACAACGGATATCAATCAAGCCTTTGATGATTACATAGCTAGTTTGGAAGGCCTTTCAGCCTCAGATAATTGTTCGAGCCAAGTGACAGTGACAGTGGAAAACGTAGGCGGAGGTGCTCCATCTCTTACCTCTGTCTGCCCATCACCCAATAATGTTGTTGATAGTACTTCCTTGATAGTTACGGCGACCGACAGTTGTGGGAATAGTACTTCAGTAACTACGATTTTTAAGGTCATTGATGAAATTGCTCCACAATTTCTAAGTCCCGCCTCCTCATTTGATGATCAAATCTCTACTGATCCGGGAGTTTGTTTTGCTGAAGTAACGCTTCCAAATCCTGGCATTCAGGATAATTGTACCATCGATTTGGAAGAAATTACCTTTTCTATTATCAGTCAAACACTAACAGGGCCTGGCACATTTGATGGCGTTATCGATGACTTTTCACTGACCTTCGATTTAAGTACACTCAGCCAACCCATTGAAGCGGAATCGGTCACCTTGACCTATACCTTCACGGACATAGATGCAAATGACGTGACTGAAGTGTTCGATGTATTTGGCCCTGGTAATGTCTTTTTAGGTATCACCGAAAATTCTTCTGTTACCTGTGGAGTTGCAACCGGATCAATAACGATTCCAGCTGCCCAATTCAATGCCTGGGCCGCACAAGGCCCCGTTCCTTCATTAGAATTAGATTTTAGACCAAGGGAAGTTGCTGGCGATGGGGACATAAACAACAACGTATGTACCCCAACCGTAGATGCAGACTTAGAGGTAGTAAATAAGACAGACTCCAAGCTTGTATTTGAATATAGCTTGAGGGGGGGGCCGAGAGTTACAGTCCCTATTGCAGATATCCCTACCACTCCTATAATTCTGGAGGAAGGTGAGAACGAGATTTCTTATTTCCTTATAGACTGTGCAGGTAATGAGTCTAGTGCTTATACATTCAATATTGAAGTAGTGGATGAAGAAGATCCAATTTTGATTTGTAATTCATTGGATACGACACTTCAATTGACTCTGGACAATGATTGCCTTTTCCAAGACTTTGGCTTGCCCTTACCAACACAAGTTTCTGATAATTGCCCTGCCGATTCTTTCACTTTCAATCAGATTCAACCCTCTATTAATGGACTAGGTCAACAATTAGATACCACTGCCGCCTATTTACGATTCTTTGAATCTATTGATTTTGGCGTATTTAAAAACATTGATTCGTACAACATAACTTTCACCAATCTGGACGCTAACGCGCTAGATTCAGTCTCCATACAAGTAAAATATAGAGCCGACATTGGTGACCAGGATTATTTGGTTACCCTTTCCGGTTCTGGAGCACCTATCCAAAAAGATCTGACGGGACTATTGGTCTCTGATTGCTCTAATGAAAGAACAGCTACGGTAAAAATTTCTGCAACTGAGTACAATATATTGGCGGCTGGAGGAACTATTACTGCGACCATCTCACCGACTCCAACGGTTCAAAATATTGGTACTACGGTATGTTCCTTGGATACGGTTTATCAAGATGGCGACCGGTTCCTAGACAGCATTAGTTACTTCGCTATTAATCTTTCCTATACAAATTGGGCACCGGATTATAGCGCTTCAGGAGCAACTACCTTCACAGGAAAATTTGAAAATACTGGGGTAAGTCCATTGGAGACCTTTGAATTAGGTCAAACACTGGTAACCTATTCAGTGACTGACGATGCAGGAAATACGGCGGAATGTTCTTATACGGTCACTGTTGAAGATAATACCGCACCAACGGTGGAAGCTCAGCCAAGTGTTAACATTGCATTAAATCCAGGCATTGCGGATTTGACCCTCGATCCAGCAGATTTTGATAATGGCTCCTTTGATAATTGTACTGCTCAGGGAGATTTAACATTTTCACTAAGTCCTTCTAGTTTAAATTGCAGCCTAGTTTCCGGAGGACCTACTTCTACAACTGTCACTCTTACAGTGACTGATGAAGCAGGCCTATCATCTAGTACAGATGTGACAGTTAATCTAGAATCCTTGTTTCCCCAGCCTTCATTCTTCCAGGATGTTTGCGAAGGAGATACTTTATTCTTGTTTGCCAACCCACCAACAGATCCAATAAATGGCCAAGTGCCTAGTTTTTCATCCTTCACTTGGACTCGAAATACAGATGGGTTAATATTAAATGAGGAAAATCCAATTATAATCAGTCCAGAGGCTAGCGATGCAGGTTTCTATACCGTAACTATTCAAGGGAACGGGACAGGATGTTCTGCCCAAGCGCAAATTGAAGTAGATATTGAGGAGGAAATTGTTCCAGTGGTTACCTCTGCAACGGGTAGTAGTCAGTTCTGCGTGGGAGATGCAATTACCTTCAATTCTTCAATTCCAGCAGGTGCTAATCGTCAGTTTGAGTGGTACATTGGATCAACACTGGGTAGTCCAATTCAGACTACTACACAACCCAGTTTTACGCTCACCGGATTTCCAGCTGGGGATTACGACTTATTTTTAATTGTAGCAGAGGATGACTGCGATTCTCAACCCTCTGCACCTTTTGGATTTACCATAAATGAGATTCCTGTTGCTTCGGTATCAGACAACACGATTGAAGTCTGTGAAGGGGATAATATCATCTTGCAAAGTACATCTCCGGGAGGAGTTACCCATAGTTGGACTGGACCAAACGGCTTTACATCTGACCAACGGAATCCTCCAGCGATCATTGCAAGTAGTGTAACAACTAGTAGTGATTACTTTCTTACTGTATCCCAAAACGGATGCGAATCCACCACAATTGCTGTAGTAGTAGATTTGGATCCAAGTCCACCTACACCGTCTATCGCTGGGCTCCCATCCGCCATTGTGTGTGAAGGCGAACCCTTGACCTTGACAGCAACTTCAGGAGCTTCCGAATACATTTGGACGTCTCCTCAATTAGCAGAACAAACCACCAATGTACCGACCTTATCCCTCGGGAACGCTAGCTTCAGTATGAACGGAACCTGGAGGGTCAGATCCCGAATTGGTGAATGCTTCTCAGATGATTCTGCTCCACTTACAGTAGTAGTTAATCCGATCCCAACCGCAACTGCCGGCGCAGTAGCAACCACCGTTTGTGAAAACTCTTCCATCCAGCTGATAGCCTCTCCAACTGTTTCCGGTGCGATCTACAACTGGACTGGTCCTGCTGGAGTCAGCATACCTAGTGGGCAAAACCCAGTGATTAGCAACGTTCAGGAATCCTTTGAAGGCACTTATCAATTGGAGTACATCGCTCCTACGGGCTGTTCGAGTACTGACGATATCGATATAGATGTTACTGAAGCCGTGACCATCACCGATATTATCGTCAATGCGCCGACTTGTTCGCAAGGCCCCGCAACAGTGACGCTGACACCAGTACTATCCGAAAATGATCCCGGTACTTTCCAGTATTCCTGGTCTGGAATCAACGGATTCACGTCTATCCAGCCAGTAGCCACGCTGACCAATGCGACCATCCTGGCCAGCGGACCTTACACGCTACAAATCACAGATGACAATGGATGTCAGTCCAATACATTCCAGGAAGTAGTAAGTCTAACCTTTGCACCGGCTGCACCAGCCGTTCCGCTGCCACCGCCTGGGTTTGACGTTCAATACTGTGTTGGTGAAACCATTGAATTGATTACCGCTTCCACCTACTCCGGTCAAAATATTGAATACAGCTGGTTTACGCCCCGTAATGGAGGAACACCTATCGTGACCCCGGGTCCAACCCTGACCCTAAACGATGCTACCCTCGCTGACAATGGCCTGTATAGTGTATTTGTTACCGTAGATGGATGTACATCTGTCATTTCCGGATCCATTAACCTGACAGTAAGTGAAGAGCCCGTGGTGGTCGCTACTAATAACGGCCCGGTTTGTGAAGGCACTGAATTGATTCTTACCGGAAGTGAAGTGCCCGGTGCTACTTACAATTGGCAAGGACCTGGTTTTAATTCTACTCAACGGGTAGCTGTTATTCCGGCAGCCAACGCCAATTTAAATGAAGGGACTTATGAGTTGACCATCAATTTAAATGGTTGTACATCTGTAGGAACTACCGTAGTAGATGTGCTGGATGTACCCGAGAGCCCTAGCATATCGGCCAATGGCCCAATTTGTGTACCCAAGTCTACCAAGACCTTGCAGTTAAGCGTGGATTCTGCTTCTGCCGAACCCGGCGCTACTTACATTTGGCAGGGACCTGCCGGTATCTTAGATACGACCACCTCCCTGGTGGATACCATCGGGACTAGCCGCCTACCGACACAGGAGGGAGTATATGAATTTTCACTGGTGGCTATTTCAGCTGATGGATGTCCAACGGCACCAGAAATTGTGGAAGTCGGAATCAATACGGTTCCCGATCAGGAAGCTTTTGCTGGACTGGATTCAGCCTACTGCGAAGGGTCGCTGATTCGCTTGAATGCAGATGCCCCATCGGTAGGTATTGGAACCTGGAGTGAGTTGGATCCTGTCAACAACCCTGAAGTTGATATCACAGATCCAACCAACCCCAAATCTTCGATTGGTGGTTTATTGCCCGGCAAGTCGTACACCTTCCGTTGGAGCCTAAGTAATGGTGCTTGCCAGGATTATGACCAGCAAGATGTTAACATCACTGTTAATGCTGATGTGCCTTTAAATGCAGGAGAAGATCAGTTTTTCTGCCAGGGAGAAATTGTTCAGCTGAATGGTTTAGACCCTGGAGAAGGGCAGCCTTTCTGGACACAGCCATTGACTCAACAGGAATTGGGAATCACCATTCTGGATGTGAATGAACCGGGAACTGTCGTAGAGAATCTGATAGCTGGAAATGTTTACGAATTCACGCTAAATCTGGAAACTGCTTGTGGAATTGTCACGGATGAGGTGTTGGTAACGGTATTTGACAATGCACCCTTCGCCGGGGCTGACTTTGAAGCCTGTACGCAAGATCAATCAGCCCAGCTATCCGCTGTAGAACCACAAGGCGGTAGCTCTGGAAGATGGTCCTCTCTGGACCCGGAAATTCGATTCTCTGATGTGACCAGCCCGATCAGTTCTGCTTTTAACCTGGAACTAGGTTCCAATACCTTGATCTGGGAGTTGGATAACGGGAACTGTGGCGAAGCTTCCAGGGATACTGTAGTAGTGACGATGCGACAAAGTCCTGTGGCAAATGGAGACGAAGTTTCGGTAGATTTCTTGAGATCTGTACAATTCAGTCCACTGGCCAATGATGCTATTCCAGCTGAAGGTGCTACGATCTCAATCGTAAATACACCAGAGAGTGGAGTGGTGGAAGTGATAGGTGATTCAATTGTTTACCTACATACAGACCCCAGGATCGGTACAGATCAATTTACCTATCAAATAACGAGCCTGAATTGTCCGCCTTCGGAGGCTACAGTTATCGTCAATATTGGTGAAAATGTTACCAATTCAGAAGATAACTGCTTTGTACCCAGCATTATCACTCCAAATGGAGATGGATATAACGACGAATTTTTAATTCCTTGTTTAAGCCCAGGTGGTGAAGTTGTTGCCCGCTTGGCAGTTTTCAACCGCTGGGGTGACGAGGTCTTTAGTTCAGACGATTACCAAAATGATTGGGAAGGAACATTCAACGGACAGGATGTGCCTGACGGGGTTTACTTTTATCGAATCGAATTCGAAGACCCAGACGAACCTGTACAAGCCGGATACATATACATTAAACGCTAAATTTACTTCGGAGGAGGGATGAATCTAAATCCCTCTTCCGGATGCTCAACAACTTGTGGTTATGAAAAAATGGTTGACATTTAGTTTTGCAATGGTGGTTGTGTGGGCTCTCCATGCTCAGCAAGAAGAGGTTTACACAACATTCATGTACAATAAAGTCCATATTAACCCAGCTTATGCAGGAGCACCAGGTGTGCCCGAGCTTGCCGTGGTTGGAAAAGGACAATGGATTGGATTGGAAGGCGCTCCCAATTCGCAGGTGATTACCTTCAACATGCCGCTAGCCCATCAAAGGATTGGTATTGGGGGTGGCATCATCCGTAACTCAATTGGACCAACTGAAAATTACACGGGGGAGTTATCCTACGCCTATCGTATTCCTTTGGGAAAAGGGTATCTGGGTATCGGAGCTCAGGGGTCTGTTCGATTTGTTCGGGTTGACTTTTCGAGGGTAGAGGGAAATCAGCCTATCGACGGAGATAATGCTATTCCTCCCGGTATGCAGAGCAGATATGTGCCTAACTTTGGAGCTGGTATATATTATGATACCGATCGCTTTTATGTGGGTTTTTCGGTACCTAGGATATTGGAAAATACCATTGAATTGGATGATTCTGATACCCCGTTGGCTACGGAGACCCGGCATTATTTCGCGATTTTAGGGGCGCGTTTCCCGATTGGGGAAAATCTGGTTATGGAGCCACAAGCGATGCTTCGTTTTGCCGCGAATGCACCTTTTGATGGAGATTTCAACGTGAATTTTATGTTCCTGAAGCGGTTTATGCTGGGAACATCTTATCGCTTAGGTGGTTCCAAGACTAGTGGAGCAGGTGAATCCATCGCTTTTTTGGGTGGTATGAACGTAACTACAAATATCTTTTTTGGCCTTACCTACGGTTTAGGGCTCACGGACCTGAATGACCAGCATTCTGGTTCTGTAGAGGGTGTTTTCAGGTATATGTTTGGTAAAGGCTCCGATGATGACGAGTTCTTAAATCCTCGATTTTTTTGAATTAATCCCTGATATTATACACCGGGAAGGAAAAAACTGCATTTCATGAAAAATCTTGCATGCTTAACCGGAATATTTATTCTTTTGGTTTCAACTCCTTTGTTTGCACAACGGAACAAGGGCGGTTCTGGTTCTACCCAATCCATTGCCAACCAGCAACTAGGAGGTAATGTGCAGATAGTTAATGCAGTGGAAGTAAATACTGAATCCTTGGAGTTCAGTCCTACTTTTTATGAGGATGGAATTGTATTTGTGAGCAGCCGTCGCAAACACGGTCCGAGAGATAAAAAGATTGGAGAGACTTTCTTTGAACTCTATTATTCTGAGCTTGACCCGAACGGTTTCCCAACCAGACCAAGTGCATTCTCCTTGGAAATCAACTCTCATATGCACGAGGGTCCCATCACATTTGATCGGGATTTCAAAAATCTATATTTCACTAGAACTGATTTTGAAGGTGCTACCAAGGGAAAAAGTTCAGAAAGTAAAACCAACGGGTATGCTCCAGCCCCAAAGAAAAAGAATTGGAAAACGAAGTCGGGGGAGACTATCGGCATGAAGATTTATACAGCGAAAAAGACCGTCCGCGATTGGACGGATGTGGAGGAACTTCCTTTCAATAGTGATCGCTTTAATTGCATTCATCCAACCATGTCTCCGGAGGGAGATGCGCTTTACTTCTCTTCTGACATGCCAGGCGGATATGGAGCTTATGACCTTTATGTAGTGGAACGGACCAAAAGTGGATGGTCAAAACCAAGAAACCTGGGCCCAGGGGTCAATACCTCTGGAAAAGAAGCTTTTCCTTATATGCATTCCAATGGATCTCTGTTCTTTAGTTCGGATGGATGGGAAGGCCAGGGCGGATATGACATTTACTTTGCCGATTTGACAATGGCTGAGCCTGTAGCGATCGACCTTGGTGCTCCTTTTAACACCGAGTTCGATGATTTGGGCATTATTGTGGATAAGGAAGGCGTGAAAGGGTATTTCACTTCCAACCGTCCGGGTGGGAAAGGGAAGGATGATATTTATCGTTTCGAGACCTCAGTTAAAATCGAAGAAGCACTGAAGCGAAAATCTAGCCTGACCACCATTTTCGGTGATGAATTGGCAGATGAAAGCTTCCAACAGCCGTTGTTGGTTGTTGATCAGGAATCGGGCAAAGAATTAGATAATGCTTCTGTCCGCCTCTTGGAATGGGGAAGCGAATCAGGCTATAGTATTGACAATTTTTATGATATAGAATTACTTCCAAAGGAGGATGGCTCTGGAGAATTCAAATTGCAAATGGTCCCCAAGCAGCAGATTGAAATTGGTAGCCCGCTTGCAGTAACCGATGGGTCTGGAACCGCTACGCTGCGCGTGAAAGTGGATCAGGAATATCTACTTATCGTCAATCGCCCAGGGTATTTTCCCAGGGAAGAACGAATTCGGTTTCCCTCGACCATGCTCAACAAGCCAATCGAAGTTTTGTCTGTTGGCTTGGAAAGCAGCGACTGCATAGAATTGCAAGGTGATGTGGTAGCCCGAGGATTTGACACTCCGATCCAAGGGGTCGTGATCAAGGTGATTAATGAGTGTACGGGCGAAGAACAGTTAGTTAAGTCGGGCGTAGGAGGCGCTTTTGGTACTTGCCTTGAAATTGGTTGCGATTATACCCTTGTTGGGCAGCGCCAGGGGTATCGCAATGGATATACTAACGTAACCACAGTTCGACTACGTGGAAAGCGGACCTTAACTGCAACTTTGCAGATGGCTCCTATGGAAGGAGTCAGTACGGATGTGCTCGGTGGTGTTCCCATCAAAACAGGATCTGTTATCGTACTCGAGGATATCATGTATGATTTTGGAGGAGCAGATATACGAGAGCGCGAACAGCTTAACCTGGAAGCTCTGGTCCAGCTAATGAAGACCTATCCAAGTATGGAAATCGAGTTGGGTGCGCACACGGATACTCGAGGAGAACGGGATTATAATCTAAACCTGAGCCTTCGTAGGGCGGAATCTGCAAAATCATTCCTCATTAGCAGGGGAATCAATAAAGAGCGGATTCAGGCAATTGGATATGGCGAATCTCGTCCTAGAAACCATTGTTATGACGATGTAGAGTGTTCGGAAGCCGAACATGAATACAACCGGCGAACAGAGGTTAAAGTCACCAAACTAGAAGAAAACGAACGTTTAAACCCTATTGACTAGTAATATCGAAAAGGCCGGCTCCTATAGAAAGGATCGGTCTTTTTTTGCACTGGTTTGTGTTCTCTTACGTACGTAGTTCCGTTCCGGTACTTCTATCCGATTAGTTTCAATCTATCCTGTTTAGGTCTTGCTCAAGGCTGTTTGCACCTGCTTTGCGGCTTGTTTTTAAAATGCTTCTTCATTGGCCTGAAGGATGATAGGCCTACCTTAAGCAGGCCCCCTCGCCTGTAAATGTCTTGCCATTATTGAAAATTATGGATAACAGTGCACACTCAGTTTAAATCATTACCCAAGTTTAGCGCAAACGATCTACCTAATCATTTTCGCATAATTGCCTGGAAAGGAAGTATTGAGAGAGGGAAAGGTTGAAAACCCAAAAAAGCGGCTAAAATATAGATTTTCTAATCAACTGGATGCGGCTTTTCTGCCCTTATCCACCTAATTTGATTAATTAGGCCAAATGCCAAGGCAATTTCTTGCTATTATGCTAAATAATACGCAACTTTATCCTTCCAACAAGGAGGGAAATCCTGTGCATAAGTTTGTCCCTTTGGCCTAAAACCCTTGCTTTCGGAGACTGGCAGGCTGTCCGCAAGTAAGGGTAAAACCTATAAGGTGCATTGCCTTGCTAGCGATTCGCTAGCCGAATACGAGTTATTATTGGCAAAAAAGCAGAAGTTTTCTGATCGGAAAGGCTTCTCTATTTTTTTGCTTATACCCCTGCTAAGTTAGTGGAGTAATTCTTTAAAGTCAATTGGGCATTCGGATTTTGTCCAACCAGCGATTTAAACACCCCCCTTCGTGTTTCGAGGGAGCTTTGAAAGACAAATAGTAAAAAATGCTTTTTAAAACCATTATTACAGGTAGGTTTCAATTCCACTCCCCTCGGAGTTTCAGGAACGCTCTCGAGTTGTTTAACCATAGGGGTGAGATCTATTACAAAAACGACATTGCGCTAAAATCAGAAGATATCTTCAGCGAAGAAGAGTTGGCTTTAATCATTCCTAGGCATATCTGTCAGGTTGCGAAAAAGACCTGGAAAAGCACCATAAACCTTTTGGAATATACGGCTCAATTTTCGCTGTCTGGAAATATCGAAGCCTGGATGATTGAATCCGGAAAAGCCCTCCAATACGCATTTATAGAGCCCAAGAGTGACAAGCAAGCTGTGCGATGCTTTCTGAAGGGGAGAGAAATGCTCGAAATTCCTGGGAAAGAAACAGAAGCGATTGAATATTTCACAAAAGCTATTAATAAATTTGAAGATCATGCCCAAGCTCTTCAGCATCGAGGGGAAGCTTATTTGAGTTTAGGGGAGTTTAATAAGGCGAAAGCCGATTTTGAAGAAGGGCTTTCCAAAGACATGCTAATTTCATCCGCGCATCTTGGTCTTGGAAAAGTGGCCTTGCAAGAAGAAAAGCTGGAGGATGCCGTTTCCAATTTCGATCAGGCGATAAAGCACTCTATTCCAATGCAGCCAAAATATTGGTTGGCCCGAAGGATGAAAGGGGAGTGCTTACTAGCACTAGAGGAATTCGATAAAGCTTCCGTTGAATTTAAATTTTTCACTAACCGGAATTTCGAAGAAGGCGATCCGAATAAGCCAAACCTCAAAAAGGCCTATTTCGATTACGGTCGTTCTCTTATGGCCATAGGTAAATACGAGCCTGCTATCGCAGCTTTTTCCAAATCTGCTGAGCTTGAGGAGGCAACTTCCCATGCCGTAGTAGAAGAGGACGAGGTGCTGGTAATGAGAGGTTTGGCTCGAAAGAAAGCCGGAAAGGAGGATTTCGAAAAAGACTGGCGAAAAGCTGCCAAAATTGGTTCCCTGAAAGCAAAGCGTTTGCTGGCCGAGGCCGCCGCTTAACAAAATATTACTTCTTTTTTAACGGTCGTGCCCTGTTTGGGAGCACGACCGTTCTTATTTTCGGCATATGATCCGAATACTTTTTGTTTTCTCTTTTTTGCTATGGGGTTCTTTGCTTATTGGTCAGCCATATACTTCGCTTGCTACAGCTAAAGCTAAAGCAGTTAAGGCCTACAACCAGGCAGTAGAAGCTGGGATGGGACAACGCTGGGAGGAGTCTTTAGCCTATATAGAGAAGGCACTAAAGGTAGAGCCTCTATTTGTAGACGCCTACATTCAACGAGGAGCTGTATATTTTGATGCGGGTCAATACACAGAAGCAGCTAGTGCCTTCGGAAAAGCACTTGAGCTCGCCCCGAATTACGATGCTTTTGTATGGTATCAAAAGGGGCTATCTCAAATGCGTATGGAAGCCTTTTCAGAGGCAATCCCTTCTTTCCAGAGTTTTCTGGACCGAACCAGTAGCAGGGACCGATTGGTACCCAGAACCAAAACCTACCTGGCGCAGTGCCGGTTTTCAGCTGCAGCCTTGGCTAATCCCGTACCTTTCAATCCGGCAGATGTGGGCCCTGGTATCAATACTATGGATTCTGAATACTTGCCCTCCCTAACTGCCGATGGAAAAATCATGGTATTTACTCGTCTGCTCAATCGGCAAGAGGATTTGTATTATAGCGAATTTGACCTTGACGGTTGGCAAGCGGCAAAGCCGATTGAGAGCATCAATACTCCTTATAACGAAGGCGCGCATACCATATCAGCTGATGGTCGGTTACTTTTATTTACAGCATGTAACCTCAAGATAGGGCTGGGAAGTTGCGATCTGTATTACGCCACTCGAGACGGTAATAAGTGGTCATCTCCAAAGAACCTAGGTACCCCCGTCAATTCTGCTGCTTGGGAGTCCCAACCTTCATTATCTGCCAATGGACAACAGCTTTATTTTGCAAGCAATCGCGGAGGCGGTCGAGGAAAAAACGATATCTGGATGAGTGATCGAAATCCGGATGGAACATGGGGAACTCCCCGGCCACTTTCCGACTCCATCAATTCGGTTCAACACGATCAATCCCCTTTCATTCATCCAGACGGCCAAACCCTCTATTTCATGTCTGATGGCCACCAGGGTATGGGCAAAACGGATCTTTTTTACGCGCGAAAGAAGGAAGATGGAACATGGGGGCAACCGATTAACCTAGGGTACCCCATCAACACAGCTGCCAACGAGGGAGCATTGATCGTCAGCCTGGATGGGACTAAGGCCTATTTTGCCACAGATCGCAACGATATTGACCAACAGCCCCAGGTTCCAGGCATTCCGAGGTCCAATATATTCGAGTTCGACCTGTATCGGGAGGCACGTCCTCAGCCAGTGACTTATGTGAAAGCAAAAGTTATGGATAAAAGTACAGGTAAAGTCGTTCAGGCTCAGGCCGAAGTGCTCGACCTGGACACCCAGAAAACATATGCACGAAGTTCCTCTGACAGTCGAGGTGAACTATTACTTTGCCTACCTGCTGGAAGAAACTATGCCCTCAACATCAATAAGCCTGGTTATCTATTCTTCTCCGAAAATTTTTCCCTGGCAGACTCTTTCTCATTAAAAAAGCCCTACGAAATCGAAGTTTTTCTAAATCCCATTCCTGACGAACCAGAAGCAAGCGACCCGGTTATCTTGAAGAATGTATTTTTTGCAACAGGCTCTGCGGACTTACTACCGGCTTCCAAATTGGAGCTAGACCGCCTGGTTGCTCTGCTTGAAGAGAACCCCAGGCTGCAAATCCAAATCAATGGGCATACCGATAATGTTGGCTCTGACCAGGATAACCTGGAACTTTCAAAGGCTAGAGCTACTGCCGTATTAGCCTATCTGGTAAGTCAAGGAATCTTATCCGGCAGGCTTTCTGCCAAAGGTTTTGGGGAAACCCAACCGATAGCATCCAATGATACAGCCATAGGACGAAGGAAAAACCGGAGAACGGAGTTTGAACTCATCAAATGAGACCCCTGGATTTCAGTTCCAGGTACTTATTTATAGTGGCAATAGATAGGCCGGAAGGATGTGCTAAAATAGATTGTATGCCATACTGCCTTAGTTTTCTTAGCATCCGATTTTTCTCCTCTAAAAAGTTATGCGCAACGGTTTGCTGGTAGATATCCAGAAGTGTGTTTGCTTCTTTTTCCGCAAAGGCCTTAATCTCTGTATTTTCAAAAAAGGTGACTACGAGCAGGTGAGTATGATTTATACGTCTGAGTATTGGCAGTACACGTTCCAACGCATACATACTCTCAAAGTTGGTGAATAGCAAGAGCAGGCTACGCCCACTAATTAACTTTCTGGAGGCATAGTATAGTAGTTCATAATTCGCTTCCAAGTCTCTTTCTCTTTCGCGGTAAAGTGCTTCTAGAATTTTGTTTATTTGCATCGGTCTGTTTTCCGCTTTTAGAGTGGTGCCGATTTTATCGGAAAAGGTAATTAGCCCTGCTTTGTCATGTTTTTGTAGGGCAATATTGGATAAGACCAAAGTGGTGTTGATCGCATATTCCATCAGGCTCATCCCTTCGAAAGGAAGGCGCATTACCCGACTTTTATCGATCAAACAATAAATCTGCTGAGCTCTTTCATCCTCGTATTGGTTCACCATCAAGGAATAATGCCTGCTGCTCGCTTTCCAATTTATGCTTCTGTAATCATCTCCGCGGACGTATTCCTTAATTTGCTCAAATTCATAGGAGTGACCGATTCTTCGGAGCCGCTTGATCCCTTTTTGACTGGTATATCGGTTGAAAGCATGTAGTTCGAGTTGCTTCATTTGGAGTACAGAAGGATATACCGGAACCTCAACAGGACCCTCTCCCTCAACCCTGCGTTCCAACAACCCAATGAAGGTTCGGAGATAGAACCACAGAGAACCAAATGCATAACTCCCCCTTTCCACAGGTCGAATTGTATACTCGATAAGTGTTTCCTCGCCGGGCTTTATGGAGAATGCTCGTTTGAAATCACGCTTCTGTAGTTGTGCAGGAAGCTCGTCTATCAGGATTACATCAAGGAAAATATTACCAGGATTAATCGCTCGCACCTGGATCTGATTTTCGTCGCCTAATGAAAATTGTTTGGGAAGGTTTCTGGAAGCAATGAGTTGTACGCGCTTTCCATAGAGCAATAGGGCATCCGCAAATACAAAACAGCAAGCCAAAAAGAAGAGTGCCAATACGGCCGGGAATACTGCTTGCCAGAAAAAACTCAAACCGAATAAGGCGGCCAGAGCACCAAATAAAAAAAAGAACCTACTGCTCAGATATAATGGAAAAGCCATTTTGGAAAAATTATCTGGGCACCTCTACGGATTGTACGATCGAATCAATGACTTCCTTTGGCGTAAATCCTTCCATCTCTCGTTCAGGTGTTAAAATGATTCGGTGGTTGAGCACGGGAAAGGTAACCAGTCGGATATCATCCGGGGTGACATAATTCCGGCCTGCAAAAGAGGCGATGGCTTTGCTCATTTTCAAAATAGACAGAGAAGCCCTGGGTGAGGCCCCTAAATATAGATCGGGATGAGAACGAGTACGCACAACAATCTCAGCAATATAATCCAGCAATTCCGCTCGAATGAAAACCTGTTCGATCAAACTACGGCACTGCCGGATTTCTTCTGCGGAGAAAACGCTTTTCACGTTTTGAATCAGATGTTGTTCAAAATCTTCCTTGAAGCGCTTTAAAATGGCTTTCTCTTCTTCCAGTTCAGGATAATCCAGCAGAATTTTCAACAAAAAACGATCCAGTTGGGCTTCCGGTAATTTATAGGTCCCTTCCTGCTCTATTGGATTTTGCGTGGCGACAACAAAAAACGGGAAAGTGAGCGGATAGGTTTTTCCATCAATGGTAACTTGCTGTTCTTCCATGACTTCGAATAGCGCTGCCTGGGTCTTGGCTGGAGCTCTATTGATCTCGTCAATAAGGACTACGTTGGTAAAAATGGGGCCTTGATTGAAGAAAAACTCCGATTCTTTCATGTTGAACACGGTAGTACCAAGCACATCACTTGGCATTAGGTCGGGGGTGAATTGGATTCGGTTAAAATCGACCTCCAGGGTTTGAGCCATTAATTTGGCAATCATGGTTTTGGCAATACCTGGTACACCCTCGAGCAAAACATGGCCTCCGGCAAATAGGGCAGCCAAAAGCAGATTGATAACTTCCTGCTGTCCAATGATTACTTTACTGATCTCCTCTTTAACCCGTTCTGCTGCTAGTTGGACCAAATTCACGTCGAGCTTGGGTGTAGCATCTTCAGGATTTGAAATTTCTTGCAAATCAGATAGGGGAAGAGGCCGGGGTTGGTTTTGTTTGGGATTATCTTCCATAAATAAAGGCTGTTGCGCTTAATTGCAATTTCGATAAAAAAGATCCAATTGTTGGTGGTAATCGATTAGGCTATTCTCCGATACGAAATAAGCATTTTGAAGGTTCTTACTAGTAATAGCCAATTTTTCCAATTGGGGTTCCGAAATCCCTGATAAATTGGATAATTCGTTCAATTGGTCTTCCTCCAAACCTCTCCATTGTAGTCCGTATCGATTGCGCAGAAATGCAAGAAAAAGCCTTGTCTTCTGTTTGCAAAGCTGTTTGTGATTCTGCTGAAGAAAGTAAAGCCGTCCTATGGCCCGTATAAATTCTAGGGATGTATTAGTGTTTGGTGCTGCAACGGGTATGATTCTTTGTCTGCGTCGGGTTCGGAATACCAAATACAACAACCCCAAAACCAGTAATACATACCAAGCCCATGCCAATGGAGGTTGGCTAAGCACATATTGGAGCGGACTTTCCGCACTGATCCGTTGATTAGCAGGAGGATAATTGTTGTTCATGTTGCGACCTACCGCTTCAGGCACCTTGGTATAGGCATCCCAATAGATCTCTCCAAACGGTAAGAAAGAGAACAGACCTTCTGCATAAGCTAGCCGATTGCTGTCTAGTAGCGAAATATTGGTGAAGGCAAGGGGTGTGGTATGCAAGTAGAACTTGCCTTTGTAGTAGGGGACTTCTGCTAAATTGACGTATTCATCATTCATCCGGCCTAATGCGATGAATTGGTTGTAGGATTCGCAAAAGTAGTCTTCCGCAATATAGGACCAAGGGTAAGGTAAGGTGTCTTGCCTACGCTGATAAAAGAAACTAACGGGTTGAAAATCATTCATCCGGGCTTTTATGTTAGGACTGGTCAAGACATCGTAATCATTCCATAAAATTCCGTCACATTCATAGTAGTACAGATGAAACATGAGGTCATAAGGGACGGTCTTACTGGAAAGGAAAGCGGTATTACCTGCAGCTACAAAATGTAAAAGGCCTGCCAGGTCTGTGCTGTCCATATACAATGCTTCCCCAATGAACAAGTAGGAGCCGGAATTGGCTAAAGTATCTAAATGCAGGTGGAGCGAATCGGTTACCTTATGGACGGCGTCTTCACCTACATAATCCTTCATTAGTTCGTAAAAAAGATAGGTGCCGTAGGGATCTTGACTGGAGGCTTTGTAGTGCTCTCTCCAGGAATAAGGTTTGCGGCCACCCGCAAGAAAAAGCCACCAGAGCAGGAGAAAAGCGACTACGGCAAGAAAAAGAACAATAATGAGTTTCCTCCGATCCTTCATGCAAGCTGTGGGGTTTGTACTTTTTCGGATTCTACCCGTTTTAAAAAATATTGGAAGGCAGGCTCAATCCGTTCAAACTCTTCTTTATCCAAGGTGGCCATTCCATACCAAAGCCGATCAAAATCAAGCGTCACTTTTTGAAATTCCGGAGCTAAAGGGTGTGGGCCCAATTCCTTTAAGTATTCCAGGTTTGTCTTTTCCTTTTTCCAATAAATAAATTTCCGTTGGGACAATGCCTTAAGGATCTGAAGGTAATAAAGCCGTATTGCCCAAAGGTACCGGCCTTCAGCTTTTGCTTTTTCTAAAAAGTCAACCAAATCAGCCTCTAACAGATTCTCTTCGATTTCTTCCATAGAAACCGGATCATATCTCTTTTTCTTAAGCTTTTTGTTTTTGGCACCTGAGTTAGCTTTTAGTATCGACCGAATTAAAAAAAACAGGATAACAAGCAATAATAGTACGGCCACTATTTTCAAGATGCTGTTTAATACCGGACCCAATATAGCAGGGTCTTGATAGGGGGACTCCCCTCTTTGTCCATTTTGGGGAGACTGAGTTTGTTCCTCCTCTTTTTTTTCAACCCGACCATCTTGATAATCCATGCTTCGGCTAAGCTTCTGCCACTTCTCCCGATCAAAAGAAGGCGTCCCCTGTCCAAAAACACGAGGGGAACTTAACCCTGCCAGCAAAAGCAGCATAATAGCCAAGTAGGTGAGCCGAAAAAAGTAGTAATGCATTTATTCTTCAGTTTCCAAGCCCTTAATGGTTCGATGCAGACCGAGTTGATCAATTCTTTCTTTAAGCCCAGGACATTCTCTGATCTCGAGTAGACTAAAATATGTTAGTCCGATAGACAAAATAAAAGTGGTCAGAATCAGAAAGAGCATAAAGGTGTAGATTAAGGTAAGCCAAACAATGGTGAGCTCATCCATTCTATCTTGACTAAGTGCCACTACCCAACTTAACAAATCAAAGTACCCTCTGAATAAGGGACTGTCAATGAGGTTAAATATGGTAAAGCCAAACAAAAAGACAATGAGAAAAATGCCGAATATTCGGCTTGGGCCTGCAATTAGAAGATTCAGGCTCTTTGCCATGGAACGGATAGGGCCCAATCCATTAGCCTGTGCCGTAAAAGACCATAGCAACAGAGGACCTGCTAAGAGCAGAAAGGCAAACCAGGTCAAAGGATTCACAAAATAAAGCAACAAAGTCAGTCCGGCAGCTGGCATCAATACTTGTCCAAGTGCCTGGAAATTTGGGAAGCGGCCTTTGAATTGATTTGGATTAGCCATTTTTAGGAGAATGTGCTGCGTAGTAGCCAGCAGAAAGGCCCATATTCCCAATATCACCAGGGGTAAGAACGGGATGGCATTATTGTAAAAGAATTGGCCCATTCTGGTAAAGGTGCCAAACAAGGCAGCCGGATAAATAAAAGTTTCACTTGGGTTTAGTTTACTGGTCCCCAAGCTAAAGGCGGTATAGAACCCTGCCGAAAGCGCACAGATTAGGATCAGGAAACTAAAGTACTGTCGGTACACAATGAAAAGTCGACTAAAAACCTCACCTGCACTCAATATTTGGTCAAAGGCTATTTTTTCACGACCACTTGGCGGTAAGGCAATCCCACTGCCCGGAGTCAGTGGGACCCGCCTCGCCCTGTAAACGGGATAAAGTACGAAATAGAAAACAACAAATAGTAAACAAAGTCCGATGGAAACAGCTCGCAGGGCGTTTGGGGCATCTGTATATCTGGTAAAATAACCCTCAATGAATCCAGCAACCAGAAAGAGTGGCAACGTTCCCAACAAGATCTTTAACCCCCTCCTGCCTGATCGTCGAAAGGATTGTAGCCTGGAGTAGGTGCCTGGAAAAACTAACCCTCGGCCCATGGTGAGGCCGGCGGCCCCTGCGATAATAATAGCGGAAATCTCCAGTGTACCATGCATCCAGATTGTTAAGAAAGATTCGACAAAAAGGCCTTGATCCACGAAAAAGTACTGAAATGCCCCCACCATAATTCCATTGTAGATCAAGATCACCAGGGTACCAACCAGGAAGAGCGCTCCCATGAGGAAGGTTCGCACAGCCACTAACATATTATTCAGCGTTATACCCAAGAACATTTGAAACTCCCCTTTCTCTTTATACACTGCCATTGGGTCGCCAGATTCAATATTGGCTTTGGTCATTTCTACATAGGAGTCGCCCATAATAACGGAGGGAAATTCCGGGTCCATCTGAGAGGATAGGGCTCCAATAAGCATGGCACTGGCAAAAACAAGAAAGGAAATCCGAAAATCAACTCTGGCTTCGTATACCAGCCGAGGCAGCTCTTCTGACCAAAACCTGGAAAATTGTTGCCCACCTGCCCTACCTTTTTTGTAAATTCTGAAAAAGATTTGCTGGGCCAATCCATTCAGGTAAACCCGAACCGACCGATTGGGATAAAAGGTACGGGAGTACGAAAGGTCATCCGTGATTTGAATGAAAAGCTCATTCAGTTTCTCCACATTGCGCTGAGAGCCTTTAGCTAATTCCTTTTCAAAGGCTTCCCATTTTTCTTTGTTTTGTTTAATAAACTTCGTCTCCCGCATGGTTTTTAAACGCTTAAAATCACCTAGTTTTATCTTGCAGCAGACGCATTGGCCAGCGTGTTATAGAAAGGCTGAGGCTCTTGTTTTTTGTAAAGATGGTATTTTAAAGAATTACTTGTAAGGAAAGGCCTCCAACTTCGCTTTTAGTATGCGGACCATTGAAATTAGAACCACCCAAAATGTCACCATTGAATATGAGTTGGCTCCGATCCGAGAGCGCATCCTGGCTGCATTCATTGATGTCATGGTTGCCGGTGCAGGTTATGTAGGGGTAATCCTGATCATTTTATCCGTGTCAAGTCAGGCTTTAGATGGGGGTTTTCTACCCTATATTTTTTTCATCCTACTTCCCATATTGTTGTTCTTGAGCTACCATTTTCTTTTTGAATGGCTTGCAGGGGGGCAAAGTTTGGGTAAAAAAGCACTTGGAGTAAAGGTGATTCGACTAGATGGGAAGGAACCAGAATTGAGCGATTACCTCCTGCGATCCTTTTTTCTATTGCTCGATGGCATTTTCTCAACAGGACTATTGGGTATCCTCCTGATCAGTTCCTCTCCGAAAAGTCAGCGATTGGGAGACATAATTGCTACAACTACGGTGATTCGATTGCGCTCCAGCATGCGATTTCGCCTGCAGGATATTCTCCGCATCGATTCTTTGGAAGCTTACGAACCTAAATACCCTGAGGTACAGCGCCTGAATGAAGAAGATATGTTGTTGGTAAAAACCGTTATTAATCGATCCCGTTTGTACCGCAACCAAGCGCACGAAGAGGCTGTAGATCAATTAGCTTCCAAATTGGCTAATCTGCTCGGTATTCCAGAAACACCTAGAGATAAAATTGGATTTTTGAGGACTCTGTTACGCGATTATATTGTACTTACCCGATAAAATGGGTTTTGTGAAAATGGAAAGGCTATGGGAAGGCGGTTTAGACGAAAAATAGTTGAGAATATTCAGATCAGCGGGATTGCCGATAAGGGAAAAAGCGTAGGGCGTGATTCTGAAGGAAGAGTCTATTTCGTGGAGCAGGCTGTACCTGGAGATGTGGTAGATGTAGAGGTCTACAAAAAGCGAAAAGGTTTTTTTCTGGGTTACACAAAACACTACAAAAGACTTTCTGAAGATCGAACCGAGCCCTTTTGTGAACATTTCGGAAGCTGTGGAGGCTGTAAATGGCAACACCTGGATTATGAGGCTCAAGCCCGTCATAAAGAACAGACCGTTGAGGATGCGGTCCGCCGAATCGCCAAGATAGTCCCAGGTGAATTTCGCCCTATTTTAAAAGCACCAGAGACCACCTTCTACCGAAATAAACTGGAGTTTAGTTTTTCCAACAAACGCTGGCTCACCAAAGAAGAGATCGGGACGGACATTAGTAATGAATTGGATGTGCTCGGTTTCCATCCGCCGGGATCTTTTGAAAAAGTAGTCGATATCAAGAAATGCTGGCTTCAATTCGGTCCTTCCAATGACTTCAGGAATGGTATACGTGAAATTGCCTTACAACAAGGGTTAAGTTTTTATGATACACGCCATCACGAGGGGTTTTTACGACAGCTCATGGTGCGCACCACTACCCTAGGCGATAGCATGCTGGTCGTCAGTTTCGGATATGCTAATCTTGAGCTACAAGAAAACTTTCTGCGTGCAGTTCTGGATCGTTTTCCCGAGCTTTCCACCTTGATATACTGTATTAACCCCAAATTAAATGATACGGTATTTGATCTGGAGATGACCGTTTATTCAGGTCCCGGATATGTAACAGAACAGCTCGGAAATATTCAATTTCGCATTGGCCCCAAATCCTTCTTTCAAACCAACTCTGTACAGGCGAAAGCCTTGTACGATGTAGCCCTGGAGTTTGCAGGCCTAAGTGGACAAGAGAAGGTGTACGATCTTTACACTGGAATAGGAAGTATTGCCCTTTATGCGGCTTCAAAAGCAGCTTCTGTAGTTGGTATCGAGGAGATTGCAGCGGCCATAGAGAATGCTAAGGAAAATGCCACCATGAATGGCATTTCGAATTGCCAATTCTATGCAGGAGATGTGAGGGCTATTTTGAATTCCGATTTTGCTGCGCATCACGGGGCTCCGGATGTACTTATTACGGACCCCCCAAGAGCAGGTATGCATGCAGATGTGGTGCAAACGTTACTTCAATTGGAAGCCCCAAGGTTAGTTTATGTAAGTTGTAATCCGGCCACACAAAGCCGCGATATGCATCTATTATCGGAAAAGTATGATCTGACTACCATCCAACCGGTTGATATGTTTCCCCATACCCACCATGTGGAAAGCGTGGCGCTTTTAGATCTGCGGTAAATTGTTTTGATGTATCATCCGAATTGTTCTGTGATGGTAAACTCAGCAATAAAGTAGTTGAATGAAGGAAAACGAAAACAAGTATTTGGACCTCCAACGAGAATTAGCCCCCTTGCAGAAGTTACTATCCGGAGCTTCGGATAGTATCTTGGAGCAGGAGGTTTCCTCTTATCCGATTTTTGTACTCAATAGAACCCCAATCGCTATTGGAATTCCATTGTATGCTCCTGAAAGTGAAAACAAAGGCTGGCATATTTTCGCAAGCACCTTGGAAGAACTGGCCACCAAAAAGGTAGTTGCTATGGAGAAAGTGGATGGGTTTCGGAAGGTGTATAAGGATCCCAAAGCCTTCTTTTGCTTATTCGTCCTATCCGAGGAGAAAGGTGAGTTTGTATTTCTTCCACGCAATTCTGCCTGAATGACAAGTTTCGAGCAAAATCATCTAGGTCTCTTTACCTTTACCTAGGACTATACAAATTGCTTTATGAAAGGAATCATTTTAGCCGGCGGCCTTGGGACTCGCCTGTATCCGCTGACACTTGCAGTAAGCAAACAGCTTATGCCTGTGTACGACAAGCCTATGATCTATTACCCTTTGTCAACCCTAATGCTTGCAGGCATTCGCGAAATCCTGATCATTTCTACTCCTCAGGATCTGCCGAACTTTGAGAAACTGCTGGGAGACGGTAGTGAGATCGGTTGCTCCTTTTCATATATTCCCCAACCAAAACCAAATGGTCTGGCTCAAGCATTTGTCCTTGGTGAATCATTTATCGGAAATGATTCCGTGGCCTTAATTTTAGGTGACAACATCTTTTATGGGGCTGGGCTCTCAGAATTACTTCGACAAAGTATAAACCCGGTGGGAGGCATCGTTTTTGCCTATCAGGTTGCTGACCCGGAGCGATACGGAGTTGTTGAATTTGATGAACAACTTAAAGCCATTTCCATAGAAGAAAAGCCTCCTTATCCAAAATCCAAGTATGCCGTCCCTGGATTATATTTCTACGATAATCAAGTAATAGAAATTGCAAAAGGGTTGAAGCCAAGTGCTCGTGGCGAATATGAGATTACGGATGTCAATCGCCAGTACCTTGCCATGGATAAACTCCATGTAGGGGTCTTGGGAAGAGGAGTTGCCTGGCTAGACACAGGGACACACGATTCACTCATGCAGGCAGGTCAATTTATTCAAGTAATCGAACGTCGACAAGGCCTTAAAATAGGTTGTATTGAAGAAATTGCCTTTGAAATGGGGTTTATCGATGCTGATCAATTAGAGAAGCTTGGGCAGAAATACATCAAGAGTGGTTATGGAAAATACTTGCTTGATCTTTTGCAGGCGGAAAGCCTGCCTGAACCCTATATCAAGCATTAAACTCTGATAGATCGATAAGGCTCTTCTTGAGGATAGGATTTTCTTTATTTTAAGGTGCGTTTAACATCCAGGGCCATACCATATACTTTATGGCCTTAAACCACTTTTAAAACTTTGAAAATCGTATGAAAGGCGTTTTTCGCTTTCTTTTGGCTCTTGCCATATTTTTGTTGATTGGGACGATTAGCATTGGGCTGTTTAACACATTCACCTATAACTCTAGGCAAATCGATGCCAAGCCTATACCGCTTTCCGGCGTTTCCGTAAATGCACCTGAACGATTGGGACAAGCTATTCGGATCCCAACCGTATCACAGACAGGTAAAATTGATACAGCAGCATTTATAGAACTAGATTCCTTTCTCCAAAAAAGCTATCCCTGGGTGGATTCTTTTCTAACCCACACCCGGATCAATCAATTTAGCCACATTTATCAATGGTCTGGGCGTAAAGCTTCGCTGGAACCCATTCTGCTGATGGGACATTTGGATGTGGTACCTGCTGGAGGCGATCAGCTGGACCAATGGAGTAATGATCCATTCTCTGGTTTAATTGAAGAAGGATTCATTAAGGGGCGTGGAGCTATGGATGATAAGGGGGCTTGTTTGGGTATACTAGAAGCAGTGGAGCAATTGCTGAAAGAGGACTATATACCGGAACGCACTGTTTACCTTGCTTTTGGACATGATGAGGAGATCAGTGGATTCAATGGAGCGAAAGCAATAGTAGAACACTTTTCCCAGGAGAAAATTCGATTTGCTTATATTCTGGATGAAGGAATGTTCATTGTAGAGGGCGCTGTTCCTGGATTGGATCGACCCTTTGCCGGAATTGGAATTGCTGAAAAAGGATACGTCACCTTGCAATTAGAAGTAAAACTGGAAGAAGGAGGACATTCCTCCATGCCCCCCTCAGAAACAGCAATAGGAATCTTAAGCTCCGCCATCTATCGGTTACAAGAAAATCCCCTACCAGCTTCCATAGATGGTCTTGTGGGTACCATGTTTGATTATTTGGGACCTGAAATGTCTTTCCCTTTAAAATTTGTTTTTGCAAATCGATGGTTGACGAATGGCTTGGTCAAGGCTCAATTGAGTAGAAGCCCCTCTTCTAATGCTATGATGCGGACCACTATTGCACCTACCATTGTAGAAGGAGGGGTTAAAGATAATGTCTTGCCGCTATCCGCCAGAGCGAAGATCAACTTCAGGATCCTGCCTGGAGAAACGATAAGAACGACTCGGGAGAGTGTAGAGGCCATTATCAAGGATGCCAGGGTAAATGTTACGGTTTTCAATTCGGAATTTGCTTCTGAACCATCTGAAATATCCAGTACGGCGGGCTTTGGGTTTAACACTGTTCAAAAAACGATCCGGGAAGTTTTTCCGGAAGCAGTAGTTGCTCCCGCTCTGGTTATTGCTGCCACTGATGCCCGCCATTATGAGCGCTTAAGCCAACAAGTATTGCGTTTTTTCCCAATCAAGTTGAGACAAGAAGACCTTAAGCGAATTCACGGGGTCGATGAGCGAATAGGGGTAGAAGATTACAAAACGGCAATTCGGTTTTATAAGCAACTGATCATAAACAGTGCACGCTAGGGTTGATATGCCATTGCCCTGGTTATTTTGGATAAGGTCCTTCAGGATGATTGGTTTGACCTAATAAAATCTGGTATAATTGCTGAAATTTCATCTTTCCTTCCTACATTTCCAGGCCTCTCCATAATAAATGCTTAAGTAACTACTTTTGAACAAATGATCGACCCGCACATTTCTGGGAAGGCCTTCGTGCTCACCGGAGGTATTTTTGATTCTGTTAATGCAAAAACAGCCCATGGGCTAGTCCGCTCTACTTATCGTTTCGATGTTCAGGCGGTTATAGATCCTAAATTTGCGGGTCAGGATGCAGGTGATTTATTGGAAGGTAAAACGGCAGGGATTCCAATCGTGAGTAGCTTTCAGGAAGCTATCCAAAAAACAGGAGGCAAACCGGACTTTGTTGTTTTGGGGGTAGCTTTTCATGGCGGCAGACTACCGGAGTCCTTTCACCCACAAATTGAAGAAGTTTTGTCTGCAGGAGTTGGATTGGTCAATGGCTTGCACGAGAACCTATCCGATCATTTGAAATTTGCTCAGTTAGCAGTTGATAATCACGCCATCCTACATGATATCCGACGTGTTCCATCCCTAGGAGAGCTCCATTTCTGGGAGGGCCGCATCCAGGCAGTGGACTGTAAGAAAGTAGCTGTTTTGGGAACAGACTGCGCCTTGGGTAAACGCACTACTACCAAATTTTTAGAAGAGGAATTAAAGCGTCAAGGCAGGCGGGCCGAAATGATCTTTACCGGTCAAACAGGTTGGATGCAGGGGCTTCGATACGGTTTCATCTTCGATGTGACACCCAACGATTTCGTGAGTGGCGAAATAGAGCATGCTATTGTATCCTGTTGGGAGGAAACCCAACCTGAGGTCATTTTGATAGAGGGCCAGGCATCGTTACGCAATCCGAGTGGGCCGTGTGGATCGGAATTCATAATTTCAGGAAGGATGGACGCAGTCATTTTACAACATATTCCAGCCCGCACCCGGTTTCACGACCACGAGGATTACCCTGCCTGGATACCCGATCCACTTGATGAAGCTGAATTAATCCAAAAGCTTGGAAGCCAGGTTATTGCTTTCAGTATCAATTCTCAGGGGATGGACGACGAAGCAATAGAAAACTACCGGATGGAAATGAGCGCTCGAACGAACCTCCCTGTTGTATTTCCACTTCTAGAAGGGGTAGAAAAACTAGCAACTGCTATTCTGTCCTTCAAAGGAAAATACGGGCATATTTCCAGCCCAGTCCATTGACTTTTTGCAGTGAACGATCTTCTGAATAAGTGACAGTCGAATGCACATAACAAATATCAAGTCCTACACCGTCGATTTAGGTAATAAGCGTCCATACACAATCGCCTTCAAAACAGTGGACGAGGTCAAGAACGTTTTTGTGGAAATCGAATTGGAAAATGGGATTACAGGAATCGGAAATGGAAATCCAAGCGAGCAGGTAGTGGGGGAGTCTTTTGAAGCTTGCGAAGAAGCATTAACGCAGGAAAATATTCAATTTTTACTAGGTCAGGATATCCGACAGTTCGAGCAATTATTGCGCCTGGTTGGCGCTCAATTTCCCAATAGTCCGGGAGCAAGATGCGCTTTAGACGTGGCGCTCTACGATGCTTTTACCCAATACCTTGAAGTCCCCTTAATCCGTTTTCTGGGGCAGCAACAGGACGGATTGCCTACCTCGGTCACGATCGGGATCAAGGATGTCGCTGAAACCTTGCAAGATGCGACTGAATTCCAAAGTCTGGGCTTCAGAATATTGAAAATCAAAACGGGCCTTGATCCGGAGCAGGATGCCGAACGCGTTCGAAAAGTACATGAGCAGTTGCCGGAAATGATCATTCGGGTGGATGCGAACCAAGGCTATCAACCGCAGGATTTAGAACGGTTTTGGACAGAAGTGAAGGAGGTCAAGCTCGATATGATTGAGCAACCCTTCCCAGCTTCTACCTTCATCGATCAGGTGGGTGGGCTGGAAGAAGAGCTTCAAGATCTTATTGCTGCCGATGAATCCCTGGTAAATCCGTTGGATGCTTTTCAATTAGGTTGGCGCCTACCTCATTTGGGCATCTTCAATATAAAGCTCATGAAAACGGGGGGGATATACCCGGCCTTACAGGTGGCCCGGTCTGCCTTTTACAGTGGGCATCGTTTGATGTGGGGGTGTAATGATGAAAGTGCTGCCAGTATATCAGCGGCCTTGCACGCAGCCTATGCTTTTCCACATACCGAGTACCTGGATCTGGATGGAAGTCTGGATGTAATTGTGGATGTGGTAGAAGGAGGCTTCGAATTGCGGGATGGTTTAATGTTTCTAACAGATAAACCCGGTTTGGGTATTCAAAAGGTCCAGGATTCACAATCAGCTTAAAATTGGCCAAAGGATAATCGTTGGCAAACTCATCAATAGATAATAATGAAATTCACCTTACCAATCCTGTTGTTCTTTCTTGCTTTTACTGTCTTTGGACAAGATAAAGATGCAGAAATTGAAGCACTTCGAAATCAGATTAACAGCCTGGAGTTTGACCTGGACAGGCTTCAAAAAAATATCGACGACTTGCTTTGGTTTGATCGAGTGGGAGATGTGGCCTTCATTGATAAGGTGGAGCTTACTGGGCCGCCTAAACCCGATCGGGTAGAAAACAATAAGACCCGACAAGGCTATGGAAATCCCTTGCGGTTCAAATCGTACATTTTTATTCCCAGGGACATTGACGGCTCAAAAAAGTATCCTCTGCTTGTACTGCCACATGGCGGGGTACACAGTAACTTCAACACCTTCTATACGCATATCATCCGGGAGCTGATGGCTCAACAATATATTGTAGTTGCTGCTGAATACCGTGGGAGTACAGGTTATGGCCGAGGCTTTTATGAGGCTATAGATTATGGTGGTTTAGAGGTGGAGGATGTATTTGCTTCGCGTAACTACATGATTGAAAATTATGACATTGTCGATGCTAATCGAGTAGGTATTCTGGGATGGAGCCATGGCGGATTGATCAGCCTACACAATATTTTTGAACATCCGGAAGCCTATAGAGTGGCTTATGCTGGGGTGCCGGTTAGCGATTTGATTGCCCGCATGGGCTACAAAACCCAACGATACCGAGAACTCTATTCGGTAGATTATCACATTGGCAAATCTGCCTATGAAGATGTAGAAGAGTACAAAAAGCGATCTCCTGCCTGGCAAGCTCATAAACTTCAGACACCCTTATTGATCCACACCAACACCAATGATGCGGATGTGAATGTACTGGAGGTAGAGCATTTGATAAAGGCGCTTAAAGCAGAGCAGAAAGAGTTTGAATATGAAATTTACGAGGAAGTAGAAGGAGGTCATGCGTTTGATCGGCTGGATACCAAGAAAGCACAGGAGGTACGCGTTAAAATTTATGACTTTTTAGCAGGCTACCTAAACCCTCCCAAACCCATTCAAGATGTCAATGCTCTTAGAGCAGCTGCCTATCGGTTCTAGCTGGGAAGAGGGCGAATTCAAGAGATTAGGATTTTTTCTCCGAGGAATTTAGGTTGAGTATGCAGGATATAAATATCCAATACCGTTTTTACCCGAGCAAAAATCTCGCGTAAGTGAATACGCCAACCCGAACGTCTACCGACGTCCTGGGCATTAAATCCGTGGGCCTGAATGCCTTTGTTCAACGCAATAAATACTGCTCGTTCATTGTGAAACCGTTGGGAAATAATAATAATATCCTCTTCTTGGAAGACCTCCTTGCAACGCACCACTGAGTCCAGCGTCCGGAATCCAGCGTAATCCAGGAAAATCCTTTCATCGGGGATACCTGCTTTAATCAGGTCTTGCCGGAATGTGCCGGGTTCATTATAAGATAGCGTAGCGTTGTCTCCGCTGACCAGGATAAATTGAATCTTTCCCGCTTTGAATAATTGGACGGCAGCATTTATTCGATATTGGTAATATCGATTGACTTGACCATCGACTAAATACTTACTGGTACCTAGCAATAGCCCCACTTTTTTAGCTGGGATATCTTGCACGTGGTCATAACATCTATTTTGAGTACTGGATACTACGATATAGGAGAGAACAGTGATGCCAAGCAGGGGCAACAATCCGAAAAGAAAGAATAGCTTAATCAATTTGAAAGACTTGGCTTTCATTCGGCTTAAATTGGGGAAGTACCTAAAGTAGCACTTTTTAAAAAAATCAAAGTTGGAAGGCTAGCACATTTGATAATCCTTATACCAACACTATTGAAAACGCATTTTCAACCCTTTGGGATGATCAAAGTCGCCTGATTTATTGGAGGATCACCAAAAACAGAGCACTCTATTACCGATTCAACTAAAATTTTGAAGACCTTCTATTAATAAAGAAGAAATAGTACCCTTTTCGTTTAACAGATTCTTTTCTTTCGGCTCTAGGTGCATGTCCCAATACAGACACTTGATGCAGCTACATTATCAATTCTGAACGAATTCTCGTAGTATTCGTTTTTCATAGCAATCATGACATCAACCTCCTCCAGTACGGCTATTTTGGTTTTTCTTCGAGAAGCAGCTAGCGACGCCCATTTAAAAAAATGGTTCGCTGGTGCCGGTTACCGGAAAAACCTTCAAGGGACGGCACTCGTGAATCGTAAAGCCATTTCTCTTGCGCGACGTACTGGTCTTCCTACGATCGTTATCCAAGGACGGGAGCAAAGAGGTACTTCTTTTGGGGAGCGATTTGCCCATGCTATCCAGGATGTTTTTGCAAAGGGTTATAAGCAAGTTATTGCTATAGGCAATGACTGCTTGGGCATGACTGAAATGCACTTGTTGGGGGCAGCAGATGCACTGGAAAAAGGAAAGCCTGTTCTTGGACCCGATGAAAGCGGTGGTGTCTATTTGGTTGGGATATCACATCAACAGTTTGATCCCGTTACATGGGCAAAGCTTCCTTGGCAGAGTTCCTCTCTCTTTCATCAATTGCGTATTCATCTCGCATCTTCTAATTATTCAGCTGTTCTGTTGGAAAAGCAGATCGATGCAAATAGTCAAGATCAATTCCTGGATAGCTTGGCATTGATTCAAGCACCAATACTCCTAGCAATCATCTTCCGGATTCTATTTGGAGAAAATGCCTACTATTTTACGTTTGGATCATCAGGCCCTTCGCAGATTGTCCTGATCCACCCCTCTCTTCGAGCTCCACCAACAGCCGGTTGACCACGCTCGACAAAACCCTGAGGCACCTTTTCAATCCTTTGAAGTTACCTGCTAAAAGTAGGCCAATTCCAACCTAATCCAAATTATCCAATTGGCGGTTCTCCGCACTAATTTATCGTACCATGAGCTACTTGGAAGTAACTGAAGATGTTTATCGTAAAGCAGCCGAATCCCCAGATGTTGGCCTTTGTTGCACGACCTCTCCTATTTGGAAATTACCGGAACTGGACATGCCGAAGATCATGCTGGAAATGAACTACGGATGCGGCACCACTGTAAATCCGAGAGACCTGGATAATAACCCCACTATACTCTATGTGGGTGTAGGAGGTGGCATGGAAGTCTTACAGTTCAGCTACTTCAGTCGTAAATCAGGTGGTGTTATTGGCGTAGATATCGTGGATGAGATGCTGGAGGCTTGTGATCGCAACTTGTATGAAGCCGAATCATTGAACCCCTGGTTTAAGCGAGACTTTGTGGACCTTCGGAAGGGTACCGCATTGAGCCTTCCATTAGAAGATAATTCAGTAGATGTAGCCGCTCAGAACTGTCTGTTCAACATTTTTGAAAAAGAGGATCTGGAAATTGCGCTTCGCGAGATTTACCGGGTCTTGAAACCGCATGGTCGCCTGGTGCTTTCTGATCCGATCTGTGACCAGTATATGCCAGAAAACCTGCGAAATGACGAGCGCCTTCGCGCCCTATGTCTTAGTGGTTCACTTCCTTTGCAGGAATACCTGGACATGATTACCGGCGTTGGCTTCGGCACGGTAGAGGTACGCGCCAAACGGCCCTATCGCATCCTCAGCCCCAACCACTATGATACCGAGGAATTAATATTCATCGAAAGCGTTGAAGTAGCCGCGATCAAAGACCCTATGCCAGAAGACGGGCCCTGCATTTTTACCGGGAGAGCTGCGATTTATTTTGGAGATGAGGCCGACTTCGATGACGGGAAAGGGCACACCCTTTTGCAAAATCAACCCCTCGCAGTATGTGATAAGACAGCTGCTGCATTAGCCGCATTGGGTAAGGATGATATTCTCCTTACCGATTCAACCTACTTCTATGATGGAGGTGGATGTTGTTGATCTTTCGGTTTACGATTGAATATTGTTGATTAACCTGGATATAACGAAACAAGGACTCTAACAGGGGCCGCAATCTAAGCACATGGAAAAGAAATATTTCGATCCGAAGGATCTAAAAAAGTTTGGCAATATCACTGAGTTTCAGGAAGAGATGGGAGGCAAGTTTTTTGAATGGTACGGCAATGTCTTTAAAGGCGATACTGCTTTAACTGAAAGAGAAAAGGCCTTGATTGCTTTGGCAGTAGCTCATGCCATCCAATGTCCGTATTGTATCGATGCCTACACCTCGGGCTGCCTGGAAAAAGGCGCCGACGAAGAACAAATGATGGAAGCCGTGCACGTGGCCGCCGCCATTAAAGCAGGTACCACCTTGGTATACAGTGTTCAAATGATGAACCACGCGGATAAACTTTCGATGTAAAAGAATCAAATAGGGGAATCCGGGCATGTATCCCAATAATTCAAGACGGATTCCCACACTCTATCTTCAACCACATTGTCTCTGGCAATTCATTTCATAAAAATGGCAATCAAACAACGCTCAAAGTCGCTTAAATCCCGGGGAACGGAACTCTCAGATACTTTTTTTCAGCTGGATGTCCTGAATGGGAAAGAAGTGGTGGATGAACAATTTCCCAGGTTTTCGGATCGCTTGGCCAATCTGGGGCACCAACCCCTGCGTCCGGCAACTCTGGAAATTTTCCAGATCAACATCGGTAAATTGTGCAACCAGACCTGTGCCCACTGCCATGTAGATGCTGGACCCGACCGCAAAGAAGAGAACATGGATAAAGCAACGCTGGAGCGATGCCTGGAGATTATCCGATCCATTCCAAGCATACGGACGGTGGATATTACTGGCGGTGCTCCTGAAATGAATCCTCATTTTCGGTGGTTTGTAGAGAAGGTGACCGCTTTGGGGAAACAGGTAATTGACCGCTGCAACCTAACTATCCTGGTGGCTAATCCGAAGTACTACGACATGCCGGAATTCTTTGCCAAGCATAAGGTTCAGGTTGTCTCTTCCCTACCCTATTTCTCAAAGAAACGAACGGATAGCCAACGTGGTGACGGAGTGTTTGAAGATTCGATCAAGGCTTTGCAAATGCTTAATGCGGTTGGGTATGGTAAGATCGGTTCCGGATTGGAACTACATTTGGTGTATAACCCATCGGGGGCCTTTCTACCCGCTGGCCAGGAGACCTTGGAAAGTGAATTCAAGCGGCAGTTGAAGCGGAAGTACGATATTGACTTCAACCACCTCTTTGCGATTACCAATCTTCCGATTGCCCGCTTCTTGGATTATCTCTTGGAGAGCGGCAATTATGAAGAGTATATGCAGAAGCTGGTTGATGCCTTCAATCCGGCAACAGTAGACGGCCTCATGTGTCGGAATACCATTTCCGTGAGCTGGGATGGCTACTTGTACGATTGTGATTTTAACCAGATGCTTGATCTGAAGGTAGCAGCAAAAGGTAAGCATCTGAACGACTTCGATATTGAGTCCCTGAAGGATCGCTCCATTGTCCTCAACCAGCATTGCTACGGGTGTACTGCAGGAGCGGGCTCAAGTTGTGGCGGGGAGATTGCCTGAGGAATGAATAATTAAGGAATCTTTCCATTATTCCCCATTCCTTTACCTAAAAAAGAAGACTCAATAAAAGGACGACTACCAGCACCGTCGCTCCCAGTAGGCCAGTGATCAGGGAGAATGACCGGAGGGTTAGCTGGCCGAAGTAGAACAATAGCTAGCAAAGCTCCAATAGCCAAGGCTGTCATTGGATTCCCGATAAAAAACACCCATTCACCTTGTATGCCCAGGAATGGAAGCAAAGTTCCGGTGGCAATCATCAATACGGGTACGAGTGAGGGCAAGAGCGCAGCGGAAAGGGAGGGCAAAGACCCTTCTCCTATCTCATCTGTGAGCTCGCTTTGGTCAATGGTTATGTGAGCACCGAGTTTTCTGGATAAAAATACGGTGAGTATAAGTACAAAGGAATGACGAACAATCGAATTTAAAGAAGTTCGTCATTCATGTATTCGTCATTCGAATATTCATATGTTCTTCTAGTCCGCCGGTTGCTTGCCGAGGAGCCCTGCTTTGGCAGATACTTCCAACATGCGGTCAATACTGGCCACTCCTTGTTCAATAACCCAATCCGGCAAGATGATCTCCGGCTGTTCGTATTTCATGCACAGATAGAGCTTTTCGATGGTGTTCCGCTTCATATGTGGACACTCGTTGCAGGCGCAGGTGTTATTGGGTGGAGCGGGAATAAAGACCTTATTCGGAGATGCTTTTTGCATTTGGTGAAGAATACCAGCCTCTGTAGCCACAATGAATACCTTTCCAGGGTCCTCTTTAGTGAAATTGAGCAGGCCGGTGGTAGATCCGATAAAATCCGCTCGTTCTAGAATATGGGCTTCACATTCCGGGTGGGCAATTAGCTTGGCTTCCGGATGACGGATCATAAGTTTGGTGATCTTCTCGGCTGAAAAAATCTCATGTACCATGCAGGTGCCATTCCAAAGGACCATATCCCGTCCTGTTTTTTTCACCAGGTACCTGCCCAAATTGATGTCCGGTGCAAAGATGATCGGCTGATCTTCCGGGATGCTGTTAATAATCGCCAAGGCATTGGTAGAAGTACAACAAATATCGGTCAGGGTTTTTAGTTCAGCGGTGCAATTGATGTAGCTAACTACTATGTGATCCGGATATTTTTCCTTGAATTTTCGGAATAAGGGAGGGGGGCAGGAATCGGCAAGGGAGCACCCGGCTTTTAGGTCCGGCAGCAATACTTTTTTATCCGGAGAGAGCATTTTAGCAGTCTCGGCCATAAAGTGAACCCCGGCGAAGACAATAATATCTGCATCTGTCTCCGCTGCCTGTTGGGACAGGCCCAAGCTGTCGCCAATATAGTCTGCAATATCTTGGATATCAGGCTCTTGGTAATAGTGGGCCAGGATAATGGCGTTCTTTTCTTTTTTTAACTTTTCAATCTCTTCAAATAGATCGAGGGTAGGATCTACGTCTATATCCAGGAATCCTTTGGCCTCTAAATTTTGAGTAGCTAAGGCTATATTTTCCATATCGTTAGGTACTTTATAGGCAAACCCCAAAGAAGGGGTTGCAGTTCTTTCAAAGGTAAAGATCTCTTATTTCTACTTCCAGTAATTTATCCTGCAAAGAGAGTAAAAACGGTCGGCCTCTTGTGTAGTTTGGGTAATTTTCGTTTCCTCCAAGTCGCAACTCTAAAGGTTGCCGTATAGGCAGTGGGTAAGGTTAGGTCCGCCGCAACCCCAAATAAGGTAGAGGGTGCCAGGTGTTTCATTGCCTCTTCCAGGATCTGGCTATTCCGATAGGGTGTTTCCATGAAGATTTGGGTTTGCCCCATGCGCATCGATTCCTGTTCTAATCGTTTCAAGTCGCGAATCAGTTGGGGCCGTTTGGGCGAAAGATACCCGTGGAAAGCAAATTGCTGACCACTCATTCCGCTAGCCATTAGAGCGAGTAGGATGGATGAAGGCCCAACCATGGGTACCACACGGATACCCAATTGATGAGCCCGCTGGACTATTGTTGCTCCAGGGTCTGCAACCCCTGGGCAACCCGCTTCCGACATCAGACCTATATCAAAACCATGATTCAGAGCGGGCTTCAGAAAAGCCTCCTTTTCTTCTTCCGTAGTTCTTTTGTTGAGTTCAAATAGCGTTAATTCTTGGAGCGGACGTGGAAATCCACTTTTTTTCAGAAAATGACGGGTTGTTTTTGCACGTTCAACAATGAAAAAATCAAGGCGGTGAATCACTTCAAGGACTTGTGACGGCAAGGCTTCAAGCCCTTCTTCTCCCAATGGAGTTGGAATCAGAAATAAGGTAGCCATAGGGCATTACAGATTATGTAGCCTGTAAGGAAACAGATCTTTTCATTATCAACAACCGGGTTGTGGAAACAGGTGGAAATTTTTATGCTTTAAGACCTTTGAATATGGCGTACCTTGTAAGGCCATGGCAGAGACCTATACGATAAAGTTAGCTCAATTTGAAGGTCCGTTCGACCTATTGCTCTTTTTCATTGAGCGGGACGAATTGGATATCAACGATATTCCTATTGCCCAAATCACGGATGACTTTCTGGCTTACATCCACCAGATGGAAAAGATGAATATCGATTTGGCTAGTGAGTTTATCCTGGTAGCTGCTACCCTTTGCCGTATAAAGGCAAAGATGTTGTTGCCCCGGCAGCCTTTGGATGAGGAAGGCAACCTGATTGATCCACGCGAAGAGTTGGTCCAGCGATTGTTGGAATACAAACAAGTAAAGAGTGTCTTAGATGAGCTTCGTGACATGGAGCTACGGCGCGGTCAGCAGGTGAGTCGAGGAAATACCGCCTCCGAGCTTCGTAAAATTGCCAACCAGGCCCTCGCCGATCAGGAATTGGAATCTCTTACTTTATTTAAGCTCTTAAGGGCCTATGAAAAGGTGCTGGATAATTTTAAGGACCGGCAACCGGGCCGGGTACATCGAATCGTTCAGTTCAACTACACCATTGAAGACCAGCAAGTGCATATCCTCAAGCAAATACGAACATCAGGTCGAGCCGATTTTAAAGCTGTTTTTGACAATTGCCAGAACCGCATCCATGCCATTGTTACTTTCCTGGCCATGCTGGAAATGATAAACCTGGGCCAGGTTCAGATTACTGAAGGGGAAGGCATAAATAATCTGTGGTTGGAACTGTCGTAACTGGTTTCCTCTTACTCCAGGCTATCTACCAATTCTGCATCCTCCAGGGCATACATCAATCGATTTACATCAGATGCGTTGAGAACTAGCTTTCCCGATAGGATAATTTGATGGGCAGTATATTTTACCGGTGTTATAGTCTTTACTTCCATTACTGTTTCCGGACCGGCACCGCCACAGAAAAAGCACATGCTATAGGGAAAGGCAGATAAAATGAATTCAGTGTGGTTTTTGTACCCTTCAACAGGAATGATGTAACCTTTAATCCGAATCGTTTTGCCATCCATTTTTTGCAACGTTTCGCTAAAGACCGGCTTGTCTACCTTGAAACCCAGGAGTTCGTCATATTCTTTTTTGAAAGAAACTTTAGACAAAGTCATCCAGGCATTTTCCTGGGCATGTATAGCAATAGCTGCAGCGCAAAAGAAAAAAGTAACGAGGAGGACCTGAATCGTCTTCATAGCTGTTATTATGTATTGGTAAGACAAGTTTGTCGGCTAAATGGTTTGTACCAAACCGGTATGCAAATTTTACTTTTTTCTTAAAACTAAAATCAGCTATAGGGAACCAATTGTTCTGCGATTAAGATTAGGCTGATAAATCGGCTTTTGCAGATACCTAGAGAAGATCGGCAAGAACTGTATTTTTGCAACTCCTTTTGAACATCTCGTAGAATTGCGCATGGCTTATCCAGAATATAAAAAGCTCGATCTTGCTACAATAGATCAAGAAATCCTAGCCTTTTGGGAAGCATCCAAAATCTTCCAAAAAAGTGTTGAAGAAAGGGACCCTGACAACAGCTTCGTCTTTTATGAGGGTCCGCCTTCTGCAAATGGAAAGCCCGGCATTCACCACGTAATGGCCCGCACGATAAAGGATCTATTTTGTCGCTATCACACCATGCTTGGGAAGCGGGTAGAGCGTAAGGGGGGCTGGGATACCCACGGCCTTCCCATTGAGCTTAGCGTTGAAAAAGAACTGGGCATTACCAAAGAAGATATTGGCAAAACCATTTCGGTAGATGAATACAACCGTCAATGCCGGGCCACTGTCATGCGCTACAAGGACCTCTGGGATGACTTGACACGTAAGATGGGGTATTGGGTAGATCTGGAGCAGCCTTATATTACCTACGAGAATGCATACATTGAATCCGTCTGGTGGCTGCTCAAGCGCTTGTATGACAAAGGCCTTCTTTACAAGTGGTATACGATACAACCCTATTCTCCGGCAGCAGGGACAGGACTGAGTTCGCACGAGCTGAATATGCCTGGGGCTTACAAGGAGATCAGCGATACCTCTGCTGTAGCCCAGTTCAAAATCAAGGGAAAAGCCGATGAATATATCCTGGCCTGGACCACCACTCCCTGGACGCTACCAGCGAATGCTGCGCTCACGGTGGGCGAGGATATAGACTATGTTAAAGTAAAGACCTTCAACCGATATACCGGAAAACCGACCTCCGTGATCCTGGCCAAAGACCGCATGGGGACCTATTTCTCCGAAGAACAGCCCAACCTCAAACCAGGTGATCTCAAACCAGGGAACAAACCCATTCCCTATCTCGGCATCGAAAGTGAATTTAAAGGCCGTGAAATGGTGGGTTGGGAGTACGAGCAATTGCTCCCTTATGTTAAGCCGGAGAAGCCCGCTTTTCGAGTCATCGCTGGGGATTTTGTCACCACAGAGGATGGAACGGGCATTGTGCACACATCCCCTACCTTTGGTGCCGATGACTTCCGGGTAGCAGTGGAGAACAACATCCCTGCTATCCTGGTTCGGGACGAGTACGGTAATCCAGCCCCGCTCGTGGATAAGAAAGGGCGGTTTGTGCCCGAAGTAACTGATTTTGCCGGGCGATACGTGAAGGATTATGGGCAAGATGAAGACCGGCCCGTAGATGTGGATATCGTGATCAAGCTAAAAGAGGAAAACAAACTTTTCCTCTCTGAAAAATACGTGCACAGTTATCCGCACTGCTGGCGTACAGATCGGCCGGTGCTTTACTATCCACTGGATAGCTGGTTTATCCGCACTTCCACCCTCAAGGAGCGCATGTTTGAGCTCAATGAAACGATTCATTGGAAACCGGCTTCCACCGGTGAAGGCAGATTTGGGAAGTGGTTGGAGAACCTGCAGGATTGGAATTTATCAAGATCCCGGTATTGGGGAATACCATTGCCGATTTGGAGAAGTGTGGATGGGGGTGAAGAGGTTTGTATTGGTTCTATAGCCGAATTGGAAACGAGTTTGAAGCAGGCCATTGGTTCAGGATTGCTTTCGAAAGAGCAAGAAGAAGTCAATATATCCTATCTGGAGCAACTTCAGTTGGGTAAAACACAACCTGACAATGAACATGGGGACCCGACCTTCGATTTACATAGACCTTATATCGACCAGGTTGTTTTGGTTGGGAAATCAAAGGAACTGCTCTTCCGGGAAGCGGATCTGATCGATGTCTGGTTTGACTCTGGTTCTATGCCTTATGCTCAGTGGCATTACCCATTTGAAAATGAAGACAAGTTTGAACAAGCATTCCCTGCCGACTTCATCGCCGAAGGGGTTGACCAAACCAGGGGGTGGTTTTACACTTTGCATGCAATTGCGACCATGGCCTTCGATCAAGTGGCCTACCGAAATGTAGTTTCCAATGGCCTGGTTCTGGATAAGAACGGAGTCAAGATGTCCAAGCGACTCGGTAATGCAGTAGAGCCATTTGAAACCCTGGCCAAATACGGAGCCGACGCCACCCGTTGGTATATGATTTCTAACGCCCAGCCCTGGGACAACCTGAAATTTGACCTGGCAGGACTGGATGAAGTTCGGCGGAAGTTTTTTGGAACCCTGTACAATACTTATTCCTTTTTTGCACTTTATGCAAACGTAGACGCCGTTAAGGTTGGGACCAAAGGTCCAATTCCCTATCCGGACCGTCCAGAGATGGACCGCTGGATATTGTCAAAGCTAAATAGTCTTGCCCAAGAGGTCAATCAGGCCTATCTGGATTATGAGCCTACCCAGGCAACCAGATCGGTGATGAATTTTGTGGATGAGCACTTGAGCAATTGGTACGTTCGGCTCTCCAGAAGGCGTTTTTGGAAAGGGAGCATGTCGGCAGATAAACAATCTGCTTACGAGACTTTACATACCTGTTTAGTCACTGTAAGCCAGTTGATGGCTCCTGTGGCCCCTTTCTTTAGTGATTGGTTGTACCGAAACCTCACATCTGAATTTGAATCTGTACACCTCAGCCGGATGCCTGACGGGACCCAAGAATATATTGACCTGGAACTGGAGAAGCGAATGGCATACGCCCAGGAGATCAGTTCTCTTATTTTAAGCCTTCGAAAAAAAGAGAAAATCCGAGTTCGCCAACCGCTTCAAAAAATTCTCCTTCCTGTTTTGGATCCAGACTTTCAAACTCGGGTGGAACAGGTTGAGCCTTTGATCCTGGCTGAAGTCAACGTGAAAGGGGTAGAATATGTGGATGATGCTTCCGGCATCATCAAAAAGAAGATCAAACCCAATTTTAAAACGCTTGGAAAGCGACTGGGCAAACAGATGAAGGTAGCCGCCAAAGCCATTGCCCAAATGGATCAGGAAGATATTGCCACCCTGGAAAAGAGCGGTACTTATTCGCTTAATCTTGATGGCGAAGAAGTAGAACTCGGCCTGGAAGACTTTGAGATCCTCACGGAAGATATCCCCGGGTGGTTGGTTGCTTCCAGTGGAGGGTTGACAGTAGCCCTTGATGTATCACTGGATGATCAACTACTCGCAGAGGGAATGGCGCGCGAATTGGTAAACCGAATTCAAAATATACGAAAGAACCAAGGGCTTGAGGTCACAGATCGCATTCGGGTTCAATTAGAAAGGGATACCGCCGTGGAACCTGCCTACCAATACTTTTCGGATTACGTAAAGCAAGAAGTCCTAGCCGATGAATTTGACCTGGTGGAAGGGTTGAAAAAGGGAGAGCCTACAGAGCTTCCGGATGGACTAGAGCTTAGAATTGAAGTCCAGAAAAATTAGGGTTGGGAATTCCCGTGGGAATAGACTACTTTCCTCTTATAAAGGAATCAAACTTTTGCTGTGTCCTCGGAAATTCCGTTACGGATAGGGTTCGATGCTAAAAGACTTTTCACCAATCGTACTGGCCTCGGAAATTATAGCCGCACATTGTTGGCCAACTTGGGGGATTATTTTCCAGATACCACTTATGTGCTCTATTCCCCTTCAATGCCCGACGAACAAATAGCCAAGCAATTTACTCAAGCTCCTTATGAGGTAGTGCTCCCGGGGAAAGGTAGATCTAAATCCTGGTGGCGTCGATTTGGTATCTCCCGCAGACTGAAAGCGGATCGTATTCAAGTCTATCATGGCCTTTCCAACGAACTACCAAGTGGCATTCGGGAACAAGGCATCCCTGCTGTAGTGACTGTGCATGATCTTATTTTCAAAATATATCCACAGACCTACACCTGGTGGGACCGCCAGATTTATGACCGAAAGTTTAAGGTTGCCTGTCAGCAAGCAGATCGGATCATTGCGATTAGCCAATCCACTAAAAAGGATATTGTCAACTACTATCGCATTGATCCAGGCAGAATTGAAGTCATGTATCAAGCTTGCGATCCTCTATTTTACCGGGAGCCTTTGGAAGAGGTAGAAGCAATGACGGTATTGGAGTCTTACGGAATACCGGATAGGTATTTTCTCTATGTAGGTTCCATTATTCCAAGAAAAAATCTGCTTACTCTGGTAAAAGCGATCGAGCAATTGCCCATCAACGATCGACTGCCCTTGGTCGTGGTAGGTCGTGGCGGTAGCTACAAAAAGCAAGTCGCACAATACGTAGCCGAGAATGGTCTGATCGATTGGATAATCTGGCAGGATCAGGTCCTTAGTACACACGATCTGAAGGCTATATATGAACAAGCCTCGGCTTTTATCTATCCCTCGCTGTATGAGGGATTTGGAATTCCAGTCATTGAGGCTCTGCTCAGCAACACTCCCGTAATTACCTCCAAGACTTCATCTCTACCGGAAGCAGGAGGAGCCTATGCTCATTTGATAGATCCGTTGGATACAGAAGTCTTAGCGGCTACACTTGCCGGTATTATAGCCGACCCTTCCGGAAGCGCAAGCCGAGTAAAACTTGGTCATAGTTATGCCAGTGAGCAATTTTCCCCTGAAAAAACATCGGCCTCAGTCATGCAGCTTTATCAGGAGTTGCTGAATCACTGAAAAATTTCTTTGAGTTTCATAGCCACTCCCATATCTCCTTTAATTTTGACCTTACCGCTCATCAAGGCCATCATAGGGTTAAGTTTTCCTTCCCTAAATTTTAGCAGGGTATCCGTACTCATGGTAATGGTACAATCAGCATCTTGGTCCTCATTATGAACAACGGGCGCATCCCCTGTAAAATCAAGAAAAATAGGACCTTCATCGATCATGAACTTCAATGTTTTATCCAGGGAGGATGCCTTGGCCGCTTGTTGGCGAAAGGCATCGGTGATAGTCTCTAAGGTCATGTGGCTTAAGATTAAAAAATAGCTTGTTGACAATTTAAGGATTATAAAACTGGGGAAGCACCTCATTCCAGACTCCTTCAGCTTGAACCGTGCCGTGGTCCAACCAGATAACCCGTTCAGCGAGGCGTTTCATTTCGTCTACCTGATGGGAAACCAGAATGGTTGTGAGGTTACGTCTTTCCAATTCCGCTTTAAGAAATCGTTGGAGCTTTTCTCTGGTAACCAGATCGAGGGCAGCAAGAGGCTCATCCAATAAAAGGAGACGGGGTTCGAAGACTAAAGCACGTGCCAGTGCCACTCTTTGCTGTTGTCCGCCAGACAGGTGTCTCGGGTATCGGTGAGCGAGGCCGTTTAATCCAATGGAATCCAGAAGCGAATGCACCCGCTGGATTTGTCCGCCGGTACGCAAGCCGAACTTCAGATTTTGAAAGATGGTTAGGTGTGGAAACAATGCATAATCCTGGAAAACCATCCCCACCTGGCGTTTCTGTGTTGGCAGATGGATGCCCATAGCAGTGTCTTCCCAGATTTCATCACCGAATTGGATAAATCCGAGATCTGGTGTTTCCAGACCCAAGATCATGCGCAACAAGGTTGTCTTTCCGCTTCCGGAAGGCCCGGATAAGGCAATGATTTCACCTGAATGAATTTCCAAATCAATCTTCAATTGGATAGGACCTTCAGCACCTTCCAATTTTTTTTCCACCATGACCCGCATCATCGGTGAAAGATACGGTTTGTTGAACCATTTAAGCTATAGACAAGGACAAGGATGAAAAAGCTGATAATCAGTAGCACCCAGGCATATTGATGTGCTTGAGCGTAATTTAGGCTTTCTACCTCATCATATACTGCAATGGAAGCCACCTTGGTTTGCCCTGGAATATTGCCGCCGATCATAAGGACAACGCCAAACTCCCCGATGGTGTGGGCAAAGGATAGAACTATTCCGGTAAGTAAAGCCGGGCGTACTAAAGGGAGAAGTACCTTAAGCAGGGTTTCGCTATGGCTCTTTCCCAAGGTATAGGATGCTTCGATGAGTGACTTCGGTACATTTTCAAACCCAGCCTGAAGCGGGAGTACCATAAACGGGAGGCTGTACAATACCGAAGCAATCACTAGGCCAGTAAAACTAAATACGAGTTGGATGTCTGCCAGGTCGCTAAGCCATCGACCGATGAAGGATTCGGGGCTGAAAGCTAGGAGCAAGTAAAAGCCCAATACGGTAGGCGGCAGGACCAACGGCAAGCTGATCAAGGCTGTACAAACAGGCTTCCAAAGACTTCTCAATTGGGCAACCCCATACGCTAAGGGTATGCCAAAGATTACCAAGATTAAAGTAGTTGCTCCAGCTAATTGCAAGGTGAGCCAAAGCGTTTCCCAAAATGCACTATCCATACCACAAGGTAATGGCCTCACCGCATTGAGCGAAGTGGTTCTTTAGGTAGCCGTCGTCTGGCATGCCTTAACCTTACCGCTTAATTCCCATCCGGCAAAAACAATTTGAATTCCACTCTTCGGTTTTGCTCTCTGCCAGCACTGTTCGCATTGCTCGCAATTGGATTTGCCTCACCATAGCCGCGGAAGCTCAATCGCGAAGGATCAATTCCCCTATTCAAGAAATATTGGTAGCAAGCAGATGCCCTCTTTTCCGAAAGAGATAAGTTGACCGCATCGCTACCAGAACTGTCGGTGTGACCTTCAATTCGCATGTGATAGTTGCCGTATTCTACCAGAATGGCGTAGATCTCCGACATATTTTCGTAGGAGGCTCGAGTAAGTACCGCACTCCCGGTCTCAAATTTAACGGCGCGAGCGACATAGTTCAAACGTTCGACCACTTCCTGGCTGATTACCGGACACCCATCCGTTGAACCCGGAGCAGCTTGTTGGGGACAAGCGTCTTCAAGATCTGAAAATCCATCTCGGTCAAAATCCGGACAACCATTGGTAGCAACTGGCCCGAATTCGTCGGGGCATTGGTCTTCATTATCTGCAACCTGGTCAAAATCTCGGTCCGGACAGCCATTTAAAGTTCCTGCCTCCGTTGGGCAAGGATCGTTTTCATCGAGTATTCCGTCCATGTCCGAATCCCGATTAGGACAGCCTTGATTCGCAAACAGGCCTGCCTCGTTCGGGCAGGAATCTTCTGAATCCATAATGCCATCACCATCAGAGTCCGGACAGCCTAGGAAAGTAGCTGTACCGGGAAGGTCAGGGCATCTATCGAAGTCGTCTTGGATACCATCCAAATCCCGGTCCGGACAACCGTCTGTAGCAGCTGTACCCGCTACAGTTGGGCATTGGTCAACAAGGTCGCGTACGCCGTCACCATCCTGGTCCTGCGCCAAGGGATCCGACTTTTTGCCCAGGATTACCAACAAACCAGCGCTAAGTTGCAGGTTGTCTCGATTATCCTGCATTCCAAATCGGTATTCCCCCTGAGTGGACAGGTACCAATGAGAGGCCAGGCGAAAGTTGATACTCACGCCAGCAGGGACAGCAAAGGTTATCTCCTGAAAGTCTTCATAAACTGCTCCAAAACCACCGAATAGGTAGGGGTAGATAAAGTAATTTTCTTTAAAAAGCTTGACGTGTAAAAGGCCGTCCAGGCTTAAGGCGTATATCCGTTCCTGCATGTCCCGGTCTCCCGATCGGAATACTTTCGCCTCGCTAAATTTTACCGGAAAACCGATATTTAAAAAACTGGTAAGGTGCCTTATATATTGGAACTCGCCACCAAAGGTGAAATCCTGTGAACGCAAAGAGCCAGTAATGGGTAGGCGGTAGTTGGGAGCCATGGCTCGAAAAGTAAGGGCATTGGGGGCTTCCCGATACTGCGCTACAGCATGCGTGGATAGACATAGGGAAAATAAACCAATGCAAAAGGCGGCTTTAAGGGATTTTTTCATGGTAAAGCATATGTTTTATGCTACAAACCTACTGAATAAGGGTATTTTACAAGTAAATTTGAATTATTTAAAGGAAAATCTATTCTTCAATCCTGCCCAGATTCATATCTCCAGATAAAATAACCCAGCATGAATAGCTAAATGCCCTTTTATTCTTGAGGCCTGGAATAACCAAACTTTTCCCATTGAGACACAGTGCCTGAATGGAAAAGGAAGTTCACAAATTGAAAAGCCTGGGTATCGGCAGTAGGTGTTAGAATAAGCGCCTGCCTGATCGGGTCATAAAGAGTAGGGTCAACCGCTTCCCACCGCCCCGCAGTTTGCATTTGACTGGCACCTAAGGCTGATTTGGCAGTAAGTCCCAGGTCTGCAGCTCCGGTTACCAAGAATTGATTGACCTGCCCGATATTTTCACCATACACCAGGTGGTCCTTCACCAATTCCAGAAGATTCATTTTTTTTAAGTACCGAAAGGCTTCTACTCCATAGGGAGCAGTTTTAGGATTGGCAATTACAATTTTTCTGGCAGTTTTCAATCGATTCTCAAAAGATTGATCCTCCTTTTTCCACCACCAAATCAAATAGCCAAGGGCGTAGGTTCTTGGAGGGTCGACTGAAAATCCTTTTTCCCACAAATGCTTAGGATACGCCTCATTTGCAGCCAAGAACAGATCGAATGGAGCACCTTGTTCGATCTGTGCAGCTAACAGGCCAGAAGCACCATAAGTGATTGAAAGTTCAACGCCTGTTTGGGCATGAAAAAGGGAATCCAAAGTGGGTAATACAAACTGCAAATTGGCGGCTGCAGCAATCCGGACTGGTCGCCTACTTTCCGATTTATTTTTTGGCTGGCAATTGAAAGAAAGAAGAGTGATAAACAGGGTCAGACAGATGGCAATTTGGGACCTTATATTCCTGTCGCTGTTCTTCAAGGTCAAATGGTTGTTGTTTTTGGAAAAGTCTTATCCTGTATTCCAATGGCTGCCCATGCCCTACCGGCCTTTCCTTTGGAAGCACGATGAGAAAAATAATGGTCTGATTGTGCCGCCGTGGATATGGGACAGATTTCAATGGCGTCGTTTGAAAGTCCCATTTTCAATAATTGGTCCTGGTTAGCCTTCTTTAAGTCTAATAGATATTTGTCCCTTTTTCTATCCCAGCTCTTGTAGGGAGAATTAAAATAATCGGCAACGTCCTCATCTACTTCGTAATCATCCTTTCCTATGCAGGCTCCAATCCAGGCGCTACATGTTTTAGGGTCACAATTAAAGGAAATGATCATTTCCCGGATAGTCTTTTCAACAATAGACAGAGAGGTCCCTTTCCAGCCAGCATGAATAGCGGCTATGGATTTACGAATTGGATCGAAGATTAAGATGGGTGTACAATCTGCTACTGTTATGGTCAGGAGTAGCCCTTTTTGATTGGAGATCAGTGCATCGTATCCCTCCCAATGGCCAGGTTGATGCACTACCAAAACCTTATCCTGATGGACTTGATAAGAAGAAGCGACCTGATCTAATGTAAAGCCCAAGGATTCGACAAAGCGAACTTGATTTGCCTGAATGCGTTCAGCCTTATCACTGGTATGGTTCCCTAAATTAAGGCTCCCAAGAGGACCTTCGCTCACCCCGCCATGCCTAGAACTTTGTACGGCAACTAGCTCCGGATAGGATTTAAATATGTTGGGATAAAGCCAGGATTTCACCTTTTAAAGGTACCCAAATTAGATATATAAACCATATCAGAAACTAATAGGATGTTCAAGACTATGCTTGGAAAAGACCGGATCCTTTTTTGGAAAGAAAATCCTCTGCGAAAGGGAATAGAAACCGGGAGGATACCTTGGTAGGATCCGACATTACATCCATAATATTTTTTGATTCACCATTCGGCATAGGTTCCTGATGGGAGGATGATTCTTCGGATTTCCAGAAAAGGTCCCAGGGCACACGTTCTTCGGGGAAGGTCCTAAGGCTTTTGCGTAAGGCAGCGAAAAGGCGTGCTTCTCCCGGATCACCTTGTAAAGTAAACTGATGCAAAAGCAACTCCCCTTCACTGCCTGGGTTAAGATAGAGTAAGCCTGGGGGCTGATGGTAATACCCCCTGGTTTGCATCTCTACATAGGCAGGCAAAACGGAAAAAGCGGATGGCGGGCTTTGTACCCATGCCAATTGGACAAAGGGCCCTTTCACCATTTCCGGGACCGGAAGCTGAACCCGACGGTGGACCATTGAAGGAGCACCTCCGAATGCTGTTGGGATACGGTCGGGAGCTTGCCTGAAAAATATTTTTCTCGTATAAATGCGAAAGCCTATTCCTTCCAGAATAGGCTCTTTCCAGACTAAAGTCTTATCGCCGGGAAGTACGAGAACGTTGGGGTGTCGAGCGAGAAAGCCAAAAGCCAATTGGCGAAATTTTCCAATGTCCAAGCCTATTTCTTCAGGTACGTAAAGGCTCCCTTCTAATCGTACGGGATTTAAAAAAGGGGAAAGGCCGACCGTCTCTTCCGGGGTAAGTACCGTTAGCTTTTGGTCAAACGAGCCAATCAACAAGGCCAGTTCTTCGATTAATGTAAGCTCCTTCTCGTGATAAGCAGGTAGCAGCAGCCCGGATTGTACGTTGGAATAGCCGATTTCCATTGCCATATTGTGAAGCAAGGACCGATTTCGCAGCGCAATTTCAAATCGCCCTTCTCGGCCATGGAGCAAACCAAAAAAGAACAAATTTCCGGCTGTATCAGATTGGGAAGGTAATGGAGGTTCTCCAAGAATAGCCACAGTTTGACCTTTGCGGATGGCTACATGAGCCATCACCAACGAAAGCATATCATCACCGCTTACCACCAAGTCTACCGACTTTTCTTCTTTGACCATCCGTGTATTGCCCTTGAATACTCAAAAATGAAAGCAATTGGGTAGAATATGGCCATAATAGGGGTTAAGTTTTGTTTAAATGGGGGTTCGATAAGATCGGCTTATTATTCAATCGTAAATCCTTTTGGTATTGATCTTCTCTACCTAACCAATTAAATCTTTATTCAATCTATTTCTGACCATAAGCTCTACCTTGAAAGCCTGTTAAAATTGAGTTAGCCGGACACTGACCGCTTAACGTTGAATTAATAATCAGACGGTACTTTGAAACTTTATTAAATTAAATCCGCACTATATGAGAGGTTCTTTACTACTACTGGCATGCCTATGCCTTTCTTACACCACAATTTTCGGCCAGGATCAATTGATCAATTTCCTGTCCCGCTACTCCACCGGTATTTTCGATGAGGGTGCAGCCGAGATTGCTGCTTACGATCCAGGTACCCAACGGTTGTTTTTCACCAATGGCGAGGAGGATCGCATCGAAGTACTCGACTTGTCAAATCCTGCAAATCCTGTCCAACTCACTCCGATCGATATCAGCTCTTTTGGCGATGGGATCAATAGCGTCGACGTAGCCAACAGTGTCGTGGCTGCCGCTATTGAAGGCGACGATTTTAACCAACCGGGCAAGGTGGTCTTTTTCGATGCCACTGACGGATCGTTTCTAAGCGAAGTACCAGCGGGCGTACTGCCGGATATGTTGACTTTCACCGCTGATGGAACCAAGCTATTAGTGGCTAATGAGGGTGAGCCTAACGACAGCGCAACCGTCGATCCGGAAGGATCAATTACAATTGTTGATTTGGCTGGTGGTGCCGGTTCGGCCACTGCTACTCAAATCAATTTACAGGATTGGAATGACAAGAAGCAAACGCTCCGCAATCGGGGTGTTCGTCTGTTTTTCCAGCTTCAGCCTAACGGCGACGAAAGCTCTGTTGCCCAGGATTTGGAGCCGGAATACATTACCGTTTTACCCGGAGATTCCGTTGCTTATGCGATTTGCCAGGAAAACAATGCCTTATTGATCATCAATATCAATCAAGGCACTATCGAGGATATCGTTGCACTTGGTGACAAGGACTATAATACAGGAACTCCTGAATTGGAAGAGTTTCTTTTGAACGAAATTCCAGATTGGCCTGCCTTAGGCAAGCCCCTGACTCAGATGGATACCGTATTCCTGGGCGGCTTTTCAGGGCTTTATTATGATGGTACACAGTCTACAGAAGACAACTGGGTTTTTTATGCCGTTCCGGACCGTGGCCCCAATGACGGTGCAGTAAACCGCAATAGTGCATTCAGCGTGGTGGATAGCTCCAATGCTACTACCAACTTGCGTCCTTTTAAATTGCCAAACTATCAGGGGCGGATGGTAAAGTTTAGCCTGAACCCCACTACTGGCGATGTTGCCTTGGATGAGCAGGTATTTTTGAGCCGTCCGGGACCAAACGGCTTGACTCCTATCACTGGTTTTGGAAACGCAGCAACAATTGATGAAACACCCGTGACACGGGTTGATACCGCAGTTTATACGGATACCGCATGGGTGGCTACTATAGGCGATGAGGACGTTTACTTCGCTCAGTTAGACTTCGATCCTTTTGGTGGAGACTTCGAAGGTATCTTGCGGGATAACGATGGGAATTTCTGGATGTGTGATGAATATCGTCCTGCCATCTACAAATTTGACACTGCGGGTGTCTTGCTCGAACGCTTCATTCCCAAAGGAACCAAGACCAATGTAGTAACCAATGGTTTATTCTTTTCCGAGTACGGTGAATCCGGGAGTACCAAATACCTGGAAATCTACAATGGAACTGGAGATACCGTCAACCTGGAGGACTATATTTTGGCTTTTTGTACCAATGGATGTGATGCTACAGATGAATTGGATGAATACCAGACCGGTGTATTTGAAGGTCGTTCTATTCCAAATGGTGGCACTTTCGTTATGGCAAACTCCGGCGCAGATAGCCTCGTAGCTGCAAGAGCAGATACTACTTTGGGCATCATTGACTTCAATGGAAATGATTATGTCGCTCTGCTGCTGGCTGCAGATAGTGCTCTTGTAGACCAGATCGGGGACACTTCTGCTGTAGGAGGCCCATGGGCCGTAGCGGGTATAGAAGATGCTACAGAAGATGTAACCTTGATCCGCAAGCAGTCTGTACTATCCGGAAACTTAGACTGGGCTGGTTCAGCAGGAACCGATTCTTTAAACTCAGAATGGATTGTTGGCCCAATCCCAGTCAACGAATACACGCCTATTTCTTTAGGTACCCATATGGATTTTGGTTCCATGACCTTGCCGTTCGAATACAATAATCGTCGGGCAAACCGCGGGTTTGAGGCCCTTGCCTACGATTCGACCAACAATATTGTATATGCGTTTATCCAGTCTCCGCTAGACAATCCAAGCAGTGACATTCGGCACTCCGATGTGATCCGGATTTTGGGTATCGATCCTACAGATGGGACGCCGGTTTCAGAATACCTTTATTTGCTTGAGAAAAACCAGCTGGGAGTTAATGGTCGCAGCCGGGTAGATAAAATGGGTGATGCTGTATTTGTTGGAAACAATCGGTTCTTGGTGCTAGAACGCGATAGCGGTACTCCATTGGATGAAAATCCATCTACCTTTAAAAAGTTTGTCTACGAGATCAACCTTACAGGCGCTACCAATATATTGGATAGTGCAATTGCTCGCCAGGATACAGGCGTAACCTTGGAGTCTTTGACTGCAGATGTGCTGGTCGATTCTTTCGGTATCCAGCCGGTTTTCAAGATCAAGATCTTGAATCTGCCTTCTATAGGATACATTCCCTCCGATAAGCCGGAAGGCATTGCTGCCTTGCCTGGTGGCCAGATTGCCGTTTTGAACGACAATGACTTTGGTATCGCCGGAGCCGGTGTAAGCGACAACAGCAGCTTGGGAATCATCTCCTTTGGTACCGATAACGGTATTGATCCAACAAACGAGGATGGTGTAGCTAGTATCCGGAACGTGCCAATCCGAAGTTTCTATCAGCCGGATGCGATCACTTCTTTGGGCCAGAATGGGATCAATTACATTTTGACAGCCAATGAAGGGGATGCTCGCGAATATATAGCTGAAGATGATGAAGGAAATGAATTTGAGGGATTTGTTGAAGAAGCGCGTGGAGATGACCTGCTATTGAATCCCGATTACTTCGATATGGCTGTAGTTGACTCTTTCCAGAATGATGCTGCATACGGAAGGATTGTAATTACTCTAGCCGACGGTGACCTGGATGACGACGGCCTATACGAGGTAGTGTACGGCTTTGGAGCTCGTTCTTTTTCAATTTGGGACGAATTAGGTAACCTGGTCTGGGATAGCGGTAATGATTTTGAGACCATCACAGCTGCTCAACTTCCGAACCACTTTAATTCCACCAATGACGATAATGACTCCTTCGATAATCGGAGCGATGATAAAGGACCTGAACCGGAGGCGATTACTACCGGAGTTGTAGGTGATTCCTTGTATGCTTTCATTGGCTTGGAACGTATCGGTGGTATCATGGCCTACAACATTACAGATATCAATGCTCCTAGGTTCGTAGAGTATGTAAATACTCGGAATTTTGAAGTAGCAGCGGATTCTTCTGAAGCTGGTGAATTAGGTCCTGAGGATTTGGTTTATGTTGCTGCCGAAGACAGCCCAATCAACATCCCAATGTTGATTTCAGCTAATGAAGTGAGTGGTACGGTAGCTATCTTTACTTTGGGTGATATTTTTACCAGTATCGAAGAGCCAAGTGTTGATGCCATCAGCTTGAAGGTATTCCCAAACCCTGCTTCCGAGCTGTTAAACGTCAATCGCGTTTCAGATTATGTCATTTATAACACAGTTGGAAAATTGATGGCACGCTATGGAAATACGCAAGTATTAAATGTTAGCCAATTTCCAGCAGGTACTTATGTAATCACTGATCTTAAGGAAAACACCAGTATCTTGTTTGCTAAACACTAAGACAGGACGTAAAACCCATATTAGGAGGCCTCCGCTATTAATGTAGTGGGGGCTTTCCTGGTTTAAGCCTAATTTATAAAGGGTGAATTAAAACAGGACCTTATGGCCTTTAGTGCTATACCGCATCATTTATTAACGCTTATCCGGATTTGATCGTAACTTGAAAAGTGTTTTACCCTTGAACTTAATGCCCTGAAAGCCGTATCCTAATTTAGAAACCATACACCATGTCCAAAACCTCTGTCCGCCTCATCAGTGTGGTAGCCGCAGCAGCGCTTCTTTTGGGTGGTTTTTACTATTATCGTAATTACCTCATCGCTCCTCCCTCCGGGCCTGGCTCCGAGAAGACAGCTGAAACTACTGTTGAAGTAGCTGCCGAAGGCCCTCCGCCTACTCCTGCTGAAGCGGTTATCCTTCAACCTGAATACTTATCCGAAGTAATCTCCGTAAATGGTTCTACCATAGCTAACAAAGAGGTGATGGTAAGCAGCGAAGTAGCCGGTAAGATCAAGCAAATCCTGTTTACGGAAGGAAGGCGTGTGGCAAAGGGAAATCCACTGGTGATCCTTGATACAGATGAGTTAGTGGCTCAACGCCAACGACTGGAGGTTCGAAAGCGTTTGACTGCAACGGTAGCACAACGATTGAAAGCGCTATATGAGCAGGAGGGAGTGAGTTTGCAGGATTATGAAACTGCCCAGGCAGAAGCTGACCAGGTAGTTGCAGAGCTCGATCTTTTGGATGTACAGATTAAAAAACGCACAGTAAGGGCCCCATTCACCGGGCGATTAGGCCTGAAATTAGTGAATGAAGGCAGTTATATCTCCCCGGGCCAGTCCATTGTAAGTCTGGTCAGCCTAGACCCCATTCATTTGGAATTGGCAGTCCCCGAGAAATACAATTCTGCGCTTCAAATTGGAAGTGAAATTGTTTTTGAAATGGATGGGATGGACCAACCGGTCCCAGCCAAAATTATTGCTCGTGAGCCATCTATAGATCCGGCTACGCGAACCCTACCTTTAAAAGCATCCGCACGAAATCCGCAAGAGCGGATACTACCGGGTGCATTCGCAAAAGTGACCGTTCAACTAGGAGAATCCGAAAGTTCGCTGATGGTGCCTACAGAAGCAATAATTCCAGAACTTGGCGGGAAGAAAGTCTTTCGGTACAAGAATGGCCTCGCAGAGGCTGTGTCAGTTGAGACTGGCATCCGAAAAAATAAGAACATACAGGTCGTATCCGGTCTTAGCACCGGCGATACTATCTTGACAACCGGGGTTTTGCAAATACAGGCAGGTATGCCGGTAACCATCACCAACCTGAATCAGCCAATCGGCAAAAAATAGGAATATGAGCCTTTCTTCTGTCAGTATCCAAAGGCCGGTGTTAGCTACTGTGATGTCTATCGTCATTGTGCTTTTCGGAATTATTGGGATGAATTACCTGGGGGTGCGGGAATACCCAAGCGTGGATCCCCCGATCATTACGGTATCGACCTCCTATGTGGGTGCCAACGCAGATATCATTGAATCCCAGATCACAGAACCGATTGAGGAGGCGGTAAATGGTATTGCCGGCATTCGCTCCATTACCTCTGTAAGCCGCGAAGGGCGAAGTACCATCACCGTAGAATTTAACCTGGAAAACGATTTGGAGACCGCTGCCAATGATGTGCGGGATAAGGTGAGTCGGGTGGTTCGCAATTTACCCCCGGATGCAGATCCGCCTGTAGTATCAAAGGCAGATGCAGACTCCAGCCCCATCATCTTTCTGAATATACAGAGTGAAAAAAGGTCGTTACTCGAATTGACGAGTATCGCTGAAAACGTTTTCAAGGAACGACTCCAAACCATTAATGGGGTTAGTGAAATTCGAGTATGGGGGGCTAAAACGTATGCCATGCGGTTGTGGATAGACCCGGATAAGTTGTCTGCATATAATCTGACCCCACTGGACGTTCGAAATGCCCTTCAAGCTCAAAATATTGAACTGCCTTCCGGAAGTGTGGAAGGCTTGAATACGGAATTGACAGTAAGAACCGAAGGGCGCCTTCGAAACCCGGAGGAATTCAATCAATTGATCCTAAAGGAGGAAGGAGGTCGAATCGTTCGGTTTATGGATGTCGGTTATGCCGAATTAGGACCAGAGAATTTACGTACTGTCCTAAAGCGCAATGGAGTTCCCATGGTGGGAAATGCTATTATACCTCAGCCTGGATCAAATCATATCGAGATTGCTGATGAGTTTTATTTCCGACTGGAACAAATAAAAAAAGACCTTCCGGTAGACATCCGATTGGGAATTGGATTCGATACGACCCGATTTATTCGAGCTTCCATAAACGAAGTGCAGCAGACTATTTATTTGGCTTTTGGCCTCGTTGTACTGATCATCTTTCTATTCCTGAGAGACTGGCGGACGACCCTAATTCCTGTATTGGTTATTCCGATCTCCCTGATCGGGGCCTTTTTCGTCATGTATGTTTCGGGATTCTCGATCAATGTGCTGACCCTTTTGGGTATTGTCCTGGCTATCGGTTTGGTTGTGGATGATGCCGTGGTCGTTTTGGAAAATATATACTCCAAAATTGAGGCAGGTATGCAGCCTCTGCCAGCGGCTTTCGCTGGTATAAAGGAGATATTTTTTGCAGTGGTTGCCACTACCGTTTCCTTAGTTGCTGTCTTTATGCCCGTAATCTTTCTGCAAGGGCTTACGGGGCGGTTGTTTAGGGAATTCGGCATTGTTATTGCAGGAGCCGTAGTTATATCTTCGTTTGTAGCCCTCACGCTCACTCCAATGCTTTCTGCACGAATCCTCAAAAAACGAGAACGTAAGCAGCTCTTTTATCGGATTACAGAACCCTTTTTTGTAGGCCTGACAAATGGTTACAGATACTTGCTCGATGGCTTCTTAAGGGTCCGTTGGCTTGCTTTCGTGATCATGGGACTTGCCTTTTGGTTGATTTTTGAAATAGGGTCGAGCCTACCGAGCGAGCTTGCTCCATTGGAGGATCGAAGTCGGCTGAGGGCCTTTGCCCAGGGCCCTGAAGGTTCCACTTTTGAGTACATGGACGACTATATGGACAAGCTTATTCAGCTTGCTGAAGAAGAAGTCCCAGGAATGGACGGCATCATTACTGTAACTTCCCCGGGTTTCGGAGCCTCCACCTCGGTCAATTCTGGATTCATGATTTTGATCCTCAAAGATCCCGAGGAGCGAACGCGTTCCCAACAGCAAATTCTGGATGAATTTGGCCCTAAAGTAGCAGCCATGACCGGTGCCAGAACCTTTGTCTCTCAGGAGCAAAGTATTGGGAACCGGAGAGGAGGACTCCCCGTCCAGTTCGTATTACAAGCGCCCAACTTTGAGAAGCTTAGGGAGGTGTTACCCGTCTTTTTGGAAAAAGCCCGCCAGGAACCCACTTTTAGTTTTGTCGATATCGACCTCAAATTCAATAAACCGGAACTAAGAATTCAGATTGACCGGCAAAAGGCACAGGATTTGGGGGTATCTGTTCTAGATGTAGCCCAAACCCTACAGTTGGGCCTCAGCGGGCAGCGGTTTGGCTATTTCATTTTGGATGGGAAGCAGTACCAGGTCATCGGTCAAATCGAACGGGAAAAGCGCAATGAACCCATCGAGGTGCGAAGTTTGTATGTGCGAAATAAAGATGGGGATATGATCCAATTAGACAATCTAATTCGACTAGAGGAACAAACTACCCCACCGCAGCTTTACCGTTACAATCGGTTCGTATCCGCTACCGTACAGGCCGGACTCGCCAAAGACCAAACCATCGCGGATGGAATTGAAGTGATGGAAGGCATCGCCAATGAAGTATTGGATGATACCTTTCTCACTACACTTGCCGGCCCCTCTAAAGACTTTGTGGAAAGTTCATCTAGTCTGAGCTTTGCCCTCGGATTGGCTTTGATTCTGATTTATCTGGTATTGGCAGCCCAATTTGAAAGTTTCCGAGATCCATTTATCATCATGTTTACCGTCCCCTTGGCCTTGGCGGGAGCCGTATTATCCCTACAGTTTTTTGGTCAAAGTCTGAATATATTTAGTCAGATCGGGATTATCATGCTGGTAGGTCTGGTAGCGAAGAATGGTATTCTCATTGTGGAATTTGCGAACCAGCGAAAGGAAAAGGGACTCAGCCGTATAGAGGCCATCAAAGAGGCTTCAGCCTCCCGGTTTCGTCCTATTTTGATGACCAGCTTGTCCACCATTCTTGGAGTGTTACCAATTGCATTGGCACTTGGTGCCGGCTCCGAAAGCCGGGTTTCTATGGGTATCGCAGTGATTGGTGGCATGGTCTTTTCTACCATCCTTACTCTATTTGTTATTCCTGCTATTTATTCCTACCTCTCTTCCAAAAAAGCTAACCGGACTGTGGACCTACCGGAACTAGAAGCTGAAATGGAGACGGTTGAAGCTTAGGGTATGGCATTAAGGAATTTTCATTAACTGCTCGGGTGAGCTGGGATCCGGATGTTAGAACTGCGACAATTCAAGTGGTAAATGATCTAAATTTCAGCATTAAACTTCCTTGAAAGGAGATAATGTCCTTGATTCTGACACTGGTCATTTGGGATAGGCAGGTTTAGACGGCATGCAATTTAAAATAGGTCACTTTAGACTAGGATCGGTTTTTATTACAAAAAATTAAAAAATAGGTTATTAATCCAACCATCATGATATCGTTATTATCCGCATATTTGGTAGCGGAATGAAGCGAAAAACGTCCCTTTTTAACAACCGAAAGTTGGTCCGGCTGGGTATATCCATTTTGTTACCAAGCCTGCTCCTGTTGATTCCTCCGTCTATTTTCGGGATTCCAGGTCTTACCCAGGTCCAACACCGTGTGATTGCGCTTTTTGTTCTATCGGCCACCTTTTGGATACTGGAACCTATTCCCATCTACGCCACTTCCATTTTGATCATTGCCCTGGAGCTTATCTGGCTCTCTGATGCGGCTTTTCTTCCCTTCCGATCTCAGGAGGGGCCGGAATTTGGAGTCTTGCTGGATTCCCGAGCTATAATGGGAGTCTTTGGCTCCCCTATTCTGCTCCTTTTTCTTGGGGGGTTCTTTTTGGCCCGGGCTGCTACCAAATACAGGTTGGATGTAAATTTGGCTCGCGTTTTTTTAAAGCCCATGGGAAGCCAACCTGAGGTGATCATGCTTGGATTAATGGGTATCACTGCCGGATTATCCATGTTTATGAGCAATACGGCTACTACGGCAATGGTTCTTTCCATCTTACTTCCGATCCTGGCTCAGATGCCAGAGTCGGATACCGGGAAGACTGGATTGGCTTTGAGCGTTCCCTTGGCGGCCAACGTGGGTGGATTAGGCACTCCGATCGGAACCCCGCCCAATGCCATTGTGCTGGAATACCTTCCCGAAGGCACTACCCTCGATTTTAGCTCATGGATGGCTTTTGGGGTGCCTTTAGTTTTGATTTTACTAGTAATAGGATGGTATTTGCTGAGGCAGCTATATCCTTTTCAAACCGATAATCTTCAGCTCGATCTTTCAGGGCGATTTCTGAGAAGCCCAAAAGCCTGGATTGTGTACGGAACCTTCTGCGTCACCATCCTTCTTTGGCTCACCGATTTTTTGCATGGGATGAATACCTATGTGGTCGCCATAATTCCACTGGCTGTGTTCCTGGCTACCGATGTCTTGAATAAAGAAGATCTTAAAATGCTCAGTTGGGATGTACTCTGGCTGGTTGCCGGAGGAATTGCGCTGGGTATTGCATTGGAAGCCAGTGGGCTCGCTGAAAACCTGGTCAAGGCTATTCCGTTTGCGTCTTTTCCAGTTATAGTGGTCCTGATAGCGTTATGCGTAGTAGCAGTGATAATGGCTAATTTCATGTCCAATACGGCTACAGCTAACCTACTCCTGCCTTTGGTTGCTGCATTGGGCGTTTCTTTATCCGGCCTGGAAATAATTGGTGGAGAAACGGCTTTGTTGGTAGGAGTAGCGCTTGCCTGTAGTCTTGGGATGGCACTACCGATCAGCACACCCCCAAACGCGCTCGCTTATGCAACCGGTGAAATTGAGTCAGCCCAAATGACTCGTGTTGGAATCATCATGGGAGTGATAGGGTTGCTTTTGGTCTTTTTATTGCTCTATATTTTAAAACGCACCCATTTTTTAGGTTAAACCCTCATTATGCCGGGAAAAAATATTAAGTGGCTGAAGGAACACTACTTTTCAGATCCCGATCAACAGATCGAATTGGGAAAGGGTGACTTTCTTCTGGTACCCGGACAAAAAAATTATCGCCTTTTTTTAATCCTGGAGGGGCGGTTGAAAGGGTATATTGAAAATGAGGAGGGTGAAGTATTTGAGATTTTCAGATCTGGCCCGAACAAATTGGTAGCGGCATACAGTTTTTTTTCTGAGAACCATGAAAGCTATTCTTCAGTAAGGGCATTGGAACCTGCCAAGGTGGCTTTCATTAGAGGGGAAAATTTAAAAGATAGAGACTACCTGGAATTCGCCAAGCATTTACTACCGGCCGTCGTCGAGGAAATATACAATCGGCAGTTGGAGGCACAGCGCATGAGTATTCATGCCCAAGAGGTCAGTTTTAAGCTGCATGAAGCGGAAAAATTGGCCATGTTGGGCCAAATGGCGGCCGGCTTGGCACATGAACTCAACAATGCAGTTGGGGTTATTCAGCGGACCTCCCAATTTTTAATGGATCGAATCTCCGAAGTGCTTCAGGAAAAAGATTCCCATAATCGGGCTCGATTTTTTCAAAAGGCCTTGGATGAGGGACAAGCCCTTTCTTCTTCCGAGATTCGAAAACGGCGTCGAGAGTTGGAAAGTCGCTACGATTTAAAGCCGGGTTTGTATCGACAATTAGCCAAAATTGGTGTTACCAATGAACAGATCGAAGAATATGGAGATGATCTTGAATTTCATACCAATCGTATAATCTACTATTTCGAAACGGGCCTCGCGCTGCACGATCTTTTATTGGCTTCCAATAATGCGGCTGCAACCGTAGCCTCGGTCCGTGAACTGGGAGCTTCCGGGAGAATTGAACTTTCGGAAACGGACCTTAACCAAACGATTAAAGCGGCATTGACCCTGCTGGTGGATAAACTGGAAGGTATTGAACTGGAACTAAACCTGGGAGACATTCCTGCGATCTTAGCAAGCGATAACGACTGGATAGAGGTATGGAGCAATCTGGTAAAAAATGCGTGTGAAGCTATTCATGCTCATAAGGTAGCACAACCTCAAATCAGCATTATCTCCCAGCTTATAAACACCGAGATCGAAGTTCAAATTCGGGATAATGGTCCTGGTGTGCCCGAAGAATTAATGGAGAAGATCTTTCAACCCAATGTTACGACAAAGAAGCAGGGGCTCACCTTTGGCTTGGGTTTAGGGCTATCCATTGTAAAAAGGATCGTCCAAAATTATAATGGTTCGATTCGATTGGAATCAGAACCCGGGAAAACTGTATTTTATGTATTGATACCTACCGCCTAAACTGATGGACCGAATTTATATTGTTTGTCTGGAAGATCAACGAGAGGTGCTCAATGCTATCCTGGAAGAACTGGAGGATTTTGAAGAAGCATTTGTTTTAGAAGGGTGTGAGTCGGCCAACGAAGCCGAAGAATTATTGGATGAAATTGTTCAGGATGGGGATCGATTGGGGCTGGTCATTTCAGATCATATCATGCCGGGAAAAACCGGTGTTGATTTTTTGATTGACCTAAAAAAAGATGAGCGCTTCAAACAAACCCGCAAAATACTCCTTACCGGCTTGGCAACCCATGGGGATACCATCAAAGCGATTAATCAGGCGTCTATCGATCATTATATTGAAAAGCCATGGACACCTGAAAAGCTAATTGCCTTCACCAAAGAACTATTGACTCGCTTTTTACTCGAATCGGGAATCGACTATCAGCCTTATCTGAAATACCTGGACAAAAAGGTCCTCTTCCAATATCTACACGAAAGGAACTAAGCACCATTCACATGAAGACCCAATTTTCTGTCCTACCCGGCCGGCCTCACCCTTTAGGAGCGAAGGTGTATCCGGAAGGGGTGAACTTTAGCCTTTTTTCCAAACACGCTGACTTCGTAGAACTCTTCCTGTTTCATCGTACGGATCATAGCCAACCCTTTCAAGTCGTTCGGTTGGACCCCAAGAAGAATAAGACTTTTTATTACTGGCATTGCTTTATTCCTGAGCTTGAATCGGGCACATTGTATGGCTATAAAGTGCATGGTCCCTACAACCCGAGCAGAGGGTTTCGATTTGATGGAAGCAAGTTATTACTTGATCCTTATGCGAAAGCGGTGGTTGCCGACACCTGGGACCGAGATGCTGCCATTCGGCCAGGAGATAATACAGCTACTGCTTTCAAAGGTGTGGTGGTAGATTTTGACGAGTACGACTGGGAATGGGACCGTCCCTTAAATCGCCCCTATGCAAACACAGTCATTTATGAAATGCATGTAGGCGGGTTTACTAGGAATTCCAACTCGGGAGTGGAAGGGGAAATGAGGGGGACCTATCGTGGAGTGATCGACAAAATTCCTTATCTAAAAACCTTAGGGGTCACTGCGGTAGAATTATTACCTGTCCAACATTTCGATCCATTTGATACACCGTCTCATTTAACGAATTATTGGGGTTACGCACCGATCAATTTCTTTGCCCCGCATAGCGGTTATTTTTCTTCCTATGATCCGATTGAGGGATTGAATGAGTTTCGGGATATGGTAAAAGCATTGCATCAGGCTGATATTGAGGTTATTCTCGATGTGGTGTTTAACCATACAGCGGAGGGAGGCGAAGGAGGATCCACCTTTTCTTTCAAGGGTTTGGAAAACCATGCTTATTACATGGTGGATGAGGAATATCAATACATGAATTATTCCGGAACGGGAAACACCACCAATGCCAATCATTCTATTGTGCGCAGGATAATCACGGATGCCCTCGAACACTGGGTTGCCGAAATGCATGTGGATGGTTTCCGCTTTGACCTCGCCTCAGTACTTTCCAGGGATGAACGCGGAAATCCTTTAGAAAATCCGCCTATTCTCTGGGGTATTGAATCCAATCCAGTATTGGCATCCTCCAAAATTATCGCCGAGGCCTGGGATTTGGAATCCTATCAACTGGGGCGTTTTGTAGGGGATCGTTGGGCAGAATGGAATGGGCAATTTCGCGACGATGTCCGTCAATTCCTGAAAGGAGATTCGAATACCACTTTTAAACTGGCAAATCGCATGACGGGAAGCCCGGACCTGTTTCGGGTCCAAAATCGCGATCCCAATCGAAGCATCAACTTTATTACCTGCCACGATGGGTTCACCCTTCATGATCTGGTAAGTTATAACCGCAAGCATAATGAAGCCAACCTGGAGGAGAATCGGGACGGAAACAATGCCAACTACAGCTGGAATTGTGGGGTGGAAGGCCCTACGGATGATCCAGCTGTCCAGGCCTTGCGAACCAAACAAGTGAAAAACTTTTTAGCCCTTTTACTGATCTCACAAGGAACGCCAATGATCAGTATGGGGGATGAAATAGGACGTTCTCAGCTTGGGAATAACAACGTCTACTGCCAGGATAATGAGATCAGTTGGATGAATTGGGACTTACTGGATCAACATAGCGACCTTTTCGAATTCACTCGAAAATTGATTCGGTTCAACCTGGATACCGGGTACTTCCAAGAGGATTCGTTCTGGATTTTAAATACCAATCACAATCGAACCCGATCGCAATGGCATGGTGTTAAATTGAGTGCACCGGATTTTGGACCTCAATCGCATTCACTTGCGCTTTCCCTGACCAATTCCTTTTATCCCTTTGATTTGTATATCATGATTAATGCTTGGAAAGAAAGGCTTTGGTTTGAGTTGCCTGAGCCTCCGGATAAAAGCCAGCATTTCTGGTACCGGTTAATGGATACCGCAATATCTTCACCCTACGATTTCGTTCTTCCAGAAGAAGCAAGCCAGGTTTTGAAGAGCCCGGTGATCGTTCAGCCAAATTCCATAATGATTGCTGTAGCACGTAAAACGCTGGACGAGGACAGCTAAACCGACGTAACTTTTTCGATAAAAAACCACTCCTGTGATCAGATCATTCAAAAAGACGATTGTCTATCTCCTTGGAATTTGCCTCGCAATAACCTTGCCTGAATCTTGTGCCGTAAATCCGGTTACCGGAAAGCGCGAACTCAGCTTTATGTCGGAAGCCCAGGAAATTGCACTCGGTACGCAGTATGATCCTAGTATTGTTGCCCAGTTTGGTTCTTATCAAGATGAAAAGCTCCAGCGTTTTATCGACGAAAAGGGCCAAGCCATGGCGGCAATTTCCCATCGTCCAAACTTAAAGTTTACCTTTCGGGTATTGGATTCGCCGGTGGTGAACGCCTTTGCTTTGCCGGGAGGCTATGTGTATTTCACGCGTGGTATTCTAGCTCATTTCAGCAATGAAGCAGAGTTTGCCGGCGTATTGGGACACGAGATTGGCCATGTTACTGCTCGTCATGGTGCCCAACAGCAGACCCAACAAATGCTGGGACAGGTAGGCCTGCTTGCCGGTACGGTTGCGGGTTCCATTTTGACTAAAAGTGATATTAGCCCACTGACTGAACAGGCAGCTCAAGGCCTGCAGCTACTCTTTCTGAAGTTTGGCCGGGATGACGAATCCCAATCGGATCGCCTGGGGGTGGAGTACTCGACTAAAATAGGCTACGATGCAAAGGAAATGGCCAGCTTTTTTACAACGCTACACCGGCTGAGTTCGCAAGGCAACAATAGCCCTGTTCCAAGCTTTTTTTCCACTCACCCTGATCCATTGGATCGAGAAGAAAACGTAGCAAGGCTAGCTTCCGAATGGCAGACCAAGGTGAATAATCCAAATCTCAATATCAATAGGGATTCTTACCTGCGTATGATTGACGGACTTGTATATGGTGAAGACCCCTCTCAGGGATATACCGAAGGGAATACATTCTACCATCCGCAACTCAAGTTCGAATATAGTTATCCAAGTGGATGGCGTTTGGTCAACACGCCAACAGCTGTCCAGATGATAGAGGGAGAAGGAAAGGCATTACTCGAATTGATGCTTGGGCAAGGGAATACGCCTAAGGCAGCCGTAGACACGCTTGTGCAGAAGTATAAGTTCCAAGTCCAGGGGGCCGGAAAATCCAGTATGATCAATGGCTTAGATGCCTACACTGTGGAAGCGCTGTACAATGACGAGCAAAATCAACAACAGTTGGGAATCTACCTTACCGGCATTAAATATCTGGACTACAACTATATTTTCATGGGGGTGACTACTACGGATTTGTACCAGGGTTATCGAACCAACTTTGCTTCCACAGTAAATACTTTCAAGCCTTTAAATGACCCGGCTAAATTAAATGTGAAGCCGGAGCGTGTCAAGATTCAGCAAATTTCCAGGACAACTACCCTGCAGGAGGCGCTTTTAAGTTTTGGTATTCCCCAGGAGCGGTTAGAAGAGTTTGCCATACTAAATGGGATGCAATTGGGAGACCAAGTGCCTCAGGGTATGTTGATAAAAACAGTTGCCAGATAATAATTCCTCCTAAAAAAACCTGCTATGGCTTCCTACTACAAGACGATCGACGGTGTCAAGTACGATCGAAGGCTGTTGGAATTTGCCGAAAAGCTCTTCGAAGAATCGGAAAAGAATCAACTTTCTCTACCCGATGTACAGCGTATTCATAACTACGCCTACGATGGACAAGTGAAAACCAAGACCGAAGAATTTACCCTTCAATATATCACGGAAACATTCGCATTTACAGATGAAGCTTTAATTTGGCTGAAGGATCAGATCAATGTTGTACCCATTACCCTCCAGGATCGGATCGACAATAAAATTAAATATGAAGGTTTCAAAGGGATGTCTGTAGTCGCCCCCGAATTGATGGTCAGGCAACAAGATGAATTACCTGACCAGACTATCGATTTTATGAGTGCCCTTGACCTGGCCCTGAGGACAATTATGTACCAAGAAGAACATGTCGAGTCTCCCAGGGCGCTCGTTCGGGAAACCCATCAATTGTTTTCCAGGGAAGGGTTGGCAAATGCACCGACTGTGGATTGGGCAGTCGAAGGCTACCTTCGGAGGTACATGAGAAAGGGAACCTTAAGGTTATTGCCTTTATTTGAAACAATTGATCGGGATGTAGATCTGGATTTCAACCCACCTGAGGACGGTGAGAATACCATGGAGCACTGGATATTCTCTTTAGCGCTCCCAACCCTGTCAGATCATATTTATTGGGCTATTATTGATCGTAAACGCCAACGCAAAGCATACGTTTACGGGTTTAATTAAGCGCTTGTTTAAAATTCGTAAATGATGGTAAAATTTGTCCATTTTTTGGTTAAACAAGACACAGGTTTGGGATCGTAGCAGCGCTTCGGAACCCGTTCTGCTTTGCAAAATAATCGAAAAAGTGGCCATTTGTACGCAGCGTACAAATTTGAAACAGGCTTTAAATGTTGAGGCAAATCCAATCAAGGCTAAGGGGGGCATACAAGCGATTAAAGCAAGAGTTATTCTATTCGACAGAGCGGCCACATCTATTAGCATCAGCTTTGGGACTAGGTGCTTTTTTGGGGATATTCCCGATTTGGGGCCTGCAAACCTTTTTGGCTATTGTACTTGCGCACCTGCTAAAATTGAATAAAGCATTGGTCTTGTTGGGGACCTGTATCAGTATTCCTCCACTTTTCCCTTTTGTGATTCTGTTTAGCTATCAATTAGGTGCTTTTTTGGTTGGACAGCCCTTGGAGGCTCAGTTGGAGCATGGTTATTCCTTGCTCAACACTTCCTTCCAATTAGCAGGCACCTATTTTGCGGGAGCCATCCCTTTATCCTTGTTGGCAGGCCTTGCTGTATATATTCTTGTCCGGGTTATCCTCTGGATATTTAGAGAGAGGAATCAAACCAAAATATTTTTCTAGGCTCGAATATTTGGATAATATCGGACCATGAAACTTTCCCAACCCCTTTTGGTGCTTCTGGCATTTGTAATTGCTATCCCTGCCGGCATATATTTTGGAGAATATTTAACCTGGGCTGAGTATTTGGGGACCGCCTTCGTCAACCTGCTCAAAATGATCATTGTTCCCCTGGTTACGTTTTCCCTGATCAATGCAGTAGCCAGATTTGAGCGCACAGATGAACTTCGGCGGATCGGTGCCAAGACGTTCCTGTTTTATATGGGCACTAGCCTGGTCGCTATTTCCTTGGGATTGACTTTGGTAAACACCATTCAACCTGGAGTAGGAGTTGATCTTCCAGTTTCGGAGGAAGAACAGTATACTCTTCAGCTGGACCGACCCCAAAACCTCCTGGATCTATTAGTCCGCATCATACCTGCTAATCCTGTCCAGGCGCTGGCCGAAATGAACATGTTGAATATCATATTCTTCTCTTTGCTGTTCGGCATGGCACTCACCCAAATTCCAGGCAAATTGCGTGAAAGCTTTCTGGACTTATCACAAGCTATTTACGGGGCAATCTTAGTAATCACTAGATGGATTATCAGACTAATTCCACTTGGGATCTTTGGCCTGGTTATCAAGGCTATCAATCAAGCAGATCTTACCTTCTTCCAATCGGTACTTTGGTATTTGGTAACGGTTGGCGCCGGCTTGTTGATTCATTTATTCCTCCTTCAGCCTCTCATTTATTTTCTTTTTACACGTGAAAATCCTTATGTCCACATGCAAAGGATGAGTGAAGCCTTTGTGACTGTACTGGCAACGGCTTCCTCTCTGGCAACGATGCCGGTAACGATGAAATGTGTTCGGGAAAAGGCAGGCGTACCTGAATCGATCACTAATTTTGTAATTCCGATGGGAGCTACGATTAACATGGACGGCGGCGCGTTATTCGAATGTGCAGGAGCTTTATTTGTAGCCCAAGTGCTTGGAATTGACCTCACCATTGGTCAGCAATTATTGGTTGTCTTCACTGCGCTTCTGGCTTCCATTGGCGCTGCCGGCGTTCCATCCGGAGGGATTGTAGTAATTTTCATTGTCCTGGAATCGGTGGGCCTTAAGGGGCCTACGGTAGATTTTATCGTAGGAATCATGTTGGCGGTTGACCGGCCATTGGATCTAATTCGGGGAGTCGTCAACATTTTTGGTGATTCTATTGGGGCGGTGGTTATTCACCGAACAGAAGCCGATTAATAGCCCGATAGATTTGTGTAGGTATAAAAACGTTCAGCTCCAGTTTATCACAAAAAAGCCGGCCCACCAGGGCCGGCCGAGGATAAGATCAGTTGTAGTATGCTGATCTCCCGACTAATGAACGAGGTTCCGGAAAGTATGGATCGAATAAAATTTTTATTTGGTTAGGTCATTTTGATTGAAAGCAGGATTTCTATTGGGATATATCTTTTACTGCCATTAAGCAGCTTAAGGTCGTTCAACCCGTTTTCTTTAGCTCTTCAATTGAATATTGCATGAAACGAACTCGGTCTAAAATAGCCCAAACCGAGCCGATCAAAACTTCTTACTAGGCCCAATGGAGGTTTTTGATTCCGATTTGTCAAAGGCATCAGAAATCGAGTTTAGTTGATGAAATTTAAAACAACGATTCCTATAAGCATTGCTACTTTAAGCAATAGTTACACTATTAAAACGCCTTAGTAAAGTTCCAGTTCGTGGAGAAGCGAAAATTCCAAAGCTTTGGCATAGAAGGTCTTTTGTAATAAAATGACCTTACAGAAGCTATGACAGCTCTACAGATGTATCGAATGTAGCAGAATGGTGAGATGGTTATTCTTCGGATGACGAGCTGTGAAGATTCGGGTTCGTTCGCTACCGAATGGGCTTTGATTAGCATTTCCCTGCCAGGATAGTTCAGGTTTTCATGACCTGTACTTAATGAATGCAGATAGGACTAACCTGAAGCGATTCACTTCAAATTCTGTCTGAGTAAAATACTTTTCCCCTATGGTCCAAACATTGAGCAGAAGAAAGCAATAGAATTTAGAACTATGCTTTTCCTAACTTCTTTCTTCTGAGTTCTACTGTGCTTAACTCTACCGTTCAGGCTTCCGTATTGCCCTGGTCTTCTTCGGGCTTGGACCGGAGTTTGGAGGCGAATTTTTCCAAAATATCAGCCATATCAGATCGAAGGTCCTTCCACTCACCGGATGAATCTTTGGCATACTGATCCAGCTTATCCTTCATGCCAGAAAACCGCTGACGGGCTTCTTCACGCCATTCTTCAAATTCGTCTGACGTTTCTACCTGGATATTCAATGCGGCAGCTTTGATTTGCGCCTGCCAGCGAGACATAGTGTCAGTGAAGTCGTCAAGCAAAGTCTTCTGGGTATCTTTTGCTTGGTTTTCCAGGTTTTCAGCTTCGGAATACAAATGTTCAATTTGTTCCGATATTTCCTCCTCAGCCTCTTTGGCGTCCTGTTCGGCAGAAGAGCTTAGTTTTTGGATGAGCTTATCAAAGGACTGTCTGAAATCGTTCCACTCCTCGCTAGTCTCCTTCCCGGTTTCTTTAAAAGTTTCTCGTTGTTCCTCCAGCCAAGTTAGAAATTTGGACTTTTGCTCTTCAAAAGCAGTTTCTGCTTCCTTAGCGCCGGATTGAAACTGAGTCTGCAGTTTTTCCAGGTCTTCCTTCCATTCTTTCCACCTCTTTTCCCAGGTGTCTTTCCAATTTTGATCGAATGCCATTTGCTTTAAATAGTTTGTTTGGTTTACCTCTACAAGTTAATTGAATTGAGAGCAGGCAGGGAAATTTTTCGATGAAGAGTGATCATTTTCCTTTTTGTCCAAATCCTTATTTCAAATGTACTTGATCGGAGTTACGGATACTCATTTTTCAATTTTCTTCACAGTTTTTTAATTTTTATATATCAAAAATGGAATCGGAGGACGTTACATACGCGGTGTAAAGAAAAAAATATGGAAGTACGGTTACTCAACAAATCCATTTCACATGTTGATTACCGAGAACCAATTTTCCAAAAGAATCAGCTTAACTCTGTTTCTGTTTGCTATCGCTGGCTTTCTTTTTCCATTCCATCTGGAAGCCCAAAAGGGAAAAAAGCTTCAAAAGTTACAGCAAGACTATTTGCCGTCTGTAGCTCGGGAGCAGGGTCTTTTCCTTGGAATGACGGTCGACCAGTTTAAAAATGCTTTTCCTGAGGCCATACCGGCAAAGACAGGCCATGGAGAAGCATTGGAATACATTATACATAGCCCTTCTGTCGAAGTTAAGACATTACATGTTCGCTGTCATCCCACGGAACAGGTCGTTTATCGGTTGCAATTATCCTACCTCGTTCCAGAGGCGAACGAAGAAGCCAAACGCGTATTGGGCCCTTGCTATCGAGGAGGGGAAGAATGGGTATTTATGCCGGAGGATACGGGTCTTCCGTTTTCTTTGGTAAGTTGGTCACAACCAGATCAGCTGATAGTGGCTGCCGGTCTGGAGAAAGCAGCTCAGCAAGAGCTTTTTGACCGACAACAGTTGTTAATGCCAGATTTATTCCGGCAAGAGCAGCTCTATCTGGGCATGTCGAGAGACGAATTTCTACTTGCGCGGCCAAGAAGCGGATTTACAGACTCAGAAGATCCGGATTACTGGAAATATGCAGAGAACAGCCCATACGATGGTATTTCTAGACTCACTACCTATATTAATCGAAATTCAGGTGCCGTTGCCAAGTTTGCTATTTCCTATAAACTGTTGGACCCTAAAGTAGAAGGTAAACGGCTGCTCGGAAATCAAAATCCAGATCAAAAGTGGTACTATAATGCAGAAATAATCTCACTGCCCTTTTCTTTAGAGGCCTGGACCGAAGGCCGGAATCTGGTTTATGCCAGCATACTTGGCCAGAACAAAGTAGAACAGGAAATGATTGGGGAATAACGGGTTGAATCGATTCGGATAGGAGGTTTCTCAGTTTGGAATCTCCTATCTTTAACGTTCAACCTGCACTATATTTATGCGCTATTTGCTTATTACCCTTTTATTTGGTTTTTCCGTAAGTGGAACTGCCCAATCTATTCAACTTCGTTTGGCTTCGGATGTGTGGCCTCCTTTTACGAATCGAGCCGGTGAGAAAGCGATTGCCAAGGCCTTGGTCGAGGAAGCATTGAACCGCGCATCGATCAATGAGCATACCAAGATCCTGGAATTTGGCGATGTCATTTCCGGTATCCAGGATGGAACATACGATGGCAGTGCCGCGCTGTGGAAGAATGCGGAGCGGGAATCCATTCTGGTTTTCTCTGATCCTTATTTGGAAAACCGACTGATCCTGGTAGGCCGGAAAGGAAGTGATGTTAATGCAACCAGCTTTAAGGACCTTTCCGGAAAGCGGATAGGGGTCGTTGGGCATTATGCTTACGGTGAAATGCTTGAAATGGCCAAAGAAATTGTCCTGATTGAAGGTAATAACGACCAGCAAAATCTGGATTTATTGCTTAAGGAAGAAGTAGACTATATCCTGGTAGATGACCTCCTTATCCAATATCTGGTGAGCTACCAATCCGAGGAGGTGGGGCAATACCTTGCAATTGGGTCTAACGCATTAATCACCAGAACGTTGCATTTTGCAGTTCGGAAAGAACTGGATAAAGCCGAATTTATCGTCGATCAATTCAATCGCTACATTCATGAGATGGCCGGAGATGGCACTTACAATCGGATCCTTGAGCTAAACTGGATTCGCACAGATGTGGATGGAGACGGGAGATTGGAGTTGGTACTGGGTGGCGACCGGGCGGGGATGGCCCCTCCTTCCTACAGCTACGATCTAATGCTCGAAGGGGCCAACGTAGTACAAAAGGATGGAGATCGGTACTATATAGATGGAAAGGTCTACGAAAGCTGGCAAAGCGTACCCCAAAATTATAAGGCACCGCTTAAATATGAAGACGTAAATAAACCTGGTGCTACGCTCCGGTTTAAGTTTTGAGCCAATCTCTAATCCCCTGTTTTCAAAATCATTATTCGGGAAACTGCATCCCTTGTTCTGTATTCCAGCAGGAACGGCCCTTCGGGGAGATTGCTGATATCTAGTCTAAATGGAGAAGTAGATTGCCGATGTGCTTGGAACAATAGCTTTCCGTCCATTGAGAAAAGGGATATTTCGGCTTCTTCTGCAGGTCCGGATACGTGGAGCCAATCCGATGCCGGGTTTGGATATATACGAATAGGCAAGGCTACTTTTTCAGACCGGATATTAGTGACTTGATCGCAAGTTGATCTAGGTTCGGATTCGAATAAGTAGAACAATCCAATATCCGAAGTATACATGACTTGATCACTGTGCCCGGCAAAGGGGACGGTGTCCAATTGTTGAAAGGGTGATTGGTTTTCGCCAAAAAACTGCTTCACATAATTAAAGTAGATGGACCCTCGCTCCAATCGATGGGCTCCCTGCAGATTGGCTTCGCAGGATTTGTCCAAAGAAGAAGAATTAGGATCATTATCGAGCTGGCCCAATAGGTAAATGATCTCCCGCCTGCCGGTCCGGGCTAGGATGGAATCCAGGCCTGCCAGCGCAGGATAGGTAAAAAGTTCATCCAGGCCGTATCCCCATTCATTATACGCCGGGCAATCCCCGGCATCTGGAACTTCAAATTGATCTGTAGTTCCTGATACTCTTCGACGATTATCCATGTAGGCATAAGAACTTGGATTTGCCACGATGAAGCGGGTATTAACCTGATATTGGCTGCATAGGATATTTTCGACGGGAGAAGTTCCGGAATAGCGATTGCTAACCTGACCCCCAGCTGAATGGCCTGCGAAAATTACCGACTCCAAATTGGGAAAGACATCTGCCACCCTCAGAATCAACGAATCCAGAACTGCGAAAGAGGAAACCCTTTCCGGTCGGGGATTGAAGTTTGAACTTTGTGAATTGGATCCGATTCGCCAGCCGCCGTTCGACCAATAGAGGTGTTCCACATCCAGACTGAACGCATCGATATCTTCCTCGATCAAAAACTGCGGGGCAACAATCAGGGTAGAGCCGGACTCATCGGGCCTAAGCGAGGCTGCTTCCTCCATGTGGTCGAAATAAGCATCTGCGTCGCGATTAGTGCCATGTACAGTGATCACTAGCTTTCGAATAGTTGCACTCGAAGTTTCTAAAGGAAAATTGGAGTAATAGGGAATCTTGAGCACATTCCCTCCGATTAGCATTTCAAACTTTTGAGTACCGACCTCATCAACCTGTGCGGAGAGTTGCAAAACAAAAATAGTAAACAGCAAAGACCACCCTATAATTTTCATGCACCTTGAAATTTAAGCCTTATTCAGCCCTAGTGACGCCATTGCGTTTATCGGGATCAATTTGATCGTAGATCGCAGCAGGAATGACAATATCCGGTGTATCCGGATCTCCGTCAGGACCAGGATTTCCAGAAAGGTCTATTTCTTCCAGGGCTGTGTTTTGAGTTACATCAATGGTTACGATCTGGTGGTCATTCAAGATCAATACTTTCAAACTGGAATTCTGGGTCAGATCAATCGTCTCAATACGCTCGGTATCCGGATCCGCATTGGAGCTCGATCCATAATTCAGGGTTTCCAAGGCCGTATTGGAAGTGACATCCAAATCCTTCACTCGGTTGAAGGTCATGGACAAGCTGATCAAATTAGGACTACTGTCCAAGGGTAAATTGGTGATACTGTTGGAGGTCAAGGATAGATCTTCCAGGCTAGTGAAAAACTGGAGCCCATCCAGATTCGTCAGCTTCTCTGGAGAAAGAATGAAGTCCGGATCATCAATATCCGATCCGCGTTTTTTTAAATCCAAGGTGGTTGTTCCGGTGACTGCATCACTTTCGGGCTCAATGAAATATAGGGTGTCGCCTGGAATGGAATCGGTATCCATTTCTCCGATGCCTAACGCATGAAGGTCAAATCCAAAGATTTGATCCGGGAGATAGTACCGATCGACAGGTCCAGTCTCTCCTCCCCGGCTTACCCCTAATCGCTTATCGAGATCAATCTGATCATAGATTTCAGCGGGGATCTCAATGTCTGGGGTCTCAGGGTCGCCATCTGGGCCGGGGTTGCCAGTTAGGTCGACCTCCTCCAGGGCTGTATTCTGAGACAGGTCAATCGTTACAATTTCGTGATCTTTTAGTGCCAGTACTTTGAGGGCAGCATTCTGAGTCAGGTCAATGTTCACAATCCGCTCTGTGGAGGGATCAGCACTACTACTGGATCCATAGTTCAGGGTTTCCAAAGCCGTATTTGAAGTGACGTCCAAATCCTTCACTCGGTTGAAGGTCATGGACAAGCTGATCAAATTAGGACTACCGTCCAAGGGTAAATTGGTGATATTGTTGGAGGTCAAGGATAGATCTTCCAGGCTAGTGAAAAACTGGAGCCCATTCAGATTCGTCAGCTTCTCTGGAGAAAGGATGAAGTCGGGATCATCGATATCTGATCCGCGCTTCTTAAGGTCAAGGATGGTCGTACTGGTTACGTTACCACTTTCTGGTTCTATATAATAGAGGGTGTCGCCTGGTATGGAATCGGTATCCATTTCCCCTATGCCCAAGGCGTGAAGGTCAAAACCGAATATTTGGTCTGGCGGATAGAATCGATCGCCACCTGAAGGGGGAGGTGTGGTACCCTGACGGGATACCCCCAATCGTTTATCTGGTTCGATTTGGTCGTATATAAAGGAATCGATTTCTATGTCCGGTGTATTTGGATCCCCGTCGGGCCCGGGGTTGGATTCCAAATTGATTTCTTCTAAGGCTCCATTTTGCGAAACATCGATGGTCACAATCTGATGGGAAGGTAGGCTCAAGACGCGCAGGGCCGGATTTTGGGTGAGGTCTATATCGGAAATTTTTTCGGTGTTTGGGTTGGCCTGTCCACTACCGGTATATTGAAGGTCTTCCAGGGCTGGGTTTCCAGTCACAATGAGGTCTTTGACCCGATTGAAGCTCATGGTCACTGAGGTAAGTCGACTCAGAGAGTCCAGCGGTAAATTGGTGACATTGTTGGATGCCAGAGCTATAGATTCAAGGTTGACGAAAAATTGGAGCCCATCCAGATTCGTCAGCTTTTCCGGAGAAAGGATAAAGTCGGGATCATCGATATCCGATCCTCGCTTTTTTAGATCCAGTTCAGAAGTACCTCTTACCTTGGAGCTGCTAGGGTCTATATAGTATAAGGTATCCCCGGGAATAGAATCCAGGTCCATTTCGCCAATCCCCAAGGCAAACAGGTCAAAGCCAAAAATTTGATCCGGTGGATAGAATCGATCCGGAAGGTTGGGACCTTCACCGGGTTCAACAATATCTGAATCACAGGTAGTCAACCCCAGGGCAGATGCCAATAAGAGGTATAAGGTTAGTTTTTTCATGGGTGGTTTTTAAAAGGTCAATTGAGCCAGTAGATTCAAGACAAATCGAGCATCGTCTTGGTCATTGATGGCGTTGAACTCAAAATCCTGATAGGAAGTTGAGAATTGGATCTTTAATGCATTTCGAGCCGTGTAAAAAGATACTCCAGCCGTATACTTATTGGTTTGCAGTAGAACAGATTCAGCTTCTTCTTCAAATTCAGGTCGAACAGTAGTAAATCTTAAATCCACCGATAGATTAATAGGGGTGAAATAGCTGGCTTGAATATTAAATGCATTTCCCATAGCCAATAGGGATGCATAATCTGGAGAAAAAAGGCCGTCTGAAGGCAAGCTTGGATCAAAGAGTACTTCATTGGTGGTGACAAAGCCGTTGGCAAATTCAGCCAATACCGATAGCCCCTGCCATTTGAATAGGGCATCTACGTAGAGCTGGTGATAATTTGGCAATCTTTCAACTCCTTCTTCATCTAATGCCAAAAAGAGTCCATGTCCCTCCCCCACGGCCTCACTTGCTCCGTTATTAAAGCTGTAGGCAACCCCTACAATAAGTTTCGGTGTCGGTTCCCGGTACAAATCGGTTATGTAGGATTCGCCTTCGTTGGTAAAAGCCCCGAGTGGAAGTATATCTAAGCGGCCACCGTATTTAAGGCCACCAATGTCAGGGTCATCGGAAAGGCGTCCAAACGAATTTCGACCATCACCGGAGGTAACGGATACCTTGGGTTTTAGCTGAAAAGCGTTCCCGAAGGTTCCTTCCACAAAAAGGCCAAATTCCCGACCCGAACGACTTAGATCCCGACTCAGTAGACTTCGCAAAGGGAAAGTAAGGTGGTTATCCGGCACAATCATTTCCCGATTGTTGGTGAAAATCTGTTTCTGCCCAAAAGAGATAAACAAGAACTCATTCTCCCACCCAATCCAGGCATCCATCAAAGAGACTTGGTCGACAAACTCGGCCGATAACAAAAAGGAAAGGCCTTCTTTTCTTGCTTTGGCCCTGAATTCTGCCCGGCCTCGCTGCAACCGGAATGCGCTGAAGTCGGATTGATTAGACAAAAACTCATGCCGTACATAAGGCTGTATGAAACCACCAAGATTGAACGTGTAATTGCCGTCTTCCAGGCTGAAAGTCACTCCTTGCCCCATGCGAAACTCAATCGAAGCGCTAGGTTCTCTATAGGTAGAATCTTGTATGTAGTCCAACTGATCTTCGTAAATCGCTTCATCTTCGGCCTCAAACTCTTCTTGTGCCATCACCTCCGGGCCAAAAGCCAGGACCAGCAGGATTGGAAGTAGGTATTTCATGTGATTGGGCTTATCAGGTTTAGATAGATCAGTTAAGGGGTTGACCATAATATCGGTAGATCGGCAGTATCCCGCCTTCCTCAGCTTGAAACACCCTATAACGGAACATGGAATTTGCAGCTTCCGGCTCCAGGGTCTCAAAGAGCAGGCCTGCATTCTCTTGTTGTACAGGTATATAGTAATAACCATTTGGGAAGGATACCGAAGTGGATTCGAGCTCCGTGGTCGAATTCAAGGAGTATATTCCCTCCCATCGCTTGGGCGACTCCCAAGCCTCGATCAGGCGGTATCGATCGGCTTCCAGGTTGGTGGGTGTTTGCCGTTCGCGCATTTCAATTCCTAACACTTTTAGCCGGTCAAGTATCGCTTGTTGATCTTTTCCGATCAGGTAGGCGACTGGCTTTTTGCGGGTTAATCTGGGTTTGGCTTTGAGTCCATTTCGGGCAAAAACAGGGGTGGTGCTCATGCGTTGAGTTTGTAAATCGATATTCGGCCAGTCGAACGGTTCCTTTTCCCGGAAGCTGGTCACAATGATTTCTTTATCCAGGTTGGTAATCAGTGCCTGGGCTTCCGAAAGAATGGTTTTGATTCTGCTGGCGTCCTTATGCGCCAGGCTTAGATAAAATTCAGCCAATTCAGCAATAGTGAAAACCCGGCGTTGGAAATTCGTTCTTCCCAATCCAACACCCCGGATTTCCATGAGCAGGCCAATGCAATTGCTTAACGCATAAGAGGTAGCTGAGGACCTTGGGCTGGCTGCACCTAAAGAGAAGAAAAGCCTGCCGAACTCCCGGGTAGTAGTGTTGTAAATCCCGGTTCGTATGCCCTGTTTATTTAAATGCTGACTAGCACCTGTAAACAAGTCTTCGTACAGGTAATTTCGGATGGGCAAGGGTACATTCAAGTTGCCGGTCAACAAAAAATAGGCATCTGTGGAAGTGGTTACACCTGTTTTGCCAAAGGAAATAAAATCGCGTCGATAAGGTCGATACTCATGAAAATCGACTGCCAGATGGGGATTCCAGTCACTGAAGGCTTTTTTCAGATAAAAACTTTCCGGATGGGCAAATTTGGTTTGGTCTCGGTTCAGATCTTTTCCATTAGCTGCTTCCCGGCTTTGAGTTTCAAATCCATCGGGGTTGGCTAAAGGTACAATCGCTAATGCTACCCGATTGAGCAAAGACGCGTACGAGGGATCATGGACAATTTGATATAAGAAATATAAAATTCCTTCCGTACTGGCAGGTTCATTTCCATGCAAACCAGCTTGATACCAGATCCGGATTTTTTCTGAACTACTTTGATTAGTACCAATTTGAACCAATGGCACCTTTCTTCCTTTTTGAGTAGTACCAATGTATCTAAGCTCAATCAGATCTGGCTTTTCTGCCTGTAGGTCCTCCAGGAATTGGATCAGGTCTCGGTATTTCGTGAAACCATTCCGCTTTTGAAGTGCAGGGGTTACAGATTCCAGTTCAACATCAGGGAAAAAAGCCTTTTCCACCTGCATGGAGATTTGACCCTGCAGCCACCAACAGGAATGGAATACCAGGAAAAGAAGTAGCGTCAGTCTAATCATCTAAAAGTTGAATTGAATCAAAAATCGATAGATCCATTCCGGATCCCCATTCAATGGATTATTATCCTTATCCTCTGATAGATCTGATGTGTCTATATAGGTAGCAGCGGCTTGAAACTTGAAAGCATCGTTCAGGAAATACTTGGTTATAGCAACAGAATAGTAGTTGGGCCGACTGTAAAACTTCGCATTGTTTAAAAAGGAATTGGCATCGGCCACCAAATGAGTATAACGTACATCTACACTGAATCGGCGGACAAACGTATAGCCAGCTTGTATATTAAAGGCAGAACCCAACATCAGTCTACCCCTTACAAAGGCATCTACTCCTTCTGGAAAGCTGGTAGAAATACTTCCGTCGTCTCGGATACGCTGTGTGATATCGGTTGGGACGTTGGCCCAGGTTTTTTGCCATTCAGCGAGCACATTTAAGCCACGGTATTTAAATAGGAGATCGATTCCGAATTTGGTATAGTCCGGCAGACTAAATTCATCATCGTCATTGAGATATAAAATGTCTCCACTATTCCTGCCTCGCCTACTGCTTATCCCGTCGTTAAAACTGAAGTTGAATCCAAATGACATTTTGGGGGTGTGTTCATAAACCAGATCATGGATTCGGAATTCGCCAAACCCCCGGAAATAACCAAAAGGTAACCAATCCAAACGCCCTCCGTACAACAAGCCACCATAATTTCGAAAGAAGGCATTGGCTCCGTCGCCACTGGTGATCTGGATAATGGATTTGAGCCGCATGACATTGCCAAGCCGGTGCCGGCCTTCAATAAATAGGCCAAAATCCCGTATTCCAGCAAAAGCGGAAGTGACCCGGCTTCGTTCTACAAAGCCCAGGAAATCAGAAGACATACGTAATCCACGATTGTCGGTAAAGAGACTGCGCTGCCCAAAAGTAAAGGAGAAAACGTTTGTCGCCTGCCAACGCACAAAAGCATCCAATAGGGTACCATTGTTTAATTCATCCGGATCATTTCCGCTGCCTACCCGAAAATCAAGCCGTAAGCGGTAGGAAATCCGTCGCCTCACATCCTCCCCGGATAGCGCAATTCTGGCTCTTCGAACCCGGAAACGGGTATCTACAATGTTGCTGTAGTTTTTAAGCTCCACATAGGACTGAACTCCTGCCTGAAAGCGAAAGCGGTAATAGCCGTCTAGGGTAGTAAATCGAAGGCCAGTCCCGGGTTGATATTGTTCGATACGGGCACCTGTGGGCCGGGCTTGGGCAGAAAGCAGGACCGGTAATGCTATCAGGAGCATAAAGAAAGGGCCTGCTATTAGGTGTTTGGTCTGCATGGCTCAGTTATAGGAGTTCGAAATTGCCTTTTTTCAAGAGCTCTCCGTTTTTCATCATATGTTGCCCCCTGGCAAATACATCTAATAATCCAAAGTATTCGTTAAAAAAGCAAAGATCCGCATCCATTCCTTCTGCGATCCGTCCTTTATGTGGCAGCTTCAGATTTTGTGCTGGGTTACTGGTGATTAATTTTAGAGCATCCCCAATTTCCACTTTCCCGGTTTGGATTAAATGGACTACCTCTTCCAAGTTTCTGTGGATGGGGGCTTTTTTAAATCCGATCAATTCTCCCTGGTCATTGGTAATCCCAATCCCGGCATTGCCGTCGCTGGAAAAGGTCATGCGCTCCATGGGTATGCCCTGCTCAAGGGCGTATAGAACCGCTTGGTGTGGCGCGGTGTATTGTGTACCCCCGGAGGTGATGTCGATCATGCCCCCCAGTCGAGCAAACTCCAAAGACTCCTCAAACAACTCCTTGGTGCGAATACAATGCGTAGGTGAGATATTTTCGATTGGGAATTCATATTTCGTTACGAGTTCTATGATCGGCTGAAGGCCTGTGCTTAATTTACCCAGATGTATATGCAGCACACCACCTTTTCCGGAAATCATTCCTCCCACCCGCACTTGCTTGAGGATCTTTAGGAATTCGTTAGGCGTAGGGAAGGATCCTCTTTCCTCACTTACAGCAATTTTACATCCAATCACCTTATCAATGAACACCATATCATCTTGGACTGTCTCCATAAAGGTAAGGGGCGGCACATTGAAATAAGAGGTAAGCATATAGGTCGAAATGCCCTCCTGTTCCAGGGCTTTACACTTGGCATACAAAGTTTTAAGGCTGCGGGCACTACCGTCTGTCCCCAATAGCCCCATCACCGTTGTGGTACCTACCCGGATCAGTTCCCCCAGCATGATCTCCGGGGTCATGGATTGAAAACTGTATTTCCCGCCGGCACCGATAAGGTGGATGTGCTGGTCAATCAGCCCGGGCGTGACGATTTTTCCTTTGGCATCGATCGTTTCTACAGGTACGCCGGAAATAGAAATTGAATCCTCGATCTGGGCTATCTTTTCTCCCGCGATCAGGATATCCTTCATACCTAGAGGGGCTGGGGAATAAAGCTTGGCGTTTTTAATGAGCGTGAACATATCAGAGGAATATGGTAAGGATTAATAGAACGACTAAAGCAAGTGAAAGAGGCAACAGATTACGATGGGCCAATTGGAAGGAGTTCAATCCAGCCAACTGGGAGGTAGCGATAATCAAGCCTGCAATCGGAGAGGTAGCACGACCCATACTGGAGGCCAATTGCATGGGTAAAATCATGTCTACCGATTGACCCCCGACTTGCTCCGCGATGGAAGGCACCAAGGGACTAAAAGCAAAAAAGGAAGCATTTCCGCTGCCCAGTAGCATTGATGAACCATAGATCAGGCTGGACATGACTACTGTTACTCCATCTAATCCAGCTCCCAAGGACTTAGCAATCCGAACCAAATCATCGATAAATCCGAGTTGTATAAGGCCACTAGCAAAGTATTCGGCAGCAATGATCAGGGAAACGACCGAGACAAACACTTTAGCCATCCCTTTAAAAAAGACCTTGAACAAGGCTAACATCCGATTTGCATCCCTTGCCCGGATTCCTTCAAAAGCAAGAGCAACAAAAAAGGAGAGTATGATAGCAGTGGTGGTAGTTAGTATAATAGGAGGTTCGAAAATTCGAAAGAACTCTGAGAAAACAATCAAAAGGATCAATGGAAATACTGGGAGAAGCGCAAAAATAGCAGGTGCTTTTGACTCTTCTTCCTCGTGATCGTGGTGCAAATCATGTTCATCCTGAGCAAGTTGATTGGGGTCTTCGGTTTTATGTTTGTCGGCTCTTCGATTGATGAAGAAATAGAGCACCATTAACAGTAGGGTGAGCGGGATGACTACCGGAAGTTGATTGTTAAGGAAATAGTCAACCGCAGTCATATTAACTATTTGTGCTGCTTGATTGGTGTTGGCAGAGGCTGGGCCTAGGTCAAATACAGTACAGGCCGTGATCACGGAGCAGGCAGATAATCGACTAATACCCAGTTGAATAAGCAATGGATAAATAGATGCCATCAGCAGCAATGACAAGCCGGAGGCAGAAGGTGTACACATAAACAGGAACTGCCCAATCGGGATAACAAAAACAGAGGCCAGATAAGGCTGTTTTCGAAGGGCAGAAATAGGGGTCATGGCCAAGCGTACCAAGGCTTGACTGGCCCCTATTTCCTTCATCACAGCCACGAAACCACCAATAGCCATAATCATGAGTCCAACTGCCGATAATTTGGAGGCAAAGATCTCTGTGATCAATTGAAAAAGATCAAAAAAATCTGAGCCTGTGGTTTGTTTTAATTGGATTCCATCACTTTCCAGGAAAATGGAAAGCGTCAACATGGAAAGGCCCAATAAGAGAAGTACTGCCTGAGGATATAGTCTTTTGGCCAAGAGAAAGGCCGTCAGGGCGATAAAAGCGACGGGAATGAGGATAGTCATTTCGCTGCTGGAGGTTAATGGGTGTTTTAGGGGAACAGAAAAATCTTCTAGTCAAAAGAACTGGGGACCTTGTTCCTAGGATCCGCTTTTATTTCTGATCCTGATGGAATATAGGATAATAATTAGGGATAATCATCCTTGGAGAATATTTTAAATGAATTTGATCAAACGACTATTACAGATAGAAGTGAAAGGTAAAAGTCTGAATACTGTGCGTATTGCCTAAAAATAGCCCGAAGGAAATTATTCAGATACACCCTTGTTTCGGCCAAAGGTGAATGGAAAATCCAATTTGTGGGGAGGGAATTGTAGAAATGAGAAGCCCACCTTAGTTTCGAAAAAACTGTGGTGGGCTCAAGCGGTCCGGACGGGACTCGAACCCGCGACCCCCTGCGTGACAGGCAGGTATTCTAACCAACTGAACTACCGGACCAAGAAAAAAAGTCAGCTGCATCATTTATGCAGCGCAGATCTTTTGTAAGTTGATGTTGAGGACCAATGCCCCTGCGACCCTCCCGACGAGTCGGGATATTCTAACCAACTGAACTACCGGACCAATATTTGAGGACCATTGAAGTGTATAATCACCTCGAACGAGAGCAATACACTGGAACCTCCAAAATCGTCCAAATTAACTTGTATAACTGGACAATACCCCTCCTTTCAGAGGCGAGTGCAAAGGTAACTACTTGCCCCGGCTCAAGCAACCCATCGCCTGAAAAAAGTTAAAAAAATTGGATTGCTTGCCTTTGCCCTTCCGCCAATTGCTACTTTTGCCTTGTTAAATAGACACATCCATTCATTTCAGGCCAAAATGATATCCTAACCATGGTATTTCTGGAATTTGAGAAGCCGCTGGAATCCCTTTATGAACAATTAGATAAGTTGAAAGAGATTGGGGAAGAAGGTGAAGTGGACGTCTCCGAAATGATTCGGACACTCGAAAACAAGATAAAAGCCAAACGGAAGGAAATCTACGGCAACCTGAATGGGTGGCAACGTGTACAGCTCTCTCGCCATCCCGAACGGCCCTATACCTTGTATTACATACACCAGATGTGCAGTAAATTTATTGAGCTGCACGGGGATCGTCACTACAAGGATGATACAGCTATCGTAGGCGGTATCGGGCGGCTGGACGGGCAAACCGTCGTCATCCTTGGTCAACAAAAGGGTGTAAATACCAAAATGCGGCAATTCCGGAATTTTGGTATGGCTAATCCTGAGGGGTATCGAAAAGCCCTCCGACTCATGAAGCTGGCCGAACGATTTAATTATCCGGTGGTCACCCTTATTGATACACCAGGCGCTTATCCCGGTCTCGAGGCCGAAGAACGTGGACAGGCAGAAGCCATTGCGCGCAATCTTTTTGAAATGGCACAGCTACGGGTACCTATTATCTGTACAGTCATTGGAGAAGGCGCTTCCGGCGGGGCAATCGGAATTGGTCTTGGAGATCGGGTCTATATGCTCGAAAACACTTGGTATTCGGTTATTTCACCGGAATCTTGTTCCTCCATCCTGTGGCGAAGTTGGGATTACAAAGAACAAGCTGCCGAGGCACTTAAACTGACTGCCGAGGATATGTTTGAATTTGGGCTCATCGACGATATCATAAAAGAACCTTTGGGCGGAGCGCATAATGGGCCCGAGGAAACCGCTAAACTGCTCAAGCGGCAGATCAAAAAAGCCATAACCGAGTTACAAGAAAAAGATCCGGATGTAAGAATCCAGGAACGGATCGAAAAATATTCTATGATGGGAAAGTTCGAACAAGAGGGTGCAATAAATGAAGTGGAGTAGTATCTTCGTTTATTGACTTATTACTAGTCAATTCATTGCATGAATCTGGTAACCCATTTGCGACTTAAATTTCACTATTCTTTTCTTCAGAAAGCGCTGAAGGAGCAACACGTCCAGCGCTTCTCTAAGCCTTATGATCGAATTTCAAAGATCGGACTCTTTTTTGATGCTACTGACCTGGATGAGCGTGAAAGAGTATTGAAATATGCGCAGCGATTGAAGAAATCCGGCAAAAAAGTGAGCTTATTGGGCTTCTTTGACAGTAAACTCGAGAATCCGAACTATACCTTTCCATTTTTTAATCGAAAAAACCTGGATTGGGCACTGAGGCCTAAAAAGGATGAAGTCGATCAGTTTTTGAAAACCGAATTCGATCTTGTCCTGTTCGCCTTGCCTCGAAGTACCTACATTGCCGAATACCTGGGCGCGCTCTCTAAAGCCCGGATGCGGGTCGGCCCCGTAACTGATAACACCTATGCCTTTGATTTAATGATTGATGGAGGAGCGACAATGCAACTGGACGACTTTTTCATCCAGGCAGAATCGGTCCTCAAGCTGAATAACAAGCAGCATGAACGAGCAAAGGTTTGAAGGAACTGGGGTGGCACTAGTGACCCCCTTTCGAAATCAGGAAATTGACTTTCCTGCACTCCAAAGTATAATTGAGCATGTGATTGAAGGTGGCGTGGATTATATCGTTGCCCTAGGCACCACTGGTGAAGCAATCACCCTGAGTTCGGAAGAGTGCCGGCAGGTATTTGATTTTATTCTGGAAAGAGTAAATGGCCGGTTACCTGTAGTGGCTGGTTTTTTTGGTAGTAACAATACAGCTCGATTAATTAAAGCGACTAGGGAGTATGATCTGAATGGCTTTTCCGCTATAATGGCTAGTAGTCCAGCCTACAATAAACCAACCCAGGAGGGTATTTATCAACATTACTTGGGGCTCGCAGATGCCTCTCCAGTTCCCATTATCATTTATAACGTGCCAGGGCGCACTTCTTCGAAAATAGAAGCGGAAACCATTTTGAGGTTAGCTGAATCTGGCCAAAAGTTTGCAGCGGTAAAAGAAGCTTCGGGTGATCTGGTACAAGCGATGACCATTGAAAAATACCGCCCGGATCACTTTACCTTACTTTCTGGCGAAGACCCTTTAACCTTACCCCTGCTTGCCTGTGGAGCTAAGGGGGTCATTTCTGTAATAGCCAATGCCATTCCCACTATTTTTTCCAATATGGTTCGCGCTGCCCTGGCAAAGGACTTCGACGAAGCTCGTCGGCAACATTTTGCACTATTGGATATCCATCCCTGGTTGTACATCGATGGAAATCCTGCCGGGGTCAAAGGAGCACTTGAGATCCTTGACCTGTGTACCGACGAGGTACGGCTTCCTCTTACACCCCTGAACTCAACTCATAAGAAAGCCCTTCGTGTAGCTATGGAAAAAGCAGGGGTACTGTCCAAGGTCTCCTAAAATTTAAACCCGACTGTGCCTAACAATCTCCTATTGGTTAACTGATTAAGTACAACCGGTTGGGTATCACGGCCCACAAAATAAGGGAATAGCTCTTCATTGCGGACGGTTTGGGCGTAAGCAAGATCTATAAAAAAGGATCTCGATCTAAACCCAAGTCCAACACTCCAGCCCAAATCTGTTCCAGAAACCTGGTCTAGTGGGTTTGGGGTTAAATTCAAACCTCCGCGCAGTCTAAACTTATTGTATACCAGTTCGGTACCCAAACGCACAATGAGCGATGAGGTCAGGTCGCGCTCAATCTCCTGATTAGCAATTTCCTGATCTTCCACAAACTGTCCGAAATCAAATTGGTTGCTTCCATAATTTAGATATTCAACCTCCGCGGAGAAGAATCCAAACTTGCCGAGCAATAGACCTGCGCTACCAATGAAACGCCAGGGTGTCCGAAGACGATATTCAAACTCTGATAATGGGGATAGGGCCGTTGTATCGCTGAGGCCATTGTCATCAATGAAGGCATACCTTAAGTCTGTGAAAAATTCATCCTGGATCGTAAAACGGGTAGGAGTGTGTACGGCAAGCCCCATCCGGAAAAGTTGATTGAATCGGTAAATCAATCCAAATTTTCCATTGATCCCCGTGCCCGTATTATTCTGTGTCCTGAGGTATGCCAACTCCTGGAAGAACGGTATTTCTTCGCCTGCAGTAAGAGGATCATTAAATTCCTGATAAACATTAGTCTCCGAAAATTCCATGATCGGTATCCCCAAAGTGACTCCAAAGAATAATCGATTGTCAAAGTTTCCTCCGAAGGAGATAACGAACTCGTTGATAAAGCCGGAGGAAATTATTTCCTGTTGTTTTCGAATTCGAGCGGTTGGGTTCAGTTCCATATCGGATTCGAATCGGCCATCTCCCTCCAAATCATAGATAGCGCCAGCTATTTGGGCCAATTCAACTTCAAAACCATCCAGGTTATTATAGCCCGAATCATTGGCCAGATCTTGCCAGCGATCCACAATGGAGCCTTGGGTATATCCTTCCCAGGCGACTTCCCGGTGCAGATCCGCCAACCGATTAATCCCAAATCCTATGTTGAGGTTGGGCCAACGGATATTATTTGGGCGGATAACAAAAACCAATCCCAGGTTATTCGTGGCATACTCCGAGAGGGATCGATTAGTGGATTGGTTGAGCGCATCCCCTTGTAGGCTAGCGTTAGAACTTTGAAGGAATAAAGAAGGTGTAAAGGTTATTTCCGAGCGCCGGAACGTGCCAAGACCCGCAGGATTAGTAGATAAAGATGCAAAATCAGCCCCTAAAGCGCCTATGGCCCCACCAACACCAACGGTTCGGGATGTTCCGCCTACTGTCCATTGCGAAAATCGAAGTGCATCTGGAGACCCTTGGCCAATCAAGAATTGTGTACTGACGGCCAAAAAAAACAAGGTAACAGCAATACCGTATTTCATATTAAGGTAAATACATTAAAGGATGAATTAAAAAAGGCCCGCTCCTGTTGGGTGCGGGCCTCCTGTATTTTTTGATTTGTTTACAGATAGAAGGAATTAGTACTCCTATTTATTTGCTTCCTCCACGTCTAGAACCACTACTTCTGGAGGGTGTGCTTCTAGAGCCTCCACTACTTCTGCTGAATCCAGAACTACTACGCGAGCCACTACTCCTACTAAACCCGGAGCTACTTCTAGTCCTGGAACTGTTGCTTCTGCTAAATCCGGAACTACTTCTGGAACCAGAGCTGCGATTAAAGCTGGAACCACTGCTCCGGCTGTTAGATGTTCCTCTTCTCCAGCTATTATTGTTCCTGCGTGTAGTACTTGAACTACTGCGGTTATAGCTTCTATTATTACCATTCGATCTGCTGTAGTTAGTGTTGGTTCTATTTCCACTTACAGAAGAGCGATTGGAAGGAGTCGTTGATTGAAAAGCTCCACGGCTACTTGAACGAGAAGTAGCTGATGGATTAACTGTTGAGGTAGCGGACCGGCTGGAAGGCTGGGTGCTCACGTTTGAACCAGCAGTTCGAGCGCCACTTGACCGAACGCTTTGGGTCGTATTTACAGGAGCAGTGCTGGTACCTGTCCGGCTGGAGTTAGGTGCTACACGGGCTCCGCTTGTGCGAGGACCTGGATTGGCGGTCCTTGAAGAAAAGGCTGCGTTTTCAAACGTATTATAGGCAATACCTCCTCCCCAGGTTGGTGGGCAATAGTAGTTGCCGAAGGCTCCGAAGCCGCCAACTCCACCAAAACCTCCAAATCCGCCGAAACCTCCAACTCCACCAAAGAAAGGATTACCAAATCCCGCATAAGGATTTCCGTAAAACCCTGCATAAGGATTGAAGAACGGATCATAAAAACGAGGCCCAAAACCAAAAGGAACAGCTGGTCCGAAGAAAGCAGGACCTGCACCAAAGCCTAGCCCGAAGGAAACCGTGGGCGCATAGATCAGATTATTGCCGAACGTTGGGGTGAAAAATGGATCATAGTAAAATCGATCTACATAGATGGGGTCGTAAAAACCAAAACCATAGTAGGGTCGATTAAACCTACGGATGCGTGAGGTGTAGTAATAGTCGTACGTTTGAGCAGGACCATCAAACGACCTGTTATCGTAAGAATTATAGTCTCTGCTATTGTCAGCGAAACTATTGTTGTTGGAACGGGACTTCTTAGTTGTGATTGTTGTTTCAGCTTCAGGATTATAGTATAAATCATCGTACTGCTGTCCCCAGGTCGTAGAGAAAGCAAGTACCAAAGCGAATATGCCGATTAGTCTTGCCATGGTATATATTTTTAATAACATGAATTGCGATTCTTTTCCTTTCAATTGTCTAACACTCAAATTACTACTTTTGTGCCGTTTCTTTAGTTAAACTGGGTTTAAAGGAGAATTTGTAAGCTGCTTTACGTGTTAAGAACATCTTTTTGATGAAAAAAGATCATCAGATTGCTCCTGAAGGGTAGGCATCAGATTTACTATCAATCAATTAATAATCAGGCACAAACAAAACGTTAAATCAAAAATACTAACACTTTAACATTTCCACGAATGGCAAAAGAGATTACGACTCGCAGCGAGGATTATTCCCAATGGTATATTGACATTGTGAAGAAAGCAGGATTAGCAGAGAACTCCGCAGTTCGAGGCTGTATGGTCATTAAACCCCATGGATTTGCGATTTGGGAAAATATGCGCGATCAGTTAGATCGTATGTTTAAAGAAACGGGACACGTCAATGCTTATTTTCCCATATTCATACCAAAAAGTTATTTGAGCCGGGAAGCAGAGCATGTCGATGGATTTGCCAAGGAATGTGCTGTAGTTACCCATCACAGATTAATGAATGATCCTAATGGTAATGGGGTCGTTGTTGATCCAGAGGCAAGACTTGAAGAAGAATTAATAGTCCGCCCAACTTCAGAAACGATTATCTGGGATACCTACAAGAACTGGATCAACTCCTACCGGGATCTCCCTTTGCTCATTAACCAGTGGTCTAATGTGGTTCGTTGGGAATTGCGTACCCGGCTTTTCTTGCGAACGGCGGAGTTCCTTTGGCAGGAAGGACACACGGCTCATGCTACTAAGGATGAGGCCGTTGCAGAAGCCGAGCAGATGCAGCAGATTTATGCCCAATTCGCTGAAGAATGGATGGCGATGCCTGTGGTGAGGGGGGTAAAAACGCCAAGCGAACGCTTTGCCGGGGCTTTGGAAACCTATACGATTGAGGCCCTGATGCAAGATGGAAAAGCCCTGCAGGCTGGAACTAGCCATTTTTTAGGTCAAAATTTTGCAAAGGCTTTTGATGTCCGCTACCTCAATGAAAACAACAAAGAAGAATTTGTCTGGGCCACTAGCTGGGGAGTCAGTACGCGGCTGGTGGGAGGCTTGATCATGACACACTCGGATGACGAAGGCTTAGTATTACCTCCGAAATTAGCTCCCATCCAGGTGGTAATAGTACCTATTCCAAAACCAGATACTGTCATCGATGAAGTAGGAGAGCGGATTATGCATACGCTTCAAGCTAGAGGTATTACAGTGCAGTATGATCACGATACCAAAAAGCGCCCTGGTTTCAAGTTTGCTGAACATGAGATGAAAGGAGTGCCCATTCGGGTCGGAATTGGCAAGCGGGATTTGGAGAAGGGGCAGGTTGAAATTGCTCGGCGCGATACCAAGGAAAAGGAAAATATTTCTGTGGATAGCGCTGCCGAATATGTTATCAAGCTTTTGGAAGAAATTCAGAAAAACCTGTTTAAAAAAGCAGTTCAGTTTAGGGAAGATCACACCACACGGGTCGATTCAATGGACGATTTTAAGCAGGTAATCGAACAAGAGATTCCAGGCTTTGTCAGCGCTCATTGGGACGGCTCCGACGAATCCGAAGCCAGAATCAAGGAATTGACCAAAGCCACAATTCGCTGTATACCTGAGGGTGCAGAAGAAGAAGACGGAGTGGACCTGATCTCAGGCAAAGCAAGTAAACAACGGGTATTGTTTGCTAAAGCTTATTGAATCCATTAACAAACAGGTATGGAATAAACGTATGCCTGTGCCAGTTAGCCAATCCAACGTTTTTTGGTGTCCAAGGTCAACTTATATTTCCTCTATTTCATATCTCTTATAAAATTATGTTTTCTGCATTTTGGGAAACCAATGCCCTTTTTGACTCTATTATTGTAAAAGTGCAACTATCCCCATGTTTGTAAAGACCTTTGCAGGCGCTGTACACGGCGTCCATTCACGTACAATCACCATTGAGATCCACACTGGCGGCAATGTTCAAATGGGCAACTTTTATCATTTGGTTGGCCTACCTGATAACGCAGTAAAAGAGGGATTTCAACGTATTGATGCCGCTTTAAAGAATAGTGGCTTTCGGATGAAACGGGAAAAAACAACCGTTAATCTGGCTCCAGCAGATATTCGAAAAGAAGGTTCTGCCTACGATTTACCGATCGCACTGGCTTACCTAGCGGCCACCGATCAAATTGAAACAAACCTCTTGGAATCATATCTGATCATGGGTGAGCTCGCTTTGAACGGAGAGCTCCGTGCTATCCGGGGGGCCTTGCCGGTGGCCATTCAGGCGCGAAAAGAAGGATTTAAGGGGTTTATCGTACCCCGAAAGAATGCTAGAGAAGCCGCCATCGTAAATGACCTCCCAGTATTTGGGGTGGATACACTTCGAGAAGCCGCTGATCATTTGACTGGAAAAAGTTCTTTGAAGCCTACCAAAGTGGACACCCGGGAAGAATTTGCCTACCAGCATAATCAGTACCAGGTAGATTTTTCGGATGTGATGGGACAGGAAAACATCAAGCGGTCTTTGGAGTTGGCTGCGGCTGGAGGACATAATGTTATACTAATCGGTCCGCCTGGGGCAGGAAAAACGATGTTGGCTCGCCGGCTACCAACTATCCTACCACCCCTCAATTTGCATGAAGCCCTGGATACCACCAAGATTCACTCCGTAGCCGGCAAACTAGCTGAGAATGCTTCTCTTATTTCAACGAGGCCATTTCGGTCTCCTCATCACACCATTAGCGATGTGGCGCTTGTGGGAGGAGGATCCAATCCTATGCCTGGAGAAATATCTTTAGCTCATAATGGTGTCTTGTTTCTGGATGAATTACCAGAGTTCAAGCGAACCGTGCTGGAAGTGCTCCGCCAACCAATGGAAGAGCGGCGGGTAACAATTTCCCGTGCCAAAATCAGCGTAGATTATCCGGCCAGTTTTATGCTGGTGGCAAGTATGAATCCTTGCCCTTGCGGCTACTATAATCATCCCGAGAAGGACTGCGTTTGTGGCCCTGGGGTAGTTAAACGCTACCTCAATAAAATATCCGGCCCATTGCTCGATCGAATCGATTTGCATGTGGAAGTAACACCTGTTTCGTATGATGAGCTTTCCAGTCAAAAACGGGAAGGCGAGCCCAGCGAGGTAATTGCCCAACGGGTGGTGCAAGCCCGGGAGATTCAGATCGAGCGATTTAAGGACCAACCTGGTGTCTTCTCCAATGCGCAAATGCCGAGTCGTATGGTGCGGGAGATCTGCCAGATCAATACAGCTGGTTTAACGCTGGTCAAGAAAGCGATGGAAAAACTTCAGCTTTCAGCTCGGGCCTATGATCGTATCCTCAAAGTGGCCCGCACTGCAGCCGATATGTCTGCTTCACCTGACATCAAGATCGAGCATCT
>CAZXLD010000003.1:0-29698 GCA_964641965.1 uncultured Saprospiraceae bacterium | reverse complement strand
TGGCCCGCACTGCAGCCGATATGTCTGCTTCACCTGACATCAAGATCGAGCATCTCGCAGAGGCGATTCATTTTCGCAGTCTGGATCGCGAGGGATGGGCAGGATAGTTGAACATCGAACAAGGAATAAATAACAAGGAACACTGAAGAATTCTAAAACCCCAGAAATGAGAAAGTTTGATTTGGAAGACCGGATGGTTGTCTATGCAAGCGAAGTAATTACCTTATGTGAAAAAACCAATAACTCATTTGCAGCCCTCCACCTTCGAAAACAGTTGATCCGTTCGGCCACCTCTGCGGCTTTGAATTATGGTGAAGCGCAAAGCGGGGAATCTCCAGCTGATTTTATTCACAAACTCAAAGTTGCGGTAAAAGAACTTCGGGAAAGCATGGTATGTCTCAAGATCATGCTTCAGAGGAAGTATGTCGAGCCTGAACAGATGAGCTCAACTATTCAGGAAACCAACGAGCTCATTTCCATTTTAGTAGCCAGCATCAAAACGGCAAGAGGAGGGAAGAATAAATGAACATTCGAATAATGAACACATGAATTGCGAAGTTTTTCTTAATTCATTTGTTCGAATGTTCGTCATTCATGTATTCTCCCGGCCGGTATCAAGACGGCCAAACGCAAGTGAGGGTATGGACCGTTAGGCAATACTTCTTCATTCCTTGCTCGGTGTTCCTTGTACCTATGTTCGCAAGATCGAGCATCTGGCGGAGGCGATTCACTTTCGGAGTTTGGACCGAGAAGGATGGGCAAGGGGATGAACAAATGAACATTCGAATAATGAATACATGAATTGCGAAGTTTTTCTTACCTCATTTGTTCGAATGTTCGTCATTCATGTATTCCATCAGCGCTAAAATTGCCAATCAAATCCAAGAAAAGAACCAAATAATTTCTACGCGATAACTCCTTACTCGGTGTTTGTTGTAAAAAGAAAAGGCTCCTCCGCACGAGAAAGCCTTTTAACGGATGGTGGTCCCACCTGGGCTCGAACCAGGGACCCTCTGATTATGAGTCAGATGCTCTAACCAACTGAGCTATGGGACCTGAGAATGCGCAAATATACCCTTTACCCACCGCCATTGCAAGGGAATTCTTATGCTCCTTGGGAGATAAACACTCTTGACTGTAAAAGCAGTTCCTGCCTCCTTCACGCTGGATTCACGCTACCCATGCATATTGAGTTCAAAAATTTCAATCATGAAAAAGCTTCAAGTCTTACTAATTGTTTCTTTATTCCTGGCAAGTGCTTCCCCCTCTCTCCTGTCCGCTCAGGTGCCCGAGGAAGTTGTTGATTACGTAAAAGCCATCATCTTTTGCAAAAAAAAGGCTGATCTCACAGAGCAGGAATTTAAAAGTTGGGTATTGGACACCCACGTCCCGATGGTCAAAAAAATGCCCGGACTGAAGGGTTACGTACAAAATTTTGTGATGGAAAAACCCGATGGTTTTCCTTATGACCTGATAGTTGAATTATGGTTTGCGAATGACTCAGAGCTGACTGCAGCCTACGCATCGGAAGCTGGCAAGGCGGCAGTTGCGGACGTACCCAACGGCTTATCTGAATTCCCACCTTCTATTTCTGTGCACGAAGTAGCGGTAAGGGATGCCCCCATGCCGGGAGGAGTTCATCAAAGTAAGTTCAAAGGTATATGGGTCGCCAATCACAATCCGAAATTGGACTACCGCGACTATCAGCTGGGGCAACTGATGACTTACTCTCCCCTCGCCAAACGCTTTCCGGGAATGGAAGGCTACACCTTGAATTTTAACCGGGCACCGGAAGACCCCGAAAAGGTCTACTCCTTGGTGGTTAATACCTGGTTTGACAGCCAGGAAGCCATGATGCAATCCTTCAGCAGTAGATCGGATATGATGGTCAAGCTGAAAGAAAAACAAAAGGTCCTTCTAGAAAAGCAGGCCGTCATGGTCCCTGTGCAAGAATACGTTTTAGTCCAACCTCCCAGCTACCAAGCAAATGTGACAAAATAATAAGTAACCTCAGGCAATCCCGAATACGGCTTTCAGAATCGGATCAAACCGCGGGTGTCCGTGCAAAGCCTTAAATTCAGGCTGTACTTTAAGCCACAGATAGTCGGACAATTGATCGGGTAGATGTTTCTCCAGGAGATCCAGGGCCCGGTCGCTTTGTCCGGCTACTTGTTGGTAAAGAGCCATGAAGTAGGGATAGCCTTTTTCGCCCATACCATTCTTCTCTTCCATTTCCTGATACAGAAGTTTTGCGGAGTGGACATCACCTGCTGCGAGATAAGCTAAAGCTAGTCGACCCACTACAAAATAGAGCCTCTGCCCGGTACGTTCGAGGAACTCTTCTCCTATTGCGATGGCCTCTTCCGGACGGCCATCCCGTATCAACACCCATATCAAATCCGTCATGGTGCTATGTTTTCCCGGCATTTGCAGCAGGATGGTTTTGCAAATGCGCTCACACTCTTCGTAGCGTCCGGTGAGCAAAAAAATCTCTGATAGCATGGACCGATGCAGTACGTGATTGGGGTTCTTACTCATCCCCTGATTTGCCATGTTGAGGGCTTCTTCCCATCGCTCCTGTATCATGAGGAGATGCGTGTAGCCGGAAAAGCAAAAAGAAGTATCCGAAGGCTGCAGGATTGCATGCTGAAAATCGCGCTCTGCGGCCGAAAGATTCCATTGCCACATATGGAACCAGGCTGAGATCCCCCCGACGTCAAATCGGAGCTGACTGTCCTCGGTAGCTTTTTGGATTGCTCGATAAAAGTCTTCTTGCACGTCACCTACGCGCAAATGCCCCCACCAGCTCGCCATAGAGCTATACATGGTTGCTAACCCTAGGTAAGCACGGTGGAATTTGGGAGCAATTTGAACCGCCCGCTCAAAGCAGTCCTTGGCCTCCCGCGTGGCTTGTGGATTTCCTCGAAAATAAATAGACCACCCTTGCAGATACAATTGATAAGCTTCTGGATCCGGAATACCGACTGTTTTAGGCGGAGGGATCAAGGCCAGCTTCTGCTGAAGTCCTTCCAGGGTCTTACGAATTACTTTTTGTTGTATTGAGTACAAGTCGGTCAGATCTCCCCCGAAGGTCTTCGACCATATGACCCGTTCGACTTTGACTTGTACCAGTTGAATGGAAATAGCCAGACGCTTTGATCTTTGGCGAATGGTCCCGTGCAATAGATATTCCACCCCCAGCCGGTCGGCTATTTCTTCCGTTTTCAAATCTGCTCCCGCTAAGGAATTTACAGAGAGCGAAGGGGAAACTTCCAGTTTCTCAAACACGCTCAATTCTGCGATCAAGTCCTCAAGAAGCCCTTGGGGAAGGTAAGGATCAGATGGAGGCCCCAGAGTTCTCAGGGGAAGTACAGCAAGTCGAACGGTTTTCGAACCACGGGCTAAATCTTCGATGAACCGACCTTTTTCCTGAACCCAAGCTTCGACCTGATTCCTATTCCACTTCGCTTTTGTCAGCCAACTCCTCGCTTTCTGTTTCTTTTTCTGAAAAAAACAAGCTTCTGCCACAGTTTCGTAGATCCGCTCGTCAGGATCTTCCCACTGAGCCAAGAATCGGGTAGCCAATTGCTCTACCAACTTCCAATTTCCTGCTGATCGCTGTTGGTCCATTGCGAGGGAGAAGGCCCGTACTGCATCCCGTTGTACATTTGCCCGTAATCGCTCCAGCCAGGCGTTCAAAGCTTCTTCTTCATAAAAAACCAAGCCGGGAAGAGCATCGATCTGCTCCGCAGGCAAATCGATCAACTCACTGAATCGGACTGATTGAAGTGCAGAAAGATCTGCCCGGATTGGCTGATCTGTATTGATCCCTATTTGCCGACGATCAGAATGGAACAGGTTTTGAAGGCCTGACTTTTTTAACTGTTTTCGGAGCTGATAAAAGATCTGGCGCAGATTTTCGAGTCCGGCCTCGCGATTGTGGTCTGGCCAAAAGAGACTGGCTAAATATTCTCTGCGATGATTACTTCTCTGGTAGTAAAAATACTCCGCCAGCAAAAAGAAAAACAATGCCTTGGCTTTGAGTATCCGAATCGGGGGCAAGACCTTATCATTTACCCGTATTTCCTCCCTGTTCAGCAGGTAACAGATTATCTGAGGCGGTTCCGGGTCAAGTACTTGAGAATCCTTGTTTTTAACCATTTTTAAAAAACAGGTAACCCTTCTCCGGGTTCACTTGGCCGAAGAAGGGTTCATCAGTAAGTTGGCAGCAACTTTGTCTAGTTTGCACTTATCTACCAGGGATCTGGAAGAACCTTCTTTTTCAAATCATCTGAAATGGGCGTGCAAAGACAAGGGATGCTGACTGGACATCCAAGCTTCTAGCTCTCGGAGCGGAAGAGGTGGACATCCATCTGAGGAAAAGGGATGCCGACACCCTCCTTGTCGAACTCCTTTTTGATGGTTTCTTGCATATGAAAATAAATACCCCAATAATGCTCTACATTACACCAAACTCGGACAGCAAAGTTTACAGAGCTATCACCCAATTCCTTAACTAAGATGTCATAGCCCTTATCCAGCATCACATTAGGTGTTTCTTTAATCACCCGATCAATAATGCCCCGGGCTTTATCGATATCGTCATTATAGCCAATACCAAAGGTCATATCCACTTTGCGCTCTCCAGGAGAAGTTAGGTTCTCAATGGGTCCAGAAGTGATGGCACCATTGGGAATGATAATGATTCGATTGTCCAAGGTCGTAAGGATGGTATTGAAAATCTGGATTTCCTTAACCGTTCCTGAATAGCCCTGGGTTACAATGAAATCGCCAACTCGAAACGGCTTAAATACCAGGATGAGAATTCCACTAGCGAAATGTGATAAATTACCTTGTAATGCCAGACCGACAGCGAAAGCCAAAGCACTGAAAATAGCAATGAAAGAGGTGGTCTCAATACCAAACATACCGGCTACGGTCAGCAAAACCAGGACTTTCAATCCTACATTGATCAGGGAGGCAATGAAGGGGCGAATGGTGGCATCCAGGTTTCGCTTTTCCATGGCCCGTTTGACCATTCGGGTCAACCAACCTGCCAACCAGAAACCAATGACTAGCGTTAAAATGGCACCGATTACCTGGAGGCCATAGGCTGCGATGATGTCTTGAATGTTTGTTAAAATGGAATCCAGATTCATTTAATGTGGGTTTTTTATGAGTTGTAAAAGGTGATCTTTTGGCAAGATAAATGCCTGGAGCTTTGTTAGGGTAATAATCAAATTAAAAATTATTGAATTCCTAGGTGAAAGAATCGAAAAAGAAGTATGTCAGTCGAGAAGAGGCCCTGAAACGGCTTCAACGCTATTGCGCCTACCAGGAGCGGTGCCATCAGGAAGTGCGTCAAAAATTAGCAGGATGGGGCCTTTTTGGAGCCTACGCCGATGAGGTGACCTCCGAGTTGGTACTTGAAGATTTTTTGAATGAGGAGCGTTTTGCCCAAGCTTATGCGAGAGGAAAATTCAAAATAAAAGGCCGAGGCCGCTTGCGAATCCAGAGGGAACTAAATCAACGTGGGATAAGTGAATACTGCATTCGAAAGGCAATGGAAGAAATTGACCCTAAAGCCTACCGTCAGTCTTTGGCTGATCAGTTAGAAAAAAGAGTTAACCAGCTGAATACTGAAGACTATTGGGAGCGCAGGCAAAAGCTGAAAACCTATGCCTACCGCCAAGGCTTCGAGCCCCAATTGATAGCAGAGGTGCTGGAAAAACTATTGGGTTGAGCCCGCCATCTGGAATTCGAGACACTAACCCATCTAGACAGATCACAAAATAGAGTCTACCAAAAACTCCTGCTTTTCCGGGAAGTCAGTGTTAAAATGTAGTCCTCTACTTTCCCTTCGCAAACCGGCTGAACGCGTAACCAGGTAGCCAATTGTGATTAGATTGCGCAATTCACAAAGCTGGGGAGAAACACTCGTGGTGTTGTACAGTTCGTCGGTTTCCCTATACAGTAATCCAAGCCGGTCCAGGGCACGCTTGATCCGCACATTGGTACGCACAATACCCACATAGCTACTCATGATTTCTTTAAGTTCTTTGAGGCTCTGTGTGATTAGGACTTTTTCTTTTGGATCCGTAGTTCCGGCTGCATTCCAATCTGGAATGCCCAGCTGAATATCCCAATGATCGATTTTAGGAAGAATATCGGTTGCCGCTTTATCGCCAAAGACTAATGCTTCCAGTAAGGAGTTTGAAGCCAGACGATTAGCTCCATGTAAACCAGAACAGGTACACTCCCCAACTGCATACAGTCTGTTAATTGAGGTTGCCGCTTTATCATCTATCTGAATACCTCCACAGAAATAATGGCAGGCCGGCACTACTGGAATCATATCCTTAGCGGGATCAATTCCAAGTTCGTGGCATTTGGATGATATGGTGGGAAAGTGTTTTTCGAATTCGGCTTGGTTCAAATGGGTACAATCCAACCACATGCATTCCTCTCCGCGAATCTTCATTTCATTATCGATCGCTCGTGCAACAATATCTCTAGGTGCTAGTGATTTTCGTTCGTCATACCGGTGCATGAATTCTTCGCCATCCTGTGTTTTTAGAACACCACCAAAACCGCGGACCGCCTCTGAGACAAGAAATGACGGATTCTCTCCGGCTGGGTTAAACAAGGAGGTCGGGTGGAATTGCACAAACTCCATATTCTCAATCCGCCCTTTGGCCCGATAGACCATAGCCATTCCATCGCCGGAAGCGATTACTGGATTGGTCGTATTCCGATATACCTGACCGGCCCCACCGGTTGCCAGTACCGTACACTTGGCTAAAAAGGTATCGATGGCATTGGTTTTTTTATTCAATGCATAGGCTCCATAACATTCAATCCCGGGAGTTAGGCGAGTTACGGCCATACCGAGATGGTGCTGAGTGATCAGATCTACGGCAAAGTAGTGCTCGAGAATGTGAATGTTGGAAAAAGTATGGGCCTTCGCTAGTAGGGTTCGTTGGATTTCCCAACCGGTCAGGTCTTTAAAGTGCAAAATGCGATTCTCCGTATGGCCACCTTCGCGCCCCAGGTCATAACCTCCACCGTCGGCTTCGTCAAACCGGGCTCCCCAGTGAATGAGCTCCCGCACCCGATCCGGCCCTTCCTCTACCACCAATCGGACGATATCGGCATTACAAAGGCCATCCCCTGCATCCAGGGTATCGGATAAATGCTTTTCAACAGAATCGATCTTGAGGTCCCATACAGCAGCTACTCCGCCCTGAGCATATTTGGTATTACTTTCGCCTTCCTCCGTTTTAGTAAGCAGGGTGATCTCCAAATCCGGCCGTTCCTGAGCTACCTGAATAGCTGTACTAAGTCCCCCGATACCGGCGCCCAAAATGAGTATATCGGTTTGTGGCATGTTCCTGTTTCTTTTAAAAGCTAATGTACGGCAGGAAATTGGGTTGAAATGGAGGAGGAATTTCACCAAATGATGACCTTTGCCTCCATATGCGTATTGCAATCAATACACGTTTTTTGATGCCAGGCCCCTTAGAAGGTATCGGTCGTTTTACCCTGGAGGTAGTCAGCCGGTTGGTGGAACGCCATCCGGATTGGGAATTCCTTTTTTTATTTGATCGCCCATTCGATCCCAAATTCATTCTAGGTCCGAATGTTAAGCCAATTGTAGTGCCTCCGCCGGCTCGTCATCCGGTCCTTTTTTATTTGTGGTATGAGTGGGCCGTGCCCTATGTACTAAGAAAGCAAAAAGTTGATGTTTTTCTATCTCCGGATAACTATGGCTCTTTAGCTGCTCATTGCTCCACGGTAGTGGTTTGCCATGACCTTGCCTTTCGTCATTATCCCGATCAGGTGAATCGATTAGCCAGTCGATTTTACGAATACTACATTCCTCGTTACTACCAAAAAGCCCGGCATATTGTCGCGGTTTCGGAATACACCCGGCAAGACATTATAAAGCAATACGGCTTAGCTCCAGACAAGATTTCGGTAGCTTGCAATGCCGCCGACCCCGAATTCAAACCTCTCGGAGCGTCTGAAATGGAGAGTGTAAGGTCGAACTACGCTGAAGGGGAACCCTATTTTTTTTATGTGGGCTCCATTCATCCGAGAAAAAATATTGCCCGGCTGATCCGGGCATTCGATCGTTTTAAATCCAGTTCGGGATCAATCATCAAATTGCTGCTGGCGGGCCGTATGGCCTGGAAAACGGGGGAAGTTAATTCTGCCTGGGAAGAGGCGAATCATCAAAAGGATATTGTCTTTCTGGGCTATGTCAAAGACGAACAATTGCCGGCATTGATGGGTGCTGCAGTGGCCTTGACCTATGTTTCCTTGTTTGAAGGTTTCGGGGTTCCATTATTGGAGGCTATGGAGGCTGAAGTGCCGGTTATCACTTCTAATCGGTCCAGTATGCCGGAAGTGGCAGGGGAGGCGGCCTTGTTGGTGGACCCGGAAAAGGAGAAAGACATGGCAGCGGCCATGCAACGAATTTGGGAGGATGAAAACCTACGTCAGCGACTGGTTGAAAAAGGAAAAGTGCAACGAGAAAAATACAACTGGGAGCGGGCGGTGGAAGTGGTGGAACGGGCGCTATCGAAATGTAAAATATAGAATTCAAAATTTTAAATGTAAAAGTGGCATTACACGTCAACCGGACTCTTGGATAATTCTCAATCGCGCAGCCTCAGCCTCCTCTATCCAAGGGTAGTAATACGGATCACAATCCTGGAAAAGCTCCAAAAAGTAAGTGTAGTTCTTCAGGGCTTCCTGCTTTTGTCCCAATCGTTCCAGGCATTTGGCTTTTTGTATAACCGTTTGCCCCATTAGCAAAGCATTGGTAGTGCCCATATAATTTATCGATTCGTACCACTTCAAGGCGTCCTCACTTTTCCCCTGTTGAAACAGGATATTGGCTTTGATAAGGTGTAGTGGTCCTGCTGAATAATTATAGTAAATTATATTTTCCGGGGGAACCTTCTGATGGCGAAGGGAGTCTATATAGGCCAAGGCCAGTTCGTTTCTACCAAATCGACGATGATGGATTACAGCTCCAAAGTAATAATACCATTTAGCGAAACCTCCATCTGATGTAGAGAACAATTCTTGTAAGGCCTTTGATGAAGACTGATATTCTTCTATAGTCCCACAATAGGCATTTAAGGTGTTTAAGGGGAAGATCTTTTTAGGTTGTGGCATCCGAGTGAAGTCCTCCGGCTCGGACACGATTTTCTTAAAATGAAAATATGAGGGGAACTCCGGAAATAGTGCAGGATCTGGAACCTGTGTAACAAAGTAGGAAAGAGTAGCAAAGTGCCGATCCTGAGGTAATAGTTCATACTCCGGAGCCCGGCCTCTGATCTGCTCCCAGATCGATTGGATAAAGGTCAGATCTCTGGAATGTACCCCTACCTCTTCTAACTTTTTCAGCCGCAAGCGATTGAAAGAATCCATACGGACCAAATTGTAACCGTACGTAGGTCCAATGGCCTCCCAGGGAGTCCCTGGTGGAGAAAAAAAACCGGGAGCTGCTTCCAGTTCTTTTTGCTCTTTTTGCCCGCTCATAAGCCAGCGTTCCATGGCAAGGAAATCTTCGGGAGGATTTACTTCTAAATACAGGAGGGAATCAAATCTCTCCTTATTATTTTCCAAAAAAGCAGCTCGCAAAAGCCATATTGAACTCCCACCCTGCAAGTCCATAGCCCTTTGATTATAGGTGGTTGCCAAATCCCAAGACTTAAAATCCCTGGCCCCATGGATGCGAATGGATTCCCCGTAAAGGAAATCAATGATCGGATCTTTTTTGTACTGGATCCTTCCTTTTTCAAATAAGATTTGAACCTGATCAAAATCGAGGCTCAAAGTGGCAATAGTTAGATCAAGGTACAATTGATAATTTGATGGAAGCTTGGATCTATAGGTTTGTACTTTCTTAAAAACAGTATCTCTAGAGATCGAAGGACGCTTATTACCTCCCCAGTTATGAGAAAGAAATAATTTATACCACCCAAGAGCTAATGTGGAATCCATCATAACAGCAGCTTCATAGGCTTGAAGAGCCTCTGAAGGTTTTCTTTCCCTTGCGAATCGATTCCCTTCTAGATATTTCTTCAATGCTTCCATGTTCCCGGTAGAAAGGGCTACCAGGCTTTCATCCTCATGGTTTTTCAATTTTAAATCCATAGAGATCAATTCCCGGCACAACGAATCCAGTGCAGCCAACACCAACTTTTCATTTGGGGCATTTGAAATGGCCTTTCCAATGAGTTCCCCCTCTTCATTATATAAGGAGCCAACAATTCGCAGTGCATCGCCCAAATGGGATATGCTGCCCGTAACGACCCTGTCTGGCCCATAATCGGAAAAGCTCTTCAAGGCAAACTGTGGATCCAGAACAAATCCTTTTCTGTTTTGCAGTCGGGTAAGTATAGCATTGGGATCGATCGATCTAAAAGGCCCAACACCATCGAAAGAAGCGCTCAGGAGATCCACCATCCCGTCACTAAGGTAGGCCAATTTGGAGCTGCCTTGCACTTCGAAAGGCATGACTAAAACGCTGGTGTATTCATCTTTTGGGATGGATGGCTTTCCAAAAGATGAATAGAACCAATAAACGGCTCCGATAAGAAAAATGAAAAGTATAACCAGCACGCTCCTTCTGAGGCGACGTTTCCTTAAATCAGCTTTATTTTTTGTCTCTGCCACCAGAAACCTTCCCTCTACTTTATTGGGGTCCGGTACAATGAGCCCCTCATTGGCGAGTGCGAAAACTCGCATGGGCTCATCTACATTCTTGAAGGTAAAGGTGCCCATCTCGGCTAGCTGGAATTCCGGCTGGTTTTTGAGTTCATCCTTAACATTTTTGGAAACCAAAACTGCACCCGGTACGCTCATGGATTCGATGCGGGAGGCCACATTCACACTGTTACCATAGGCTTTCCCGTTTTCGAACACGGCTGTACCGCTGTGAATCCCGACCCGAACTGGAACCACTGGATCTTTTTGGAAGGTCTCCTGAAGTTGAATTCCACACTTCACCGCGTCGAGCGGGCTATCGAAAGTACAGAGCGCCCCGTCGCCATAGAGATTGACCACCTGACCCTGGTGACCAGTAATTTGACGTTCAATTTCAGCCTGGAATTTTCTTAGAAGGGAAGAAGCATGATTTTCATCTTTCCCCATTAGGGCCGTGTATCCCTGGATATCAGCGAAGAGAATAGCAGCGAGGCGGCGTTTAGAGTCAGGCATAGACCTACTTGTTGGATATATTAAAATACAATATTACTAGGAAGGGGCCCATGAGTTACCTGTCTACTCCGAGTAGACGGGTAACTCCCTTGCGATCCGGTTCAATTCAAAAAGCCTTGTTTTTCATAATACCAATCTTCTTCCAAGACCCAGGTTTTTTGTTCTACATCATAATCATAAGCGGTTACTGCATAAGGCTTTCCAGCCCGTTCCAGAAATACATAATTGGCATGATTGGCTTGAAGCGTGATGAAGCGGTTGTCGGAAATGGGAAGAAAGGTTCGGCGACCAAGCCCCTTTCGCTTGTAGATGAGCTGTCCGTTTTCTACCCAGAATTTAGCCTCTCCATATTCGCCTGCAATCTTCCGAAGCCGGCTCTGTAGTATTTCGGGGTCTTGATTCTGAACGTAGCGGATATGTTCGAGTGCTTGCCGAAGGTAAAAATGGGCTGGATTTTGTTCAATTGCTTGTTCATACGCCACAAGGGCTTCCGGGTATTTTCGCTGCTTTAATAGTTTTTCGGCTTTCCAAATCAGCGAATCCTGTTTCCAGCCGTAATAGGTCCAGGAATTACCCGCATTGTTTTGCGTAAACTTGACCCGCATAACCTCACCTTGCGAATCTAGTTGGTAGTCATTGATAAAGCCGGTGGTAACCCCACCGTAAGCGGTAGACATTGAATCATAGGGGTAGGTGAAAAATCCACCTTGATTTTCGGCTCTGTTGTAGGCAAACCCATTGACCTCTGTGATAGTAAAGGTCATTCCCGACGAACTCAATTTGAAGGTGCCCGTAAAAAATGGATCCCTTTTAAAATAATCGGGATGTTGTTCAAGATAGGTTATTGCATCAATCTGGGTTTGGATCAATGATTCGTTACCGGGGTTAAAAAGGGTGATTTTCTCCAGTAAGGCTTTGGCTGCCGGGTAATTCCCTTGGTGTAGCCGAACTTCAGACAGCAAAAACAAAGCAAAAATATTCTGGGGATCATTCTCCAGAAAAGCCTCTGCAAATTGGGCAGCTTCATCTTTTTGACCATTGATTAATGCGGCTTGCGCGACCTCTAGTCTATTGCCGCCTCCGGGATCAATTTCAAAGATCCTCTTTTTCATCTGGTACATCTTGTCGTACTGGCCGATGATCATATACAAGTTGGAAAGTGAGCCTAGGGTTTCGGTGTCCGTAGGATCAATATCTACTTGAGTTAGTAGCAATTGTTCGGCTTTTTCCCAATTCTTTTTGATGAGGTGGTTGTCGGAAAGGATTTCAATTTGCCAGGTGTATGGGAGGCGCTTTCGGTGCCGCAAAGCTCGTTCGATCTCATAGCGTGCTTCAATAGAGCCTTGACCGTAACTGTAGGTCGAATACAAATAACTGGCCAGCGCAAAAGTGGTGTCGATTTCGAGCGCCTCTTCAAAGGATCGGAAATCATAGTCTCGCAATCCTTTGATCATGTTTTCAAAAGCCTCCGAACTTTCCGTAACCATTTCCCGAAAAGGCAGATCGACGGATTCGGCAATTTTTTGTTCTGAAAACCCTAGAGCTTCCTTAATGAAAAGAGAAGCAGAATCGATTAGAAACATATAATCCTTGGAGCGAAAAGATCGTTCGGCAATACTATTTCCATTAGATTTAGTACGTATAACAGGCCTTAGTGTGTATTCACCATTTTCAAACCGGTAGCTTCCATCCACATAGTGCGCATCAGAATAGGATTTGGCATGGTTTATTTTGTCAACTGTTGAAAAATCAGTGCTGCGGGTGCCTGTTCGGAAAAAATTGATGTCCATATCCAGGTATTTATCCTGATCGAGGTCGATTCCAACTGCGAAGGCCAGCGCTAATCCAAGGTTGGGATTTAGGCTGTCTCCCCCGTTTTGTTCAAATGGAAAAATGGGAAGGCTGTTTCTGAATTCTTTCTTCAGAAAGGTCCGGGTCTCCTCTTCTCCTTCTGCATTTATAAAGGTTATTTCCTGGGTTTTTGCATTAGCATTGTTGGACCTGAAGAAAATAGTATAGCCTATTCCTGCCAGGATGACAGCAGCACCTACAATTTGTAAGCCACGTGCAAACCACTTATCAGATGCCGGTGCAACATCTACAGTTGATTGACCATCATATTTTTTGATTTTACCTCGCATGTCACTTGCATCCGGAACAACTAGTCCTTCATTAGCCAGTGCGAATACTTCCAGTGGTTCATTCAAATTCTTGAATTCAAATTCTCCAAGAATTTTTAACTCAAAGTCAGGCTGGTTTCTCAGCTCATCCCGCACTTTTTTGGAGACAAGAATTGCACCCGGCAAACCCATAGATTCAATCCTGGAAGCAATGTTAACGCTGTTCCCAAAGATCTTTCCACTCTCGAAGACTACAGTTCCGCTGTGAATTCCGATGCGTACCGGTACGTTGGGTTCTTTCTGAAAAGCCTTCTGCAAACCAACTGCGCAGTGAGCAGCATCTACCGGATCGTTAAAAGCACATAAAACACCATCCCCGTAGAAATTAATAATTTCACCATGATAGTTGGCAGTTTGTTCTTCTATTTCAGACTGAAATCTGCGCAACAGGGAGGAAGCATTAGATTCATCCCGCTCCATCAAAGAAGTGTAACCCTGAATGTCAGCAAAGAGAATAACGGCGAGGCGGCGTCTGGATTCGGACATAAACCAATTGCGTATCTATTGGAAAATTACAAAACTATCCGAAGTCCTGTAGCGTGATTCGGTCAGCAGGCTTACTTGGCCCTCGATAACAAAGATTGCTCCTTAAAAGTCATTCGGGATCTTATTCCATGGGAGGATATGTCCTTTATTCCGGCGCTGCTCTGTATCTCCACCATGGATGACCATAGATAAATCCGGTGAATTACCGGATAGCTGATTAAAGAAATCCAGGTGTTTAAAAAATTCGGTTTTCTACTAATCTTGGTATCAGGCTAATTGAAAGTCGGAGTTTCAATTAGCAAAAATAAAGAAAAGCCTACCCCACATAAAACCCACTTAAATCTACCTCCAGGGACCCTTCTTCAGAAACCTTATCTAATCGCACCAGCTGCAGGCTGTTGATGTATTCCGGAACTAAGGGGGCGTCAATGCGGATGTAGTTATCAGTGAAGCCACTCATTCGGCCCTCCTTTTTGCTAGGTTCGAAGAGGACTGCTCGAGTTTGGCCCAGGTGTTGGCGGTAGAAGTGTGATCGTTTTTTTTCACTCAGGATGGTGAGCATTTCGTTGCGCTCGCGGCGCACCTGCATGGGTACGGCACCTTCCATACTTGCAGCAGGCGTGTTGGCACGCTCGGAATAGGTGAACACATGCAGGTAAGAAATATCCAGCTCATTCAAAAAGCGATAGGTCTCTTTGAAGTCCTCATCGGTTTCTCCGGGGAAACCCACGATCACGTCTACACCAATGCAGGCGTGGGGCATGCGTTCTTTAATGCCGGAGATACGCTCCTGGTAAAGCTCTCGCTTGTAGCGACGGCGCATGGTGCGGAGTTGCTTGTTATTGCCACTTTGAAGCGGCATGTGCAGGTGGGGAACGAAGCGCTTGGAATCTGCTACGAATCCGATAATTTCGTCTGTGCAAAGGTTGGGCTCTATACTGGAGATTCGAAATCGCTCTACTCCTTCAACCTTGTCCAACGCTCGTATCAGATCAATGAACAGCGCCTCTTTCTTAGGGCGAGCTCCTTCAATGACTTCGGTCCCGTTTCCGAAATCCCCGATATTTACTCCGGTGAGCACGATCTCTTTTGCGCCCAACTCCGCAATGTGTTTGGCTCGGGCGACCACATTTTCGACTGTATCGCTCCGACTGGCCCCACGTGCCCGAGGGATCGTACAGAAGGTACATTTGTAGTTACAGCCGTCCTGAACTTTGAGAAATGAGCGCGTCCTGTCCCCAAATGAAAAGGCATGCTCGAAAACAGTGGCTTCCTTCACCTCACCCGCCTGAACCATCCCCTTGCCGGGGGCTTTGCTCAGATCATCCACAAAATCCAGGATTCGAAATTTTTCGGCGGCACCCAAGACCAGGTCAACTCCCGGGATATCAGCGATCTCCTGGGGTTTGAGCTGAGCATAGCATCCGATTACGATCACCTTGGCTTCCGGTGATTTCCGAAGTGCTTTTCGCACTACCTGTCGGCACTTTCGGTCTGCAAACTCAGTGACCGAGCAGGTATTGACCACTACAATATCGGCGCCTTGATTAAAGGGTACTTCCCCATAGCCAGCCTCTTCGAACAGCCGTCCGATAGCGGAAGTTTCCGAGTAGTTGAGCTTGCAGCCCAGGGTATAAAAGGATACCGTGCGCGGGGTTGCCATGGATAATTCGTTGTCTGCCAATTTAAAAGGCTTGCAAAATTAAGGATATTTCCTTCAAAATTGAACTCAAGGTTGTACCGGCTTAGCTGGTAGAAGGTAAAGGGAAGATAGTATTCCTCTAACAGATTTGGCTGGCAATAGGCGGGTGCAGGGAAATGGAATAGATATAGGAGCCTTTGAAAGCTCCTTCACGGCTACTTCTATCAAGGAGACTTATGTTAAGAATTACTTTCTGGACCTATGGCCTAATCCTACTCATCACACCCTCAACCTGACCATGAAAAATGATTGGCGAGGTGCTCAAGTATTTGGTATTTATATTACCCAAGGACAAAAGGTTATGGAAGAGCGACTAAATAAAGCAACCGTAGAGTGGACAGGGCAAATTAATATTTCCCAATTGGCATCTAGAACCTACTATCTGGTTCTTTCCAATGGGAAGGAATTCACCAGTAAAGCCTTTGCGGTCAAGTAGCATCATTACGGATTTATGTATCTACCGACAGCCTACCCTGTTAACCTCACTTCTCAAAGGCTGCCGGTTTTTTATGTTCTAAATTCAAAATTCCTTCCCTTCAAGCCGATCACATGGGCGACCCCATCCAATACCCTTTTTCTACCCTCGCATCCCCGAATCTGAACATCACCAATTATCTCCCATCATGATATCACCCAGGCCGCCCAACACGGAGCCTTCACCCTTACTTTTTCCGGAGTAGAACTTGGAAGCACGCAGTACCCGGTCGGCCATACGGCTAAAAGGAAGTGACTGAATCCAGACCGAGCCCGGTCCTTCCAGGCGGGCATAGAACATCCCTTCCCCACCGAAGAACATATTTTGTATACCCTTGATCATTTCGATATCATAATCCACATGACGGGTAAACCCAACGAGGCAGCCTGTATCCACCCGAAGTACTTCTCCAATTTCCAATCGCTTTTCGACGATATTTCCACCGGCATGCAAAAAGGCCATGCCATCGCCTTCCACTTTTTGCATGATGAAGCCTTCCCCGCCAAAGAACCCCCGCCCTAATTTTCTACTGAATTCTATCCCTACCGATGCGCCTTTGGCCGCGCACAGGAAGGCATCTTTTTGACAGATGATTCTTCCTTCGTAACGGGTTAAGTCCAACGGGATGATGCGACCCGGGTAAGGAGAAGCGAAGGAAACCTTTCTTTTTCCTGTACCCCCGTGGGTGAAGGCGGTCATAAACAGACTTTCACCGGTTAACAGCCGCTTTCCGGCTGATAATACCTTGCCCCAGATACCGGCGCTTTGCTCCTGATGGCTACCATCGCCGAAAATAGTGGTCAATTCAATTTCAGGGTCCATCATCATGAAGGCTCCGGCTTCGGCGATCACCGTTTCATAGGGATCCAGTTCGATCTCTACAAACTGCATTTCTTCGCCGTAGATCTGATAGTCGATTTCGTGACTTTGCATTGCGATGTTCTTTCTGGGAAAAATAGTCTCCTGTTGCCCGGCAGGCAAGTCATTTAGACGAAGCACGGGTTTGAATACATGAATAACGAACATTCGAACATATGAATTACGAAGCCCGTGTGTATGTCATTCTTTTGTGTATCATGTCGGTGCATCTTTGTGAATTAACCCGTGGCAAGATGAAAAAAGGTGTTGGACACTATTGTCATTGCTCTAAAAGGAAGGACTTTTTTTGGTCCGGAATTACTTTTGGAATAGATTCAAGAGCAAAATCGGTATTTCTCAGATATGACTTTTTACCCTGAATTAAATCCGTTTTTTTCTGCCACCATCCTTAAAAAGGGAGAATCCTATTTCAAATCGGGTGCCGTGGGAAACTTTTTACGGATATCTAATAATGTATGGGAAGCCGAGGTAGAAGGTACTGATCTTTACACGGTCCGGATTGAATGGGATTCCAACGGTTTCTCTTCAGGCGCTTGTACTTGTCCCTACATGGACCAATATGACGGCTACTGCAAACACATTGCCGCAGTCAGCATTCAGATGCTGGAAGAAGGGGTGGAAATCAAAAAGGAAGAATCTTTGGAGAATAGTTTAGGCCAACAACTAAAGAAGATAAGTAGCGCAAAGCTGAAAGAGGCTTTGTTAAAAGAAGCCATTGAAAACCCAGTATTTCGGGAAACGCTGAGCAAGATACTGGAGGAGAGCTTCCCCTCTGGAGGGAAAAAAAGTCGAAAAGACCCCGGCAAGGCCCTCAAGAGGGTATTCAGCAGAATGTCTGACCGCGGCTTCCTTCACTACAGAGATTCTTTTCGATTTGCCGATGAAGCGTTTGCAAGTATCCAAAAAGTGATGGTTACCCGGGACAAACCGCTTGATAAATTATCCCAATTGATTTCACTTACCCGCACATTGTCCCACGCCATGTCCAATGGAGACGATTCTGGCGGTGCGATCGGCGAGTGTATTTACACTTGCTTTGATGGGATCGAAGATGTGATTTCGGTCCTGGATAAGCCTGCAGATGTGGAGCAAGCCTACCAACAATTATTGACCTTCAGCGGAGACAAAGAACTTTCCGGTTGGGATTGGCCAGAAGTCATGCTCACCTTCTGTCTCATCTGTGTAGAGAATGAAAATAGCCTGGGGGCCGGGTTTCTGGAGCATTTAGAACAGTTGCAAGATCAGATTCAGGAAGGTGATTTTTCAGCTGATTTTCAACGGACCCGGTTGAGGCTCCTAGAAGCAAAGGCTCGGGAAAAGGTCCAATCCGAATTCAGCTTTACGGATTTTCTGTTTGAACACCGGAAAGAGAGGTGGGCCATGGAAGCCTTGATGGAAAGACTTTTTGAAAACGAAGACTGGGAAAGGGTACTGGAAGTGATAGAAGAATATCTTTTAGAAAACCCTAATGATCGATGGTTGGAAAACCAGCGTTTCGAGCTGTGGGATAAACTAGGTGAAACGGAAAAAGCTATACCCTGGGCGAGGAAAGAGCTTGTAAGGAACCCAAGGCGAATGGAATATTTTGAGTACTTGAAAAGCCAACAATCATCGAAAACATGGCCTACCACATTTGAAGAATTGGTCCAGGATGTATGGGCAAAAGCACGTAAAACAGGCAGTGATCCCAGCGATGCGCTTTGTAGCTGGTATTCCCGGGAAGGACTCAACCATAAGATATTTGAGACCATTTCGGATTCACCCTCGCTTGGTTTGATCCAACGATACCGGGATGAATTGGTCGCCGAAGACAAGATTAGAACCTTAGAGCTGTTGGCCGAGGTTCTACCCCATGAAATGGACATGGCCAATAATCGGAAAGCCTACAGGGCATTGGCCAAACACCTCAAGTGGATAAGCAAAAACGGCGGGGAAGCGCTATCAGAATCTCTGATAACCGAGCTGAAACAAAAATACCCACGTCGCAAAGCAATGATCGAAGAACTGAATAAGGTTTCCCACAAATGAAAAGCCCGGAAGAACAGAGAAACGGAAGAAGTAAATGGAATAATATCAGTCAGCCAAAATCAGGGACGTATACGCATTCCAAACTCCGCACTCGGAATTCGCCACTTATCATTCCCCTACCCCCCGATCGTGCTCATACTCTCAGTGACAGGCAAACCGAAATTCCGGCTGCGCTCTGCTTCCCATCCGTCTTTAGCCCGGTTGCCCAGCGCAGACAAGAAAGCATCCCGAAGCTGTTCGTCGGAAGCCCCATGGCGCATTAAGTCGCGGACATTAAAAATACCATCGTCATACAAGCAGGTTTTGAGTAAACCTTGTGGTGTGATTCGAATTCGGTTACAAGTCCCACAAAAAGTGCGGCTATATGCGGCGATGATACCAATCGTACCTTGGAAGCCGGGTACTCGATAATTGGAAGCAGTGCTATTTGGTGGATCGGGTATTTTTTCAAGCGTTGGAAAGGCCTGACGCAGATGCTCCAGTATTTTTAGATGATTCCAGGTGAGTGTTTCATAATGTGCCCCCTCCCCATTGAAAGGCATTTCCTCAATAAAGCGCACCCCAACTGGTTGATTACGAGTCAATTCTGCGAGGGGCACTAAATCGTCTATATTCTTCCCGTCCATGACCACGGTATTGATCTTGGTCGGGATGCCGGCATCAATTAAGGCTTCCAGACTTTGCATCACCTTTCCAAATTCATCTCGCCTGGTGATTTCGAAAAATCGAGTTTGGTCTAGACTGTCCAGGCTTAAATTGACGGAATGGATACCCATAGCGAGGAGAGCAGGGATTTTAGCTTCTGTGAGTGTCCCGTTGGTGGTTAGATTTACCTTTCGGATACCAGGTAGTTGGCACAGCTGGCCCAGAAAGTTGAGCATATCTTTTCGTACAAACGGTTCTCCACCGGTGATCCTAATTTTTTCAATGCCCATTTGAGCGAGCAGGCCCACCATTCGAAGCATTTCCTCGTAGGACAGAAGATCCTCTTTTGCTACGTACGAAATACCCTCTTCCGGCATACAATAGAAGCAGCGTAGGTTACAACGATCGGTCACTGCTAATCGCAGATAATTGATCCGCCTTCCGTGATTGTCATAGAGGGTAGGCATATCAGAAATGGCTTCTTTTAAATGAGCTGATTTCCAGGGAAAGGTGAAATTAGTAGATTATTCAAGAATCAATCGCGTTTTTCAATTTTCACCCTTACCGATTTTGAAATCGGAGTTTTACTTCGTCGGGCAAATTGATCCACCGGTACCAGTACATTTGCTTCCGGAAAGTAGGTGGCAATGCAGCCTTTCGGAACTTCGTAGGGCACTACTATGAACTGCTCTGCCCTTCGTTCAGTACCATCGTAAATGCTTACCAGGTTTACCTCTTCTTTCGCTTGAAGCCCATGTACTTCCATATCATCTTTATTAACCAGTACCACCCGCCTTTCGTTGTAAATTCCTCGGTAGCGATCGTGCAAGCCATAGATTGTGGTGTTAAATTGATCGTGGCTTCGAATGGTAAATAGCAGAAATTCATCGGGCGCAAGCTCTATTTCAGAAAGGGTATTAACGGTGAATTTTGCTTTGCCGGATGGGGTGGCAAAGGTTCCCTTTCGCGCTCCGTTAGGTAAATAGAAACCGCCTGCTTCCCGAACCCGTTCATTATAGTGTTCAAAACCAGGCACTACTTGTTCGATAGCCGAACGGATATGATCATAATTGGAGACTAGTCGGTCCCAGTCTACTTTGGAGCTATTTCCCAAAGTAGCTTTTGCCAAGCCGGCGATAATAGCCGGTTCACTTTTCAAGTTTTTCCCGGGAGGATTCAAGATACCTTCTGAAGAATGGACAACCCCCATGGAGTTTTCTACACTTACAAACTGAGGCTCTCCTGAGGCTTGTAGGTCCTTATCTGTCCTTCCCAGGCAGGGTAGGATTAACGCCTTTTGACCGTGGATCAGATGGCTGCGGTTCAATTTGGTACTTACCTGCACCGTCAAGCTACAGTTTCGAAGAGCTCGGCCAGTATATTCTGTATCGGGAGTGGCAGATAGAAAGTTGCCTCCCATGGCAAAAAATACTTTGGCTTTCTCCTCATACATCGCTTGAATGGCATCTACTGTGGCGTATCCGTGTGCTCTGGGCGGTTCAAAACCAAAGACCTCCTGGATCTTATCCAGAAACTGGTTGCTAGGGGCCTCGTATATGCCCATAGTTCGGTCACCTTGTACATTAGAGTGGCCTCGTACCGGACAGGTGCCCGCTCCAGGTTTTCCAATACTACCTTTCAACAACAAAAGATTCACCAACTCGCGAATGTTATCTACACCGTTTTCGTGTTGGGTGAGCCCCATGGCCCAGCAAATAATGATTTTTTGTGAACTGGCAATCCAGTCGGCGGCCAGTTGAATTTTCTCTCGGGCGACACCGCTTCGGCTAGCCAATTCATTGAAATCCCATCCCTTCAGATCTTCCAGCCAAGTCTCATAACCGTCGGTCCTTTCCTTGATGAACTCCCAATCGAATACATTTTGATCTCGTTGTTCTTTGTGCCACAATAATTTCATGATGGCTTTCAAGAGGGCAACGTCCTCGTTGATTCGAACGGGTAAAAATAAATCGGTCAAGGCTGTACCGCCGGTCAATACTTTACCCAATCGCTGGGGGTCCGTGAAACGAACCAGACCGGCTTCCTGGAGCGGATTAACGGTAATGATCTTTCCACCGTTTTCCTTGCACCTTTCCAGTGCTTTTAGCATCCGTGGATGGTTAGTTCCCGGGTTTTGCCCTATGACGAGAATTAGCTCAGCTTCAAAAAAATCTGGCAGGGTAACCGAGCCTTTGCCTATACCCAGTGTCTCTGATAAGGCCACACCGCTACTTTCATGGCACATATTGGAGCAATCCGGTAAGTTGTTGGTGCCAAATTCGCGAACAAAAAGTTGGTAGAGGAAAGCGGCTTCGTTACTTGTACGGCCGGAGGTATAAAATACAGCCTCATCCGGTGATTCCAGGCTGTTAAGCTCAGCAGCTATCAGTTGGAAAGCTTCCTCCCAGGAAATAGGTTTGTAGTGTTTTGCGCCTTTGGCTAAGAACAATGGTTCTATTATCCGACCAGTTTTTCCAAGTTCATAATCCGACCAAGTCAGCAGATCGTCGATGCTATGTTCTGAAAAAAAAGCTCCGCCGATAGCTTGTTTTTGGGCCTCTTCGGAGATGGCTTTTACACCGTTTTCACAATATTCACCCAAGGAGGAACGGTCATCATCAGGATCCGGCCAAGCACAACCTGGACAATCAATACCACCCTTTTGGTTCAGGCGAAAAAGGGTGCTGAATGCCTGACGAGTTTCGACATATTTGCCGACATGTTGCAGGGAGGTAACAAGTCCAGGAATCCCAGCAGAATTTTTCTTGGGCTTTCCTAGCTTGAGGCCGGTGTGATTGATGGGGGGCTGGGCTGATGTTTCCTGCTGTTGCTCTTCTGTCGAGTGGTTCACTGTAGATTTCATGCGCTGTATGGTTGAGGTTGGCAGAGGGAAAATACACTGGCCCAGGGACTTTTGCAACCTACTTAAGAAAGTATGCGATTATTGTCATTATACACATTAAACGAGTCAGCACGTAAAAATCCAACTAAGGTCATTCCATAATCCTGAGCTAGTTCTACAGCTAGACTTGAAGGAGCTCCCACTGCAGCCAGGAAAGAAATACCTGCCATTAGAGCTTTTTGTACCAATTCAAAACTGGCCCGTCCACTTACTAGCAGGATATGGTCCTGCATCGGGAGGAGATTCGAATGGAGTCCTGCACCGATTAATTTATCTAACGCATTGTGGCGGCCTACATCTTCTTTACTCAACAACAATTGCCCTGAAGCTCTAAAAAGCCCAGCTGCGTGAATTCCTCCAGTTTGCTCGAACAGATCCTGCGCTTTTTTCAGGAGGTTTGGGAAGGTGCCCAGGATAGACGGACTAACTTTTGGAGTGCCTTTTTTAGGGATATAGAGAATATTCTGCTGAACCAGCTCGATGGAGGCCTTTCCACAGACTCCACAGCTACTAGAGGTATAAAAGTGGCGGTTTAAGCGTTCGATGTTAAGGTCCAATCTGGGATGCAACTCTACCAGCAAAATATTTTCCCTGGAATCGCTTTGCAAATGCAGCCCCGGGTATTTGACAGAAAGTACATCCGCTTTTGTTTGTATAATGCCTTCGGTGAATAGAAAACCTAATGCAAGCTCTTCATCTTGCCCAGGAGTTCTCATCGTTATTGCAAGTGCCTTATCCCTCCTCTCCTTACCTTTACCCCAAGCCAATCTGAGCTCAAGGGGCTCCTCCATGGCTAGAATATCCTCCTTATCCAACCAATCTTCCTGTTTGTAACGGTGTATTTTTATTCCTTTAGTTGACATCATTAAAGCTACTGATAAAAATAGGCTAACCCCGTATGTATAACTCGTTGGCAGTACCTAAGGATGAACAAAGTACCGGTCTTTCAACTGGAATTAGATCGAGGGAATCATTATGGCAGGGGTAATAGAGGCTCTTTCCCACAAAACCAATTATAATAAGGCACATTTTAGGATGAGAGGTTCAGATTTTCCAAAGCAAGAATTAACTTCCTTCAATGAAAAACCTGCCGAGTAGCTCAACCACCTCTGTAGTTAGCGGGATTTGGTTCGTTCATCGAGAGCCGGAAGTTATTCTCCGAGTCTGGTTGTCTACCTTGAATGGAAAGGAGAAGGTGTATGCCAATGATGAGGTAATTACAGAGAAAAGAAATATTACTCGACTGACTACATTGCACCAATTTGATTACCAGGGCTCCGCCTTTGATCTGGAGATATATGCCTCCAATCTCATGCTGATGGAGTTGGAATGTAATTTCTTTCGAGAGGGTAAGCTAGTTTCCGCACAAGTCAATAAATACCTGCCAAATGGGAACTACGAGATTCGGGACAACCAAGACCACCAGGTTATTATTCAACGTGCACTTGAACGATTTAAGCAATCAGGAATTAAAGAGCTAAATCAGTACGATCTACCTGCTGCCAGAAGTTATTTCAATAAAACGTTGACGATCCTACCTGATCATGCAGAGACGTATTTTTTGTTGGCCTGCATTGATAGCTTGGAAGAACAAAAAGCGGACGCCTTTTCGAAGCTAGAGAAAGCAATTGAACTAGATTTAACCGGAAGAGATCGAATCTTGAAAGAGGATAAACTGGCTTACCTCCGGATTCAACCCGAATTTGAGGCCTTTAGGGATCGTCACTTTGGAATCTCTGAATAAGGCCGATGAAAATGATAAAATTAGATCAAAAAGGATGCGTAGATAACTCAAATTAAATGTGGATTATTACTTCATTTAGCAGTCACAGTTATCCTGAGTCCAATCCTTTGTTTGAATGCCAAATCTAAGACAACGCTTTTTAGCACATGTAGCCCAGACTAGTGATTTTCCGCTAGGTCTTGAGATTGAACGAGCTGAAGGGCTATACATCTATGATCGGCATGGGAAGAAGTACTTGGATCTGATTGCCGGTATCGGGGTGAGCGCCTTAGGTCATTGCCATCCTGCAGTAGTTGGTGCCGTCCAACAGCAGGCCCAGCAGTATATGCATACGCTGGTGTATGGGGAGTTTATTTTAGAACCCCAGGTACGGCTAGCGGAAGTATTAGCTAATCTGTTACCTCAGCCCCTGGACAGTGTCTATTTTGTAAATTCGGGAGCCGAGGCTACTGAGGGGGCCATGAAGCTGGCCAAAAGGTACACTGGGCGAACTGAGTTCATTGCGACCCGGTACGCCTACCACGGAAGTACACAAGGGGCAGCCAGTTTGATGGATCCCACCTATTTTACGCAGGCCTATTACCCCTTGTTGCCTGGCATCAAACACATAGATTTCAATTGTTCCTGGTGCTTGCGCCAAATAACTTCTCAAACAGCTGCTGTTATTGTGGAAACCGTCCAGGCGGAATGGGGCATTCGAAAACCATCTCCTACCTACTTGCAGGAATTACGCGATCGCTGTGATGAGACCGGAACCTTGCTCATTCTGGACGAGATACAAGCGGGTATGGGGCGAACAGGAAGCTTGTTTGCTTTTGAACAGTATGGGATAATTCCCGATATCCTGTTGTTAGCAAAAGGTCTTGGGGGAGGTATGCCAATTGGGGCTTTTATTTCATCCAAAGCGATGATGTATGCTTTGGCTAGCCAACCTATTTTGGGGCATATCACCACCTTCGGGGGGCATCCGGTCTGCTGTGCTGCTGCCTTGGCAACAGTGGAAACTTTAATAGCCGAGGGTTACGTTCGCCAGGTGAAGAAAAAGGCGGATTTATTTGTAAGCCTATTAAAGCATCCAGCCATTTTAGGAGTTCGGCACGCCGGATTGTGGATGGCTATAGAATTGGAATCCTTCGAACAGGTAAAGCAGGTCATTGACTACTGTCTGAAAAAAGGATTGATAACCGATTGGTTTTTATTCAATAGTCGGGCTTTGCGAATTGCGCCTCCACTTATTATTGGAGAAGAAGAGATCCGATGGGCGTGTGGGGTGATTTTAGAAGGGCTGGACAGGATAGGTTAACATTTAGATTTCCTTGCGTAAACGAGCTACCGGAATTCCCAATTGCTCTCGGTACTTGGCAACCGTTCTTCGGGCAATACCATACCCTTCTTGATTTAACAAGGTCATTAATTTTTGATCAGATAGCGGACGTTGCTTGTTTTCCTTATCCACCAAATCGCGAAGTTTTTGCTTGACCTCAAGGTTGGAGACCTCTTCACCGGAAGCAGTTGTGATTCCTTCGGAGAAAAAATCCTTAAGCAGTTTAGTCCCAAACTCCGTTTGGACATATTTGCTGTTCACAACTCTCGAAATGGTAGAAATGTCCAAATGGGTAAGGGCTGCAATATCTTTGTAGATCATAGGACGGAGATCCTGTATGTCCCCACTAAGAAAATAATTGCGCTGAAAATGCACAATGGCATTCATCGTTTTTAATAGGGTTTCCTGTCGCTGTCGAATGGCTTCGATAAACCATCTTGCAGCATCTACTTTTTGCTTGATGTAAGTGTATTCTTCCTTCTTTTTTTTCGAGACTTTATCCTGCTTTTTGATGCCTTGAAGCATCTCCGAATAAAATTCGTTGATCCGGAGTTTGGGAAGATTAGGGTTGTAAAGCGCTACTTCCAGATTTTCCCCTTGGTTCTTGATGATAAAATCCGGAATGATATAGGAGAGTTCTTTTCGTTCTCCACTAGTATAACCACTTGCAGGTTTCGGGTTAAGATGTTGGATTTTTTCATCGGCGCGTTTTAGGGCTTCCTTGTCGATCGCGATTTCCTGTTCTATTTTTTGGTATTGCTTCTTGGAATAAGCATCGAAATAGTCTCCAATGATCGTTCTGGCGAGTGCTAATTCTTTACAATCTGTTGCTGTTTGGGTTTCGTCTTCTTGGCTCAGCTGCTGGTCTAACTGGATAAGTAGACACTCCCTTAAGTTGCGGGCCGCAATACCAGGGGGATCTAATTGTTGAACCTTATAGAGGATCGACTCAATTCTATCCAACTCTACCTCTTCATACTCGTTTAACAGAATGTCGTCCTGAATGGCCTGTAAAGAACGGCTCAGGTATCCTGATGGCCCAATAGAACCTAAAATGTGTTCAGCAATACGGCGGTCCTGTTCGCGCTCCCACTGTAGCGTGCCTAATTGGGATTCGAGAAACTCATGTAAAGTTGGTTTATCTTCAATAGGTGGGTATTGAGGTTCTTCTCTTCCAGACCAGGGTCTTGACTGGTTATCACCTGGGGATGGGATATCTGTGTCTTGGCCAGGAGGTTCTTTTTCCAGAAGCTCATTCTTCTCCAGTTCTTTCTCTATCACATTGTTGAGCAGGGCATCAGGGACCCGAAGCAGTTGCATCAACTGGATTTGAAGAGGAGAAAGGGTCTGCTCCGTTCGAAAAGTAGTGGATGTCCCAAATCTGGCCATAGGATATGATACTTCAAATAAAGGTACAACAAAAAGGAGGTCGCCTTTGGTTTTGAATAAAGGATCAAACTCTTGTTTCCGGACAAGCGTTACCTTTGCACTATGGATGTAACAGCCGTTAAAAAAGATATTCGAAAGCTATCGGAAGGAGCGTTGGTCGCCCAGTTTCAAGCATGGGGAGAAGCGTCTTTTCGTGCTAAACAAGTTCGCGAATGGCTTTGGAGAAAGGGTGTGCATTCGTTTGACCAGATGACCAACCTTTCCAAGAAATTAAGGGTCAGGCTGGAAGAAGAATTTGTCATCAATGCCCTGGCAGAAGACCAAGTTCAGCGCTCCTTGGATGGTACAATTAAATCTCGCTTTCGCCTCTATGATGGCCATTTGATTGAGTCCGTTTTGATCCCTGTACCTGAAGATCGACGCTTTACAGCCTGTGTGTCTTCTCAAGTTGGCTGTAGCCTAAGCTGCAAGTTTTGCGCTACTGGAAAGATGAGCCGGGTTCGAAACCTGGAAGCAGCCGAGATCTATGATCAGGTGGTCTTGGTAAATCGGCAATCCGAGGCCACCTTTCAGCACCCACTAACCAATATTGTATATATGGGTATGGGGGAGCCTTTGCTGGCTTACAGAACTGTTATGGAGAGTATTGATCGTATTACGGCTCCGGATGGACTGGGCATGTCACCTAAGCGGATCACAATAAGTACGGCAGGTATAGCGAAAATGATCCGCCGATTGGCCGATGATGGATGTAAAACCAACCTGGCTTTGTCCTTACATGCTGCCGATGATCAAAAGCGCAATGACATTATGCCGATCAATGAGCAGAATAACTTATCGGTATTAATGGATGCGCTCGAATACTTCTATCGCAACACGAGGGCCAAGATAAGCTATGAATATATTGCCTTTCAGGGGTTTAACGACAGTCTCCAAGATGCGGATAACCTGGGGAAGCTGTGTCGTCGATTCCCGGTCAAGGTCAATATCATTGAGTACAACCCTATCGATGGAGCTTCTTTTCGAAAATCCGACGAAGACCGCATTGATTCCTTTGCTCTACGACTGCGTGATCAGGGGGTAATGGTTACCCTAAGAAGGAGTCGCGGTAAGGATATTGACGCTGCTTGCGGCCAATTGGCGAACAAATAGGGATTTGAGTTTTGAGTGCGGCTCTTCTATTTACGATTTAAGCTAGCTCATATATCGGCTTGAAAACGAGTAAGCTCTACAAATCGTTGAAACCGTTGGTTGATCTGATCGGAATCGAGATCTTTTAGTCGTTCGGTACCAAACTTCTCCACACAGAAAGAAGCCATGGTAGAGCCAAAAATGACGGCCCTTTTCATGTTTTCAAATGAATTATCTCGGGTTCTGGCTAAATAACCCATGAAGCCTCCCGCAAACGTATCTCCTGCGCCAGTCGGGTCAAACACGTCGGCTAATGGCAAGGCGGGAGCGAAGAATACTTGATCTGCATTGAAAAGTAGAGCTCCATTCTCTCCTTTTTTGATGATGAGATAGTTGGGCCCCATTTCATGAATAATTTGTGCAGCCCGCACCAGGGAATGGTCTTCCGAAAGCTGTCGTGCTTCTTCATCGTTTATGATGAGGATATCAATTTGCTGCAGAACACTTTTTAGACTGTCAAGTGCGTGATCCATCCAAAAGTTCATGGTGTCCAGGGCAACGATTTGGGGGCGTTTTTTCATTTGATCCAAAACGCGTTGTTGCACAGCTGGAGTAAGGTTACCCAACATGAGATATTCTGTTTCCTGATAGGATACAGGTAGAACAGGGTCAAAATCAGCTAATACATTCAATTGGGTTTCCAACGTATCTCGGGAATTCAAGTCTGACCGGTAACGACCTGCCCAAAAAAAAGACTTCTGTCCTTTCAAGATCTGGAGTCCTTCGAGATCAATTCCACGGGATTGAAGATCTTCTAACTCAGCCTCGGGAAAGTCGTCCCCGACCACCGATACGATTTGCTGGTCCTTTATAAAATAGGAAGCGGCCAGGGTGATATAAGTGGCGGCTCCCCCAACCACTTTCTCGGCTTTTCCGAATGGAGTTTCTATATCGTCGAAGGCAACGGTCCCAACTGCAAGTAAGCTCATGTAGGCAATTAATTTGGCGCAAATATTGCACATTAATCCGGGAACTGGTACATTTGCATCCGCCTTTGAATAGAAAGGCAGTTTTGCCTCAGTAGCTCAGCTGGTTAGAGCGGCGGACTGTTAATCCGTAGGTCCAAGGTTCAAGTCCTTGCTGAGGCGCAAAAGCCACTTCGAATTGAAGTGGCTTTTTAGTTATGGGCGTATGAAGACCTCAGTTTACATCCTGTATTCACGTTCTTCGGATCAGTTTTATCGTGGGATATCGAAGCACCCGCAGACCCGGCTTATTCAACACAATCGGCAGGAAGAAAAATCGACTCGGAGCGGAGTACCCTGGCTGCTGTTATGGGCCACCGAGAAGCCATCGCGCTCGGAAGCATTTCAACTGGAAAAGAAGCTCAAGAATTTACCCAGAGTCAAGCTAATCCGATTCATGTTGGCCCATCGGGAGGAGGTCCAAGGCCCTGACGCCTTGCAGCTGTTGCTGCAATGGTCAGGATGCTGAACCCTGAGCAGTAGCTCAGGGCTTCAGTATTCAAGTCCTTGCTGAGGCGCAAAAGCCACTTCGAATTGAAGTGGCTTTTTAGTT
>CAZXLD010000002.1:0-216713 GCA_964641965.1 uncultured Saprospiraceae bacterium | reverse complement strand
CTCCTCACCGGCCTCGGGCTTGAGGTGGAAGGAATGGAAACGGTCCAGAGTATCCCGGGAGGACTCGAAGGTCTGGTGGTCGGCCATGTGCTGGAATGCGGCAAACATCCCAACGCGGATCGCTTGTCATTAACTCGCGTGGATATTGGTAACGGAGAACCGCTTCAGATCATCTGCGGGGCGCCAAATGTGGCTAAGGGACAGAAAGTGATCGTAGCCCAGGTAGGTACTACCTTATATCCGACCGATGGGGAGCCTTTTACTTTGAAAAAAGGAAAGATCCGTGGAGAAGCCTCAGAAGGCATGATCTGCTCCGAGGATGAGGTGGGACTGGGGTCCGATCATTCCGGGATCGTTGTCCTTTCGGATGAGGCTGAAATCGGAACGCCCGCAGCCGATTACTTCAAACTGGAAACCGACCATGTGTATGAGATCGGCCTGACTCCCAACCGGTCAGATGCGACTGCACACCTGGGTGTAGCCAGAGATCTGGCCGCCTTTCTCCGCATCAATGAAAATTACAACAAGCCGTTACAGCTCCCTGATGTTTCAGCTTTTACAGTAGACCATACAGATCTGCAAGTGAAGGTCGAAGTTGAAAATCCAGAGGCTTGTCCCAGGTATTCGGGCATTTCCATTCAAGGTATTACTGTTAAAGAGTCGCCAGATTGGCTTCAACTCAGGCTATCCGCTATTGGGGTCCGCCCCATCAACAATATTGTGGATATCACAAATTACATTCTTCACGAACTAGGTCAACCCTTGCATGCCTTTGACCTCGAGATAGTCAAAGACCGAAAGATCCTGGTGAAAACTCTGCCCGAGGGTACCTCTTTTATTACTCTTGATGAAAAGGAACGCAGCCTCCGGTCAGAGGATTTGATGATCTGTAATGGAGCATCAGAGGGAATGTGTATTGCCGGGGTTTTCGGTGGTATTTCATCAGGTGTAACTGAAAAAACTACAGCCATTTTCCTGGAGTCAGCACATTTCAATGCCAAATGGGTGCGCCGAACCAGTATGAAACACAATTTGCGAACGGATGCCGCCAAGATTTACGAAAAAGGAAGTGATCCGGAGATTACGGTTTATGCGCTGAAGCGAGCAGCTTTACTGATCCAGGAACTCGCAGGAGGAACCATTGCATCCGAAATCGTTGATATCTATCCCAATCCAGTAGAGCGGACACAAGTCCAGGTTAAAATAGATAATGTCACCCGCCTGCTTGGAGTGGCTATTCCGGAAAAACAGTTGGAAGCCATTTTCGATGCGCTGGACATGACCATTCTAACCAAAAAGAAAGGTCTTTATACCCTTACTATCCCGACCAATAAAGCGGATGTTACCCGAGAAGCAGATGTAATTGAAGAGATTCTGCGCATCTATGGATATAATAAGGTCCCTGAGAAGCACCGCCTGGAATCGGCTTTGGCATATGCACCATACCCGAGCCCAAGTGCTCTTCGCAATACAATTGGAGATTTACTTGCCTCAAATGGCATGTTGGAAATGATGGGGTTATCCCTTTCTGAGTCTCGTTTCTACAAGGAGATACAAACCAGCTTTCCAGAGAAAGAACTGATTTATATCCAAAATACTTCAAATGTGCACTTGGATATTATGCGTCCGGATATGCTATTTAATGGGCTGAGCGCCATCTCACACAATCAGAACAGACAACAATCCAACCTGAAGTTATTCGAGTTTGGAAAGACCTATCGACGAGCTGGTTCCGATATCCAAGAAGCGGAGCACCTGAGCTTGTTCCTGACTGGCAACCGCTGGTCGGAAAGCTGGCTAATTCCCGCTGGCCCTGCTGGATTTTACACCCTGAAAGCATTCGTACAACTGGTTTTCCAGCGCCTTGGGCTGGTTGGGTATCAGGAAACCGCTTTTCAGGATGCTGAGTTTCAGGTAGGCCTTCAACTACATCGAGGACCGCAAACGCTTGCGGTACTTGGCAAGGTTCACCCTGCCCTTTCTAATTCAGGTATGGGTATAAAAACGCCGGTCTGGTTCGCAGATATCCACTGGAATGGATTAACCCGCTTTGTTAAACCGGAAAGCCTGGTTTTCCAGGAAATTAGCCGTTATCCTCAAGTTCGTAGGGACTTGGCTTTGGTTATTGATAATTCTGTCAATTTTCAGGATATTGTGACAATTGCAAAGAAAGAGGGCAAAAAGTTGCTAAAATCTATTAACCTGTTCGACGTTTATGAAAATGAGGATCAGTTAGGTCCAGGAAAAAAATCATATGCTGTGAGCTATTTGTTTGAACATGCAGATCGGACACTCAGTGATAAAGAAGTGGATCAAGTCATGAATAAATTGATAGCTGCATATGAAGCTAAATTATCAGCTACCATTCGGAGATAGTAGGTATAGGTACCCAGTCAAATGGATTCATCAGTTCGTTTACAGGAAATAGAAAACAAAATTCATAAATTGGCAGAGCAGCTTCAGGATCTGAAAGCAGAGAATGAAAGGTTGCACACTGAGAATGTACAGTTAAAACAAACAATAGACCTTCTCGAAAATAAGACGGTCAAGGAATTAGAGGAACAAATAACAATAACCCGTCGGCAGTTGGACGAAGAACGAGGAAGAAATCCGGAAGCAATGAACCGGCTGCGGGGAGAGATAGACCACTACATCAAGGAGATCGATAAATGTATCGAGTGGTTGGCTGAACAATAAATTGCATGGAGGAACAGGATGCCAAACAGATTACCGTACTGATTGCCAACCGACCTTATCCTCTTAAAATCAAAAGCAGCGATGAACCTGCCATTCGCAGGATCGTAAAAGAGGTGAATGATAAGGTTAATCGCTTTCAGCTAACCTATACAAATAAAGATAAGCAGGATTGCCTGGCTATGGCCCTGCTCACTTATGCGGTTGATCTCCACCTGGAGAAAAAGCAAACTGCTATAGAAGTAAATCTTTCTAAGAAACTCGAACTAATCGATACGCTCCTGGATGCCCTGGTGACCTAGCTTTTCCTGTCAGATATTAATCTCCATTGTTGCATACTGCGCCAGACGGCTTTTAATCCATTTAAACAAAAGATCATGGATATAGGGATAGTCATTGGTGTTGCCGTGGGCAGCTTGGTGGTCGGATTCTTGCTTTGCTGGGCGTTTCTGCGCACCAAGAAAAATAAGGAGATCGAACAACTCAACCTGAAAGCAGACCAGGAAGTGGAGGAAGCTCGAAAAAGCGCCCAGCGGATTGTTCAAGAGGCCAAACAAGAGGCAGAAACGCTGGTTGGCCAGGCAGAACGGAAAAATGAGTCGATCAAACAAAAGAAAATCAAGGAAGCAAAAGAGCGTTTCAACAGGCTTCGTTCTGAGTTTGATAGCGAAAAAGCAGCCCATAAACTTGATCTAAAAGAGCGCGAAGTAGAAGTCAAGTCCAAGGAAGGTGAACTCCAACAAAAACTGGAACGGTTTAACGATCGGCTTAAGCAACTCGAAGAACGACAATCCGAACTGGTTGGTCGGGAAGAGGAAATAGGGGCAATCCGGGAAAACCTGGAAAAGCAACTGAAGATCGTAGCCAAGAAAAAGGAAGAGTTGGACCAAGCGAATGAGAAGCATATCCTTGCGCTAGAACAAGTTGCTCGTCTATCCGAAAACGAAGCTAAAGAACAACTGCTTGAGGCGGTAAAAGCAAAAGCTGAAACCGACGCCATGAGCCTCCGTAAACGCGTGATTGAAGAAGCCAAAACTACGGCTGGAAAGGATGCTAAAAAAATAGTCATCCAAACCATCCAGCGCATGTGCGCCGAATATACCATCGAAAACACCGTATCTGTATTCAATCTGGATAGCGATGATTTAAAGGGGCAGATCATTGGTCGGGAAGGTCGTAATATCCGGGCACTGGAATCGGCGACCGGTGCCGAAATTGTAGTTGATGATACGCCAGAGGCTATTGTCATTTCCAGCTTTGACCCTATTCGTCGGGAAGTATGCCGCCTTTCACTCAAGCGATTGGTGGCCGATGGTCGGATTCATCCCGCACGCATTGAAGAAGTGGTGGCTAAAACAAGAAAACAGTTAGAAGAACAAATTATTGAAATTGGAGAGCGCACCGTAATCGAATTAGACATTCATGGGCTGGATCCCTATCTGGTCCGAATGGTAGGCCGGATGCGCTTCCGATCTTCTTATGGGCAAAATCTCTTAAAACACTCGATCGAAACAGCCAATATCTGTGCCACCATGGCCGCGGAGCTGGGCTTAAATCCCAAACAAATCAAATTGGCTAAGCGAGCAGGCTTGTTACACGATATTGGGAAGGTTGCAGAGGAAGATACCGAGCTTTCTCATGCTATCTTAGGTATGCAAATGTGTGAAAAGCACGGCGAGCATCAGGCAGTCATTAATGCAGTAGGCGCACACCACGATGAAATTGAGATGAATAATATCCTTTCGCCTATCATCCAGGCCTGTGATGCGATTTCAGGTGCCCGACCCGGTGCTCGAAGGGAAATTTTAGAAAGCTACCTCAAACGGATTGGGGAACTTGAAGAACTGGCCATGAGCCATGAAGGTGTTCATAAGGCATTTGCCATGCAAGCCGGACGTGAATTACGGGTAATTGTGGAGGCAGAAAAAGTGTCGGACGACCAAGCCGACAGTCTCTCCTTCCAGATCTCAGAAAAAATCCAGGATGAGATGCAGTATCCCGGCCAAATCAAGGTTACCGTTATCCGTGAAAAACGGTCGGTGGCCTACGCTAAATAAAAAGCGTTTATCTGGAGGTAGGAAAATGGGCTGCGATTAGATTTAAATCGCAGCCCATTCTATTTTACTCAAGACCGGTATACCGTCTTATACCGTTTTTAGTGCTTGTTTGTTTTAAAATAGAAATGACACATTTAAACGACTTTATTTACGACCTTCTCCATTTGGCAATAATGGACTGTTGTATTTATCCTTGAAATGGTATTCCTTTCAGTTAGAGTGATAGGTTGACCCAAACCGTTTGGAATTTTTATCAATTTGGATAATGAATTTTCCAGCTCCACTTTCGGGAATATCGATACCATATTTTCGAAGGAGTAAGAAGTATTTCTCTGCCTGAGTACCTGAAAGCGTTTGGCCATTGATCGTTATTTGACCATCTTCTGCTTGAAAGTCCAATTCTTCATTTTCTGGATCCCAGAATCCCTCTTTTTCCAACAGACCAAATATTTCTTCCCGAAAGGCATCCATTACAATGCGATGTGCTGCCATTCGCTCGCGGTGAAAGTCCATTCGCTCGCGATGCAGGTCCATTCGGGCTCGATGGGTAGTCATTCGCGTATGATGCACACTCATACGTAAATTGTGAATTGCCATCCGGGTGCGATGTATTTCCATTCGGTCGTCATGGGAATCCTGATCGCTTTCAATTCGTTCAACGGTATCTTCCACATCTTCAATCAAATCTTCCAGGTTCCGCTCGATATTATCTTCTGCCTGTTCAATGGCATTTTCATTCCCCTCCAAGGCTTCTTCAAATACTTCAGCCTTATTTTTTAAGGCAATTGCATACTTGAGACTGTTTTCTCCATAAGCAGATTTTAGTTCCGATTTCCACTCTTGAAAGGCACCATATACCTCCTTCTGATATTGACGCCAAACAGCTAGGTATTCAACCTCTACTCGATCATCCCATTGCTCAATTTGATCTTTGTATTCACGCACCAGCTCTTTAAGTCGATCCGAATCAATGGATTCAGCTGATTTCATTTGGTCGATCTCATCCTCCAGGTTTTTAAGGTCTGGAAAAGGGGGAATCGCTGGAAGGGTTCCAATGGATGGCACGTTGGGAACGGTATCCGCATGGATCCCCAGCTGGACTGGCTTTGCAATTCTAGCAGGTTCAACCAGCGCCAGACTAGGTCCTCGAATTAAATCAGGCATTGGCTCCGTAGCCGTATTCGTGATTTCCTGATGTGCTGGTTCGTTTTCTGCAGGTATGTCCACCAATGCTAGATCCATTTCCGGACTTAGGTGGCTTGGCTCAAGCATTTTCTTCTCCTTTAGGTCCAAGTTGGTTGGTTCAGAATTATCCATGGACCTTTTTCCATCGAAATCTTCCGGTGTAGTGGGCATTTGAGCCCAAGAAGCAATAGCGATCAAACACAAGAAACAACCAGATAGGAGTATTCGGCTAACTTCCGGATTTCGTTTTGCAGCTTGCGTCAAACAGATCCGTTGAATTCGATACAACAAATGCTGTTGCTTACCTCGCAAGGAGAGTGCCAATGCGTTTTGATTTCTTTTCTCTTCCATTAATAAAAGTGTTTTTGCATACAGGCGTGCATTCCCGCAGGTTGCCACAGCCAGGTCGTCGCAACAAAGCTCGCGCTCCTTGTGAATACGGTCGGCTATCCACCAATATGCCGGGTGATAGAATAGGATGATTTCCAGTATGGATATAATCAGATTGATTAGATAATCGTGTCGCTTCAGATGGGCTAGTTCGTGTACTAGGAGCGCTTCAATATGCTGTGGTTCGATACCGGAAAAAGTACCGATTGGAACTAGAATTACCGGTTTGAAGTGACCGATCAAAACCGGGGCTTCCACCCAAGCAGACTCCAGAACATGAACCGCACGACGTACTTGCAAGGTCCTACATAGACTATTCAATCTGGACTGCCAGATAGATGGTACCAGTTCAACATCGCGAATCCGCAGCTGCTGGACCCAGTAAAAACTAAATAACCATCGAATGGCAAAGAAACCTACTCCAAGCATCCAAAAGAACACCAGGTGGTTGGCATAGAAGTGTACAAATGAGGCAACCTGTTTTCGAAATTGGGAAGCTATGTTGGAAGTATAGACGGTTGTATTTTCCCGGACCGGGCTTGCTTCTCCCCTGTCAATGCTTGGCCCTGGATTTATTTGTACCAATTGAGTTTGGTTAACCTTGGCAGGTAAATACAGCATAAAAGTGATCACCATCCAACTCACCAGGGAAAGCAACCCCAAGCAAAGGACCTGATAGCGTAAACCAGGATTTTGCCTGGAAAGTACCCGAAGGAGCAGGGCGAGGAAAGCGAATACGACCACACCTTGCCAAAGCGAATGCAAAAGCGTCCAGCTCAAAGCCGTGATAATATCTGCTATAAACTCTTGTATTATCATGGTTCTGGATTTTCAGGTGTTGACTCTCCATCCTCTTCCAAGGCATCCAGGAATTGACGAATCTTTCTTAACTCCTCTGTACTGGTTTTGTGACCACCCAGCAATTGCATGACCATTCTGGAAACAGATCCCTTAAAACTGGTTTTGACCAACTTATCCAGCGTTTCGCGCACATTTTCCTCCTCGCTTATTGTGGGTTGATAAATATGGCCTACTCCCTGTTGCTCACGGCTGAGCAATCCTTTTTCATGCATTACCTGCATAAACTTCAGGGTAGTAGTGTACCCAATTTGCTTGGCACCGGGCTGCGCTATCAACTTTTCATGGACCTGGCGTACCGTAGAAGGACCGTTCTTCCAAAGAATATTCAGGATCGTTAGCTCCCGCCGAGTCGGTTTGATGTTGGATGGACTCAATGTCTACGATTTTTGTCGTAGGTAAAGGTGTACGATTTTTTTCGTATATCCAAGTAAAGTGTACGAAAAAAATCGTACTAATCTGGATTACCAAACCGTGCCCAAAGGCAATCTTTTCAAAAAGGTCTTAATCGTTGGAATTAATATAGGATCGAATGGCCCCGAAGAGTGCGTCCATTCCTTGCCCGTGGTTGAATCCTGCGTACTGCAATTGGTCCATTCTCCCCCAAATCGACTTTACCGACTCAATTCGTTCCGTAGTCCAATTTTGGTTTTTCATTGCAGCAAGTAATTCACCTTTTCGGGCTGAAGCAGGTTGATTTAATTCGCGTTGCAAATAAATCCTCCACTGATCTTGTAAGGAAGCTACACCTGGTTGATCTAAAGATTCTATCCTGGCCAGCTCTTTCAAGAAAAGGGCTTTTGCTTTACCCCCGTCAAATACAGGCTCTCTGCCGTCATACCATTTTTTAGCGAAAACCAGCCCCACCCAAAGCCCTAGCAATAGAAATGGAGAAAGGATCCAAAGCCAGAAAGTCGGGGTTCCTGCAAATACAGCTTTAGGCCCTTCCAAGCCAGTATCCAATTTGAGTGGTAATAACCCGGTTTCAGTAGATGCTTCTTCGGTTTGCTCCAAAGCTTTGCCCTCCCCATCCGGGCTCACGAATAATCGGAAAGTGTCGTGAGTCAGGGGAAGATAGGTGGCGCTATCCGGACTAAAATAATAGAGGTTAGGGGCTAAGGTGATCTTTCCGGTTGCTTTGGGCAGTAGCGTATATTTAAAAACCTTTCTCCCAATTAGTACTCCATTGAGGTCAAAACTATTCTCCTCCATCACTCTCTTTTCGTACAATTCCAGATTTGGAGGTAGTGTCAGGTCAGGTGCAAATACACGTTTTACATCTCCATCGCCCTGGATGGCAACCGTCAATTCAAAGGCTTCTAAAGCGGAAAGCGTAGTACTATTGATTGCAATTTCACTTCTATAACTCCCAACGGCCCCAGTAAAGCCGGCAGGCGGATCACTTAGCAGCGGACGCACCCGTACCTGAACCGTATCTGATTTAAATAGCCTATACTTTAAGGGCGAAATATTGAAAAACGAAGAGGTTCCTCCTTCCTGGATACCAACCTGTACCATCAGGGTATCAATGGTCATAACTCCCGACCGCTGAGGAAATAAGGCTTTCCGCCGAATAATCTGTTTGATATACGTCTGACCATCAATCACCTCCCGTACGGGGCGCATACTGAATCGCTGTAACTCCTGTACTGCCTGGTCCGGGTAAGACGGCTCCTTAATGATATTGATGTCTTTCCATTGCGTCCGGAAGAAAAGGGTATAATCCAGGTTGAGCTGTTGTCCCAGCCAAATGGTGTGAGAAGAAGGAATTAATTCCAGGATCATGGGTAAGCTACCTTCACGCTCTCTAGCTTCTACTACTTCTACACGCAAAGGGTCAGTCTGGTAAATTTGATTTTTCACTTTGATGGAGGCCGAGCCAATACGAAGCTCACCTTTCCGCTTGGGTAAGAGCGTGTATCGGAAGGAAAACTCACTGCTCATCCTTCCATTAACGGAAGACTGACGGATCGCCGTGCTTGGGCCGGACTGTACAATGAAGTCTCGAAAATCCGGTGCCTTAAATTCCGTTCCCCGAGCATTAAAAAGGGTAAACTCTACAGTCAAGTAATCACCAGCCGTGATCGTACGGGCATCTACAACTGCTCTGAAATCAATTCCCTGCTGTCCATAAGCAGGGAGGCAAAACAATACAAAACAAGTTGCCGCAACAAGCAGACGGGTCATTAGATTTTAAAAGTTTTACGCTTTTTCTTGGTCGGCATAGAATCCCGGGGAGGGAACTGGAATCCGGGAAACTCCATTCCCGGCATCTGCTTAAAAAACTCTTCCATATCTGGAAAACCATTTAAGGAATCGGGCATAGCTCGAAAGAAAAAATTATTCATATCGGGCATGGAAAAACCTTGGAACAAATCCAGGCCCTGGTTATTCCAGAGCTCATTCTGTGGTTGTTCTTGCGGGATCCCCTCTACATTGGGCAATACTACTATACGCAGCTCTTCGGTCTGTAAAACAGCACCTTCTACTTCTATCTCAACAGCCGGAATAATATAATCTCCCTCTCCTCTTGGGCGAAGCACATAACCATAGGAGATGCGTTGGCTCATGACCCCATTGGCCATGCTCATGACCGAAGAGGTATTCGGCCCGCTAATCAAGTCAAACCCTTGAATGGCAGGGGGATCGAACGAAATATCCTGCACATTCTCAAGTGTATACTTCAACTCAAAGTAATGACCCATATAAACAGAATCGGAGCTTACTTCCACCTGGATTTTAGCTTCATTCTGCCCTGTGACAGGAATTGCCAGCACCAAAACTAACTTGAAAATAAAAGCTGCTTTTCTCATGAGGTAATAACATTATATGGATTCATTTGTAAAAAGGATCAGTATCTAAAAAGGTTTGGAATTCTTCGGACAAACTATTCTTCTAGATCACTTTGAAAGGCAATAGGTTGTAACAAGTTGACGGTTCCCGACCGTTTTACCAATCTTTTTTTGCCCTTGGGCGATTCTTTGCGCTGCGCTTAATTTTCTCTTGTACTTTTTGTTCTTCTTGGTCCATAACTTGCAGAAGCTGTAACGCTTCGTCACGGCTCAGATCGGACTGCGGTTCCCGTTGCTGATTTTGTGATTCTTCTTGAGGCTCCCCTTCTTGTTGCTGTTGTTGATTATTTGGTTGTTGCTCCTCTGATGGATCTTCTTCTGGGTTTTGTTCCTGTTCCGAAGAAGAATTATCCTGAGGTTGCTGTTGTTGCTCCTGAATCTGATTATTGACTAAAGCTAGATTGTATTTCGTTGCCAGATCATCAGGATTTCGTCGAAGGGCCTGCTTGTACGCTTCCCGTGCTGCTTCATAATCTCCTTCCTGGTAAAGAGCATTTCCAAGGTTGTGGTAGGCCCCAGCCTGGGTATTTGTTTTTTCTAAAGCTTTAGAAGCCGTTTCAAATTGGGTAATAGCCTCTTTATATCGTCCTTGCTGGTAGATTGAGTTACCCAGATTATAGCTTCCCTTAGCGGAAGGGCTCAATGCGTCAGCCTTTCGATAGTGTTCTTCTGCCTTTTTATATTCATTAGCCTTATAGGAGCGGTCGCCCCTGCGCAATTGCTTATGGGAACTCTGGCCAAATACAGAACAGGTAAACAGCACGAAAAGTAATACACATGCAAGCTTAAACATAGGCTCGTTCTTTTTTAAAGGCATTTTTGGGTAAAAGACCATTTGTTATTTGTTCATTACAACGTTTTCCGCCTGTTGGATAGAAGCGTTTCTGCAATCAGCAGCAAAAGCGTTAAAGCGATTAAATACTGGAAATAGCTTCTGTATTCTCCATAAATAGGCTGGTCAAACTCTTGCTTTTCTAATTTGTCTAATTCCTCCGATAATCCTCGGATGATTTTTGCTGTGCCGAGGTCCGCAGGAAAGTAAACTCCACCACCCTCGATGGCCAATTGTTGCAGGACATCAGCATTAATCCTGGATTGTACGATATTTCCATTGTCATCTAGCAAATAAGTTCTACGCCCCCCCTCTTCGATCGGGATTGGCCCTCCTTGGGAACTTCCCACACCCACCGTGTAAATAGCAAACCCCTTTTCACGAGCCTCCCTAGCTTGTACCTCCCAACCCTCTTCATGAGCCTCTCCATCTGTAAAAATGATCAGGGCACTGTTCCCTTTTTTATTGTCAGGTGCCATTTGTAACGCAAGATCGATCGCCTCATCAATGGCTGTCCCCTGGAAATCAATTAATTCCGGTCGGGCACTGCGCAGTAGAAGGTCCACCTGTGCAAAGTCGGTAGTTAAGGGTGTTTGAATGAATGCATAGCCGGCAAATAAAATAGTGGAAATCCGTTCTGTACGTATGGCTTTCACCAAGTCCCTGGCCACTCGTTTCGCCCTGCCCAATCGGTTAGGGGAAATATCCTCAGCCAACATACTCCTGGATACGTCCAAAGCGATATAGACATCTGCAGCCTCCCTCTTGGAAGGCTGTTGTTCAACACCTAATTGGGGATTGGCCCAGGCCAATATGAGCAAAGTGAGTGCAATCAGGTAAAGAATCAATTTTAATCTCTGTTTCCCTCGGGAATAATCAGGGACCAATTGCCGAATCAACTCTGTATCTCCAAATCGGCTACTTGCCCTACCCGACAACCAAACGCCTAAAAAGTAAACTCCTGTAAGGAAGGGCACCAAGGCCAAAAAATATAAATAGTCCGGGTGCTCAAATCGAAACATATCATTCCTCGTTTTGGTAGCCTCGATCCCTTGACAGTTAAGGAAGGGTTCGAAAAACAGTGTACCTCAAGCTAATTTCGGCAACCAACAGCAATAAGGCCAGGAATGCCAATAGGTGGAATTCTTCGCTGTACCTTTCAATGGTCGTAACCTCTACTTCTGTTTTTTCCAATGCATCAATCTCATCGTAGATCTGAAGCAGGCTTTCTGAATTGGTCGACCGGTAATATTTACCGCCTGTTTCGTTTGCTATCTGCTTGAGCAGCTCCGTGTCAATTCGCACTGGAATCAGGTCAAAAATATATTCATCATTGATCCGGGAAACAGGTGAAGCAGCCCGCCCCATGCTTCCAATACCGATCGTGTAAACACGCACTCCAAATTCCTTGGCGATCTCTGCCGCAGTCAAGGGCTGAATATACCCAGCATTATTGACCCCGTCCGTCAACAATACCACAACTTTACTGTCGGAAGGGCTATCCTTCAAACGATTGACTGCGGTTGCCAAACCCATCCCGATCGCAGTAGCATCCTTTAACAGACCACATTGCAATTGGGCCAACAAGTTTTGAAGGATTTGGTGGTCAGTGGTTAAGGGGCATTGCGTAAAGGCTTCTCCTGCAAATACAACAAGTCCCAACCGGTCATAAGGCCGCTTACTGACAAATTCTTGCGCAACCGATTTACTCACTTCAAGTCGGCTGGGTTCAAAATCCTTACTCAGCATGCTGCTGGACAGGTCCATAACCAACACAATATCAATTCCCTCAGCTTTGATCTCTTCCTCCTTCAGAATGGTTTGTGGCCGTGCCAAAGCCAATATTAACAACAAAAGTATAAGGGAACGCAGTAGATAGAGTAAAGGAAATAATTGCTTTCGAAACCCAGCCCGCAGGGTCTGATTTGGCAGGAAAGGGAGGCGAACCCTGGCAAAACGCGCCCGTCTGCGCCGATACCAATAAAACCATAGCGCTGGGAGTAAACCCAATAAGGCGAAAAACCCTGGTTGGCTAAACGTGATATTGGTCCAATCCATCATCATGACTCCACCTGATTTTCCTCCGTTTCAACCTGGACGTTTTCGATTGCTGTTTCTGATACCCAGGCAATAGCTGCTTCTATAAAAGTCTTTCGAGATGAAAGCTCCGGTGCGGCTTTAGCAAATTTAACCAGATCTGCTTGTTGAAGCAGTTGAAAAAGTTGGGGTTTTAATTCTTCCTTCAATTCCGAGTTTGATCTGCTTAACCTGGCACGCAATTCCGAAGTAGTAAGCTCCAGTGCATCTACTCCAAATTGATTTTCCAAATAAGACCGAAGTACATGCGTCACCTCTACATAATAAGCTTTAACGGTCATCTCCTCCCAAGCTTTTTCAGCTTGCAATCCTCGAAGTTTTTGGAGTGCCAATTCATGAGCAGGTACCTGAACAATCGGTACTTCTTCTATCTGTTTTTCTTTCTTCTTTCCTTTTATAATCCACCATCCTACCAAGCCCATAGCGCCTAAAAGCAGAATGCCTATTAGAAAAGGAAGTAAATCTTCTGTGGTAATCGGCTCTGAAAGGATGGGTTTTATAGGCTGTAGGACAGCAGAATCAGGAGGCACGGGCAAAGTAGCCACTGCAAATGAAATAGAGGCCCCCTCAATGACCCGGCTGACACCTTCTTGTTCGAATAACACTTGCAAGGGGGGTAAACGATAATAGCCGGAATCAAAAGCTGTAAGCAGAAATCGCTTCTGAACCAAGCTATCGTGTACACGCAGTAAGGCACTTTCCTCCAGTACTTCAACCCCTAGAGAATCTTCCACCGAAAGAATTACCTGGTTAATTGCAATGTCGGGATCGTGGGTTACGGTTACTTCCAAGGGAATATGATCGCCTATTAAAAGTTGGGCCGTATCTAGCTGGGTATGTATGGTCACTTGGGCCTGAACTGCCAATACGACTCCCAGAAAGCAGAAGAAAAATACACTATGCCTCATGCCGATCTTCTTTGGAAAAAATGTAGCAATTGAGTGACATAGGACTGATCCGTACGGATCGTGACCTGATCAACGCCGGTCTTGCGGAAAAGGGAGAGAAACTGTTCATCGCGTTGGCGAAACCACTGGGCATAGGAATCTCGTGCCTTTCTAGAACTCGTATCCAAAAGTGCAAATTTGCCACTTTCCGCTTCCTGTACTTGAAGCAATCCGACATTTGGCAATTGAGTATCCCTTGGATCCAACAATCGGACTCCTATTAGATCGTGTTTTCGACCTACAATCCGGAGCGCATTTGCATAATCATCGGCCAGAAAATCAGAAATTAAAAAACAGATACTCCGCTTTTTAATGACTTGCTGAAAATAAGTCAAAGCCTCTCCCAGTAAAGTCCCGCTCCCACTGGGCTCAAAATCTATCAATTCCCGAATGATACGCAGGATATGACTTCTCCCTTTTTTCGGTGGAATGAATAATTCTACCTGATCGGTAAAAAGAATCAAGCCCACTTTATCATTATTGTTGATGGCAGAAAAAGCCAGTAGGGCGCTGATTTCAATCGAAAGGCTACTCTTAAACTGGTTGACGGTACCGAAATAAGCTGACCGACTCATGTCGACCAGTAACATAACCGTTAGCTCGCGTTCCTCTTCAAATACTTTGATGTGCGGCTCGCCGGTTCGGGCGGTGACATTCCAATCGATATGCCGAATATCATCTCCGTAATGGTAGGCTCTCACTTCACTGAAGGACATGCCTCTACCCTTGAAAGCGCTGTGGTACTCTCCTGAAAAAAGATGCTGACTCAAGCCCTTGGTCTTGATCTCAATCTTGCGGACCCGTTTTAACAATTCACTTGTTTCCATAATGTGTCGGCACGAAAGAAGCCATGCTAGGCTCAGGGCACTTGAACAGTATCCAACAGACGCTGGATGATTACTTCCTGGGTAATGTTCTCAGCCTCGGCTTCATAAGTAAGTCCAATACGATGTCGAAGCACATCGCCTGCCAGTTGACGAATATCGTCTGGGACCACATAGCCTCTTCGTTGCAAGAAAGCGAAAGCCTTGGCGGCTAAAGCTAAATTGATGCTGGCTCTGGGTGAAGCTCCATACTCAATAAGCGGCTTCAAACCTCCTAGGTGGAACGTCTCAGGCTCTCGGGTTGCGAATACCAGATCCAGAATATAGCGCTGAACTTTTTCGTCTATGTAGACCTTGTTCACTGACTCTCTGGCCTTAAGAATTACTTTGGGCTCTACCACTGCATTCACCTTTCGATTCACCTCTCCGCTCAAATTGCGTTGCATGATCTCCAATTCTTCCTCTCGTGAGGGGTAGTCGATCTTTACTTTTAGCATAAATCGATCCACCTGGGCCTCCGGCAAAGGGTAGGTTCCTTCCTGCTCGATCGGGTTTTGGGTGGCTAAAACCAAAAAGGGTTCTTTTAGGTGAAAGGTCTCGGTCCCAATGGTAACCTGGCGTTCCTGCATGGCTTCAAGCAAGGCACTTTGCACTTTGGCAGGTGCTCGATTGATTTCATCAGCCAATACAAAATTGGAAAAGATAGGTCCTTTCCGAACCGTAAAGTCATTAATCCCGGGATTATAGATCATGGTGCCCAAAATATCTGCAGGCAATAAATCCGGAGTGAATTGAATTCGATTAAAATTGGCATGGATCGCCTGAGATAAGGTTTTTATAGCTAAAGTTTTTGCCAAACCAGGCAAGCCTTCTAAAAGCACATGCCCTCTGGTCAATAAGCCGATCAGAAGGCGGTTAAGCATTGCCTCTTGCCCAACAATTACCTGTTTAGTTTCTTCTTGCAAAGCATCAACAAAAGTGCTATCCAAATAGATTTGTTGATTAATTGCTTCAATGTCAATAGACTGCATGCTCGTATTTTTCCTGGTTTTCCATTTTCAACCTTCCAACTCCCCATTAACCCTACCGGATTCCGCTCCAACACTGCATCGCAATCCCTACCTGGATGGTAACAATTAATTGCTATTGGAATCTCGCTCAAAGATGGGAGCCAAAGGTATAGTATCCTGAATTGAAATAGGTGTCGGTCGTTCTGGTTTAATTGGTTTTGCCGGTTTGTCTTTCTTCGTTGCTGCCAAGCGTGCTTCTTCTAAAATAATAGAATCCGCTAATAAATTGGCCTCGACTAATAAATCCTCTTCACACCTCCGCATCTTGATAGTGGACCACCTGCTTAATCGCCTATCGACCTCCTCCTCGATTAATCGATCAAACTCATCCTTATCCGGTTCTTTTTGCGAACAGGATAGAGTAGTGAGCCAAACCCCCGCCAGAATTGCGATCCGTATCTTATTCATCTTCTTTTGACGTGGACAATAATCGCTCCCGCATTTTCCTTTCTTCCGACCTTCGCACCTCAACAAGTGAATCCACTAGTTCAGCCAGTCGGGCTTCCTGCTTCTCGGCACATACTGAATCCAAAACCAATCGAATGGAATCGATGCCCTGACGGTAAAGTGTATCCACTTGTTGTAAATGAACCCCGGTCAAGCGAGGGGGTGGGTCTTCTGCACATCCAAAAAACATCTGCAGAAAAGCCAAGCCGACCATCCAAATTCGTACCGTACGCATCAATCCAGGTCAATTACTTTCCTTCTCAATTCAAAATTCTTCCCTAAGTACACCTTCCTTACCATTTCATCCGCAGCCAATTCTTCCGCCGTACCAGCTTTCAAGATCCGACCTTCGAACATCAGATAAGCACGATCGGTGATGGACAAGGTCTCCTGGACATTGTGATCCGTTATAAGAATTCCAATATTTTTGGTTTTCAGTTTGGCTACGATATATTGAATATCCTCTACTGCAATAGGGTCAATACCTGCAAAAGGTTCGTCCAACAGGATAAAGCTGGGGTCTGTCGCCAAGGCTCTTGCGATTTCCGTTCTTCGTCTTTCCCCCCCTGACAAGGTGTCTCCCCTGCTCTTCCGGACCTTTTCCAATCCAAACTCCTGGATCAAAGACTCCAGTTTTACCTCCTGCTCGCTTTTATTCAATGGTGTCATTTCAAGGACCGCCTTTATATTATCCTCCACACTCATTTTCCGGAAAATGGAAGGTTCCTGAGGCAGATAACCAATTCCGTTCTGTGCCCTTTTGTACATGGGCAAATCCGTGATCTCCGAACGATCCAGGAATACTTTCCCCTCGAAAGGCTTAATGAAGCCCACAACCATATAAAAGGTGGTCGTTTTACCTGCCCCATTTGGCCCGAGCAGACCTACGATCTCTCCTTGATTGACCTCGATCGAGACGCCTTTTACCACTGTGCGACGACCATATTTCTTTACCAAACCTTCACTGCTCAAAACCATCGCATGTCGAATTGAAATTCATCCGCAAAATTAAGACATTCGGAGACTTAGGCCTTATTTGATTCTTAACCGCATCCCCTGGTACAAGTCATCGTCGCTCAGTGCGTTAAACTCTTTGATCACTTCCACCTTAACTCCATATTTTTGGCTAATACTCCAAAGGGTTTCACCGGACTGTACCACGTGATATACAGGTTCTGGCAAGGTTACTTCAATTGGAGGCTCCAACACAGGGTCTGATGACTCACGGGTGCCGGGAGAATTACTGATTGGGTCGTCTTCATCTGGATAAGGAAAAACTTCTTCGTCCAGGAAAAAGTCTTCTTCAGGTATTACTACTGGCTTTTCCCGGAGTTGAGGTGGCTCCTTAACCGAACTACCTCGAATTTTGATCTGAGCCCCCTCTTGGGGCTCTTCTCCTCGCACCAGTTTATTGCGTTTGTACAAGCGGGCCAGATGAATTCCGTACCGTTGGGAGATGTCATACATTGTCTCGTCTCCGGTCACCGTGTGGTATTTTTGCCGGCCCCTCCAATTTCTGCGTTTAGGCTGAATGAAGACAACATCCCCTCCGTCCAGGTTAAAGTTTGCTTTCGGGATACCCTCATTATAACGAAGCAGTCGTTTGGAGGAATATTTTACCCGATCGGCAACGGACTCCAGTGTTTCGCCCTCGCCTGCTAGCACATATTTTACATCGTTAATCGTCAGAAACTTTCCTGCTGGAGTAATAGGATTGGGGGATTCCACAATTGGATCCAGGTCCACCGGAACTTCCTCTGAGGTTTGTTGATCCAATTCGTACAAACGGTACCGCTCAATCAGGCTAATCAGCGTTTTGTGATAGTATTGGCTAGTTGCATACCCTGCTTTCTTCAACCCCTTTGCCCAACCTTCGTAATTAGTGGGTTCTAATTCGAATAAAAATTGATACCGCCGTCCGTTGCGCAGAAAATTGGAATGATCCCGATAAGAACCTTCTACTGAAGGATACGAACGAAAGCAGGACTCCACAAGCTTCCCATTCTCAAAATCATCATCCTTCTTATAAACTGCATCTCCATTCCAACCATTATGACATTTGATACCAAAGTGGTTGTTACCCCGCCTGGCCAGGTCGCTCTTTCCGGAATTTGACTCCAATAGAGCTTGAGCCATCTTTATACTTGCCGGCACACCAGTCCTTTCCATCTCGATGATTGCCAAACCTTTATACTTATCTATATAGTTCTTTTGATCCTGGTTAAACGGTGTCCAGGTCCAAAAAAGATAGCCCGCAGCGGCTAAGACCATCAATTTTGCTCCCATGAAAAGTCCTGTTTTTGAAAATGTAGAGTTACTGGCTGACAAATCTAAAACGGAATGGAGATGGAAAGGAGTCTAAAGAAAATTATAAATACGCTTTTGAATTAGAACAAAACCATTAAAAAACTGATGATAGAGATTACCAGACCCGCCATAAAGATATTGTACGATAGTGCCAGGTAACGGTATTTCTTATCCAATACTTTCCCTAAAAAATAGAGATCGCGGGCCATGTTACCATAAAGGAGTTGCCCATCGTGAAGCACGGAATCCAAGGCTTCTTCATATTGATCCAGGTCCATATGAACGAAACTCCCGAAAAACATGATGTTCCGTTGCCGTTCTTCGAAAGTGCCGTGCTGTTCGAGTACTTTTGTCACTTTGGGCCGAGCTGAGAATATAGCAAAGATCAAGGAGACAGCCCCGGTCAAAATAAAGATCACTGCCGGAAATAGAATTACCGGACGTACCTGCGTTACATTTCCGTAAGTCAAAAAGGTGAAGAGGATACTAATCAGAATGGAGTTGACACTGATCATAATATTGGCCTTATTATCGGCTATGCTACTTAAATTAATATGATTTCTATAATTCACTCTAAAATAGGTCTGGGCCGCACGCCTGGGAGGGCGGCTTTCCAGGCCGTCAAATGGTCGCCTTAAATCCAAGTCGGTTCCTGGGAGGTCTTCTTCCTTTTTATTTTGCTTTTTTTGTTGCTCTTTGATCAACTCTGACCGAACCGAGGCATATTGAAGCTGAGCAGCTTGGGTATGCAGCGGTAAGTTCAGCAATTTCGTATACCACCATTTATTCCAATCTGATTTTGAAGTCAAGCTGCCCATTAACTCTTGTTCCAACCGAAGCAATGGAGATTGACTTTCAGGTCTTTTTAGGTAGGTGGCAATCGTTAAAGCATCCGTCAGCAACTGATCCTCTAATCGAGTGGGCGATTGACCGGGGCCAATTTGATTAATCAGCCGAACCACTGTTTCCCGTACTGCTGGTGCGACTTTTCCATCTAACCATTGGGTAGCGAAATGGCTACTATGCTCCAGATAGTTGTCGTAATCATTCAACCGACCGGTGGGCAAAAATAAGGCCGCCAATTGTAAGGGAAGCAGGTCTGCCTCGCCGCTTCCGCGCTGGGCTTCCCATTCTTGAAGCCATCCCACTTCTTCTACCAGCCCGATGGCAAAGGCATAGTGATGAAAGACTAGTCGTTTGGCTGTCTCTTCCTGATACAATTGCAGCACTTGTTGCTTCGCTTCTTGTAGTAGGGCTTCATTTAACTGCAATGGGGGCTCCTGTCCAATTGATCGCATAGTCGCTGATTCTTGTCCATAACTGTAATGATCAGGATTTATTGTTGACTTCCAATTCTATACTAGCCATTACATTAACCACAAAAATACGCAAAAATACCCCTCAAGATACCTACCCAAGGCTACCCTACCTTTTCTCCTCTTTACAATTAATATTCCTGCTCTCCTAAACCAATCTACTCCAGTTACCTGAATAATCTGCCATTCGAACTCAGCAGTAAGCCGGAAGCATTTACTTTTCTACCTTTAATCGGTCAACAACAAAATTTAGAATTCCATGAATGCCCTCCGATGGATAGTCCCCCTATTCTTGTTACTAAGCGTCAGTTGCAGGGAAATCGACAACATAGAAACGGCCTATGAGGCCGAGTTTGCGTTGCCATTGGTCGACTCTGATATTGTGGTCAGTGATCTGATTGAGCAGATTGATAGCGTAGGCTTTGTGACCGTTGATCCAGATGGGCTGATTCGACTCAAATTTACTGGCGATACCCTATTTGTTTTTGCAGCTGAAATCTTTGAAGAATTCAACAATTTCCCTTCTGCTTCCATCCCCATCCAGATCAACCCATTTCCGATCCCCATAAGTGCAGTGAATGGAGTCGATTTGGATACGGCCTTTTTAAAGACAGGAGATCTGATTATCCAGCAACTAGTCAATACCACAGACGATAATCTGGATTTCATATTAACCCTACCAGAATTTTTGAGAGATGGACAACCCTTCCGCTTTGCTGTCTCCTTAGCTCCAGGGGAAAGCTTTACCAACGCCAACCAGCCAATTGACCTATCGGATTATCAAATTATTCCGGAAAGTGGATTTGTAAATATCACCTATTCTGCTATCGGACCAGTCGGAAACCCCGTCGACTTGGCAGACAATCTTATTATTCAGTTTTCTGAAATAACTTTTTCTCTCGTTTACGGAAGGTTCGATCCACTGCCGTTTTCCGGGGTAACCGACATCATATTTGTGGATTTCTTTGATACCTATATTGATGGACAAATTGCCTTTCAGGAACCCCGCACTATTGTCAATGTGGAGAGCACTATTGGCATTCCTACGGAAGTGGAAATTGCACAGTTTACAGTCAATCCAGCTCCCAGCCCAAGTAATCCCAACCCGGCGCCTATTTCACTAGAGCCTCCGAATCAGACCTACAGCATTAACTTTCCACCCGTCTTAGGCGACACCGCTTTTACGCAAATTACCATTGACACTTCCAATTCCAATCTGAAAGATATAGTGAGCCAGGTCCCATCCAGCGTAGAATACACCTTAAACGGAGTTATCAATCCTGATAATGAACCTGTAATTGGTTTTTCAACTGATACCGGATACATAAGGGGTATCGTGCAACTCGACCTCCCACTCATTGGAAGTATAACCGATTATATAGCCAGGGATAGCATTGACCTTGAATTAGATGACCTCGAAAATGTGAGAGATGGCTCCTTCCGACTGTCAGTTGCCAATGAAATTCCCTTAGATATGAACCTGACCGTCAGGTTTGAGGACAATCAAGGTAATTTACTCCTTCAACTTCTCCCAGAAATGCCCCTAGTAGCAGAAGGGGCGGCAGTGGATGAAAATGGCAATCCTACGATACCGACCCTGCTCGTTACGGATATTCAACTCTCCGAAAATGAACTTGACCTGGTTAAACAATCCTCAGTAGCCATTCTGGAAACCCGCTTCACCACAACTGATAATCCGCAGCCGGTCCGAATTTCAGATAATGAAAACGCCAATATCAAAATTGGTATCCGAGCCATTGTTGTTGAATAACCCTGGAACCCAAACCTGATAATCCATGACACGATTAACTGGCCTTTTAGCATTAAGCTTCCTCTTTTCGGCCCCTACCCTTTTTGCTCAACAGGAATTAGGATCTCACTTTATGCAAGGCATGTGGCAAGCTACTTTAACCAATCCAGCTATGCTACCGGATGCAAAAGTGTTGGTAGCCTTACCCAGCTTTTATTCGTCTACTTACAATAGTGGATTTACCTTCAATGACGTGGTCATTAATCGGGATGGAACTGATTTTTTCGATCTGGACGGCGCCATCCCCCAACTCAAAGAAGATAATTTTATCCAGCAATATCTATCTGTCGACGTGATTGGAGTCGCACTGACTTTTGATCAACTCAATGTGCAATTTGGCTGGAGTGCTCGCGGAATCATTTACAACAAGTATCCGAAGGAACTGGTACAATTGGTATGGGATGGCAATGCCCAATTTCTTGGACAAACCGTTGCAGTCGGTCCTGAAAATATTCTTACAGGTTACCACAGCTTTTATGTGGGGGGAGCCTACAAAATCAATGATTTTATTACGGTTGGCGCTCGAGGTAAGTTGCTCAACGGAGTAGCTGAGTTGTCCACTTCCAATGGCCAAACACAGGTAGATCTTTTTTCCAGGGAAGACGATTTTGCACTTACCCTGGCTTCCAATTACCGGCTCAATTCCTCGGGCAATATCGAATACAACGGCTTGGATGATATAACCCTGGATTATGGGTTCGATGATTTTGAATTTGGCGATGCCTTTTCAAATAATTTCGGATTTGCGTTTGATCTAGGCATTCAAATCCAGCTCGGCAAGTTTGACATTAATGCCAGTGCGCTCAACCTGGGCAGGATTCGTTGGAAATCAGATGTTTCTAATATAACTTTTACAGAAAGTGAGGAGAATACTTTTTCCGGTTTAGATGTAGTAGGCGATTTTTTGCGGTCGGACTCGGTAAGTTTTGATGGATTGCTTGATACGCTTGAAACCTTACTTGTGGTAGATACTACTCGGGAAAGTTTCAATTCTCCACTGCCTTCGGAATATTACATTAGTGGTGTGTATCAACTGAATAAAGTATTCAGTTTTGGTGCGCTACTCTACCTCCAACATTATCAGAAAGAAGTATTTCCGGCTTTTGGCCTCAGTGCTCATGCCCGGGTTTCCAAGTGGTTTCAGGGCGGCATTACCTACTCCTACCGCCAGCGGTCTTGGGATGGACTTGGACTAAACATGGTTGTTTCATTGGGCCCTGTGCAATTACTAGCTGCTACGGATACGTTTATTGGTCTGGTTAACCCGTACAATACCCGATCCGTTAATTTTAGATTTGGTTTGAATCTGGCTTTCAACCGGGTATTTGAAGAACGGGTAAGCGGATTGGATGCAGAAGCCAACCCCAGTTTTTATTGACCCTCCTTTCTTGATTAAAAGCATCCTCACAAGATGCTGGATTGCTACAAAAAGTATTCCTATCTTTGCATCCGCAAAAATTCAGAAAGGAGGGTATAGACTCTCCTTCAAGCGATAGAATGATGGTAATCAACCTGCCTTATAAAAGGGAGAGGTTGAAATCATGGCGTGGTAGCTCAGCCGGTTAGAGCGCAGGATTCATAATCCTGAGGTCGGGAGTTCAAGTCTCCCCCACGCTACTTTTCTCTTGCAGGCTTATCCATCAATAAAGATCGGGCGTTCAAGTTGTATGAGACTCCAGCTCAGAGAGCTGGCTAGTCGAATCCATCCTGACCGAGCAGCGCGAGCGTCATGGAGCTCCCCCACGCTACTTTTCTCTTGTAGGTTTATCCATCAATAAAGGTTGGGCATTCAACTTGTTTAAGACTCTAGCTCAAGGCCCTGCCATTTAAGTACCCATCCAACAATCTGATCAAAGTACTATTTTTGTTTTCTTGCTGAACCAGCTGGTACTACTTTCCCTTTAAAATGCATGTTATGTCTTCCAAGGACGCTGAAAAGCCATCAATAGTAAATCGGGTATTCACTTGGTTCAAAATCATCGTTTTAAATGGCTTCTTATTGCTTATCCTGCTTGAGCTTGGTTCAGCCATTTGTATCGAGAGCGGCCTCATACCTGCCAGAGTTCCTCCTTATTCTATGGAATACAGCAATAAAGGCTTCTGGGCAGATGTCAATGAACACTTTGGCGTATGGCATCCTTCCGATATCCAGTTCAGGCATATCCGAAATTGTTATGACCTCATCTACACCTCCAACTCCTATGGCGCAAGAGATAAGGAGCGATCCCTTGAAAGTGATGAACCTCGGGTTGTTGTTTTGGGGGATTCCTTCATAGAAGGATGGGGAGTAGAAAATGACCAAAGGATATCCGAAGTACTGGAAAAGAAAACCGGATTAGCACATCTTAATTTTGGAACTGCTGGGGACTTTGGTCCGATTCATGAATATTTACTCTACAGACACCTGGCCAGTCAATTTGACCACCAATCCATCCTGCTGGGCATCCTTCCAGATAATGACTTTGCTGATATGGATCCCAACAATCGAAAAAATAGGTACTTCCCTTTTCTAGATGGCAATTATCCCGACTATACCTTAAGATATACCCTAGACAGCCTCAACCAATCCTCTTGGAGTCCCGATGTACAAGGGAAAGACCTCCGGAACCAATATTTGTTGAATTACACTTATTCGCGAAACCTCTATAATTATATCGGAGCCTTGGTGGACCGATATAAATCTAAGTCCGGCACATTCCAAGCTGCTTCGATGGATGCATCTCCATTCTTTACCTTTAAGACAGAAGACTGGAATAAAATGAAGTTTTCTTACGAAAGAATCGTGGAAGAAGCTGGCAGTCGAAACGTTTGTTTGTTTACGATTCCTCGTATCCGGGATTTGGTTAACTACCAAAAAAACCAAGAAAGTCCATTGGGCAAGGAGTTAAGTGAATGGGCAGCTCAATATCAAAACGTACATTTCCTGGACTTGCTACCCTTGATCGCTACACAAGTGCCTCAACAAGACTGGCCGAGCCTGTTTATCGATTGTGACCACCATTGGACACCTAGGGGACACGAACTGGCTGCAAGTTTGATCGTAGCACACTTTGGTGAAGTTCTATATCCTTAAAACCTGATACATCCATATCCAGGATATAGACAAGGACCAATTTAATATCCAATCTGATCGCAAATAATATATTGGTTTTTTAAGGGATTATTAGAATTTTCTGCTAACTAGATGGCTGATTCCTAATTCCGTCATCCGTAGTTTAAGCCATTATGCTCCATTGGGGAATAGCCGGCCTTGGAAAAATTGCCCATAAATTCCTGAATGACCTTCAGCTGGTACCTGAAAATCAGATCGTTGCCGTAGGGTCCAGAAGCCTCGAGAAAGCAACCTCCTTTGCCAACCAATATAGGATTGAATCCGCCCATGGTTCTTACACCGACCTCTTTGAAAACCCGAAAGTTGAAATCATCTACATCGCAACCCCGCATCACGCCCATGCTGAAGTGGCGATAGAAGCGATGCAAGCTGGAAAGCATGTATTATGTGAAAAGCCGATCGCTGTTAGTCGTGCCCAAGCCGCGGATATGATCCAAGTGGCCAAGGAACATCGGGTTTTTCTCATGGAGGCCCTGTGGACTCGCTTCAACCCAACAATCCTTAAAGTAGTAGAACTGGTAAAGGATGGAGAACTGGGTACGGTAAACTTCATTAACGCCGACTTTTCCTTTTATTCTGATGCCCCAGTAGAAGGTCGACTTTTCAATATGAATCTCGCAGGAGGTGCCCTGCTTGATGTCGGTATCTATCCGGTTTTTCTGGCCTACCTCCTTATGGGTATGCCGGATACGATTGAGGCAAAAGCTATTTTCCATCCTACTGGAGCCGACCTTCAAACAGCTGCCATATTTAAATACAAAAAAGGAATCGCCCAGGTAATGGGTGGATTGGCATCTCATTCGGATATGCGAGCCCGTATCGGAGGCAATCTGGGCAGTATTTTCCTGGAACCGCGATGGCATGAAACTGAATCCTTTACCTGGCTGGACCACCGAAACCAGACCGAAGAAACTTACCATTTTCCAAAGATCGGTAAGGGATATACCTATGAAATCCAGGAATGCATGGCCTGCATTCAAGCCGAACAATTAGAAAGCCAATTATGGAGTTGGCAAAATAGCCTCGATCTAATAACCCTGCTGGATACCATCCGAGCCAAGATTGGATTAACCTACCCCTTTGAAACATAATAGCTATGTATTTACTTGGATACGACATTGGGTCATCATCAATCAAAGCAGGCTTGGTAGATATCGATTCTGGCAAGACTGTGGGTGTAGTACAATCTCCGGAAACGGAAATGCCAATGCAGGCTGATCATCCAGGCTGGGCTGAACAACATCCGGAAGAATGGTGGAAGCAGGTATGCACGGCTACTCAAAAACTACTTGAGTCCTCGGGCGTGAAGAGCCAAGAAATCCAGGGAATTGGTATTGCCTACCAGATGCATGGTCTGGTTTTAGTGGATAAAAACAAGGAAATACTTCGCCCATCCATCATCTGGTGCGACAGCAGGGCTGTTGGGATAGGGGATCAGGCTCTGGAGGCGATTGGAGCTGAGGCCTGCTTTTCTCATTGCTTAAATGCCCCCGGTAATTTTACAGCCTCCAAACTCAAATGGGTAAAAGATCACGAACCTGCTATATACGAGCGCATCTACAAGATTATGTTGCCTGGAGATTACATTGCGATGCGCTTGACTGGAGAAATTCATACCAGTATAGGCGGCCTTTCGGAGGGTGTGTTCTGGGATTTTAAAGAGCACCGAATTTCCAAAACCTTATTGGATTATTATGGATTTGAGCCATCGTTAATTCCTGAACCGATCGATACGTTTTCCTTCCAGGGTAAAGTAACGAATGAGGCTGCGGAAGCCACTGGTTTGGCACCGGGTATCCCCGTAAACTATCGGGCAGGGGATCAGCCCAACAATGCCTTGTCTCTGAATGTCTTATCTCCCGGAGAAATAGCAGCTACCGGCGGCACCTCCGGGGTTGTTTACGGGCTCGTAGATCGTCTGCTTTACGATGAGGAATCCAGAGTCAATGGTTTTGCACATGTAAATCATACGGCCGAAGATCCCAGGATTGGGGTTTTATTATGTATCAATGGGGCTGGAAGGCAATACCGGTGGACCCGACAGTATATCGCCAAATCAGGCATGAGCTATAGCGATATGGAAAAGCTGGCAACTACAATACCTGTAGGTTCGAATGCCTTGAGAGTCTTACCCTTTGGCAATGGAGCAGAACGCATGTTACAAAACCAAAATATTGGTGCCAGGATCATCGATCTTCAGTTTAACGTACATGGAGATGCCCACCTTTTCCGAGCCACCCTGGAAGGCATAGCTTTTTCCTTTGTGTATGGTATTCAGGTATTGAAAGCACTTGGGCTGACCCCATCTGTAATTCGGGTGGGCAATGATAATTTGTTTCAATCGCGTATCTTTTCCAGTACCATATCATCCCTTATGGGCAGCAAAATCGAGGTCATTGAAACAACTGGGGCTGTAGGAGCAGCAAAAGCGGCCGGGGTAGCCAACAAGGTCTACGGATCCATTCACGAAGCCGTTCAGAATACGCACATTGTCGACTCGTTTGAACCCGAATCGGAGGTTGAACCCTACTGGCAAGCTTTCACACAGTGGAAAGAAGACTTACTGCAAATAAGCAATCACACCCAATAAAGTAATACCATGTCCAACAAGATCAACCTTACGTTAGGCGACAAGGAATATTTCAAAGGTATTGGCCGGATACCTTACGAAGGCCGCGAGTCTGATAATCCATTGGCATTTAAATGGTATGACGAAAACCGGATGGTGGATGGTGTATCCATGAAGAATTATTTCCGATTTGCCGTTTGCTGGTGGCATACTCTTTGCAATACAGGAGGAGATCCATTTGGTGTGGGTACAAAAGGCTTTCCCTGGGCAATTGCCGGCGATCCTTTACAGGAGGCCAGGGACAAAATGGATGCCGGATTCGAATTCATTACCAAGCTCGGAGTCCCCTTCTATTGTTTTCATGATTTTGACCTTATTGCTGAAGGAGATTCTCTTTCTGAAAGTGCAAAGCGGTTGGAACAGATCACAGATTATGCCTGGGAAAAGCAAGAGGCTTCCGGCGTCCAATTGCTGTGGGGCACAGCCAATCTCTTTTCCCATCCCAGATATATGAACGGGGCCATGACCAATCCGGACTTTGCTGTAGTAGCCCATGCAGCAGCCCAAGTAAAAAATGCACTGGATGCGACCATTAAATTGGGTGGGGCGAATTATGTTTTTTGGGGTGGACGTGAGGGCTATATGTCCCTGTTGAATACGGATATGAAGCGGGAGTTGGATCACATGGCGCAGTTTCTGCATATGGCTAAGGACTATGCAAGAGGTCAAGGTTTTACCGGAAACTTCTTCATAGAACCCAAACCAATGGAGCCCACCAAACACCAATACGATTTTGATGCAGCCACCACAATTAAATTCTTGAAGGAATATGGTCTGGACGGAGATTTTAAATTGAATCTCGAAGTCAATCACGCGATTCTGGCACAACATACCTTCGAACACGAACTCCAAGTAGCTGCTGATGCCGGGCTTTTGGGAAGCATTGACGCTAACCGGGGAGATTATCAAAACGGGTGGGATACAGACCAATTTCCAGTCAATTTATTCGAAGTAACCGAAGCCATGCTAGTGATGCTGCGCAGTGGAGGACTTCAGGGGGGAGGTATAAATTTTGATGCTAAAACCCGGCGAAATTCAACCGATCTGGAAGACTTATTCCACGCTCATATTGGGGGTATGGACACTTTTGCCAGGGCTTTACTTATAGCTCGGGAAATCTTGGAAAAATCACCCTTCAATGCGCTAAGGGAAGAACGGTACAGCTCCTTTGACCAAGGCTCGGGAAAAAGTTTTGAAGATGGTCAGCTTACATTCACACAACTAGCACAAGAAGCTTCCAAACTTGGCCAACCTGCAATGCGGAGTGGGAGGCAAGAACTGTTCGAGAATATTTTGAACTGGTATATCTAAAGGCAAGAGATGAACCTAGATCAGGACTGAACTGCAAACAGGAGACAAACACAACACACTTTGGAAGGATTAGATTGGATCGTCATTGGAGGCTATTTCTTTGTTTTAGCCCTTATCGTTGTTTGGGTTATTTCCAAAAGACAAAAGGATACGGAAGATTACTTCCTGGCAGGCCGGAATGTAGGTTGGTTCATTATTGGAGCCTCGATTTTCGCAAGTAATATTGGTTCAGAACACCTGGTTGGTCTTGCGGGTGCCGGTGCCGAAAGTGGAATGCCGCTTGCCCATTATGAGCTTCATGCGTGGATCGTATTGCTGCTCGGTTGGGTTTTCCTTCCCTTTTATGCCAGGAGCGGCGTTTTTACCATGCCTGAATTTCTGGAAAAACGGTATGACGAAAAAGCCAGGTGGGTATTATCAATCGTTTCTTTGGTCGGTTACATCTTGACCAAGGTCTCCGTATCTATTTATGCAGGCGGTATCGTATTTCAAGCCTTATTGGATGTAGACTTCTGGACAGGGGCTGTTCTTACGCTCCTTATCACCGGGGTCTACACCGTTGCCGGGGGTATGCGGGCCGTAGTCTATACGGAAACTTTGCAAACGATCATTCTGATAGCCGGGGCCTTTTCTGTTACCTGGATCGGATTAAACCAGGAAGCCATCGGAGGCTGGGCCGGGCTGAGGGAAATTGTAGGCAGCGAGCATTTGAACATGTGGAAACCAATTGACCATCCCCAATATCCGTGGACTGGAATGGTGTTTGGTGGAGCTATTGTTGGTATCTGGTATTGGTGTACCGATCAATACATTGTCCAACGCGTTTTAACCGCCAAAAACCTAACCGAAGGCCGACGGGGAGCCATATGGGGCGGTTTTTTGAAGATCCTGCCTGTATTTTTATTCTTGGTACCCGGGATGATAGCTTTTGCGTTGAGTAAGCAGGGAGTTTTACAATACGACAGCCCTAACGAAGTTCTTCCGGTCATGGTCAAAACCCTCTTACCCGCTGGATTTCGGGGCTTGGTAGCTGCGGGTTTACTGGCAGCGCTCATGAGTTCCCTAGCCTCTGTGTTCAACTCCTGTTCAACCCTCTTTACGATTGATATTTACAAAAAACGGCGCCCAGACACTCCTGAAAGTCAGCTACTCAATGTGGGGAGGATCGCCACTGCGGTAATTGTAGTACTGGGGTTTGCCTGGATTCCAGTGATGAAAAACGCTCCGGGCACCTTGTATGATTATCTGCAATCTGTACAATCCTATATTTCTCCCCCCATCACGGTAATCTTCCTGCTAGGCATATTTTACAAGCGGATGAATGCGAAAGGAGCCCTATGGACGCTATACCTAGGGTTTGCCATTGGCCTTTTCCGATTGACCCTAGATACGGTCACCACCTTCCAAGGCACTGAATTTACCGGACTTCTGGGGCAAATTGCCGCCATACCTTTTTCCCATTTCTGTATTCTCATCTTCTTTATTTGCGTATTTGTACTGGTTGGGGTTAGCCTGGCAACAGAACGCCCGTCGGAAACCCAACTTGCAGGACTTACTTTCGGCACTTTAAGCCAGGCCCAAAAAGAAGAAAGCAGGGCTAGCTATGGATGGGTGGATATTGTGGCCTCGGGCTTAATCATCCTCATGATTATTGGAATTCTGCTTTATTTCAGAGGGTAAGGCATTGAGTTATGACGCATTGGTTCAGATACTATAGAACTATTTGCCTTCCTTTCGCTTCGGAAAAACAACTATGGTTAGCTTTGATAATTGCGCCCTGCAATTTTTTTCTAAACCCTCTGCCTTTCTTAATGTTACGGATACATGAGAAATCGAATTCGGCCTAAACTCGGTCAAGAAAGTGTTTGGGATTACCCTCGCCCTCCGAAGTTGGAACCCAGTAGCAAGACCGTCCGCATTGAAGTGGGAGGGGAAGTAATCGCTCAATCCAACCGATCCTTTCGAGTTTTGGAAACCAGTCACCCCCCGGTATACTACATCCCCCAAGATGACATAAAAATGCAATTGCTCGTTGGCCAACCTGGAAAGCATAGTTTCTGTGAATGGAAAGGCAGAGCCGATTATTGGAATCTAATCGTAGGAGATCTCCTCATTCCTGAAGCCGCATGGAGTTACCCGTCCCCAACCGATCAATTTGCTCGCTTGCAAAATTACCTGGCTTTTTACCCCAGCAAGATGGATACCTGCTATGTAGATAATGAATTGGTTCAAGCCCAGGAAGGTGATTTCTATGGAGGCTGGATTACGTCTGATATCGTGGGTCCTTTTAAAGGCGGCTCAGGAACCTGGGGTTGGTAAAAGAGTTAATCCTCAACTCCCCACTCTCCAGAAATACCTGAAAAATTCTTCGTCCTTAGTCCAGCCCAATTTTTCATACAGGCGCTGAGCGGGATTATCTTTTGCTGTTGCCAATTCCAGCCCTTTTTGATTGGTTTCCAAAGCAAACTGCTGAGCAGCGAGCAGCAATTGACTACCAATCCCTATTCTGCGGGCTTCTGGTTTTACGTACAAATCATTCAAAATATAGAACGGCTCCATCGTTACAGAGGAATAGGTGGGATATAGCTGCGTAAACCCTATCCCATCGTCGCCTTCAAAGGCTAGGAACAGAATTGAATCATTCAGCTCAAACCGGGATTTCAAAAAAGCGGTGGCCCCCAACAAATCCGAAGGTTGTTTGTAGAAAATCCGGTAAGCATCGAATAGGGGAGCTAGAAGTTCTAAATGTTTGAGTTGGGCTTGAATAATCTCCATGCTTGTGTCTTTAACAAACTGGAATGTAGAAAAAGGCTGGAAGATTATCACATTTTAGCTTTCCTATCCCCATAACAAAAGCCCGCTTGTTGTATAGCGGGCTTTTGTTTTCTCCTAAAGTTTAGACGTGTTTAAAACCGAGAAGCCGTGAGTTCAATGTCTGCGTTGACCCAGGCTTTTTCAAATTCCATCTTTACCTGTTGAGCTTCCTTTGCCTTTCCTTGTGCGGCCAAGGCTTGTTGAAGACCAAATAAAGCCCAACCGTTATTGGGGTGTTTCTGCAGGTCTGCCAAATACACTGCCTCTGCTTCCTCCGGTTTCCCTGCATCGAGCAATACAGCTCCCAGGTAATGCCTGGTAGGAGCATGCCAGGCTTCCGGTTCCTGGTAGATCAAAGCTTCCTCAAACTTCACCGCGTCAGTTAATATTTGGATCGCCTGCTCCCAGTTGCCTTGAGCAGCTTCGATCTCACCTTCCAGAGACGCAACGGCCACTTTGGCTACTTCGGAGGTAGGATTGTTATAAGCAGCATTTAATCCGATCACTTCCTCCATAGCGCCGAGCTTACGGGTGGCCTCCAGCTCGATCTTGGCTTTTTCCAACTCTCCCCTCCTTGTAAAAGCCATTCCACGCGCGTAGTGCCATATCATGCGGGTATGCAGCAACTGATTGGGGGGTTCTGGAGTAGTAAGGATTTCATTCCACTGGCCAAATCGAGTAAAAGCCTGGAAAGGAACTGCCATGAAATCCTGGATGAATGGGATCTCTGTACCCAGGTAATTCGGAACTTTCATAGCCACTTTCTCTGCGGCATCAATAGCTTCCCGACTGGCCCCCATCATAGAGGCGGCAGCCCACAAAAAGTGAATATTATGTGGATAGTAAGCCAATGGATATACCCCCTGCGCCTGGCATTGGGCGATATAGTCCTGGTCAACTTCAATCGCTTTTCTGTTTTGCTCTGCCGCTTTTTCGTAATACCCAACAGCCAAATAGATATGGGAAGGCATATGCACCATATGACCAGCAGCGGGCATCATTTCGGCAAGTGCGTCCGCATTCGAAATAGCTTTTGTAGGTGCTTTTGCTTCAATTATGTGTATGTAGTAGTGATGCGCCCCAGGATGCTCCGGGTAATCGGCACTAACTTTTTCCAGGGCTGCTACACATTGATCGGTGTTGGGCTTAGGGTCCCAGTTTTCATCATAATAGTTCCAGGGCATGGTATTCATAATGGCAGCTGCATAGAGGGTTCCGATATCCGGATGGTCGCTATGGTTGGCATACACTTTTTCCATCGCCTCTAGATAAGCTACGTTCAAAGGCTGTTGTTCGGCACCTTCCTGATCTGTACAACGCTTGGATAGAGCTACAATCAGTTCTTTTTCCATGGTGGTAGCACCTTGCATCAGATCGCTGGCCTTTTCGATGGCTTCAAAAGCCGTTTCCTGGCGATTGTCATCGGGAAAAGGGTCGTTGATATTTGGCCCTAGTGCAAGTGCCTGCCCCCAATAGGCCATAGCCAGTGTTGGATCCAGCCTTGCCGCCTCCTGGAAAGATCGGTGGGCTTCGGCATGGTTAAAAGCATAGATCAAACGAAGGCCTTGATCCATAAAATATTGAGCATCCTCCGATTTGGTGGATACCTCAAATTGCCAATTCCCTAACCCATCCAATCGGGGAGCCAATGGACTGGAACTATCCCTGGGTGCAATGAATTGAAAATTGGCCCCTCCGAAACAGAGCTGAATCCCTTGATACGGATTCAAATTGGCCCGAGTCGGAGCCTCCGGAAGCAAGGAAAACGATAAAATAATTGTACTTCCAAGAGCAACCCCAAGGGCCGCAAGAAAGCTTTTCATGGCAAATGGTTTTAAATTCAAAATGCTAATTCGGTGACCTGTAGGTCGTAAGCTATTGAATTTCACCATACAAATCCAGGCCCATCCTATCTTGGAGTGGAAAATGGACGAATACCATGAGAAAGTTCACTTAATGGAAAACAACCCTATAGCCCCAACAATAACGCCATGGTTAAGACCTACAGTTACCCAAAAAAATTACCACTCAATAGGCTCCCCATCTCGGAAGAAACCACCACTGGGTCCATCCTGATCTAAAGAAGCAGCCCAAACAATGCCTTTGGCACCTTCGCTTACCGGTCTTGCCCCCCATTGTTCTACTCCGGGATAAGTGGCCACAAAACCCGGACAAACGGAGTTCACCTTTATTGAAGTACCAGCTAACTGTTTTGCCAACTTCACGGTAAGGCCATTTAAAGCCAGCTTCGTAATTCCATATACAGGAACAATTGCCTGGTGTTTGCTGAGTCCAAAAGCAGGATCCCGGAACGATCCGGCCCCACTGGACACATTGACAATCCTCCCGCTCTTGCTCTTTTTGAGTAATGGAACAAATGCTTTTACCATTCGCCAGGCCCCAAGCAGGTTTAAGTCCAAAGCTTGAAGAACAAAATCCATATCCGCATCCAGTGGTTGAGCTCCCATATCAAAAAAAGCGCCTGCATTATTGATCAGCACATCCAGATGGCCATGCTTATCCTCAATGGACTTTCGGACTTGATGGATCGACTCTTCCTTGGTAACATCCAGGACATCAAATTCAGCTCCAATCCTTTCTGCTAGTATCGCTGCTTGCTCTCCTTTTCTGGCTGTAATAATCACATGATAGCCTTTTTCAACTAACTGCTTACCTATCTCAAAACCAAGGCCCATTTCCCGACTTACCCCGGAAATCAGGACTATTTCTTTCATGACTTTGGAAGTTTTTAAAGCCTTATTTACGATAATCTAAAGCAGGTTCACGATTGCCCAGTAAGGCTTCATATTCAAAATCGGGGCCCCGTAATTTTTCAAATTCTTTTTTTGCTTCCTCCAATAATTCCGGATCTTGATAGAGGTCCATGATGGAAAGCGCCATACTTTTAGCTGCAACCATCATGCCCTTATACCCAATACTGGTGCCTCCGGCTGCTACCGCTTGCCAGGAATGGGGCGGTGTGCCGGGTACCCAGGTGGCTGTTGTCAAGGCTGCCAGGGGGACAGTCCAACTTACATCTCCAGTATCTGCAGATGCTTTCCCTTTGTAAAACGTAAAGGGTTGAATTTCAGCCGCGCTTTCTAAAGGTATTATCTTACCAGGAAGGGTTTCCTGAATGGCTTTTCCAAACTCCAATTCCTCGGGGGTGTATTCGACCCCACCTACCAAACCAAGATTTTTATGCAGCACCTGGGCTAAAGTCTCGTTCGGTAATCTCGGATAGGTGCCCCCAATAATCTCATAATCCAGCTCGGTCTCCGTTCCCATGGCAGCCGCTTCTGCCGCTTTTACCACTCGTTCCCATACGGATTTGACCTCACCATACTTTTCATGCCGAACCACATAATATACTTCTGCAAATTTGGGTACGATGTTAGGCGCATCACCACCTTTCGTAATCATGTAGTGAATTCGGGTAGGTTCAGTAGTGTGCTCTCGCAGCATATTGACCATGAAGTTCATAGCCTCTACGCCATCCAGAGCTGAGCGGCCCCGCTCAGGCGCCATAGCTGCATGGGACGATACTCCGTAAAAGCGAAACTTTCCGGAAATAGTAGCCAGGTTCGTACTCGGATTAGCAGTATTTCGATCTGCAGAATGCCAACTAATTACTGCATCTACGTCATTAAACAGTCCAGCACGGACCATATATACCTTTCCAGAACCGCCTTCCTCGGCCGGCGTACCATAAAACCGTATTGTACCCTTTTGCCCGCTAGCCTCCATCCAATCTTTAACAGCAATAGCTGCAGCAACCGAACCTGTTCCAAACAGGTGATGGCCACAAGCATGTCCGGGTGCACCCTCGGTGGCAGATTTTTTTTCCGGTACTGCCGCTTGCGACATACCAGGCAAAGCATCGTATTCACCTAGAATTCCGATAATTGGCTTCCCAGATCCGAACGTAGCCGTAAAAGCCGTAGGAATATTTGCAACCCCACTTTCAATCGTAAAACCTGCTCCAGCAAGTTCCTTTTGAAGCAACTGTACACTCTTTTCTTCCAGATAACCCAATTCCGGATTCTCCCAGATCTCGTGAGCGATAGCCTGATACCGATCAAAGTCGCTTTCCAAGGCCTTTATTACCGATTCTTTGTCCGATTGAGCAACCAATCCGAACGGACTCCCTATTAGGAGAGTAACAATTAGGGTTAAAGAAAAAAATGACTTCATACGAACATGATTTTAATCCTAACGGAAAAAGTATTTTCAAATTAGAAATTTGTACTCTTATCTGATCCAACCACTAAAGTTGCTGATGGAAGAATTAACCAAGCGTATCGCTCCTGATACCATTGGGTTGATCCTTCACTTTAAAGGTGAGACCTGCATGATCGCGCAATCGATTCAGCAAAACTTCTCCCATAGCAACTGCAGGTGTTAGTACCCCCCACTCCGGAGGCAAGGGATCCTGGGCCAAACATACCGCTGCTTCAGCCAACATCTTTGAAGTTGACCCATAGCCGGGGTCCCGGTCCCCACTTACCCGAGCCCTAATAAGGTTTCCATTCGGTAGTATCCCAATTAGATCATACACCCAAAACCCGTTTTCGCGGACTTTTTCGGAAGGCCCTTTTCCAGGTTTAGGAGTTATCCAGTCTAAAATCTTCTTGCTCACTGAACCGGGTTTTGCTTGCATCATTACCCCGACCGGTAAACTGGCAGCATACCCTTTCAGCTTTCCTCCCAACCCTTTTCCAGTCAACACAAATTCTTCATACCTGAAATTTTGCCCAAATGGCCACCCTAATAACGCATGACTCCTACGGACTACCTTTGTATTAATTGGAGCCATGACAAAAGGGCTTTTCCAGCTTTGGAAATGAGGGTCTAATTCGACCGAACGAAGATCGGGCTCATCCAGGCCTTTTATCCCATCAGCTGGGTTCAACCCGTAAGGATCTCCCAATAGACCGTAAATGCGTTTGTCCTGCTCGGCCTCAGCCAGCACATTAATCAAACTGGCAATTGTTCCGCCGCTAAACCCGCCTTTGGCCGCCTTGAGACCGGTTTTGATCCTATTGCAATAGACTCCGGTAGTTTCTTTAGCATACCCTTGCAAAAAGTATACTCCCATATCGGAGGGAATAGAATCGAAGCCACAACAATGCACAATCTTTACTTGCTTTTGTCTCGCCTGATCATGGTGGGCGTCGATCATTCGCCTCATCCATTGAACCTCACCTGTGAGATCACAATAGTGTGCTCCTTCCCGGACACAGGAGGCAATCACTTCGTCCCCATATTGAGCATAAGGCCCAACTGTAGTACAAAGTACCTTGGTTTGTCGGGTCAGCGCATCCAAGGATGCACTATCCAGGCTATCCGCTTGCAAGACCGGAATAGAGGTATCGCCTAGCTGAGCGCGAACTCGATTTAATTTTTCCAGATTTCGGCCTGCCATCGCCCATTTCAAGGATTTATCAATACCGTAGGTCTTCAGCAAATAAGTTGCTACCAATCTCCCGGTAAATCCAGAAGCACCAAACAAAACAAGGTCATAGTTTCGGTCTGAATGAGTCATACGCGGCGCGTGAACGTTTATTGATTACAAGTCTCCCGGATGAATTCCGCCACATCAGCCTTAAACTTGACCATACTGGGTTCATGAGTATACATCATGTGACCAGCCTCGTAATATTTCATGATGATGTTATCCTTGATCTCCGGTGTCAGTCCCAGGTGATCAACGGTATATTCAACACCATAAAAAACCGTAGCTAAATCGTAATAACCATTCAGGATCAAGACTTTCATATTTGGATTCTGATTCATGGCACGAGCCATATCAATACCAGTATTTACAGCAGTTTGGGCTCCCCAGGAGGTATTGCCCTGATGACTCCAATCCCAAGAGAATCCTGCCCTGGATCCGGCGCTTGTTTGATAGTGCATCCCCTTGTCCAACCCCAGGTCGTTGTACAAATAGTCTAAGAATGCCGTTATGTATGGAGCTGAGATAGCTGCGCTTTGGGGATCGTGGTCAGCAAATTGGCTTATCCCATCCGGGTTGATCCCAGTGAAGCGGGAATCGAGCCGACCGACCGTTTTCCCCTCTTCCCGCATTAATTCTGCGAAATATTCTCCATTCCTTACCCGCAGATCTGCTTTTAACCAATAATCCGGGCTAAGGCCTGAAAAATGACTCAGTCGGACTGCCAATTTCTCTTTATCTGCTGTTGTTAGCTGATCGCCCTTAAACAGCGCCTGAGCATACTCATTCGCGGTAAAGGATCGGACGTCTTCCAGAAAATCTTCCAGTTCAGCGGGTTTGTTTTCCACTTTGCCATGGTACCAGGCTGTTGCTGCATAGGTGGGAAAATGAACGATATACGATAATTCTTCGTGTGGGGGAAACATAAGTTGCCTGAGATCAAATACAGCGGATACCATGATGACCCCATTCATAGCAATTCCCTGGTCTTGGAGATGTGCCATAATCCCAGCATTCCGGAAAGTACCATAGCTTTCGCCCAAAAGGTATTTGGGAGCATTCATTCGGCCGGAATGAATCAGAAACTGTCGAATAAATGCACTAATACTTTCAATATCCGGATCAACTCCCCAAAAATCCTTAAACTTTTTATCCCCTAACGGCCGGCTCAAACCCGTACCAACTGGGTCAATCATGACCAGGTCAGCTACATCCAGAATAGAATAATCATTATTCACTACCGCATACGGTGCCGGGGCCGTAAAACCCGGATCATTAATGGCAATTCGTTTAGGGCCTAAAATCCCCATGTGGAGCCAAAAAGAGGATGAACCAGGCCCTCCATTAAAAGCAAAAACGATGGGCCTAGTATTATCTGCTGGTCCTTTCTTTTCATAGCTGGTAAACCCAAATAAAGCCATGGGCTTATCCAGATTATCACGGACCTCAAATGTTCCTACCCGAGTATCCAATTCCAGCGTTTCGCCATTAATAGTAACTTGTTGGGTAGAATTAAATTCTTTGGCTTCCGGGTCGGGTGCTTTGGAGTTTGGTTGATTTGATTCTTGACCCAACAAGTTTAGGCCCACCAGGAAGCAGGCGAAGACTACAGTAAATAGCTTTGGCATGTAGATAAGGTTAATTGAATAATCCGAATCCCTTAAAGCTAATAAATAGGAGGTAATTGCCAGACCTTACTATTGGATAACAAGCCGCGTATGAAGGGGAGTACCATCGTCGAGCAGCAGTCGCAAAACAAGCACCCCGCTTGTTGCCGCTGGTATGGACAATGTATGCACCGAGTTACCGGCTGGTATAGACAGTATCTGTTTGTAGACGACCCGCCCATCCAACCGAAATAATTCCAAAGTGGCGCGTGATTGAGGATGTGGTAAAGAGAGATCAAGATTTACATTATTCCGGTTGGCAGGGTTGGGGAAAACCCGAATTGACTCGCTTTCCGGGGATGGAAGGGTTGGACTGTTATTCACGCAGGGCAACCGAAACCGAATTGGAGCTGATGGATAACTTTCGCGTGTACCGCACACGGCTTGTACTTCGGCCAAGAAAATAAAATTACAAGTATACAACTCGGTAGGGATAATGAATTCATTGGTATTCACCGAGAATAAAGAACCTGCACCTCTTGCTTCGCCATCCAGGATCGTATCGATCCTGATTAAATAGGAAGACTCTTCCGAGGAGGCGTTCCATCGAAAACCCACTGCTTCGTCCGGATCACCAATTACGGTGAAGCCCTCCGGAGGAGAACACGCATTATCCTCGCCAAGGATCTCTACACAATAGTCTTCGTATTCTCCGAAACCTCCCGGAAGTGTTTTACAGCCTTCTGTAGGCAAAAGGTCTCTAAATCGCATTCCAATCCGCATTCGAACCGAACCTGGTGTACCGGTAGCGGGAATAGTTATTGTTCCACTTACAGCTTCTGTGCTTGCAGTATCCGATCGAAACAACAATTCGTTCTCGGAAAAAAGGCCGTCGCGGTTAAAGTCCATCCAAACCCGGAAAAACTCCTGAAACGGAACATCTTCGAAGCCAGGGACCAATTCGATCGAATAGGCAGTATCCTTTTTTAAGGTGAGGGCAGCTAGCGAGGTAAAATCACCATACCCACCATTAGGACCGGATTCGTTGAATAAGGTATGTAGACGTACACTTTGTATCCATTCCTGCACTGCATCAATATCCCTCACGGCACAGTACTCCAGGTCGGTACATGCCCCGCAGCCCAAAGTGCGCACCTGCAAGGGGGAACTCCACGCCAATGGAGCAGACTTGGTGCATGCAGAACGAACCTGGACTTCGTAGTAAGTACAAATTCCCAGGTCGGTAATCGTTAAGCTGGATTCGTTGGTCGTTATGCTATCCCATACACTTGTCAGGTCGGTTTTGTATCTAACCACATAGGCCACAGCCGCTTCAACTGTATCCCAGGAAATATCCATCGAAAAGGTATCCACCATATCCAAACTGAGTCCGGAGGGTGCAAAACAACAGCCCTCGGTGGTTACCAATAAGGAGGGACCATAACCAGAATTGCCGGACGCACAAAAGGTCTTGAATTGAACTTCATAAGTACTGCAGGCATCCAGGTCAGCTAAGGCAAAAGGGGCCGTTACAGCCGTTTCTTCCTGCCATTGGCCTTCCCCTTGCAGTCGAAAACGAAGATCTACTCGCTGAACCGTATTGGCATACTCCCAACTGATCAGCGCTGAGGAATCGGATACTTCAGTAGCCCTTGGATCGTAAGGCAATAGGCAACCTTGGCAGCTTTCCAATAATTGTTCCAAGCTATTATACAGGTTGAGTCTTCCACCACTTCGAACAAGGGTATCTAATGCCGGGGTCTTATCTACCCCATTCAAGATGGCTTGTTTTACCAGCCGAGCGGTTCCGGCAGGATTCTGTTTAATAAAATCTGCGAAGGAAGGGCAAGGATTGGCATACAACAGACCCACTGCTCCTGCTACTGCTGGAGCTGCAAATGAAGTACCGCTAATCGTTGTATATGAATTGCCTGAACTAGCTGTAAAAACGGCTTCGCCCGGCGCTCCCAAGTCAATGGCTAATCGACCAAAAGCAGCGTTACCAGTTTTCTGATCATTTCGATTCGTACTGGTAACCGAAATCAAAAAATCACTTGGACAAGCCGTAGGAAGATCACCCTCAAGGTCTACATTAATATTCAAATTCTCTGTGGCTCCTATATTGAGAATACCCGCAGCCCCCAAACTGTCGTACAAGGCACACCAAAGCGGAGCATCCTCAGGCCGACCGAATGTAACTCCCCAGGAAGCGTTGGTAGCGACTACGAATGCCCCTTCCTGGCCATTAGTTTCATTATATCGTTTGCGGAGTGCTAACGGATAGGCATAAGCTTCAATAACAGCGGCCTCATTCGTAATGAAATCGTTTTTAACCACCATGATCTTTACCCGCCAATTTACCCCTGTAATACCCAAATCATTGTCTCCACGCGCCCCAACTATTCCACTTACAGCAGTACCGTGTTGACCGCCATCGACTTGATCATTGTCCGTGATAATGCTCCATCCCCTGTAATCGTCAACATACCCATTATTATCGTCGTCTATTTCGTTATCCGGTATTTCAGCCCGATTCACCCAGAGGTTGTCTCCAAAATCCTGATGCTTGGGATCGATTCCTTGATCGATTACGCATACAACGATGGTATCTCCATTGGCTGTGACTCCACCTTGGGTGATGGTCCATGCGTCTGTTGCATCAATGTCCGCATCAGCAGTACCCCCATTTTGACCGGTATTTTCGAATTGCCATTGAGATCCCCAGAGCGGGTCATTTGGCTCGCGCTGCCGCCAGGTTACCTGATGATTTAATTGAACTGCACTTACCATGGGATCCTTCCTCAACAGATTCAGGAGTTTGGGAGCCGAAATGCGCCTTTCATCAAAAGTGAGCAGGCAAATACCCACCTCATGGGATAGTGTTTTTTTTAACCGCATTCCGTAACGCGTATCAAAACCTCGACCTTCCCCTTGCATCCATTGGCTTACCCTGGCCCCAGGCTCTAATTTGATCAATAATTGATCTGGTGCATAGCCCTGCCCTCCAAGAAATGAAGGGGGAGTCAACATAGAAAAAATCAAGACAACCCAATATATTTGAATGCGCAAGCGGAGGGGTGTCGCTAGAAGGTCGCAGATCATAGGATTAGTTAGCTCTACAGAAGCGGATCCCCACAAATGCCAGTGATTCCGTAAAGGAGGATTGTTCTGAAGGAATAGTTTAACCGATTCAATCCCAATTACGACATTCAACCAGTTCCTGGTACTGGCGCCTCTGCCTTTTTTAGTCATCAATTCGCGTTCGTTGTCATTTTGGCAAAAAAACCGGATAACATGTTCCAACTAAGAAATTCGTTACCCTTAATACTTGTATGTCTCTGGACAGCCGTTTCGCTGCATGGACAAAATCCGGACCTTCCAATAACGCAGGAGAGCCCCAAACAGACCATGCTGGTGCATCTAAATTATCTCCAGGAAGAAAGCTACGATCCAGCCAAAGCAGCAAGAACCTTGGCAGGAGTCCCGGACTCTATGGACGCTTCCAAAACAGCAGTCTTACTTAAACAGATTTTAGATGCTAAGGTGTACGTACGGATAGGCACGCTTCCAGACGATCCAAACTATATGGATACCGTCTCAAATGAGTCAATTTATATCCCTTTTCCGGTAGAACTGCCTCAAGTCTACCTCGAAAAGAGGAATGGGAAGTGGTATTACTCTCAAGAAACCGTGGGCGCTATCCCGAATTTACATAAAAACCTGTATCCGTTTGGTTCTGATTTTTTAATCAGTCTTTTCCCAAAGTTTGGCCAAAAGAAAATCTTTGGTCTCGCTATATGGCAGTATACCGGCATATTTATCATGTTGAGTATTGGGGTTGTCATATTTATAATCCTGAATTTTTTATTAAAAAACCTATTCCGACGCCTTAGTAAGTTCAAGATTGATCCGAATCTGGTACCTATTGAGACGATTAACCAGCTGGCTCGCTATGCTTCTGTTATTTTGGTACTTCGATTCTTTAAAATATTCCAGCCCAGTTTACTATTACCGCCTCAAGCCGCCGACGTAGCCAATAAAACCACCTGGGTGTTTACTACCCTTATGGTCCTGTTTATCCTACTAAAGGTGGTAGATATTTTAGTGTTGTACATCCGAAGAGTCACCAGTTCGACCGAAAGCCGACTTGATGACCAATTAGTACCCATAATTAAAACGCTCCTGCAATTGCTGATCATCGGAGCAGTTGTGATTCAGGTATTTCGAGCTTTCAATATTGATATAACTGCTTTGATTGCAGGACTTTCCATTGGAGGACTTGCCCTGGCCCTTGCAGCTAAGGACACCGCTCAGAATTTATTCGGCTCCATTACTCTTTTCTTGGACCGTCCTTTTCAGATAGGGGACTGGGTGAATTTTGAGGATGTAGATGGAACTGTTGAAGAGATCGGAGTACGGGCTACCCGGATCCGAACCTTTGCCAATTCCCTGATCTATGTCCCCAACGGTAAACTGGCCAACATGAATATCAATAACTATGGATTGCGCCATTTTCGAAGATTCAAAACTCATATTTCAATAACTTATGACACCCCCCCGGATCTGATTGAAAAATATGTCGAAGGCCTGCGTGGAATCGTATCTGCGCATCCCAAGACCCGTAAAGACTACTTCGAAATTCATCTAAATCAGTTTAGTGGATCCTCCTTGGACATTCTTTTCTATATTTTCTTTAATGTGCCGGGCTGGTCGGATGAATTGAAGGCACGCCAAGAAATCATGTTGGCATCCATTAGGTTAGCCGAAGAGCTCGGAATTAGTTTTGCCTTTCCTTCATCCTCTATTTATGTGGAAAAGTTGCCTGGACAGCCAGAGTCAGACCATCCAGTGGATGCTGGAAAAAGTGAACAAAAACTTCAAACCTTCCTTGATCAGTACAAGCAAAGCCTGTCTCCTTCGTAGGACAGCTATTTCAGCATTACTTTTGCCCAAGCTCATTTTTTAATCATCTGATTGATGACTTCTTTCCAATTTAAGGAGGCCACACTTTGGCTACATCCATTCCGAGCTATTTACTGGGAAGAAGAGCAAGTCTTGTTTCTGGCAGATCTTCACCTGGGGAAGATCAACCACTTCCGTCGTGCTGGAATTCCGGTGCCTATAGCTGCCTCTGATGCCAATTGGGATCGGCTGCAATCACTTCTGTTCGACCTAAAACCCAATAGCGTCTATTTTCTTGGAGACTTATTTCACAGTGAGTACAATCCGGAATGGGAAGATCTTGTCCAGTTAACCCAACAATTTTCGAATATCCGGTTTCAATTGATCCAGGGCAACCATGATATTCTACCGACACATTGTTATCAGGAGGCAGGCCTTAAAGTTCATGCGGAAGGCTTGGCAATTGGTCCCTTCTGGCTTACCCACCATCCGATATCAACCAGTCCGGAAAGCTTGTACAATCTTGCCGGACATCTACATCCAGGAGTAATGCTGAAGGGACTTGGAAGGCAACGAAAGCGGGTCCCTTGCTTTTATTTTGGAGCTGTAGGAGGCATACTACCCGCCTTTGGGACCTTCACTGGTCTTTCTTCCATAAAACCAGTGAATGGCGATCGCGTATTTGTGTTGGCGGGCGATAGTGTGCTCGAAGTTTAACGAAGCGTTTATTAATCCTTATCGGGCAGAAGCCGGGACCAACTGCGATCAAACTCTGCCGGTTTGATCCAGGGGGAGGGTTTCCAAAAGGACCAGGATACCTGACCCAAATCAACTTCATGATCAATGTACCATTGGAGGGGGTAGTCATTTAATTTTACTCGAATTTCTGCAAATACCTGCACTCCGGGATGTTCATCCTGGTGCAGCCGGCGTAAGTATTGAGCAAATTGCCAAACCATATCCGGATGAGTATGCAGTTTCCTCAACTGTCGGTCCCACAGATGCTCCTCCAATTCCACCCGCTCTTTCCAATCGGTATTGGGTTCTTTCAGCACGAAGGTTCCTACTCCCCACTTCGTGCGAAGCATCATTCGCCATGCATACCTATGCCCCTCTTCTGTCCAGGTAACCTGGCCTGGAAAAAGAAGATGCCGTAACGGAAGTACCAGATGAATCAACATTAAAACCAGGATACCCATCGTAATGACGGACTTCCATTGAGGCTGCCAATGCCACAACGGCTTTGACAAGGTCTCTCGATCTAATTCGTCGCCCCTTGAAACCAACTGCCGATTAAACCAGGACCAGCGTTTGTTAAACCATTGAATGATCTGCTTCGGGAAGTCAGGCCGAAAAAACAAGGCAGAAAGGGTGATCGACAAGGTTGGGAAAATTCCTATATTGAATATCAGGCTATTCGAGAAATGAAAACCTAGAATAAATAAAAATATCCAGGGACGAGTATACCGGCTCAATAGCAAAAAAGGAGCCATGAGATCAAGGAATAAACCTCCGTAAGCCATGAGCCATGGCACCCAATCTTGTGCCAGAATAGGTCCAATAACTGCCATATCTCCTCGCGCAGACATCCACAAATTCAAGGGAACCGCTCGCAACCAATCCGGATTTACCTTGGCTATACCCCCATAAAAATAGACCAGCCCCATGAGGAACCGAAGCAAAAACAAGGGCCAATAAGGAACTTGATCCACCCTCAACTCCGGATAGCGTCGAACGCGTAACGAAAAGGTACGGTCTAACGGGAAGAAGGGCATTAAAAAGGCAATCCAGGCAAATAGATAGGCATGGTTGAGGTAGGCAGACTTTTCCAATAAAAAAAGGTAGGTAAATCCAAAGGCGAAATACCAACTTGCCCATTTATACCACCAGCCCAAGGCAACCAATAAGCCTGCCAAAGCAATGGAAAGGATCAGAATGGACATCCAGGGGTCATAGAAGGTGGGCAACCACTCAAATCCAATGTACCGAAACTGGAATCGGTCAGGGTGGAAAGCATCTACCATTAAATGATAATAGATCCAAATACCAAGCACATCTCCAAATCCTAGCAAGCCAAACACCACTCGGAATAAAACCAAGGAGGAGGGATCAATCGGCTTAAACAAGAATTTCATGGTACACTTGCTGCGTTAAACCGGAAAATACTTCTGATGGATTAGTACGCAAAATACCTCGCAAGATCTTTTGGCTAAAAATCATCGCCATTGTTGAACGATATTTCTGGAACGATCGTTCTGTATCTTATTTTAGTGCTTGAGAGCCCAAGGATAAACTTACTTGAAAAATGAGGAGTTGGAAAAACAGCCCTTAATTCCGAGACATCCCAAAAGTATTTTATGCCTCGTCCTAAATCATTCGATCAAGATCTTGTACTGGAAAAAGCAATGGAGCTATTCTGGGAAAAGGGATATCAGGCTACTTCGATTCAGGACTTAGTTGATCAGCTCGGGATAAACAGAGCAAGTCTCTACGATACATTCGGAGGGAAGGAAGCCCTTTTTGAGCAAGCTTTCGCAAAATATCGTCAAGGCAGCGAGGCTATGGTCCGATCCTGCTTGCAGGAAGCGAATTCTTTCAAAGTCGGTTTGGAGCAACTATTCCTCCAAGGAATTTCGGATGTGCTTCAAGGCAATGCCTGCAGAGGGTGCCTGGTTGTCAATACAACTACTGAACAGTTACCGGGCAACAATTCCATTCTTAAAATTCTGGCCGCCAATCGCGAAGGATTCATCACTTTTTTCAAAGAAGAAATTCAGAGAGCCATTGCTCGAGGAGAAATCTCGTCCCAAAAAGACCCGGCCAGCCTGGCTAGCTTCATATTCACCTTTTACAATGGCTTACAGGTAGTATCTAAAACGCAACCACCAGTCGAGGAACTAAAAGCTTCCATCCAGGAAGGGCTGTCTGTTTTGGACTGAGGACGGAGATAGCTGCACAAAGTAGAGGGCCTTTTCCCCTGCACTTATCCCAGGCTGAATTCGTATTCCTGATGGCCGAGTTTAATGAATGCTGGCTATCAAGAGATTTCCTTATTTTCCCAAGTACTTACCAAATCTGTTTCCAATGCGTTCCCGCAGGCAATTCCTTCACCACGCTGCATTTTCTGCTGCCGGCTTACCCCTTATGGGCCTAAAGCACGACCTGCGGCCATTGACTTCCCTTTCGACAATAAAGCAATTGGCATCACTGCCGGAGCAGGATTACTGGAAGGCTATTCGCTTACAATTTCCGTTGGCAGAAGGGCAAACTTACTTCAACAACGGAACACTTGGGCCACAGCCTTCTTTCGTTTTGAACAAGGTTATTGAGGACATGCACCATAAGGCGGTCCATGCAGCTGAAACCGATTATAAAGGAGAAGGACCACAACTCTTGTCGGGTTATTTTGAAGAGCGACAATTACGGGAAAAGCTGGGAAGTATCCTCAATGCCGATTACAAAGAAATCGCGCTCACCCAAAATGCCACTTTTGGGATGAACTTTATCGGTAATGGCCTTGACCTTAAAGCAGGAGATGAATTGATCAATACCAATCAGGAGCATGGGGGTGGATTCGGGATCTGGCAACTTATGGCCAAGCGAAAAGGATGTATCTATAAGCAGGCTAAAATTCATCCTCCGGTCAACGATTCACAAGCTATTGTGGATGCAGTAACCGCACAAATAACCTCTAAAACCAAGGTCATAGCTATTCCCCACATTGTTTCAGTGTATGGGATCGTGATGCCCATCAAAGAAATTTGTTCGATCGCCAGGGAAAAGGGCATTTTCACGGTAATTGACGGGGCGCAGGCAGTTGGGCAAATAAAGGTGGATGTAAAGGAGCTAGGTTGCGATGCTTACTACTCGAGTCTCCACAAATGGTTATTGGCTCCAGCCGGTAACGGTTTACTATACATCCGGTCCGAAAGTGCTCCCATGATCTGGACCACCTTGGCAAGTTATAATTGGGATCATGAGACGGACCATGGTTTTCGGCTTATGCAATACGGCACTGGAAATCCCTCCCTACTGGTTGGACTGGAGGCGGCTGTTGACTTTTACCGAACCATTGGGGAGGACCGCTGGCTCAATCGGATCAAAGAACTCGGTGACCGACTTAGAGCGGGCCTGAATCAAAACCCCAACATTTCCATCCTTTCCTCTACTCATACCAACCTGTGTGCGGGCATAACCACTTATAAGCTGGAAGGGATGACAGGTCCTGAGTTGCAGAAGTATTTGTGGAAAAAGGGACGGCTTCAACCTCGATCTGTTGGGAGCGAACTGCTGCGCCACAGTGTGCATATCTATAATTTGGAGGAGGAAATTGATAGGGCGCTGGAATTATTAGAAGAGGCCTAAAAAAAGCCAGACCACGGGCCTGACTTATCAAAATATTTAGGGTAAGCTAAAAATTGTCTCGACAGACAAGGTTCATCCCTACCCTACTCTCTCCATTGTATCCTTGATTTGGCTGTTGCCAAAATTGAAGGCTTTTCGGTTCAAAAGTACCTTCCGGCTACTTTAATAAAGGAGCCGGAAGGCCCTACAATCTGGTTTATTAGGTGTTTTTGAGATCGTACCTTACCCACGTTACCCAACTCTGCGATATAGACTCTATAATACTTATTTAGGGGCCAATCCGGAAGTGAGATAGTACGAAGGCCGGTAAAAACTGTCCGTAACCTGGATTTTACTTACCCATGGTTATATCCGTTGAATCCGGGCTAAAAGGCGTGTTCGCTGTCCTTGGCCCAGTGGCAAGGTTTTTTGGTCAATGACAATATGTCCTTCCCCAACCTCATCGACTCTAGCTAAATTGACCATGTAAGAACGGTGAATCCGGAGGAACATAGGATTGTTGATTTTCCGTTCTAAGGTCTTCAAGGGAACCGACAGCACGTATTCTTTTCCACAGCAATAAATACGGCTGTAATTGCGCTCTGCAGCAATAAATTGAATTTCATCCAGGAAAAGCCGGACCATTTTCTCCTTGTGACGAACGAAAATTCGATCCTTGAGCACGATAGAATCCTCTTGTTCGGCGACACTATCATGCGCCCCAAGCTCCGATTTTTCTTTCCGAGAAATGGTCAGCTCAATGGCTCGCTTTAAATCGAGTTTCTTGAAAGGTTTGGATATAAAAGCATCCGGCTTAGCCGCCTTGGCCCGGTTGAAATGGGCATCATCAGCATTGGCGGTCAAAAAAATGATGGGTAAGTCAAACCGCTTCTTAACTTCCTCAGCCGCTCGGATGCCATCCCAATCGCCTTTTAAGCGAATATCCAACAGCAGAATATCCGGTTTATTTTCTTTCAAATGATCCAGCACGTCTTCTCCACGGGTGAGAATGCCGGTCACTTCATAACCCATCTTGTTGAGCTGTAGCGATAGGTTTGCGGCAATAATCAGTTCATCCTCTACAATAAGGATCTTTCCTTGCCCTTCCATGCGGAAAAAAGTTTGAGGCCTGTAGGCTTGGTTCCCAATAAATAGTCTCCCGAATATCAGGCAGCCTGATCAAGCTCGAGCTCAACTTTTCTATTCCCAGAAATGCATTCCACTTATTAGTAGCTAAGGGGAAAAGCAAATGCCTAATCCGAATGTAATAGAGGACTCAGGATTGTGGGATAATGAGCATGTTGGTCCTACCGTAAAGCCGCAAATTATCCGGGGAGTTACGCTATAAAATTACGAAAAAACCACCAAGGATTGGATTTGGAGGAGAGATAGAAGTTTGGAAGCACCTGCTAGTAGTACGATCAGATTCTTTCGGACCCCATTACACCAAGTATTGGAAAAGTTCTTCCTTTTTATTGAGATACTCTCCCAAAAAACCTCTTTCCTGCATACGATCCAATAGGGGTTCAAAGTCTTCTGGTGCCTGCAACTCAATACCGACCACCGCCGGCCCCTGTTCGCGACTTGTTTTCTTTGTGTATGCAAAGTGTGTAATATCATCTGAGGGGCCCAATACATGAAGTACAAATTCTTTTAAGGCTCCAGGGCGTTGGGGAAACCGGACAATGAAGTAGTGTTTCAGCCCCTCATACAACAAGGACCGCTCCTTGATCTCTTCCATGCGGACAATATCGTTGTTGCTACCGCTAAGAACACAGGCTACATTTTTACCTTCTACCTGGTAGTGAGCAAGTGCAGCAACTGTAAGAGCGCCTGCAGGTTCTACTACGATCGCATCCCGATTGTACAAATCCAGGATGGTGGAGCAGATCCTACCTTCAGGCACTGTAATGACTTCATCGAGCACCTCTTGGCAATGGGCCAGCGTTAGATCGCCCACCTCCTGGGTGGCGGCTCCGTCCACGAAAGGATCAATCTGGTCAAGCCGTACCAATTTACCTGCTTCCAGGGCAGTCTTCATGGATGGAGCTCCTTCGGGTTCTACACCAATTATTCGTGTAGATGGGCTCAAGGCGCGAAATACCGTACCCACTCCAGAAGCAAGTCCGCCACCGCCTACCGGAACAAAAAGAATGTCGATCGGACCTGTAGCAGCGTCTATGATTTCCCAGCCTACAGTCCCCTGACCGCAAATAATGTCCGGATCATTGAACGGATGGACGAAGACCTTTTGAGTTTCGCGCTGATGAATTAAGGATGCTTGATAGGATTCATCAAACGTATCGCCGGTAATTACTACTTCTACCTGATCTCCTCCAAACATCCGTACCTGCTGGATCTTTTGCAGCGGAGTAGGATTGGGCATAAAAATAGTACCCTTAATTCCAAGGCGGTGGCAAGAATAAGCCACCCCTTGTGCGTGATTGCCGGCACTCGCACATAGGATACCTTTCTTGCGTTGTTCCTCATTCAGACGGCTCATCTTGTTAAATGCGCCCCTGATCTTATAGCTTCTAACCACTTGCAAATCTTCCCGCTTCAACCACACGTTAGCTTGGTATTTGCGGGAAAGGGTTCGATTTTTTTGGAATGGAGTGGCCAGAGCAACCCCAACCAGGCGATGGCGTGCCGACTGGATATCGTTGAGGGGTATGAGGGTATGTGAGTATGATGTGGCCATATAGGAGAAGGGACCCTGCTGATCGGATCAGGGCCCCAATAAATTATTTGATGATTGATGTTCTGTTCAAGCTTCTACGCGTTCCTCTGCATTTTCGGGTCGCAATTTGCGCACCTGGGCTCCAGTCTCCCAGAGCTCGGATTCGCGCAAGTCTTTAAGCTCGGCATTCAATTTCTCCCGATAATCTGTTTGCTTACAAGACTCGATGACAATCTCAGCCTCTTTGCCGGAGGCAACGCTGTTGTAAAGCTCGTCGAATATCGGCTTTACAGCTTCCCGGAATTTATGCCTCCAATCCAAGGCACCGCGTTGGGCTGTGGTGGAACAATTGGCATACATCCAATCCATCCCCTTTTCTGCCACCAACGGCATTAAGCTTTGGGTTAGCTCTTCTACTGTTTCGTTAAATGCCTCTGAAGGGGTATGTCCGTTTTCACGCAAACAGTTGTATTGCGCCTCAAAAACACCTGCCAGTGCCCCCATTAAAATGCCGCGCTCGCCCGTCAAATCCGAGTAGACCTCTTTCTTGAAATCGGTTTCAAATAGGTATCCGGACCCGACTCCGATACCCAATGCCACAACGCGCTCCCAAGCACGCCCGGTAGCATCCTGGTGAATAGCAAAACTTGAATTCAGACCTTTCCCCGCAACAAATAAGCGGCGCAGTGAAGTACCGGATCCCTTGGGGGCAACCAAAATGACATCTACATCTTCTGGAGGCTCAATACCGGTTTGGTCGCTATAAGTGATCCCAAAGCCATGAGAAAAATACAGGGCCTTTCCTTTGGTCAGTTGTGCTTTGACCTGTGGCCAGCAAGCGATCTGTCCGGCGTCGCTAAGTAAGTATTGCAAAATCGTAGCCTGCCGCGCAGCCTCTTCAATGGGAAAGAGGGTCTCGCCGGGCACCCATCCGTCGCGAATAGCCCGTTCCCAACTACCAGAACCTTGCCGCTGGCCAACGATTACATTGAAGCCATTATCCCTAAGGTTCATGGATTGTCCGGGACCTTGTACCCCATAGCCCAGGATGGCAATTACTTCATCTTTGAGTACTTCTCTGGCTTTTTCCAGTGGAAACTCTTCGCGGGTAACTACATTTTCTTCTACCCCTCCAAAATTGATCTTTGCCATAGTTTGATTGTTTGCTTTTATTTTTATTTCGTTTTGATCGTGCCAATAGCTGGCTGATGCATTTTTTCGAGCTCTTCCATATGTTCTGGAAGATGTTTCATCGGTTTTCGCACAGCAATTCTTCCCGATCGGACAAACTCGAGCACCTGATAAGGCTGTAGTTCCTCTAACAATTGCCGGGTGTCCTCTGCATGACCTGTTTTTTCAATAACCAAAAATTCCGGGTGGACCGATAAAATCCGGGCGCTATGCTTGCGTACCAGCTTTTCAATGTGGTCACCTCCCGTCAATTCGACCGTGGGAATCTTGTAGAGCGCAATCTCCTGGAAAACGGTTTCTTCTTCCGACAGCAGGGTTGCCTTGTAAACCCCGATTATCTTTTCTATCTGTTTCACCACCTTCTCGGCCTGGCTTTGTGTCATATGCACTACAAGGGTATAGCGATACACGCCTGACTTTTCAGATTCTGAAGTGGTAAGCGAATCAATGTTGATCTTTCTACGGGTAAACAGAATAGTGATATGATGCAGCATCCCTACTGCATTTTCTGTAAAGGCAATGATCGTCCAGGAACGAACCGGTTCTGATGGGACCATAAATTCTCTTTTTAAAAGGTCAATTCTTTACTCCAACCGTATATCAGCTACAGATGCCCCGGATGGAACCATAGGAAATACATTATCCTCTTTCTCAACAACTACCTCGAGCAAAAATGGTCTATCACAATCCAGCATACGTTCGATAGCCTCGGGCAGATTGTCTCGACTTTCCACACGCTCAGCTTCAAGTTGATATCCTTTGGCAATAGCCACAAAATCGGGGTTGACCATTTCGGTTTCGGCATAGCGCTTCTCAAAGAAAAGTTGCTGCCACTGCCTGACCATGCCCAAATAGCTATTGTTAAGAATGATGATCTTCACCGGCGTACCTTCTTGAAGAAGGGTACCTAACTCCTGGATAGTCATTTGGAAACCACCGTCGCCAATAACCGCGACTACTTGCCGATCCGGGCGCCCTACCTTTGCTCCAAATGCTGCAGGCAATGCAAACCCCATCGTGCCCAAGCCTCCTGAAGTCACATTGCTGTGGGGTTGATCAAATTGGTAGTACCTGGAGGTGACCATCTGATGTTGCCCTACATCAGTTACAATAATTGCTTGTCCATCCGTTTTTTCGGAAACCTGCCGAATGACTTCTCCCATGCGGATCTTACCCGTATCCGGATACAACTCCTGTTGGATAATCTTGTCATATTCTACCTGATTGGTAGTTCTGAATTCTGCCAGCCATTCGTCATGCCTCTGCTCCTCAATCAAAGGCAGCAAGGCTTGTAAGGCCTGCCGTGCATCTGCTACTACCGGTGCGTGGGCGAAGACATTTTTATTAATCTCCGACTTATCGATCTCAATGTGTACGACCTTGGCCTGTTTGGCATACTTGTTTAGATTTCCGGTAACCCGATCATCAAATCGCATTCCAACTGCAATCAGAACATCGCATTCGTTCGTCTTTACATTGGGGGCGTAATTTCCGTGCATCCCGAGCATCCCGGTATAATACTTATGATCATTAGGAATCGCAGAAAGTCCTAACAAGGTGCTGGCACAAGGAATACCCGCCTTCTCTGTAAGGGCGATCACCTCTTCCTGTGCTTCCGACAGCAATACACCATGCCCAACCAGTAAAAACGGCTTTTTAGCGCCATTTATAAGTTCCGCTGCCTTTTTGATTTGACCAAGTTGGAGCTTTGGGAAAGGGAAGTAGGATTTTATGCGGCGGCAAGGGGCATAAGAAAAATCAACTTTACCAAACTGGGCATCCTTGGTAATATCTAAAAGTACCGGCCCTGGACGGCCTGTCCGGGCGATATAAAAGGCTTTCGCAATGGCTCCTGGTATCTCTTCCGCCCGGGTGACCTGAAAGTTCCACTTGGTGATCGGCATGGTAATACCGACAACATCCGTCTCCTGGAAGGCATCCGTACCCAATAAATGTGAGGGCACCTGACCTGTGATACAAACCATTGGGTTGGAATCAATTTGCGCATCCGCAATCCCGGTAACCAGATTAGTAGCACCGGGACCGCTCGTCGCAAAACAAACTCCCACTTTTCCTGTGACACGTGCATAGCCCTGTGCAGCATGTGTGGCCCCTTGTTCATGCCGCATGAGTACATGGCGAAGCCGATCCCGATATTGATACAACTCGTCATAAATGGGCATAATCGCCCCACCTGGATAGCCGAATATGGTTTCAACCTGCTCCTCCAGCAAGGAGAGGATCACCGCTTCGGCTCCCGTGAGGGTACGAGCAGGTGTTTTTTGTGAAAGAGTTGCCGCAGTCTGCGCAATGGTCATAACAAGTTGTTTTATCGTGGTTAGAGCAAGATTAATTTCAATGGAATCAATGATCGGTAACACAACCTTCGGAAGCGGATGAAACCGTCTTCGCGTATTTGTACAAGATTCCTTTTCTGTGCTTAGGGACAGGAGCCTCCCAATTCTTTCTTCGCAGGCTGATCTCCTCGTCTGTTAGATTTGCCGTAAGGGAATTCTTTTGTGCATCAATGGTGATTTTATCCCCATTCTGAAGCAATCCAATCAGCCCACCCTCCTGAGCTTCCGGAGTGATATGACCTACCACAAAACCATGAGTCCCTCCGGAAAAACGACCGTCAGTAATGAGAGCTACTGTCTTACCGAGGCCAGCGCCCATAATTGCAGAAGTAGGTTTTAACATTTCAGGCATGCCGGGTCCGCCTTTGGGGCCTTCGTATCGAATGACTACCACTTCACCAGGCTGTACCTCTTTATTTAGAATTCCGGCATTTGCCTCGAATTCGCTGTTATACACTCTTGCTGGGCCTTCAAACCGCTCGCCTTCTTTCCCGGTTATTTTGGCTACAGCTCCCTCACTAGCCAGGTTTCCATATAGGATCTGGATATGCCCTGTAGGTTTCACGGGCTTATCGATGGGGAGGATTACTTTTTGACCAGTGCTTAAAGAAGGTGTTTCCTCCAGGTTTTCAGCAATGGTTTTACCTGTTACAGTGAGGCAGTTACCATCCAACAGCTGATTTTCCAATAGGACTTTCATCACTCCGGGCACACCTCCAACTGCGTTGAGGTCCTTCATCAAATATTTTCCACTTGGTTTTAAGTCTGCGATATAGGGCGTGCGATCCGATATCCGCTGAATATCTTCTAAGGTAAAATCCAGTCCGGCAGCCTGTGCAATAGCAAGAAAGTGGAGTACAGCATTCGTGGATCCGCCTAGGGCAACAGCCAGGGTGAATGCATTCTCCAAGGAGGCTTTAGTCACCACATCGCTAGGCTTAATATCATGCTCGAGTAAATACCGAATAGCCTGCCCTGCTTTCTTACAGTCCTCTTTTTTATCTTGGCTGGTTGCCGGATTGGACGAACTAAACGGTAAGCTCATTCCCAAAGCCTCAATGGCCGATGACATGGTATTAGCCGTATACATGCCGCCACATGCTCCGGCTCCCGGACATGCATTTTGAATAATTCCCTTGAAATCTTCCGGACTCAAAGCCCCCGCTATTTTGTTTCCTAAGGCTTCAAAGGCAGACACAATATCCAATTCCTTCCCTTTGTAGTGCCCTGCATTTATAGTTCCTCCATAGATCAGGATAGATGGCCGATTCAAGCGACACATCGCCATCAGTGCCCCTGGCATATTTTTATCGCACCCCACCACGGTAATCAAAGCGTCATAAGACATCCCTTGCACCACCGTTTCCATGCTGTCTGCTATTAGATCTCTGGAGGGAAGAGAATACCTCATACCAGAAGTTCCCATCGAGATTCCGTCACTCACGCCAATCGTGTTGAACACCAAACCTACCAGGTCTAATCCTTGCGTATGTCTTTTTACCTCTTGGGCCAAGCCATTAAGGTGCATGTTGCAGGGATTACCTTCAAAACCAGTGCTTGCAATACCTACTTGAGGTTTCTGAAGATCCTCCTCGCTTAACCCAATTGCATGGAGCATAGCCTGAGCTGCCGGCTGGGTCTCATCCTGCGTAACAGATTTACTGTATTTATTCAATTCCATAGATCTCACATTCGACAACGAAAGGCCTATCCAGCAGGAAGGCCTTCTCCATTTTTTCGCACTTTGGGGCTGACTAGCCTCTTTTCAGATACGATGGGCAAACACTTTGTTAGCCAATTGCATTGGCCCTTTACCGAATCAAAGAGCGCCATTGAAACAAAGTAGGCGAAGCTCAACACCATGGGCAAGTAAATCCTAAGATTTATAATGTTCCCATTTACGACCTCTAAAAACGATTTCAAGACCACAATACGCTGACTTTCAAACCTATACAGGAACATTTTCCATGCATTGTACTGAAATCCAGCTCTTTAATCAACTAAGCCTTTCTCCTTAGACTCTGCAGCTAGTATTTCTTTGGATATAAAATCACCTACCTCCTCCGTTGACTTGGGCTGGTTTGGCTGAATATCTATCGTACAATAGGCTTCATCCAGAGCTGCATCTACAGCTTGTCTAACCGTTTGAGCTCCTTGGGGCAATCCCAGGTGGTCCAGTAGCATCGCCACGGACAAAATGGTAGCCATCGGGTTGGCGATATTCTTTCCTGCAGCCTGTGGATAAGAACCATGACATGGTTCAAATAAAGCAGAAGAAGCACCCACCGAACCAGAGGGGAGCATCCCCAAGGAGCCACTAATGACGGAAGCTTCGTCACTGAGTATATCGCCAAACATATTCCCCGTGAGGATAACATCGAATTGTGCCGGATTCAGGATAATTTGCATCGCAGCATTATCTACGAATTGAAAGTCCAGTTCGACTTCTGGATACTGTGGAGCAATGGTGCGAACTACTTTTCGCCACAGACGAGAAGTCTCCAATACATTGGCCTTATCAACAAGTGTTAGTTTTCGTTTCCGTATTTTAGCTGCCTGGAAAGCGAGATGTGCCATTCGCTCAATCTCTTCTGTATGGTAGGCACATTCATCAAAAGCAGATCCATCCTCCTTGTAACCGCGCTCCCCGAAATAAATCCCCCCGGTCAATTCTCGATAAATGACAAAATCAACACCCTCTATCCGGTCCGGTTTTAAAGGTGCCTTATCCGACAGAATAGGAAATGCCTGAATTGGACGAATATTACAGAACAAGCCCAATGCCTTTCGAATGCGGAGTAAGCCTTGTTCCGGCCGCACTTTCAATTCGGGATTGTTATCAAACTTTGGATGCCCAACAGCCCCTAGTAAAATAGCATCTGCCCGTTGGCAAGCCTGCAATGTAGCCGGAGGTAAGGGATCTCCTTCTGCATCGATCGCTGCTGCTCCGATCGTACCAAACGTGAATTGAAATGAGTAGTCGTACCGCTCAGCCAGAGCCTCAAGCACTTTCTTGCCCTGGGCTACAATTTCTGGCCCAATACCGTCTCCGGGAAGCAGGGCAATCTCCATCCGATTTGAACTCATAGTTATTTGTTGTGGGCAGCTTCGTAATTAAGAATAGCCTGTTGCTCACTAAGTAGGTAATCCATATCATCGAGTCCGTTTAGCAAACAATGCTTTTTGTAGGCATTGATCGAAAAAGAGGCTATGGGGCCGTCAGGTAAAATTTGAACGATCTGATCAGGTAGGTTTACCTCAATTCGTAGGTTTGGATTGCCTTCTACTGCCTGAAAAAGCGTCTCGGAAAAGGATGCTGGTAATTCAACGGGCAGTAATCCATTGTTCAGGGCATTATTTCGAAAGATATCTGCAAATCTGGTGGATAGGACAACGCGAAAACCGTAGTCCTTTATCGCCCAGGCCGCATGTTCTCTACTGGATCCAGATCCGAAATTCTGTCCGGTCAGCAGGATTTCTCCCTGGTATTCGTCCCGATTCAGGACAAAATCCTCAATCACAGTTCCGTCAGAACGGAATCGCCAGTCCCGGAACAGATTTGCACCAAAACCTTCCCTTGTAGTAGCTTTTAGAAAGCGTGCTGGAATGATCTGATCCGTATCTACATGGTCGATTGGCAGGGGCACACACCTGGATTGTATAATCGAAATTGGTTCCATGAATACTAATTGATTGGGTGAGAAGGATCAAGCCAAGGCTGGTTCAACAGCAATGGCACCATGTATAGCCGCTAATGCAGCAGTGCGGGGGCTTGCCAAGATAGTTCTGGCTCCGGGCCCTTGGCGACCTTCAAAATTGCGATTGGAGGTTGAAACGCAGTAAGCTCCGGCAGGAATCTTATCCTCATTCATAGCTAGACAGGCAGAACAACCGGGCTGACGCAATTCAAACCCTGCGCTTTTCAAGATTTCTTCAATCCCTTCTGCTTTAGCTTGAGCCTCCACCTGCTTAGAGCCTGGTACAATCCATACTGTCACATGGTCAGCCTTTTTTTTCCCTTTGACTGCATTTGCAACTACCCGGAGGTCTTCAATCCGCCCATTCGTGCAACTCCCGATAAACACATGTGAAATTCGCTTGCCCACCATCTGGTCACCTCCGTTAAAGTCCATGTACTGGAGTGCTTTCTGCAGCGATTGATCGTTTTCCATCGGAATGGAATCGAGGATGGGTATACCCATGCCTGGATTGGTACCAAAGGTGATCATAGGCCGGATATTTTCCGCTTGAAAGACGACCTCATTATCATAGCTAGCCCCTTCATCAGATACCAGCGCCTGCCAATGTTCTACCTCCTGATCAAAAGCTAGCCCCGAAGGGGCAAATGGTTTTCCTCTGAGGTAATTGAACGTCGTTTCATCCGGTGCAATCATACCCCCTCGAGCACCCATTTCTATGCTCATATTACAAACGGTCATACGGCCTTCCATACTGAGTGCACGAATTGCTTCCCCGGCATATTCAACGAAATAACCTGCTCCTCCTCCGGTTCCTAATTGAGCGATGATGTATAGGATTATATCCTTGGCTGAAACATCAGACTGACATTCTCCTTCCACCCGAATTAGCATAGTCTTCGGCTTGTATTGAAGCAAGCATTGAGTAGCTAAAACCATTTCTACTTCACTGGTTCCAATACCAAAGGCAATGGTACCGAAGGCACCGTGGGTCGACGTATGAGAATCTCCACACACAATAGTCATCCCCGGCTGCGTGAGGCCAAGCTCTGGCCCAATGACATGCACAATTCCCTGGCGTTCGTGGTTTAAGCCATATAGTTCTATCCCATGATTTCGACAGTTTACCTCCAGGGCCTCCACCTGTTTTCGAGATAGAGGTTCTTCGATTGGCAAATGCTGATTCAAGGTAGGCACATTGTGGTCGGCCGTAGCGGTGACCCGGTCGGGTCGACGCACTTTGATACCTCTGCGATCAAGCCCTGCAAAAGCTTGAGGGCTAGTGACCTCGTGGATAAAATGACGATCTATGTAAAAAACATCCGGGCCTTGTTCAATGGATTGTACCACGTGCTGCTCCCAGATCTTTTCGAAAAGGGTTCTTTTCATCTCGCTCCTTATGCTTTTTTGCTTAGAATTGGGCCATCAGCTCCTGTAGGTCGGCATTCTCTATCACCTGTTTACGGTCTGCCATTTGGAGAAAAGCACTGTAAACTTCGTCAATCTCTCCATTGACTGCGTGACCGATCTCCAGCAAGCGGTATTTTAAGGCTGCTCTTCCAGATCGAGCTGTCAGAATGATTTCTGATTTATCAACACCGACGTCCTTGGGATCAATGATCTCATAATTTTCCCGATGCTTAATTACCCCATCTTGGTGGATACCTGAAGAGTGGGAGAAGGCGTTCCTGCCAACGATTGCTTTATTGGGTTGAACGGGCATACGCATCATTTCACTTATTAGTCGGCTGGTCGGATATAAATGCTCTGTACGAATGTTGGTCTCCCGGCCAATGCCCTTGTGACTTTTCAGGATCATTACCACTTCTTCAAGAGAAGTGTTTCCAGCACGTTCTCCTATCCCGTTAATGGTAACCTCCACCTGCCCTGCTCCATGTTGCACACCGGCAACAGTATTTGCAGTAGCCAAACCGAGATCATTGTGGCAATGAGTTGAAATCACAGCTTTGTCAATGTTAGGTACATGGTTTTTCAGATAGGCAATCTTTTCCCCATACATCTCAGGTAGGCAATACCCTGTAGTATCCGGTACATTGATTACAGTTGCCCCGGCATGGATCATCGCTTCCACCACACGAGCCAGGTATTCGTTGCTTGTTCGTCCAGCGTCTTCGGCATAGAACTCGACTTCTTCGGCCAGGTTGCGCGCCAATTTTACGGCTGCCACCCCGCGTTGGATGATCTCCTCCGGATTGCTCTGCAACTTAAATTTGATATGGTATGGACTTGTACCTATTCCAGTATGTATCCTTCCCCGCTTGGCTTTGCGGATCGACTCGCCAGCTACCTCTATATCTTTTCGAACAGCTCTTGATAAAGCACAAACAACCGGATTTGTGACCGCCTCACAAATGGCTTGTACCGAGGCGAAATCGCCAGGAGAAGAAATGGGAAAGCCTGCTTCAATGATATCAACTCCAAGCTCCTCCAATGCTTTGGCAATGATCACTTTCTCATCCATATTCAACCGACAACCCGGCACCTGCTCCCCATCCCGGAGTGTTGTATCAAAAACATGAATCTTTTCGGTAGACATACACTCGTAACTTTTACTGATCTTAAAATGGTTTTACTTGCTTTCGGACCTGGGCTGGGCTCACCAATTGTCAGGAAAGGTGTCTGGAACAAATACAAAAAGTTCTCTATACCCCTCCTTAGACAAGACTCTACTTTGAGTCCGAACTGAAACGCAAATATTCCATCAGAATCATTTTCACCCAAGTCTGTAGGCAGGTTTACCCTTTCAGTTTTGAATCATTGTACGACGTCCAAAACAGGTGATGTCAAAAATTTCAACTTTCCAACAATCAAAATACAATGGGCTTTTACCCATTATACCCAATAGATTAATTGGCCAAAGCAACTAATCTTAGAATGATTAATCATTCCTCGCAGATTGATGGAAATACATAAAAGGAAATTCGGGACCTGGAAAAAATAACAGCGAAATCTACAAAATACCCCTAATAGGCCGCTTCAGGATAACGGGATTTCAACTATACAATCGCCAATACCTTTCGGAAAGGCCCTTAGAGACCTCATACCTTAGGCTGTAATTCCAAATTTTCCCTTCCTGATTCTTGTACGCCAAAAGGCAATTAGAATACTCCCAAGAACCGTCGGACTTAACCATCCCCACAAACCCGGCAGGGCTTCGTTCGTGACCATGAAGGCTGTAGTTGCTGCAATAAAACCGCCTATCATTTTAGTTAGATGAATCCGAAGCCACTGTTTTGATAGTCGGTCGGCATGCCGAAATAGCCTCAGATCATTTAGGGCCAGTAGAAGAGCAATACTACCAAATACAGCCAAAGTCACAAGTTGGGTATTCCTAAAACCTTCCCAGATTGCTACGAATACCATTCCCATACCAAAAAGGGCCATCAGGCCGGAAATAAGGCGATCAATCCAAAGGTTAAAATCTGTCCCAGCCCTTTTAAATCGAAGAGCACGGATACCTGTCATCACGAGATAAAGTGTAAAGAGTCCAATAGAAAATAGGACTACCGACTCATGACCGGGCCAGATGGAAATAATTAAGGCCAGAACTACGGCGGTCAGCATAGTGTAAAAAAATACCTTGCCGCCGATGCGATGCCAGGTATTTCCCTTTTTGGCAATAAGAGCAACAATTCCAGCCACAAAACCAACAAATCCAGCAGCTATATGAATCAGGATAAGCAAATTGACGATTCCGACGCTTGATTCCAGCGAAATTTCCATAGTCCAGCTCTATTTTCTTAATTGAAATTATAGAATTATCAATCCTGATTTTACCCTAAACATTCCAAGCTTTCATATTCGTTCAATGCATAAATTCAGTTCCCTGGCTAACCTTTTCTTGCGAGCTACCATTTCCTTATCTTATTGGCTCAAAACCAAAATCTACATGCAAAGGATATCCCTCTTTTTCCTACTCTTATTTTTCGCTTTTACCGCAGCAGCACAAGACGATAAGAAGATTCCCAGCATTTCAGAAAAGACCAGCGGATTTGAGTCTTATGATGGCTATTTTGATTTCTATTGGGAAGAAAGTTCTGGTAAGATCTGGTTGGAGATAAATAAATGGGAAGAAGAGTTTCTTTACGTGAATTCGCTTACAGCGGCTATCGGTTCCAATGATATTGGTTTGGATCGTAATCAACTCGGAAATAATCGCATCGTCTATTTCGAGCGGGTGGGTCCAAAAGTATTGATGATCCAGCCAAATTACGATTACCGGGCGGTCAGTGATAACCCGGATGAGCGACGGTCTGTGGCTGATGCGTTTGCCCGTTCTGTATTAGCGGGCTTTAAAATTGAAGCCGAAACCGATGGGCGAGTTTTGGTAGATCTTACTCCTTTTCTCCTCCAAGATGCGCACGGGGTGACCGATCGCTTAAAAAGAGGTAAGCAGGGAACCTATAGTTTAGATAAGGAACGATCAGCCATTTACCTGGATCGAACAAAGAACTTCCCTCAAAATTCCGAGTTTGAAGCTACACTTACTTTTAGCGGCGACCCTACTGGAGGATATATCAGATCCGTAACCCCATCTCCTAAAGCAGTAACCGTTAGACAGCACCATTCGTTTGTCCAGTTGCCGGACGCCAATTATCAAGCTCGCAAGTTTGATCCGCGTGCCGGCTTTTTTGGAATCAGTTACCAAGACTATGCGACACCAATCGATCAACCATTAACGAAGCGGTTTATTTCCAGACATCGCCTAGAAAAGGTCGACCCTACTGCTGAAAGGAGTAAAGCGGTTGAACCTATTGTATACTACCTCGACCGAGGTGCTCCGGAACCGATCCAATCTGCATTGATCGAGGGAGCGAATTGGTGGAATCAGGCTTTTGAGGCTGCGGGATACGAAGATGCTTTTCGTGTAGAAGTGCTTCCTGAAGATGCAGACCCAATGGATGTCCGCTATAACGTGATTAATTGGACCCACCGCGCAACCCGGGGATGGAGCTATGGCTCTACTGTGGTCGACCCCAGGACCGGGGAGATTATAAAAGGCCACGTCCTACTTGGGAGTTTGCGTGTTCGCCAGGATTTTATGATTGCACAAGGGCTTATCGAAGCCTATGAGAAAGGAGATAAAGCCGACCCACAACTGCTCGAAATGGCTTTAGCCAGATTGCGGCAATTATCTGCCCATGAAGTGGGACATACGCTAGGGCTCGCGCATAACTTCGCATCCAGCTTCAATAATAGGGCTTCAGTCATGGATTACCCACACCCATACATCCAACTGCAGTCAAATGGAGAAATGGATTTTTCGGCTGCTTACGATACGGATATCGGAGAATGGGATCAACGGACCATCCTTTACGGTTACCAGGATTTTGAAAACTCAGAGGAAGAAGAAAAGGGTTTAGTACAGATTTTGAAAGAAAATGAGCGTATGGGCTTGCGCTACATCTCGGATGAGGCTGCCCGCCCGGTAGGAGGTGCTCACCCAATTGCACATCTCTGGGATAATGGGAAAGATCCATTAGAAGAACTCAAGCGATTGAGTGAGGTTCGAAAAACAGCTCTTTCTCAATTCGGAATGACCAATATCCCGGAAGGGGCTCCTATGGCAGAACTAGAAAGGGTTTTGGTACCAGTCTACTATATGCACCGCTATCAAGTGGAGGCTGTTGCTAAGCTGGTTGGTGGCTTAGAGTATACTTATGCAGTTCGGGGAAATGCACAATCCGTTGCCCGGCCGGTCGATGATCCAAAGCAGACCACTGCCATGGAGGGACTCTTTACCACGATGGACCCTGAATTCCTGGCGTTTCCGAAATCCATTATGAGTTTAATCCCTCCCCAGCCTATGGGTTACAATCGCGACCGGGAGCTTTTCAAAACCTATGATGGTCTTTCACTGGACCCCATTGCTGCAGCAGAATCATCGGTCAATCACACCCTCACCTATCTTTTGCACTCAGGCCGACTAGCCAGGTTACAGAGCCAAAGTGCTTTGGAACCCAATCGACTTTCAACCCAGGATGTAATCGAGAAGCTTTGGCTTCATGTGCACCAAAAAGTACAATCTACCAATGGTTACTACCAGCAAATTGCTCTGATGGTGGAAAAACGAGTCGTACATCATCTCATGCTTCTAGCCGCCAACTCGAATACGCAGGAGCAGGTAGCTGCGCTGGCACTTCGTAAATTGCAAAATATTGAAAATGCATTAAGAACATCTGGGAGTAGCAGCAATGAAGAAGTAGCAGCCCACAACATGTATCTTCGTCAGAAGATTCAACAATTCCAGCAGGATCCGAAGGACTTTAAATTTCCAGAGGTCAGGCAATTACCTCCGGGGTCTCCTATCGGTTGTGGAGAATTCGGTTGGAGATAGAAAATCTAAGGGGAGTCCACCTTTCTGCTATATTTAAAATTAAATTAGAATACACCTAATATCCAAAATGTCTACCCACCCTTTATTCGTCAGTCTACTATTGGTTCTCGTCCTGGTTTTGGGTTCTTGTAAATCCTCCATGGGCCCAAAGACTATTCCTCCCGACGGCTTTAATTACAATGAACGAATAGCCCTGCAGGACAACGAGCAAATGCTTTTGAACATAGTGAGGTTACGTTATTTGGAAGTGCCTCAATTCTTAAATGTAGCTTCTGTCATCAATCAGTATACCCGTACCGGAACTGCTGGTATAAATGGCTCTACGTCGTCAGCACTTGGAGAAGCAGCAGGTGCCAATGTCGGCGGAAGTTGGTCAGACCGGCCTACGATCACTTACACTCCCTTATCCGGCCAATCCTTTTCCCAAAGCTTGTTGACACCTCTACCGCCTTCCGTTATCTTTTTTCTAATCCAATCCGGATGGGCTGCCGAACGATTATTTCGATTGACCAGCCGATCAATTAATCGGGTACAAAACGAAAGGAGCGGCCCCAGGGTTAGGGCGGAGTCAGACCCGAAATTTACCCGACTCCTGGAAGTGTTGGGCGAACTTCAAAGAAACGGACTGCTTGGAATGCAATTTGCGGGCGATTGGCCAAGGGTAAATGTACAGATCTATTTTCCGGTGAATGATTTGGACGAACCCTCCAGATTAATTATCCAAGAATTTAAAGAACTGTTGAACCTTGATCCAGATACGAACCAATTCAGTATCGATTACGGGTTAATTCAGAAGAACGATGCCGAAGTGGTAGTCCAAACTCGTTCTATGCTAGAGATGATAGCCAGTATTAGCTGGTATATTGATGTTCCGCAAAATCACATAGATGAAGGCAGGACTGCGAGTACTTTTCGACCAGATGACCCCACTCTCATTCAAATCTTATCCAGTGAAAAAAAGCCCAAAGAGGCCTTTATCAGTATTAAGTATAAAGACCATTGGTATTATATCGACGACCGGGATATAGCATCCAAAACAACCTTTGGCGTGATGCGCATTTTGTTGAGCCTCGCTAGCGACGGGTCTGGAAATGTTGGACCATTAATTTCCATAGGTAATTGAGCCCAGCATCCTTTTGAGGGAAGTGAGAATAAGCATCACCAAGCTGGTTCTCCTCAACTGAAACAGTCCGGCTTTGTTAGAACGCTGATGGCAACCAAATCAATCGTGGATTTTGATCCTGCTCAATTAGAACCAGGTATTTCCTTCCTCAAACAGAAGGGATGGACGCCTTTTCCCTTTCAGCTGGATACCTGGGAAGCCTATCTCACAGGAAAACATGGATTAGTAAATGCTCCGACAGGCAGCGGTAAGACCTATTCTTTAATCGTTCCTATTCTCCTTGAATTTATCCGAGATCAGCCTCATGATCAAAAGCGGGAACACAATGGACTCCGAGCGATTTGGATCACTCCAATTCGAGCATTGACCCGGGAAATACAGGTTGCCGCCCAGGAAGCAGTTGACCACCTCGGCCTCAACTGGAATGTGGCCATTCGGTCAGGAGATACCTCCTCTGCTCAACGGCAAAAACAAAAGAAAAAGCCGCCTGAGATCCTGATTACCACACCCGAAAGCCTGCACTTGCTACTGGCCCAAAAAGGTTATTCAAAATTCTTTAGTCAACTGCAAACTGTAGTAGTGGATGAATGGCACGAACTGGTAGGTTCCAAACGTGGTGTCCAAATAGAATTGGCGCTATCCCGCTTGAAGGGAATCCTCCCAAGTCTGAAGATATGGGGTATTTCTGCGACTATTGGCAATATGCAAGAAGCAATTGAAGTGCTATTTGGCCAGGAAAATGAAGACCGAATTCGAATCATTAAATCCAACATCCAAAAAACTATAGAAGTAGAGACCATTCTACCCGATGAGATTGAAACTTTCCCTTGGGCAGGCCATTTGGGCATCAAACTGCTTGAAAAGGTTATTCCGATTATACTGCAGAGTCAAAGCTCACTCATCTTTACCAACACCAGAGCGCAATGCGAGATCTGGTACCAACAGATGCTTGAGGTCGCCCCAGATTTGGCAGGCGCCATTGCTATGCACCATGGTAGTATCAGCCGCGATCTTCGGGATTGGGTGGAAAATGCGCTCCACCTAGGCACCTTGAAAGCAGTAGTTTGTACTTCCAGCCTGGATTTGGGAGTCGATTTTAGGCCAGTGGAGACCATTATACAAATTGGAAGCCCGAAGGGAGTAGCCCGATTTATTCAGCGCGCAGGGCGAAGTGGTCATCAGCCAGGAGCAGTGAGCAAAATATTCTTTGTTCCCACCCATTCCCTGGAATTACTAGAAGGTGCGGCACTCCGAGATGCTATTCAGGCGCAGGCCTTGGAATCACGCATACCCTATATAAGGTCTTTCGACGTGCTAACACAGTACTTAATCACACTGGCCATCAGCGATGGTTTTCGACCTGAGGAAATTTTCCATGAAGTCAAGCATACTTTTTCCTTTAATTCAATCCGTAAAGAAGAGTGGGCCTGGGTACTTGATTTCATTACATCGGGGGGTGAAAGCCTTTCTGCCTATGATGAATACAAAAAAGTAGTTATCGAGAATGGGGTTTATAAAGTGGACTCCAAGCGTATCGCGCTTCGACACCGTTTGTCTATGGGTACGATTGTAGGCGACGGTGCCATCATAATCCAGTATATGGGTGGCAAGAAGCTGGGGACCATTGAGGAATGGTTTATTGGACAGCTCAAACCAGGCGATGTGTTTTGGTTTGCGGGGCGTAGCCTGGAACTGGTAAAAATAACCGGCATGACGGCTTTGGTCCGGCGCACCAAACAAAAAACTGGTCGGGTACCGGCTTGGATGGGGAGCCGAATGCCACTTTCCTCTCAGTTAGCTGACTTTTTGCGAAAAAAAATGGATCAATCTGCCCGGGGAGAATTTCCCGATCCGGAACTTAACAAGTTGCAGCCGCTCATTAGCTTACAAGCCCGGCGATCACATGTTCCGAAAAAAGATGAATTCCTGCTTGAATATTTTAAAAGTAGGGAGGGGTATCACTTGGTGGTTTACCCTTTTGAGGGCCGCTTTGTGCATGAAGGATTGGGAGCACTTACAGCTTGGCGGCTGGCCCAGATAAGTCCGCTAAGCTTTACCATTGCCATGAACGATTACGGTTTTGAATTGCTCTCAGACAGCGAAATACCGATAGAGGAGGGACTCCGTCGTGGCCTTTTTTCCCAAGAAAACCTGAGCTCGGATATTCAGCAAAGCATCAACAATACGGAATTGGCTCGTCGACGATTTAGGGATATTGCCAGTATTGCAGGCTTGGTCTTTAAAGGGTTTCCGGGAAAACAGATAAAGGAAAAGCACCTTCAGTCCTCTTCCCAATTATTTTTTGAGGTTTTCTCAGATTATGAGCCCGATAACTTATTATTGCTCCAGGCCTATGATGAGGTAATGACCTTTCAATTGGAAGAAGGCCGGATGCGAATGGCGCTCGAACGGATTGCCGGCCAAAAAACAATTCTAAGCCGCCCTGAACGGCCTACTTCATTCAGTTTTCCAATTATTGCAGACCGACTAAGGGAAAAACTTTCCAGTGAAAAACTGGAAGACCGAATCCGCAAAATGAAGCTTCAGCTCTTCAGGGATTGACCTGTAGACAGAAGATAGAGCTGTTTCATAAATGGAGCCACTTGACCCTTTATGCGCCCTCGGGGACAGCTTCCCGTTAAAATGGCGTTAAGGGTAATAGGCCCGCATCCTTTCCTATTAAATTTAGGTTCTTAAATTAGGGAAAGACATTAGAATTTCAGTCAAATGAATAAGAATGCCATCTGGATTATTATCGGGCTCATGAGCGCTGCGGTTATCGGCGTGGTGTGGCTTCAGATGGATCTTATTCGCACTGCCATCCGTGTCAATGAGGAACGCTTTGATAAAAACGTTTATAATGCCCTGAATGAGGTGGTCAAGATCATCGAAGTAGAGGAGAAGCGGAGAGCCATAAATTTTTATGGAAATGGTTATGTAACCCAATATTTACAGGGAGAAGGGGAAGGGAAAGGACACAGCAAAAAGCTAATCAGCAGAGAGGATTGGAATCGGCACCTTCCCTTGGCGGATAGTAAAGCCGGAGGGGAAGTATTGGACCATTTCTTAGATAAATTATCCAAAGTCTGTGTATGTGATGACTGCCTGGAGGACCCGGAAAACCCCTACAGGAGGCTATTTGCCTTTTATGATCAAGGGCTGCCTGAGACTCCCCTGGCCGAGCGTATCAACCCCTCTAATTTAAGCATGCTGGTTAATCAGGAGCTTACGAACCGGGGAGTGATTACCAAGTACGATTTCGGTATCTATTCAAAGGCTAAGAAAGCCTTTGTCATATTTAACGATCATTTCGTGGTAGAAGAAGCCGGGCCTAGAGAAATATTACCCGGCTATCGAAATATCTACAATTCGAGGTATCGGGTCCATTTATTCCCGAATGAGATGCCTTCGCCTGGCCTATTGATGATCCACTTTCCCTCCCGGGGTTCTTTCGTATGGCGGTCGCTTTGGTTAAATTTCCTCGGCTCTATTCTATTCACAGCGATCATCCTATTTAGCTTCGGCTATACGATCAATGTCATTTTCCGGCAAAAAAAGGTCTCGGAAATGAAGACTGACTTTATTAACAATATGACCCATGAGTTCAAAACGCCGATTGCGACCATTTCCTTGGCAGTAGACAGCATTAATAGTCCTATGGTGGCCCAAAGCCAGGAAAAGGTCAAACGATTTGCAGGCATTATCCGACAAGAGAATAAGCGCATGCACGATCAGGTAGAAAAAGTTCTCCAGATTGCGCTCCTGGACCGGAAAGACTTTTCCCTGAAATTGAGTGCAGTGGACATGCACGAGATCATTGACCATGCCGTACGCAATATCAGTTTACAAGTCGAAAGAAAAGGTGGCCAGGTAGAAATGGACCTCAAAGCTACCAATCCTACCATCATGGCTGACCAGACCCATGTCTCCAATATTTTGAATAATTTATTGGACAATGCGAATAAATATTCACCCGACGAGCCGGATATCCTGGTGAGTACCAGAGATATTACAAACGGATTAGAGATCACCATTCGCGATCAAGGGATCGGTATGAGTAAAGAGGCTCGAAAGCAAATCTTTGATAAATTTTATCGGGTGCACACCGGTAATTTACACGATGTGAAGGGCTTTGGACTTGGGTTATCTTATGTTAAGGCTATGGTGGATGCCCATAATGGGCAGATCAAAGTACAAAGTGAACTTGGTAAAGGTAGCAGCTTCATTTTAACATTTCCACGCACCCAACCTTAGCATACATTGGGGCAATGCGAAAAAACCCTTACCTTACAATAGGCCGACATCAATTTTTGGGACTACTGGCAGCCCTTCTTTTTAGGCAATGCAGTAGTACCTACTGTCGACAAGAAAAATTGCTTAGGGACAGTATAAATTCAAAAGTCGAAGCGTTTTATACACTCGCGTTTCAATCAACGTTAAATCCATTTAAAAAATGAAGGCCAAAATCCTCTTGGTTGAAGATGATCAGAATTTTGGTGATGTATTGCGATCCTACCTCGAAATGCACGAATATGAAGTTACCCTGGGAACGGATGGCGCACAAGGGCTAGAGCTTTACCGGCAAGGCACTTTTGATCTGGGGATATTTGATGTGATGATGCCTAAGAAGGATGGTTTCACTCTAGCATCAGACATTCGAGAAGCAGGTTCTGAAATGCCCATAATTTTCCTTACAGCCAAAGCCATGAAAGAAGATGTGGTTAAAGGGTTTAAGACTGGTGGGGACGATTATATAACCAAGCCGTTCAATAGTGAAGAGTTGTTGTTGCGTATCCAGGCTATTTTGAAACGTAGCCAGCCGCGCCAAGAGGATGACACCAAAGAATTCGAGATCGGAAAATTCCATTTCAATTTCCCACTCCGCATACTGACTTTTAATCATGGCGGAGAGGATGAAGAAAAAATGAAGCTATCTCCTAAAGAGGCTCAGCTGCTCCGGCTTTTTGCGCTGAAGATGAATGATATCTTGCCCCGCTCTGAAGCCCTGACCAAGATTTGGGGGGAGGACAATTACTTCACAGCCCGAAGCATGGATGTATTCGTAACCAAGCTCCGGAAATATCTAAAGCGCGACGAGCAGATCGAAATCGTGAACATTCATGGCAATGGCTTCCAATTGTTGGTCAAAGCCGAGAATGAAGCTTGAACCAAACTGCTACAGGTCAAGATATTCCCAGGAAATAGATCGTCCCCTCTAAAATGTAGGTGGTCATTCCCTTGGGCACAATTTCTGAAGAATTCAGCTTTTGCCGGATTAATCGATAGACGCCTCGCACCTCTGTCCCGTTAACCACCAAGGAGCCTTGCATGCCGCCGATCGAATCACCTACAGTAAAGACCAATAAGAAGCCTTTTTTTCCATAGAGAGGGCGTTCCAGAAAAGCTCCTGCCTGGATCGTCTCCCGCATGCCCAATGACCGAATAGGATCCGAATAGGCAACCGGTGTTCCAGCTGGTCCCGCCGCCTTTTTAACCGGAGAATCCTTATTACTGATTGTGCCGTCGGTAACAATTATAGTAAAAGGAGTCTGGTCCACGGGGGTAAATTGGGATAGGCCTGTCAAGGGAAAGGCTATTACCAAGAGAAGAAAACAATGGATGTGTTTCATCAGTAAAATTGCAGTTAGCTAACATTTCTGCTCTGCCTACTTCAAGCAACTCGCATTGGAAAAATAAGGCTTTGATTGAGAAGGAACTAAAGAAATGCGACCTGGTAAGGTTATTTTAATAGTATCGACTGAACTTCTTATCGATTTGGTAACCTCCTTAGCACTTAAAATGCTAAATAATCGGAATTCACCAAATGTTCCATAAGGAAACGGAATTGCAAGTCATTGGCGGAATTCACAGCTCAGGCCTTTGGCCAACTGCTTTAACCTCAAGGGAAATTTCCCGGACCCCCTCCAAAACCTCCTTTCTACTAAATTGCTCTAATACGATCCGATAAGTTCCAGGTTGCCTGAAAAATATGTGCTCCTGGATTGGTACTAGCAACTTGCAAGTACGACCACCGCAGGATCCCTGCCAAAATCCAACCTGGTCCATAAGCTCTAATGACAAAACCTGAGTCTGTCGTTGCATGGATGGGAAAACGGTATGTACCTGGGTGTATAAATTTCGGTACGGAAACGCTGTGGTATGCTCAATCGTGATCTGCAGGTCATAAAGGGTCGTTGTATCGGGAACTTCGAAATCAAATTGCAGGCTATCCGAATAAGCCCATCCCTTTGTGGGTAGCGGATACGATTTTTGGTAAAGCCTATCGCTATTACAACTGACCAACACAAACAGGCCGGCGAATAGAAAAAAGGTTGAGCCAGTGCGCATGAATAATTCTTAATCTAGATGGAAGCTGAGCATCACCCTACGGTCGCATTTATAGAAACTGGGGGTGTCGGTGGAAAATTGTGTGCCAGGCACATGTAGAATCCTGTCTCCCCTTATAAACGCCTATTTGAAATAGTCGCGCATCTTCTCAAAAAAACCTTTTTCGGATTTTCCCGGATCAGGACTGAAATTGCTGCTATTCCGCAATTTTTCCAAGATATTTTTTTCTTCTGAGCTTAGTTTTTTGGGAGTCCACACATTCACGTGAATCAGTTGATCCCCCTTGCCATAGGCCTGCACAGAAGGCAATCCTTTATCACGAAGACGGAAAATCTTTCCGGATTGAGTACCTGCTGGAATCTTGATTTTTACCTTCCCGTCGATGGTAGGCACCTCTACACTAGTACCAAGCGCTGCGTCTGCAAAATTTACATAGAGCTCAAATATGACATTTTGCCCGTCGCGCTGCAGGTAGTCATGCTTCTTTTCCTCAATATTGATCAATAGATCACCTGCTGGTCCACCCCGAAGCCCTGCATTTCCTTTTCCGCGCAAACTTAATTGCATGCCTTCTTCCACACCCGCCGGAATTTCAATCTCCATGGTTTCTTCTGCATAAACAGCTCCATCTCCTTTACACTTAGGACACTTGGCTGTAATCACTTCCCCACTACCTCCACAGGTAGGGCAGGTGATGGTAGTTTGCATTTGTCCTAAAAAAGTGCTTCGAACTTGGCGAACATAACCCGATCCTCCGCAGGTGTCACAGCGTTTTACTGAACTGCTATCTTTGGCACCACTACCTCCGCAAGCATCGCAGGTAACTAGCTTTTTTACCTTTATTTTTTTCGTTACACCATTAGCAATTTCTTCCAATGTGAGGGTGACCTTGATCCTAAGGTTAGTTCCACGTTGCCCTCGGCTCCTTTGACGGCCGGTGGCCCCACCAAAAAAGGATCCAAACGGGCTCCCGGAATCCCCAAAAATATCTCCGAAATTGGCGAAGATATCTTCCATAGTCATTCCCCCGCCGGCAAACCCTCCATTCCCATCTACTCCAGCATGACCATACCGATCGTAACGGGCTCGCTTCTGACTATCCGACAAAACCTCATATGCCTCAGCAGCCTCCTTGAACCGATCTTCAGCCGCCTTGTCATCCGGGTTGCGGTCCGGATGATATTGTAGGGCGAGCTTTCGATATGATTTCTTAATGGTGGCTTCATCAGCATCCTTGCCTACTCCCAACACCTCGTAATAATCTCGTTTTGCCATGTTGCTTATGTGCTTGCTTGTTGCGCTTATTTCCCTACTACCACTTTTGCATACCGGATAATATGGTCGTTCAACCAGTACCCTTTCTCAAGGGTATCGACTACCTTACCCACCATATCTTCAGTTGGGGCAGGAATCTCGGTAACGGCTTCATGCATTTCAGGATCAAAGGTTTCACCCGTGCTCACCATCGGTTTCAGCCCTTTCTTCTCTAACTCCGCGTACAATTTGTGGTAAACCGCACCCACTCCTTCGCTAAACTGTTCGTCTGTATTTGGATCATCAGCTGCTTTTTTTGCCCTGTCAAAATCATCCAAAACCGGCAGTAAAATTGACATAGTGTCTTGGGCAGCCGTTTTAATTAAATCTAACTTCTGGCGAACCGTGCGCTTCTTGAAATTTTCGAACTCTGCGTACAACCTCAGGTATTTATCCTTCATTTCATTCAACGCCTTCCCAGAATCAACCTTTTCCGACTTTTCATTTTCATTAGCCTCATTTTCAGGGAGTTCGTTTTCAGTAGGATCTTGCAGAGGCTCTTCTATGTTTGGATTCTGATCTTTACTCATACCAAGTATCGTTTTTATGCTTTTTTAAAGGGCAACAATTTTGCCAACCATCTGGATTTGCCATTCTGTCAGTTGTTTAAAAAAAGCAGCCTTAGCAAAAGGTCAGATTTGATAAAATAGTTTAACCTGCTTTTCCAAAAAGTACTTCCAATCCAGGCGAAACAACCTGCTTTATTGTTGTTTTACCTCCCGGCAGACCATGGGAAGCAGCTCTATGAGAGATATTTTCGTATCTTTTTAAAATTCGAATTAATTTCCCCATATGAAGACTTATATACCAAAGGAATTGAGCCCTTCCGAGCGGCATCAGCTTTTGGTGGGAAGCGTGGCCCCCAGGCCTATTGCATTCGTTTCCACGATGGACGAAAACGGTATACCAAATCTAGCGCCATACAGTTTTTTCAACATTTTCAGTTCTACTCCTCCCATATTGGTCTTTAGTTCCAATCGAAGGGTCAGCGATAATACCACTAAGGACACCTTGCGCAATGCCGAGACTCTGCGAGAATTGGTGATCAATGTGGTTACTTTTCCCATCGTTCGACAAGCCACCTTGTCAAGTGTTGAATTTGCACCCGAGGTCAGCGAATTCGAGAAAACCGGCCTAACCCCCATTTCCAGCGAATTGGTTAAGCCATATCGGGTAAAGGAATCACCAGTTCAATTTGAATGCAAAGTGAATCAGATCCTTCCGCTTGGAACGGAGGGAGGCGCTGGCCATCTGATCATTTGTGAGATCTTACTCATGCATTTTTCAGAATCCATTTTTGACCAAAAAGGCCGGATCAATCCCCATCAGATTGATTTAATGGGTCGTATGGGCCGCGCCTTTTACGTTCGTGCAAGTGAGGAATCCATTCACCACATTTATCGTGCGGTAAACCGTCCGGTAGTCGGATACGACCAATTACCCGAAAGCATTCAAAGAAGCCACATTCTTTCTGCCAATAATTTAGCTCAACTGAGTGGTTTAGCTGCGCCTCCTACCCTTCAGGAAATTGAGTCCTTAAAAGAACAGGAACTCATTCAGGCGATCCTTAATTCTGAAGCGCCCTTGGACGGTTTACATCGGTATGCGCAGAAAGAATTAGCCAAGGAGAATACCGACTTCGCAGCTCGAATTGCCTGGCTGGGTGAGTCACTTTCCAAATCGATCCCTTCCAAATAACCTTGGAAGCATTCAGAAATTGCAGATTGATCCGCACCCCGACAATCAGATAAATTCATTATTCAAAAATAGACCAATCAGTCTAATTTTTGTACATTGATGGGGATCAATACTTTAATCTATTATGGCAAGCTCAACCCAACCGCCCATTAGTACCGCCTTTCCGTTTTCATCGCATTACCTCGAAGTCCATGGTTCCAACATGCATTATATTGATGAAGGAGCTGGCGATCCCATCCTTTTCCTCCATGGCAACCCTACCTCGGCTTACTTATGGAGAAATATAATCCCCTATTTGGCGGAACAAGGAAGGTGTATCGCTCCCGATCTAATTGGCATGGGTCAATCAGATAAACCCGATATCCCATACCGATTCTTTGATCACTATGCCTACCTATCCGCTTTCATTGAGCAATTGGACTTGACCAACATTACACTTGTCATTCATGATTGGGGCTCCGGCTTGGGTTTTCATTATGCGCACCAGCACCCGGACCACATCAAAGGAATAGCCTTTATGGAAGCTATTTTCCAACCTACTTCCTGGAGCCAATTCCCGTCGGGTTATCGACTTGGGTTCCGATTGATGCGTACTCCATACATCGGATGGTTTATGATAAGTGTTGGAAACTTTTTCATCAGTCAACTTATGCCGGGGGCTATCGTCCGTACACTAAGACCGGAAGAGATTGCGCAGTACAATGCTCCATATCCCACGGTTAAGAGTCGAAAGCCTATTCGAGTGTGGCCGGAAGAAATTCCAATTGATGGTAAACCCACAGACGTCCATGAGGCAGTAGCCGCCTACAATGTTTGGCTGCAGGAATCACAGATCCCCAAGCTTTTGTTTTATGCTGAACCGGGCGGCTTGATCAATATCAAATCAGCAACCTGGATCGAGAACCATTTTCCAAATACCGAAGCCATCAATATCGGCCCAGGACTTCACTACCTGCAGGAGGATAATCCCCATTTAATCGGTGAAAAGCTAGCAGAGTGGCATCAACGGCTAGGGTAGCAGGGGAAGTTGGACACGCCCTAATCTTTTTGGCTGAAGTCAATTTCCGTGTTATCTCCAATATTCAGGCTTTGGCGCAGCCCTTTGATAGAGGTGTCATTGCCAACCACAGATGCATTTAACACCACATCTGAGATCGACGCATAATTTCCAATGATAGAGTTTCGAATAATGGCTCGATCAATTACGGTATTCTGCCCCAGGGTAACATGGGGCCCTACAATGGAATTGACGATTTGACAGCCTTCTCCAATACTTACCGGATCGATAATAATGGAATTATCGAAGGTAGGCAGATTGGCAGAAGCATAGCCTTCTCGGTCCAATAAGATAGCGTTCGTTTCGAGTAGCACTTCTTTTTTTCCACAGTTGAACCAGTTATCTACCGAGAAGGTGCCTATTTTAATTCCTCTTTCGATCATCCGCATCAGTGCGTCGGTCAAAGGAAATTCACCATAAGAGCGAATGTTATTGGTTACATTAAAATCCAGAGCCTCTACCAGCGCTTCTGCTTCTGTAATTTTGTACAGGCCAACCATGGCAAGATCTGACTTGGGAATTTTAGGCTTTTCAACCACCCGGGCAATCCAGCCATCGTCCCCATATTCAACCACGCCATATTCCCAAGGCTGGCTAACCTTGCTCACTCCGACACAGGAAGCCGGAAATTCAACCACTCGATGCATGTCCACATCGATTATCACATCTCCGAAAAATATATATACCTCGTCAGCCTCTTTAAAGTGATCTCTGGCCACCCAAAGGGCGTGAGCAGATCCCAACCGTTCCTCCTGAGTAACAAACTCCTTATTTAAGCTAGGATAGGTCTGTTCAACAAAGTCCTTGATCTTTTCCCCCAGATAACCAATTACAAAAATGAAATCCTCTATGCCTGCTTCCATTAAGCGCTCAATCAGGAAAGAAATGATTGGCTTACCAGCAACAGGTATAAGGGGTTTCGGATTGGTATAGGTCAGAGGTCGAAGCCGAGTGCCCGCCCCTGCCACGGGTATGATGGCCTTCATGTGATCTTGCTTAGGAAAAAGGCAAGATAGTAAAAGACCCGGCCCTATTCAGGACCGGGTGGATTTCTGTTAGGACTGGATAGAGATTTTAGTTTTTCGGGTAAACAAGCGGTATAGAACCGGCACCAACAACAATACAAAAGTCGTAGAGGTGAGCAGCCCTCCAATAATTACCCATCCCATAGGTGCCCAAAGCGACCCCCCTGCCAGTGTCAAGGGTAAAAGCCCTAATATCGTGGTCAGAGTGGTGAGTACAATTGGGATAAATCGTACCTCTCCGGCACGCTGAACAGCCTCTTCTACGCTTGCTCCATTTTGGAGCTCCTCATTGGCGAAATCGACCAGCACAATGGAGTTGTTGATTGCAATTCCGATCAGACTGGTCAGGCCGATAAATCCAGTAAAAGAAAAGGGAATGCCCGTGAATAATAAGGCCAGAATGGAACCGATCATGGCCAGAGGAAGCGCTGAAAAAATAATCAGGGGTTGAGAAAAGGACTTGAATTGAATAATTAAAACCCCCAAAATAAGTACCAAGGCGATGATGGAAGCCACGCCCATACCCCCGAAGGATTCGTTACGACTTTCCAGGTCTCCTTTAAATTCGTACCGATAGCCATTCTCCCAGGATAGTTGATCCATTTTAGCTTGGATCCGTTCCACTACGGGATCCAAATTGTATCCTTTGCCCAGATCTGCCAGGATGGTAGCTGTCCGATCGTAGTCTAAATGGGAAATGCGGCTGGGAGCCTCCTTAAACTCAATTCCAGCCAATTGTTTGATCGGTACAAATCGCCCGGTGACGCTTTCTACGCTGATTTCGTCAAAATCGGGTAACTGAAACCGGTCCTCAAAGTTATATCGCATGACTATCGGGTAGTCCTCCCCCTCTTCATCCCTATACGTGCCAATTGAAGAACCATTAACAAAAGTACGCACGGTATTATCCACTGCAAATACCGGCACACCAAGCATCATGGCTTTATCGCGGTTAATCCGAAAATAGAGGTCTGTGCTGTTAGTGCGCAACGGATTGTCTACGTTTATCGCCCCTTCGGTCTCTCGAACAATATTCTCCACCTGCTGGGCATAGCTCCGGAGCTTATCCAAATCATCCCCATAGATTTTTATTGCTACCGGCGCTTCTGATGGAGGGCCTTGCACAAATTCACGCACATCAATACGAGCGCCCGGATAAGAGGAGAGCTCTTCGCGTAATTCATCCAATAGCAGATAAAACCGATCTACATCATATTCCTTGAGCCGGACGAATATTTCTCCGAAAGAGTTGGAATAGTTGTTCGAGACCACATTGTAGTATATCCTCGGGTTTCCATGTCCTACGTTAGCGGCATAGGATCGAACCTCCTCGCGTTCAGCCAAGACCTGTTCAACATAACGAACAGCCTTGTCGGTTGCATCCAGATTACTTCCATTTGGAAGACTTATTGTAATTCGGAACTGTGGTTTTTCTGCCTTTGGGAAAAAGGTAACTCCCACCATAGGGAATAAAGAAAAAGCACCTACCAGACTAATGGTGGCAATTAAAACGGTGGCCAATCGGTGATTCAACGCCCAACGCAAGGTAACTCGATAAGGCCCCTCTACAAATCGCTTCATCTGACGAAAAAACCAGGTTTCATTTGCTGGTTTACCGCTTACCCTTTCTTTCAAAAACCGACTTGAAATCAGAGGTGTGAGCGTTAGGGCAATGACCAGAGAAGCTAAAAGGGTAGCAATTACGGTAATTGGGAGTGCCTTTATAAAAGCTCCTGTTACATCGGGCATCAGCACAATCGGGACGAAGGCGAAAACCGTAGTAAGTGTGGCACTAATTATGGGGCCAGTCAATTGGTTGGTTCCCTTAATGGCTGCCTCTGCCCGGTTATACCCCATTCCGAGATAGCGTTCAATATTTTCAATAATGGCTATCGAATTATCCACTAAAAGACCCAGGGCGACTACCAAACCGGCGATAGACATTTGTTGTAGGGCGTAGCCTTGTTGTTCTACCAGGAAAAGGCCAATCAGAATGGAAAGGGGAATGGCTAACATAACGATGGAAGCGGATCGAAACCCCAGCACAAGAAATATAATTACACCTACAAGTAAAATCCCTTGCAACAGATTCCCCAAAAATCCATTGACTCGGGTCCGGACGCCTTCTGACTGATCAAAAACAGATACCACCTGCATATCATTAGGGAGTGTCCATTGGTCCAATTTGTCTTGTATAGGTTGGATGACATCGTAAATATTGAACTCATCTTTTTGCTGGACATTAATGTAGACTGCCGGAGAACCATTGTATCGGGCCAGCCAACGATCATCCTCAAACGCGAAGAAGACTTCGGCAATATTCTTCAGGTAAACCAGCTTACCATTATTCGCCCCTACCACTGTATTTCGAATTTCCTCCAAGTTCTCATAGGCTCCGGAGGTCTTTATGTTGAATACCTTATTTGATACTTTTACCGCACCACCGGGAATATTGGCATTGTTGCTTTGGATAGCCTGTTCAACTGCACTGATGGAGATCCTCATCTGCTCCATCTTCACCGGATCCAGCGCCAAGCGCACCTCTTGCTCCGGATAAGCTTCTACTTCCACCTTTCGGACCCCGTCCACCTTCTCAATCATTTTTTTGATCCGGTCAGCCTCTCTTTCCAGCTCGTCATATCCAGCTGACCCGGATACCACAGCCAACTGCAAAACCGTAACCGTACTGGTAGTGATCTTCCGGACGTCAATCTGATAAATACCTTCCGGAAGCTCTTCCCGCGTATTGTTTATTTGCCGTTGGACATCATCCAACTTCTCATCAGAATCTACGCCAAAGTCAAATTCAACATTGGTAATGGCTACGCCATCTCGAATAGTGGTATTCACTTCCTTGAGGTCATCCAGTTCATTTATCGCTTCTTCTAAAGGGTCGACTACCTGACTTTCAATATCTTCCGGACTTGCCCCGGGATAAACTGCAATTACTAATACCTCTGCAATTTCCAGCTTGGGATCCTCGCGTTGGGGCATACTGATCAAAGACCCGATCCCCAAGACCAAAAACAGGGTAAAAACCGTCAGGGTAAAAGGATAATTGGTTATGGCAAACTTGGCTATATTCATAAGAATTGGCTTACAATGATTTTGGGACAGATTCCCTAATTCTAGACTGGGACCACTCTTTGGTGCTTATCGGCCTCCGATCAACACTGAATCATTTTCTTCCAGATAGCTTCCCCCTTCTACTACAACCTGATCTCCCGGTTCAATGCCAGACTGGACCAATAAATAGGATTCCTGAATTTGCAGGATGCGAATTCTACGTGCTCGCACCCGACTATTCTTCTCTACATAGATCACCCCCTCATTGCCATCTGCACTGATCAAAGCATCTATTGGGATCCGAACTACCGGGTCCAGATGTTGTGTCTTGATCATCACTTTTCCAATGAATCCGGAAAGCAGCTTTCGCCCCTCCGGTAATACTTCTACCTCAACTTCGAAGGTATTTGTGTAAGGGTCTGCTTTACTGGATACCTCCCGGACTATCCCTTGAAAGGCGTGATCGGGATAAGCATCAAACTGAATAGAAGCTGAGTCCCGCAAGGCAATATAGATGATGTCCTTATCCGTGATATTTACTCGGATAACTTTCGCCTTTTCATTTGACCCAAACAAAAAGATTTCGCGCCCCGGAGCAGCCAATTCATTGACTTCCGCCCGTTTTGCCAGAATCGTCCCTCTGGAGGGAGCAATTATTTTTGAGTACCGAAGATTAAATTCAGCTACCTCAACCGATTTTTCAGCAAATTTGAAGCCAGCCTCTGCAGCATCTACCTGGTTGATTGCATTATTCAGTATCGTCCAGGTATCTTTTAACTGCTCTTCCGTGGCCACGCTATCCTCGAATAAACCCTTGATATTATCATAATCTCGCTGAGCTTTCTCCAGCCCTAACTGCGCATTCTCAACTTGTACCCTGGCTTGCTTTACGCCTAATCTGGACTGTTGAGCCTGGGCTTCTATTTCATCCAAATCCAGTTCGGCCAATAGCTGATCCTTTTTAACTACCTGCCCCTCCTGGACCAGGATCCGGCGAATTATACCTCCCGTCTTAAAGCTAAGCCGGGCTTCTTCTTTGCTGGCCAGTTGGCCGGTAGCGGTGACTGTTGTTCTAAATTTCCCTTCGTCTGCTGCGACCGTAAGAACCTTTTTTACTGCAGCTTTGGATTGGGTTGTATCCAGGTCAGTAGCTCCTCCACTATTACAAGACCACCACAAGGGGATGGAAATGGAACTTAGCACCAGATAATAGGCGAAAGAAGTTGGAATGAAAGGAAAGTTTTTCATGATATTGAATAGATATGGAAAGCTGTTTTAGCGAAAAGGATACCCTAGTTGTTGAAAGTGTAAAATGCAGTTGCCCGCTCCAGTTCCGCCAGTTGAATTTGATAGTCATAGGTTGCTATAATCCGTTGCAAGCCCGAACGGGTTAGGCGGGTACGCGCTTCAATAAAGGTGACTTGATTATCCAGTCCCTGCTGATATCGCCGGCGGACCAATCGAAACGCCTCTCGGGAAGCAGCCTCTTCCAAGCGGGTATTATCCACCACCTTGCTAGCTGCATCCAATTCATACCAAGCCTCTACTACTTGCAAGCCGATCTGGAGGCGCGTCTCCTCTTTTTGCTGGATCAACCGGTCCTTTTCAAGGCGGGCTTGCTGGGTTCGGTTCCTGTTGGAAGCATCAAATAAGGTCCACCGCATCAAAACAGACCCTTGAAAGAAATCGGCATCCGGATCAGAGAGGTCATAACTCGTACCCTGAATTCCATAGTCCAAGGCCAGGTTCACTTCCGGCAGGTAAGTTGCTTTATTCCGTTTTACATCTTGTTCCGTAGCTGCTATCAGATAATTAAATTGCTGCAACTCTTCCCTGCCCTGAAAAGCCACTTCACGGGCACGATCAACATCGATTGGCCGGTCAAATCGATTAACGGTATCTATCTCCTGGATTATCCGATTATAAGGTTGGTTGAGTAAGAAGTTAAAGTAGGCTTGGGCTACATTGCGTTCCTTTTCTGCCAATGCCAAATCGGCCTCAACCTGCGCAACTTGTGCACGAGCCGTAAATAATTCATTTTGAGTGATCTGATTGTATTTATACAAACTTTCCGTTGTCCTCAAGTTTTCTTGAACCAGATCACTCGCCTCCCGAAACAGTTTTACCCCTTCCCCGGCTTTCATATAGTTGTAATAGGCTGTTTTAACCTCTTTGACCAACTCCCTTTTATAAGCGTCCACACCAAGTCGTTCAGCTTCCGCTAAATTGCCTTTGATTTTTTGATTGTAAATAATGGCGGTATTGAAAATAGGCATAGATGCACGTATGAAGGTCTCTTGTTCCGTAGGCCTCAGGAATGGGTCCCGTGCATTTTCGATATTAGGAAACTCAGGTATTACCGGGTAATCGGGAATGTTGTCTTGGTTGATCTGATTGATCAGATTCAAATTGTCGTACACGGGGTTCACCAAATCGCCAACCGGCACTTCGATAATTCGACCTCCTCTTGCCACCGAATAGCGCGCATTAATGTCTACACTTGGGAAGTATAGATTTCGAGCCTCTTTAAGAGCTTGTAAGGCTTGTTGATAAGAGAGGTTTCTTTGTTTCAGGGCAACGTTGCTTTCAAGCGCCTCCATTATATAGCCCTCCAACGGGTTGTTCAGTTGGGCCACTAAAGAGAATGGGGATAGTAAAAGCAGAAGCCGGTAAAGCGTTTTCATGACGAGAAACAATTGATTGATACAAAACTGAACCTTAATTGATCTGAATTCTAGCAGGAATGATCGAACCGTATTTTGGCTCCAATGATATGTAATTTCTTATCCTTGAATTGTCGATAACAAAGGAAAGCGTACAGGAGATGCCGGTCGTCCGAGCCTGGAACCCATACCCCGTCGGACGTCCGAACGTAGGAGTTCGGACCTTAATCCTTGATTTTTGGAAACCAACGTACGATGTTCGGAAATGGACAGGAGGTGGGACCGCCAGTAGCCACTTCAAAGGGAAGGTCCATGGAACGGAGCTCCAGCTTCAATTCGATATTCCAGTTTGGTTCAATCTTTTCTCCTGCAATCCAAATCAAATACTGGCATAGGGGCTTTCGGCTTTTGATCGCCGTTAATTGATACCAGAAAGCCCGATCAGACCAAGACGGGGGGATAGAGAGCCAAAAGGGCTTGAACCTATGCCTCCAGGCTGACCGATGCAAGAACGAATGTACTGCATCTATTCCGTCTACTGTATTCATTCCTTTTTGAATCAAATTGGAGGCCAAATCCGGATAAGGAGGGGGTGGCTGATCCCGATAATTCTTGATTTCCATCAAAAACAGACCATGCTTTGGGTGAAATCCCAAAAAGTCAACTCCCTTGAGTCCGACAGCGCTCAATCCTTTGAAGTAGGTATGCTTATCCCATTGAATAACGTGCCAGCCTTTGTGAAAAGAAAATATCACCCCACTTTCTTCCAGTACCATCAGGATGCTTGCTGGAACCGAAGGCCTCGGGCATATTCACTGGGAGTTTTCCCGGTAAACTTTTTAAAAATGGCGTTAAAGGTAGATTTGGAATTGAAACCGGCATCATAAGCCAGGCTCAACAAAGTATACTGATGATTTCCAGGGTCAGTCAACAGAAACTTGAACTCCTCCACTCTATAGGAATTAATGAAGTCGAAAAAATTTTGACCATTACCCTCATTGATAACCCGGGAAAGGTCATTGACTTGCCAGCCGATACGCTGAGCCAGGTCGCCAATGGTGATCTTGGGCTCCAAAAATGGCTTCTGAGCAGCCATGAAATCAGCTAGCTCCCTATTTAAACTGTTTACCTGATCCGTATTTAATCCAGACCGCTGGTATTTAATCTCAGGCTCAATGGGTACCTCAGGTTGAGGCGGAGTAATGAAGGCCACACCTCTCCTCAGACCATAGTAACCTTGCAAAAAGATGCTTCCGATCATAAATAAAAATCCAAGCTGATAACCCACATGTCCGGAAAAAATATGGAATATCCCATTCCCAACGACCTCAAAGGATAAAAAGGCCAGCCAAACAATCGTTTGACTGATAAGAAAGTGGAATAACCAGGATAAGCTTACGTCTTCCGTATAAGAGAACTCTGTAAGTATGAAAGATTCGTGTGCTTTTAGAAGGCGAAAAGACTTGAACAAATAGGCTGGAAATACGAAGAGGAAAAGTCCATAGGATAACACGTGCACCCACAAAGGACAATCGGCAGTAACTTTTAGATCATCCAGGATTACCAATTTTTCAGGGGAAGAAAGCGGGACAAAGAAATAAAGGTATAATCCTGCCGCCGCTATCAACGGAAGAAAATGAATCCATTGCCCCGGATTCCTAAAGTCCAGCTTGCCGTATATCATGGATTTGGTATACAGATAGAAGAGTGGAACTGCCAAATACGCCAGCACAAAGGTGGAAAGAGGGAAATAAAGACTCACCTTGGAAAGCTCAGCCTTGTAATTGAATAGCATAATAATCACAAACATGCTGACCAACTCCAGGCTAAGTAGATAGTCGGATTGCAGTCGCTTTTTCTTCAGGATAGCCAAAAGAGCCAGGTTTAATGCCTGAGCTGCACCAATTGTGATTATGACTTGAAGGAACATGTTCTGCTAAAACGGGCTTTTGCGACCAGAAATGTATAACAGACCTTAATTAAAAGTGAAATAGACTGAATTCGGTTTAAATCTGGAAAATTAAAAATAGGTCTAATTTCAGCAGGACCTGCATAAAACTCGACAAACCAGCCTTTATCCCCAATAAAAAAGGCGCAACTTTTCTGCTGCGCCTTGATTTTTCGTTTTGCTGGAATGGAGATTATGCTCCTCCTTCTAAAGCAGCTGCTCCACCTACAATTTCGGAGAGCTCCTTGGTAATTGCTTCCTGACGTGCCTTATTATAGCTGATCTTAAGGTCTTTCAATAATTCATTTGCATTTTCGGTAGCTGCATCCATAGCAGTCATTCGAGCGCCGTGCTCAGATGCATGCGTATCCAGAATATATTTGTGGAACTGGGTCTTAAGAATAGTTGGGATCAAATACTCCAACAGGGATTCCTTACCCGGTTCAAAAATATAGTTAGATCGAAAATCGGATTCTTCAGCTTCTAATTTGGCCACAGGCAACCATTGTCCAACCTCTGGAAATTGAACGGCTGCATTTTTGAACCTACCGTAAGCGATATCAATCGAATCGTACGAACCTTCCGAGAACGCATCCATCAATTGTTGCGAAACCTGAGCTACATTATCGAAGGATAAGTCGCTAAAAAGTTCCACATAATCCTGGATAATTGGAATTTGCTTGTAGTTGCGTCTAAAGAAGTCAAATCCCCTTTTACCTATTGGAAGAACGGTAAGATTTCCCTGCCCCAATACATCAGCATACTTCTCCTGTATAACTGAAACGGCAGCCTTGATCACATTGGAATTAAAGGAGCCGCATAGTCCACGGTTGGAGGTGATTACAACCATCAATCCCCGCTGAATTGGCCGCTCGACACCAAATGAAGTCTCCACATCACCTTCCAGGTTGGATAGGATATTTTTAAGCATGGCATCCAACTTGTCAGAGTATGGACGCATTTGAAGTATGGCATCTTGGGCCCGGCGTAACTTAGCAGCTGAAACCATTTTCATTGCTCTGGTAATCTGCTGTGTATTTTTTACCGACCGGATCCTTTCCCGAACCTCTTTTAAGTTAGCTGCCATGGATCGAAGTATTCATATTCATTACAAGTTGACCTAAAAGTGTAATGGCCAACCCCGTTTCTGTTGATTCAATTATTTCATCGTGGAAACCATCCCCTTAGCCAAGGTCTCCAGGTTTTTCAGGTGGTCCTTGTCTAATTTCCCGGCTTTGAAAGACTCCAATATCTCTGGATGCTTTTGTTCCAACTCTGTCAGGAACAATTCTTCAAAATCTTTGATCTTTTGCACAGGCACCTCTTTGAGTAAGCCCTTGGTACCTAGATAAATAATGGCAACCTGCTTCTCCACAGAAAGTGGGGAGTATTGCGGTTGCTTCAAGATTTCCACATTTCGCTTCCCTTTTTCAATAACCGCATTTGTAGCTGCATCGAGGTCAGAACCGAATTTGGCAAAGGCTTCCAATTCTCGGTATTGAGCCTGATCGAGCTTAAGGGTACCGGCAATCTTTTTCATAGACTTGATCTGGGCAGATCCACCCACCCTCGATACGGAAATACCGACATTGATAGCCGGCCTTACACCGGCGTTAAACAAGTTCGACTCCAGGAAGATCTGACCATCGGTAATCGAGATAACGTTTGTCGGAATATAAGCGGATACGTCACCGGCCTGGGTCTCAATAATGGGCAGTGCGGTAAGTGATCCGCCACCTTTCACAAGAGGTTCACCGTTGGTATCTTTGGCGCTCTTCAAACTCTCGGGAAGGTCATTCATATTGCGTGCTATCTCATCGTTGTTGATGATTTTAGCTGCGCGTTCCAACAAGCGAGAGTGCAAATAGAATACGTCACCCGGATATGCTTCACGGCCTGGAGGACGACGGAGCAGAAGGGAAACTTCCCGGTAGGCAACTGCCTGCTTGGAAAGATCATCGTAAACGATCAGGGCAGGACGACCAGTATCCCGGAAATACTCCCCAATACAAGCTCCCGCAAACGGGGCATAAAACTGCAAAGGCGCGGGATCAGAGGCAGATGCAGAAACAATAACTGTGTAGTCTAGCGCTCCATTTTCTTCTAAAGTCTTTGCTACCTGGGCAACCGTAGATGCCTTTTGACCGGAGGCTACATAGATACAGTAAACGGGTTCGCCACGCTCATAAAATTCCCGTTGATTGATAATGGTATCGAGTGCAATAGCCGTTTTACCTGTTTGCCGGTCTCCAATGATCAGCTCCCGCTGGCCTCTCCCGATCGGGATCATGGAATCGATCGCCTTGATACCTGTTTGAAGTGGCTCGTTTACCGGTTGGCGAAAAATTACCCCAGGGGCTTTGCGTTCAAGTGGCATCTCATAACGTTCCCCCGAGATTTCTCCTTTACCGTCGATAGGCTCGCCAAGGGGGTTTACAACCCGGCCAACAAAACCTTCTCCCACTTTGATTGAAGCGATCCGGTTGGTACGATGAACGCGAGACCCTTCTTTGATGTGTTCGCCTGCACCCATCAATACTACCCCTACGTTATCTTCCTCCAGGTTAAGGACAATAGCTTGAGTACCTTCCTCAAATTCTACTAGTTCTCCTGCCTGCGCATTGTTCAGTCCATAAACGCGGGCAATACCATCCCCCACTTGTAATACGGTACCATACTCTTCTAACTCAGCCGCATTGTCAAAGCCGGAAATTTGTTGCTTTAGGATCGAGGATATTTCTTCTGGTCTTACTTCAACCATGATTTAAAGTTTTATTCCGGCCGGGTAGCCGGTACAGTTGCTAAGGAGATTTTTTATCGCTTTACAATCTTCGACTTGTATAAGTTTTCACTGAAGTCCCGCTTCATTTCAGCCAATTGATTTTTCACAGAAGCATCGTAGATGAAATCACCAAACTCCAGCACAAACCCACCGATCAATTCAGTATCAATCACTTGTTCTACTTCCACATTTTCCATCACTACGTTGGCTTTTTGGAGCTTTTCCGTGATGTGGTTGACAGTGTTTTTTTCGATTTGCTCTGCCGAATAAATTTTCACCTTGGAGATATGGTTAATGGCCCGGTAGAGCCCAATGAATTCCAAGGCTATTTCCGGCAGGACTTCTGACCGTTCTTTATCGATCAGCAACAACAGGAATTTCATGGTCAGATCATCCAGCTTCCCTCCCAATAATTCATTGACCACCTGTTTCTTTTTGGGGTGGGGAATGATGGGACTTTTAAGCATAGAGAAAAACTCTCTATTCTGCGTCAAAGCTCGAAGTAGGTCAATGTCTTCTTTGACTACATCCAGCTTTCCCTGTTCATTTGCCAACTCTATAAGGGCTTCAGCATACCGAATGGCTACACGTTTGATCGACATAATCTGCTAATTATGGGTGCTGCTGAATCAATTAATATCCATCTCCTTAACCAGGGTATCGACATAGTCGTCGTGGCCACCTTCGGTTTTGAGATCCTTGCGAATCACCTTTTCGGCAATATCCAAGGCCATGATACCGATCTGATTACGGGCGTCGATCATTGCCTCTGATGTCATCAATTGTATTTGCTGACGGGCATCTTCGACAATCTTGCGGGCTTCATCTTTAGCCTTGTCCTTTGCTTCGGCTACAATATTATCCTTGATTTGATTGGCCTCCCGTAAAATCTTAGCTCTTTCTTCCCGGGCTTGTTTCAGCAAATCTTCATTTTCAGCCTTTAAGTTGGCCATCTCTTCACGGGCGAGCTTTGCCTCATCCAATGAGCTTTGGATATCGTTTTCCCTTTTCTTTAATGCCTTCTGAATGGGTTTGAATGCTAAACGACCAAGTACAAACCATACCAGAATAAAAATCAAGGAAGTCCAAAGAATGAGTCCCGGATCCGGTTTAATCACGGAAAAATCAGCCAAAAACAAAATGTCAGTCATTATTTATTTGCTTTTGCCGCTAAGCGGTCTTGTTATGTCGATTAATGAGGAAGGAAGCCAACATTTGGACCAGGGACATCAGCCAACCGCTGAGCCCTGATCCGTTTGATGCGCTAGTCTTAGCCAGCCAGAAGACCAACAACGATCGCAAACAGGGCAGCACCTTCTACAAGGGCTGCAGTCAGGATCATGTTACTCTGAATCGGTCCAACAGCTTCAGGCTGACGGGCGATAGCATCCATGGCGCGACTGCCGATAAGACCAATACCAATACCGGCCCCTACAGCAGCAATTCCAGCTCCAATAGCTCCCATGATTCAAAAATTTAAATGAGTTAAACTCTTGGTACGGACCTGGGCTTTCCCAGAGTCAGAAAATATCTTTAGTGGACTGCAGCTGCGTGGGCTTCATCGTGATGACCATCTTCTACAGCAGCACCTATGTAGGATGCAGAAAGAATAGCAAAGATGAAGGCTTGCAAGAATGCAACCAAAAGTTCGATCAAATTCATAAAAGCGGTAAATGCTCCACCCATAATTCCACCTACAACAGCTCCACCTACATTGGTCCCGTTTTGGCCAAAAACGAAAATAAGGCCAATGAGACTCAAAATGATGATGTGGCCAGCCGATATATTCGCGAACAACCGAATCATTAAAGAGAAAGGCTTCACAAACAAACTCAGGACTTCTACCGGGGTTAAAATGAAGAGTTTAACCCACCAAGGGATACCTGGCATCCACAATACATGTTCCCAATAATGTTTGTTACCATTCAGATTCGTCACCAAAAAAGTGAATACAGCCAGCGTTAAGGTAATAGCGATGTTACCGGTTACATTAGCGCCGCCTGGGAAAAAAGGAACCAGACCTAATAGGTTCAGGACCAAGATGAAGAAAAACAAGGTCATGATAAAAGGCTGAAACCGCTCGTAGTGTTTTTCCCCAATCATTGGCCTGGTAACTTCATCCCGAATGAAGACGAAAAAAACTTCCATCAAGGATTGGAAACCACTAGGAGCCTTACCGTCATTCTTTTTGTACCCTCTGGCAACGGCACTAAAAATCAGAAACAGCAGTATAGCTCCCAGAATCATGGTAGCCACATTCTTGGTAATAGAAAAATCATAAAAAGAAGTAACGCCTCCGCCAACAAGGCCTCCATCCCAGGTGGTGGGTGGATCCAATTCATATTCTTTTCCATGATAAGAGGCATAGTAGACCTCTCGCTCTTTTCCATCCGCAGTCTGCTCAGTCTTATGATGTATGCCATCGATCTCTACCTCACCTTCCGGGAAGGATTCATCCGCTATCCGATTTACCCTTCCATGATTGAGCACATATCCATCCACTGCTTTGTGTCCATGTTCAAAAACACCTGAAGAAGGGATGATCTTCCAGCCTTTTCCGGGAGCGTACAGGAAACAAGGCAGGGGAATGTGAACATCATACCACACATGGAATTCATTCGCATCTGCGATGTGACTCATCACTTCTTCTACCGGCTCGTATGTAGCACTTTCTCCGTCGTGTCCATCCCCATGATGGCCCGATTCTTCGGAATGATCATCCTCTCCATGCTGTGCGAAGGTAGGTACACTCAAAAGGCTGGCTGATACAAACAGGAGAAGGATGAAAATCTTATGAACAATAGTATTCGACATGACCTTTTTTAGAAGGTGTTTCAAAATTCGCTCAAAGGTATATACTTTGACCTTATTCGCCTAACCGTCTTACTTTTTTTTCCCTTTCCCTAAATGTTCTCAAACCCTTGCATGGCAAAGGATTTCTCAAAATTTTCATTTGTGGGCAAGGAAAAAACGGCAGAATAGTTCAGACCCAAAACGGGTATGGCAGATTCACTGTTTTTTACAAAACTTTCCTGTTGGAAACAAGGTGTTAGCCAAATAGAATGAAGCCCTGGCCGATTCGGCCAAATTCATGTCTGTTGGGCAAGGAGGTAAAAATCAAACCTTCAACACGTCGCTCTCCAAACCAGACCAAGAGTGTGCCTGGTCGCCTGCTGCCGGTTTTACTTCCACTGGTATTCCAGTAAGATGTACCATACCAGACATTTTCTCAATCCGGTCGGGTCCATCAGCAGCCAGGATATTTACATTTACCCCTCGGGTTTTATTGGCAACCTCTTGTTTTGAAGATTGGTGACCCCAACCATGCGGAAGCGCGACTGTGCCAGGCATCAGGTCTTCCAACAACCAAATGGGCAGGCGCACGGAACCCGTTTCCGAGCTCACATCTACCATTTGTTTTTGTTCTAACCCAAGTTGTTCGGCATCTAATGGATGCATGTACAAGTAGTTAGTTTGGCGCTCCCCTTTTACAAAATCCTCAAAATTGTGGGTCCATGAATTGTGCGTGGTGACATGTCTTTTGGTAATAAGTTTCAAGACTTGCTTCCGCTCCAATTCCATTTGATAGTCCAGTTCGAGTTTTTTGGATTGCTCCAAAAATTGCGGTGGAGCCAGATCAATCAATCCATCCTGAGTGTAAACCCGTTCTCCCAGAAAAGAACCTACTCGATGTGGATTTCTCAGCACCCCATGTTTGGATTTTAGGACAGATTTGAAAGACCGTTGGCCTGTAATACGCAACAATCCATTCAACAGGGTTTCTTGAGGTAATCCTGGCTGCTCACCTGCCTTTTTTCGCTTTCTGGAATGGAAATACCGAAGTGCCTCGAAAAAGCGTTGGGCCACCGGGCTACCGAAAATTGAAATCCCACTGGCTTTCGCCAGATCCAGATAAATGGTTGCTTCATCCCGCTGCTCTCCTTCGGGTTTAACAACTGCCTGCGTAGCCTGCAAATAGGGTTTTGTCTGTAAACCAAGCATCAAAGGGAAGATGAACGGGAGGTCTGCTCGCTCAAGCGGAGAAGTACAAGGCAACATATAATGCGCTAACGATCCGGTTTCATTGGGGAGGATATCCAGGGTGACCAGCAATTCCAACTTTTGGAAAGCTTCTCGTAGTCGATTGCTGTTTGCCATGGTGATCAGCGGATTCCCTCCGGTTATGAACATGGCCCTGAGTTGCCCATCACCTGGGGTAAGGATTTCATCTGCCATTACCCCGCCAGGAAACGCATCATTTACTTTTCTGTGATTCCCCACTCGGGAACGTGCATTTTGCATTAAAATGCCACGCTTGGAACCAAATTTGGCAAAGTCTATAACGCCTTTCCCTACCAGTGTCCCTCCTTTTCGATCCAGATTTCCGCTGATCGCATTTATACATTCCTGTATCCAGAAGGCAAGTAGACCATTTCCTCCCATGTTCACGCCGGTAGAGCAATACATGGCAGCGCCATCCGCTTCCTTGTAAGTCCTCACTATGGTTCTCAACCTATCTGCTGGGATCTGGGTCACTGCCTCGGCCCGTTCAGGAGTCCAGGGTTCAGCAATTTCACGAAGTTGCTCAAACCCCTTCATGTGCTTTTGCACTCGATCCTCATGCACTCCTCCAATGCGAATCAATTCATTCAGGAAAGCCAGGTAGAAAAATATGTCTGTGCCCGGTCGAATGAAAACATGCTGGCCAGCTACCTTAGCGGATTCCGTTCTTCTGGGGTCCACAAAAAAGATCTTGCAACCTCGACGCTCCATTTCCTTTAGATGGGCACTAGGATTGGGCACTTGCAAGAAGCTCCATTTGGACACCACTGGATTTGCTCCCACCACAATAAAGCACTTTGCGTGCTCCAAATCTGGAAAAGGCTGGGTAAACGGAAATCCGTACATGTATTCCGCAACCGCAAATTTATTACTGCAATCCTGAGTAGCGGAAGCATACACATTGTTGGAACCTAGTCCATCCATGAACCCCTGAGCAAATACAGGATGAAGCACGCTAAATCCAGCTGCTGTTCCGACATACATACCCAATGACTTGGGTCCGTGGTCCTTTCGAAGCTGCTTGACTTTTGAACCGATCTCCTGGAGGGCCTGATCCCAGGAAATGCGAATCCAATCCTTTCCAACACGCTTCATAGGGTACTTTAACCGATCCGGCGACTCATACATTTTCTGCTGCTTTAGGCCTTTAGGGCAAGCAAAGCCTCGTGTGGCCACATGCTCCTTATCTGGAAGGACCTGGGTTATTTCGTTTCCATCTAGAGTTACTTCAAGACCACAAAGGGATTCACAAATCCGGCAGAAAGTATGGACAGTACGTGTTGACATGATTTGGTACTTTTTGGATGGGAAAAGAAGTGGGTCTAAAAGTAGGAAATTGTTCTCTTATCCCTCAGGGTTGCACTTTAGCCTTCCAAGGCTGTTGGTCAAGCGATGATCAACTCCTATCGTCCAGGCCTTCTATTTCCTCATTGACAAAACTAGCTACCTGCAAGTTGTATCGCGTAAAACTACACCACTTACAACTAGCCTTGCCACATCCTTCAAGGAAATCAAATTGCTGAATCCGATCCCAGCTTTTGCGAATCACCTCTCTGATAAGCTCTTGATCCTCGGTGTTGAAATAGACTTCGTGCTCATAAAAACGGTTCTGATAATCGGGTTCAACGAAAGAAATAATACCATGAGACAGTTGCCTTCCTTTTAAAACCGGATGGCCTTTTAATAGAAGGTGATAAAACTGAAGTTGCCGCCAATAGGGTCCGCCAATGGGTTGTTTTTCATTTGGAGATTGTGCTCGACCTTTCTGGTATCGACCGGTTTTGTAATCAATAACAACAGCTTGATTTCCCCCTACCAAATCCACCCGGTCTACTACCCCGGTCAAGGGTACACCATCGACCTCTACTTCTTGTACTCGAAACTCCAATAAACTGAAAGCCGGCCAAGAGTGGGACTTAGCCCGGAAATACAGTGGTAAGAAATGAGCACCTCGTGCCACCCGATTGTCCCATTCTGTGGGATCCATTTGCCCTTGCAGCCGCTTCATTTCTTGACGGAAAAAGGATACCAGATCCGACTCTTTTCTATCCTTCTTGGCAAAAATCCGTTCCAGAGCCTGGTGCACTGCGATTCCCATCAAAGCAGAGTTGCTAGCTTGTACCGGTACTTTAAGCAACGACTCGAAATAGAATGCCACCGGACAATCCAGGAATCGGTTGAGAGAAGAGGGGCTAAATCGAAAGCCTTTTATCAATTCTTTCAAGATTCGTTCAGGTGGCGCAGGAACATGTACCTGCTCTGCATGTTGCCTGAGTAGTTCTAGTTCCGAATCTGTCAGTATATCGGGTGGTACTGTAGCCTGCTGTAATACAATCTTTTTCTCCTCTAGCAGCTCATCAATAAACTGGGCTGGCTGAAGAGCTTTTCCTTGTTCGTCCTCCTTTCCCCAGGATAGTTGCAGGCTGGATTTTGCTCGAGTGATAGCTACAAAAAAGAGCCTGCGACGAGCTTCTATTTCATTGGAAGCACCTGAAAAAGTAAGTGTATCCGGAAAGGAAAAGGTGCGGCTGCCCCTATTACCAGGCTCCCATGCCTTCTGATTGGCATCCATCAGGAAAACATGCTCAAATTCCAATCCCTTGGAGCCGTGGGCTGTCATCAACTGGACGCCGTTTGTTTGGTTAACGATTGGCTTAATAGGAAGTGGCAACCGATTCCCCTGCATTTGCTTCAATGTACTTAGCCAATGGTTTAGATCATAATTCGACTGACGGCCAGCCTCTGTTGTGGTAAACCTGACCAAGGTCGATAAGGCTGCTAACCACCAGTTTTTATCTTTTGCTTGAAGCAGGAAGGCAAGTAAACCCGATTGGTTGATTACCCGCTCCAGCAGGTGAGGAACACTTAAGTTTGCGGCATCTGAAATCCAAGAAGACAATAGGTCACCAATCTCCAGCAATCGAGCCGGGTTAATCAGTTTTCTTCGTTTTAGGAGGCTGCTATCTCTCAACATTTGCCTCCAATGAGGCTTCCCGTTAGCAGGTTTCCCTGCCCGATAGGCTGAAAGGTTGGCAAGGTCATTTGGGTCCAGCTGCCAAAAGGCAGCGTGAAGAAGTAAAAACAATTCGGACTCCCCTTGGTAAGGAGATTGTAACTCAAGTTGTAAGTAGCGCATGAGCCGGATTAAATGCTGGATCAGGGGTTCTTCCAGCACATTGGCCTCCCGTTTGGTGTGATAGGGAATCCCCTTTTTTTCCAATAGTGCAATTAATCGTTCCCCTTGTTTATGCCTGGCGTAAATAACTCCTATGGAAGCAGGTTCAACTCCAGACGAGATCAAATCAACAATTTGATGAGCGAGAGCTGCAACCTCCTGCTGGCGGTTCGAATATTCCACAATGGAAATATGTCCGCTGCCTACAGTCTTATTTGCGGAAGTCAAATGCTTTTCCTGACTGGACAATCCTAAAGCATTGAACAATCGTTGATCATTCAACTGAATCAGGCCGGAAGCTGCTTCCAGAATCTGTGGCCCGGACCGATAATTCTGGTGGAGTACAATCAACTGGATAAACTGTTGGAATTTCTGGTAGAGATCCAACATATTTCGGAGGCGGGCACCCTGAAATTCGTAAATGGATTGATCGTCATCCCCTACCACCAGCAGGTTGGGATTCGTATCCCAGTAAGATGCCAGTTGGAGCAAAAGCTCATTTTGAGCGCCATTGGTATCCTGATATTCGTCCACCAGGATGTATTGAAAACGCTCTTGATAGGAACGCAGTAACCAATTTTCCGCCCGAAATAATCTGATCACCCAGAGAAGCATATCCTCATAATCATAGCGAGCAGCCTGATGAAGCGCCTTTTCATAGTTGGGAAACAGGTCTACACCGGCCAGTAATTGAGCCATTCTTCGCTCCTCTGCTTCTATAGAACCTGTTTTGGGATCCCCTTGCTTGCGCTCCTTATAGGCTCTTTTATACTGAAATTCAGGTCGGTCAGGCAGTGCGTTAGTATAGGTGACCGTTTCACGCCTAACATGGTCTACGCTCCAGTTCTCCGTTTTTATCGTCCTGAACAAATGAGCTAAATGAGGTTGGAAAAAGTATCGATTGCCTTTGCCCACGATCAGCGGATGGCTGGGAGGTAATTTGTCCAGGATTGAATGAATGATCTGTATACGCTCCAGCTCTGTAAGCGCATCCAGGTGTCGATTGCCAAACAAGGATAAGTTTTCCTGAATAATGCGGTTGCAGAAAGAATGAAACGTGTAGATTCCTATCCGATGAGCTTCAGGCCCGATTAGGCTGAGCAGGCGATTGCGCATAGCCGTAACGCCTGCATCCGAGAAAGTAAGGCATAAAATGGAGGAAGCCTGCGTATCCGTCTCAGTTAGGATTTGGCCGATACGGGTCGTTAGCAATTGAGTTTTTCCAGTGCCTGGACCCGCCACGACCATTACAGGCCCTTCAATTTGAAAAACAGCCGCTCGCTGCTCCGAATTAAGCTGCTTGAGTTGGGTCTGAAAGCGTTCCTGGTAAAACTCACGTGTAGGCATAACATGTCCGCTTAGAATACCAAGTTACGGCCCATACAGGAAAATGTATTGCTAAATAAATCCGGTGAAAAAGATTGAAAAAGAGTAGTCAAACAGTTACTTCTTCTTTCAGTTTATCCATGTCCCTTACCAACATCCTTTTCCGATTAAACGTAAGGATATTTTTATTGCGAAGTTCGTTCAGTATAGTGGTAACCGTTTGCCTGGAAGTAGCTGTCATATTGGCAATTTCTTGGTGGGTCAGAAATTTTCGAACTTCTCGCTCAAAACCAACCTGCTTGCCTTTTTCTTCTGCCAATCGATGTAAAAACTCAATTACGCGGGTTCTGGAATCTTTAAAAACCAGTGATTCAAGCCTCCTCTCCATATCGATCACCCGCCCACCTATTATTTTCATCATGAATAGGCCAAACCCCGTGTATTCCCTCATCAGATTCTTTATGTCCGACATAGAAAGGATACATAAGGATGTTTTTTCCATGGCATAAGCGAAATCTCTCCGTTTTTCTTCTCCGACCATCGCCAATTCCCCGAATACCTCTCCTGAACCAAGGATTGCTTTGGTTATTTCTTTTTCGCCTTCTCCATAGGTGCCAACCTTGACACGACCTTCGAAAACAAAGTAAATACGATCTGAATGTTCGTCTGGAAGATAGATGTATTCGCCTCGCGCAAATTCTTTGTGGGTGTGCTTGTCAAGGTCTCCTCGACCCAATTTCTTCGGGCAGAACACCCCTGAAACGTCAATATTTTCTAGGAACCATAGGGCCTGATCGCTCATTCTCCCTGTATTGTTTGATGTATGGAACGTTGGAAGAAATTTCTTGGTTTTTCCCACCCAGTGATTGGTTGGGCAGTTTGTCCCTCATCCTACACTAAAATGAAAAAAATAACCAACTTTTTTGGCAAGGCCTACCCTTCCGGATCAAATCGAAGGTCAAAACGATCCCTGAGTTCTTTTAATGCTGGGTTAGCTTCTAATAATTGTTGGTATTTTTCCATATCGGAAAGCATTTTTTTAGGCGGCGGTTTATCCGGAGCGAGTTCTTTGTCCAGTTCAAAATGAATCGTTAGGGCAGGGCTGTTAAGGGTAGTTTTTAAAAATTCCAGCAAGTCAGCTTCTTGTTTGATCGAATTGATTGCCAATTTGGTGCCTAAGTGTATGGTGATATCAAAGCCTTGAACACCAAGCACTGCCTTTTTCATAGTCGTTTTTAATGAAATAGGAGCCTTATCCTGGGCGTAAGTATTCCATGCCGCTTCCAATTCCTCCTGTCCAATTTCATGTTCCCGCTTCACCTTCCCTGCTTCCTCTTGTTTTACGGCTCGCACCAGCTCATCCATATTCATGGAGAAACCGGAGTCGGCAGATGGAGGTACTGGCTCAGTAACGTTTGGATTGGCTTCGGATGGCTTAGCAGCTATAGGTGTTTCTACCTTTTGAGGATTGCCCCGATCCCTTTCTGTTTCAGGAAGAGGTTTCGATTGCTCAGGTTGTGGTGCCTCGGAAGGAACATCAGGAGTTTTTTTTTCCTGGATCTGCGAATTGGAGGTCAGCTCATTCCCTTCTATCATTTGACTGGAATGGGCAACACGGATTAAGGCCATTTCGACATGCAGTCGCTTGTTTCGAGCCATTTTATATTGGAGGTCACAGGCATTAACCAAATGGAGGGCGGTCAGTAAGAAGGAGGTAGTTGCCAAATTAGCCTGTTTTCGATAACGCGCCTGTAATCCCTCCCCCACTTCAAGCAACTTCAAAGTGGCCTCATCCCGGCACACCAAAAGATTTCTTAAGTGCTCGGACAAACCCAATAAAAACAGATCGCCTTCAAAGCCTTTTCGAAGAATCTCATCAAAGAGGACCATGACACCTGCTGAGTCTCCTACTAATAATCGATCTACTACGCGGAAATAGTAATCATAATCCAGGATATTTAAATTTTCGATCACCTCTTTGTAAGTGATCTTACCTCCTGAAAAAGAGACGATCCGGTCGAAAATAGATAATGCATCACGGAGCGCCCCATCTGCTTTTTGGGCAATAATGTGCAATGCATCCGGTTCTGCTTCAATCGCTTCTGTTTCACAGATTGATTCCAAATGTCTTATAATGTCAGGAACTTGAATCCGACGAAAATCGAAGATTTGACATCGCGACAGGATTGTTGGAATAATCTTGTGTTTCTCTGTAGTAGCCAAGATAAATACGGCATAAGGCGGCGGTTCCTCCAGTGTTTTGAGGAAGGCATTAAATGCCGATTGACTAAGCATGTGAACCTCATCAATAATGAAAACTTTGTAGGCACCTTGCTGAGGCTGAAAGCGAACTTGTTCGTTCAGTTGCCGGATATGCTCTACACTATTGTTGGAAGCAGCATCCAACTCTGTGATATTGAAAGAGGCATTTTGGTTAAACGCCAGACAAGAGTCACATGCATTGCACGGCTCAAAGTCTGCTGTTCGATTTTGGCAATTCAACACTTTGGCCAAAATCCGGGCACTGGTAGTTTTTCCCACGCCCCTGGGGCCGCAAAACAGAAAAGCATGAGCCAGATGGTCGCTCCTCAATGCATTTTTCAGGGTTTGGGATACATGTTCCTGACCAACAACCTCATCGAATCGAACCGGCCTATACTTTCTTGCCGATACCACAAATTTGCTCATACCGATAAATGTAGACCATTTTATTAGCCTTACCCAAAGGTAACAAATTGACACCTCGGTGAAGAACTCCAAACAGCCACCAGACTCCCCTCTTCTTCAATGGCTGTTATATTTGCTAAACCTTAAGTGAAATACTCCATGAAAATATCGGTAGCCCAGTTGAATTATCACATCGGCAATTTTGAAGGCAACCTGGCAAAAATGCTGGATGCGGTAGCGCAGGCGAAGAACGAACAAGCAGACCTGATCTGCTTTAGCGAACTAGCTACCACAGGATACCCCCCCAGAGACTTTTTGGAATTTGATGACTTTATACGCAAAGCAGAAGAAACGGTGCAGGAATTGGCTAAAGCAGCACATGGCATTGCTATTGTAGTTGGATCCCCCAGCCGAAACCCCAATGTAGAAGGAAAAGACTTATTCAATTCTGCTTACTTCCTGGCTGATGGGGCGATCAAACACATTCAACACAAAACCCTGTTACCCACCTACGATATCTTCGATGAGTATCGATACTTTGAACCGGCCAGCCAATGGCAACTAGTAGAATACAAGGGTAAAAGAATTGCCCTAACCATTTGTGAAGACATTTGGAATATCGGTAATGAGAACCCGCTGTACACTATCTGTCCGATGGATGAAATGACTGAACAAGGTCCTGATTTCATGCTCAATCTTTCTGCTTCGCCCTTTTCCTATCGGCACCCTGAGGTAAGAAAGCATATAGTGCTCAGCAATATCGATCGATACAAGGTGCCCATCTTTTATGTAAATCATTGCGGCGCCCAAACGGAAATCATTTTCGATGGTGGGTCCTTAGTTGCTTCTCCAGATGGTAAGATCTTTGACGAATTACCGCATTTCCAGGAATGCATAAGCACTTACGATCTGGAGGCAGTAGCCAAAGGAGGTACACAACAGGTGCAAGACCTTCCCAAAATTGAATTATTGCATGGAGCTATTCTCACTGGAATCCGAGACTACTTCAGCAAACTGAACCTAAAAACCGCAATTTTGGGGCTTTCAGGGGGGATAGATTCGGCAGTGGCCCTGGTGCTAGCTGCCCAAGCGCTAGGCAAGGATAACGTCCGGGCAGTATTAATGCCATCCCAGTTTTCTTCTTCACATTCTGTTATCGATGCTCGGGTACTAGCCAATAACCTGGGTGTCCAATACGATATTATACCGATTGAAGGCATCTATAATACCTACATGGAGGCCTTAAAGCCTCATTTTTGGTCTACTGAGTTTGGCTTAGCTGAAGAAAATCTGCAGGCCAGAGCAAGGGCTATGTTGTTGATGGCCTTATCCAATAAGTACGGTAATATCCTCTTGAACACCTCCAACAAAAGCGAAATGGCTGTTGGCTATAGCACCCTCTACGGGGATATGTGCGGTGGGCTGTCTGTAATCGGCGACTTGTACAAAACAGAAGTAGTGGAAATGGCGCGCTACTTGAACCGGAATGAGAAGGTAATTCCTGAAAATATCATTAACAAACCCCCGAGTGCCGAATTACGACCCGATCAGAAAGACTCTGACAGCCTACCTGAATATCCGATTCTGGATAAGATATTATTTGAATATATTGAAAACCGGTTAGGTCCACGCGAAATCATTGGGTTGGGCTATGAAGAAAAGCTAGTCCTCCGAATTCTCAAACTGGTGAACACCAACGAGTTTAAACGTTTTCAGACACCGCCGGTCCTTCGCGTTTCTGAAAAGGCTTTCGGAATGGGACGCCGAATGCCAATCGTTGGCAAATATCTATCTTAAAAACCGTTTCGTTTTAGTGACTCAGAAGAATTCTCTGCGTCCTAGTTATACATTCCTTACCTTTAGTAGCAAGTCTAGGTGGAGCCTAATATAATATGCGAAAAATTTTGACCCTTCTTCCGACCCAGATCAGCTTCTGGACATTTGTGTATCAAATCAGCACAGGTATCCCCTGGAGGATAGCACTGGCTGCCGTTCCTTTCGTATTTTTTGCTACACTAACGGGTATATCCTGGTGGAAAGGATTGAAATCATTGTATGAAAAACGACTGGCTAAACGGGAGCGCTTAGTACAGGAAGGGGTGCCTATACCGGTATACCTGCGCCCCATTCCGCATCCATTCAGGAGAAAAGAAGAATAAATCTTATTTCTTCCACTTGATGTTGCATCCACCGCTGGGATATTGCTTAGGATCAACCGTTTCTCCATCTAATACTGCATCTAATGCTGCTCTAAGATCCTTACCTGTTAATGGCTTACCACTATTAGGTCTTGAATCGTCTAAACGACCTCGGTACACCAACCTTCGATCCCTGTTAAACAAGTAAAAATCCGGTGTGCAAGCTGCATCATACGCCCGGGCTACTTCCTGGCTTTCATCATACAGATAAGGAAACTTGTAGCCCACAGCAGCGGCATGCGCTTTCATTTTTTCAGGGCTGTCATCCGGGTAATTTTCTACATCATTGGAGCTGATAGCTACAGCACCTATGCCTTTTTTTAAGTATTCGTTTGTCAGGCGTACGACTTCAGGATTGACGTGGATGACATATGGACAATGGTTACAAATGAACATGACCAGTGTTCCTTTTTCCCCTGCTACATCCTCCAGCCCAACAGTCTCTCCGCTTACTGTATCAGGTAGGGAAAATGTAGGTGCCTCAGTTCCCAATTCCAACATGGTTGATTCGGTAAATGCCATGGTATTTTTTCTACGATTGATTAAAGTGATTTCAAAAATTAGATCGGTACAAGGACTAAATTCATCAAGATCTATTTCCCATTTGACCCAGAGTGGATTTGGATAATACCTCCGCAAGTAGATAGCCTTCAGGTTCCAAAAATATTTTTGTCCCTCAGTTGTCCGGGACTCTTTAAGTTAAAACTTGTTTAATTGCTTTCCGGTACCTGTACAACAAGAGGTACTCTAATCGTATCTCCCGGGAAATAAGTATTCCCACTCGTGCTTTTCACTTCCATTTTCAGGTAAGACCTTTTCAAAAGTCCCTCGACCGCTCTTGTGAATTGAGCGTTTTCATCAATAGCAACACCTTTGTCAATGGCTAGTTCGATCACATTGGATTGATTAGAATCCACATGTAATGCCTTCACTTTCCCGATAGTGACTCCTCTAAACTGAACCTGGGTTTCTGGTTGGATATCCCGAATATCTTTAGCAAATAGAAAGAATTGGTTGGAACGATCAAAGGCACCGCTTTCTGTCACATACAGATAGCCCAGGAGGACCCCACCCATAGCAGCAATAAGTACAATAATTCTGCGAAATCGATTATCCATACCTGAACTAGCTTACCGACAGGCGGGACTAATGCCCAAAACAAATTTATCCACGATATTGATTAAAGGCGCAGACTCCTCCCCTAAAAAACCGGTAAACATTCCATCATTCATTTTTTCTGCAGCTTGGTCGGTAAAGGTACGGGCCAAGGGTAAATAGGACCAATGCCAAAACTCTTCCTTGTATCCATCAGGACGATCCGGTCCCTTTTTGGAATACACCTGGCAATACCCATATTCATGGGCGTGTTCAGCCAGCCATTCATAAATAGGTTTTCCAGGGCCGGAAATAAAATAATCGCCCTCCAGATTATTCAGGTCGATCTCCGTACCCCAATGATGCCGACTCGATCCAGGCATCGAGCTATACTCCAGTATTTTCAGTGCTCGCTCGGCAGGGTCCGGGTATTCCTGGGTAATGTTAGTGACCCCAGAAGTCTTTCGCTGCCCGGTCCACTTGGCTTCCCATATGACTTTTTGTCGATCAAAATTTCGGGTCGCAGATAAGATTACTAGCCGAATACCATCTTTCTTTGCCGCATGGTGCATTTTTTTAAATGATTTGTAAGCTTCTTTGCGCAGATACATGCCTCTTGTGCTGGCGTGATCCAAATTCAGTTCCACAAAGTCAGGATGGGTAGACGGCTCGAATTTTCCCATTAGATAATCCAGATCAACCTGGATGTCCAAGGTGTCCGATGTTGGCATAGGAACCATGGCCAATCGTGGCTCCAGCTTGGTTTTACCCGAAGATTGGCAAGAAAATAAACTAGCTAACAGAATAAAGCCCAAAAGGAGATTCATACGCTACAATGGTTTGATACAAATATAGGAAAGCGGAATCAGGCCTATTATGAGCCAGATCATTTTGAATCAAAAGCGCAGCTTGAAGACCCGGCACGCTACCGGAAAATGATATAATCGACCTCAAAAGAAAATTCTCCTTCCTTCTTCGAATCCGTAATAAAGCCTATTTGCCGTATCTGCTCAAGGCCTGATTGAGTTAAAAAGGAATCAGTGGGTGCCCCGATTTGAAATGCCTTGAAATCAGTCAGGTTAAGTGTAAGTTCTTTCCATTCGGGCCCGAGCGGAAGGGATATCTTGAAATAGGGTTCGAAAAAGTTTTGACTGCTCTCAAGGGTCATCGCTATTGGCAGACCTTCGCCCCTACACCGAATAGTAGTGGTGCCATATCCTGAGAGATTTATCGTTCTAAAGGCCCCCTTAAGGGAGCTGAATCCACCGCCATTCGCCATGGAAACAAAACCTGAAAACCCCATACAATTATCTTTCAAGGTAAAGGTGCCTTCAGATTTACCTCCCATAACGCTATCGTTGATTACGCTCCAATCTTGCCCGGCTTTTTTCTTCCCAAAATCGATGATCAAATCCTCAGATAACATTATTCCACCAAAAGCGCCAAGCCAAATAATCAATAAAATTTCCATACTGCAATGATTGGATTTAATTGAACGGTACACTACTAATATGAATCTGCCTCTCGGTTTCGCTGCATACCGCTACTGCGAGCTGTCTAATTTTTGACTTAAGCTCATCTTCTACTCTCCAGTGCAACGTTTTGCAGCCGATGAGCATAAAAGAGATGTACGGTCGACCGGGATTTTATTTCAATCACTTTTAAAAATGTAACATGAAACGTTTTCTGATAGGTAGTACAGCCCTCCTGGTATTGACTTTTTCTTGCCGGAAGAATACCGACCTCACTACAGTATCCAATGAATTGCCACCAGCTGAAGAAGTAATTCAGGCAAAATTGATCGGTACCGTTACCGATGACCTGGAATCCACCCTGCAAGATGCAAAGGTGGAGTTATCCCAGGAATCGAACCGGGTTGGAGAAGTTTTTACTAATGCAAGAGGTGAATTTGAGTTAAGTACGCTTGTAGCCCCGGGAGAACCCATCTACATGCAGATAAGTAAAGCGGGTTTTGCAACCAATATCATGCGGCTGGATGATCTGGCGAATGGAGCCAGCACCCAAGTGCAGGCCCGGATGATGCCAAGTGAGGGACGGCCAAATGCCAGCGAGCCAGTATCTCCGGATACCAACACAATTGTTGTTTACGGACGGTTAGTAGAACCTGCGGGAGCCCTTAGCCGCAACCTCATTATGCTGGAAACCCTTGACGGACGATTTGCCTATGCGTACAGCAATCGTGAAGGCGCTTTTCGAATCGTTGCTCCAAAGGATCAATCTTTCAATTTGACGGTTACCGATCCGAATTGTGATGTAGAGTTATCGAGTGGTCAATTTGGTCCGTTCGATATGGATGCCCAATTGGATGATATTAATATTCAAAGCTTGCAGAATGATCTCATTTCCCTGTCTGGGCAACTGGTGGATTGTGAAGACCAACCAGTGACAGGTGGAATCGTGTTCATCAACACGGGTAAGCGATCGTTTTCTGCTTGGACCAATGAAACCGGCAACTTCAGCTTCTCCTTTTCCAGCTGCCTGCTAGGCGAATCCAAAAATTTGATTATCAGAAGCTTTGATGCTACCCAGGAGAATTTCAGTCCGATTCAGTCAATCAACATCAGTCAGTCCAATACCGACCTAGGCACTTTCCAGGTTTGTACGGAAGGTGAAGTATTGATCGAACTCAATGTGGGGGATTCCACTATAATATTTGATAACCTGCATCAAATCCTGCTTGATGAAGCCGGGGGTACTGTAAGTGTCACCTCGCTTAGCAGTGAAAAGGGATTGGCTTTTGTCATCCCAGGAATCGATCCGGGATCCTACCAACCCTTGAGCCTTCAGATTACCGACTTACCTAGCAGGCTTATTTTATTGGGGGGTGAGCGCTATGCAGAAAGCGGGCCGGTAGAGGTTACCCTTAATACTGTAGAGGCAAATTTTATTGAAGGAACACTTGATGGACTAGTGTTGAATCCTCAAACCGGGGAGCTGATTCCTGTTAGTGGTTCTTTTAGCATAAGCACAAAAGAGTAATGGACGGGAACCGCCTGGTGGGAGTTCGCTCTCGCCGGGTTTTCCCGTTACTCTCATTACAAAAAAAGACTACAAGGAATACCCTTCATGACCATCAACAGGCTGATAAATGGATGCCTACAGCAGGATCGTCGCCACCAAAAGGAAATGTATATGCGCTATTCTGACCTGGCTATGAATATCAGTCTTCGTTATGCCAGAGATGATCATGAGGCTAAGGATATCGTCCAGAATGCATTCCTGAAAGTTTTTGCCCGGATTGAAACGTTCGACCGAAGAAAAGGTAAGCTGGAAAACTGGATTAGCCGAATTGTCATCAATGAAGCGCTTCAGCTTATTCGAAAAAGAAGATCCCTATTCCACGACGGTGAGGATGCCATTTCGCTGCAACCCGAGGTGGATCCTCCCATTTTAGATCAACTTCTTGCCGAAGATATTCTTCAACTGCTTCGAAAACTCCCGGATGGGTACCGAACAGTCTTTGTGCTATACGTGGTAGAAGGTTATTCGCATAAGGAAATAGCCGAACGCCTTGGAATAGCTGAAGGAGCTTCCCGGTCTCAGTTAGCCCGAGGCAAGCGCATGATGCGACGACTAATTAACGAACAAAACACATTGGACAATGAGAGAAGACTGGCCAAATAATTGGGAAGACCAATTGAGATATAGGTTGTTGAACCATAATCCCAATTGGGAAAAAGAAGAACTTTGGGGTCAAATAAATCAAAAACTACCTCCCAAGCATAGCAAGCCTATCTTCTTCTGGGCTTACTTGTTTGTGCTTCTCGTTCTATTTAAAGGGGATAGCTTATTGTTTTCAGATGAATTTCTTGAATTTAACCAGCCCCCTGAGCAAAGAAATTTCATCTCCTCATCTTTTCCCAATCAGGAAGAGGTAATAAACCTTTTTCAAAAAGAGCAGGACAGTGCTCCACCAAACATTCCGAAAATATCGCAACCCAAATCAGATACTTCGGCCGAGATGTCATTACCCGGCATATATTCTGCTACTTTCGAAACATCCGGCAGCAAAGAGCCAAACTTCCAAACACCCTCTTTATCATTTTTACCTAAAAAAAATCAAGAGTCCAAAAAATGGAATTTGGAAACCAAACAGGCCTCTTCAAGTCAACTAACAAAAAATCAAAAGCATAGAAAGGCTGCAAGGGTGGCACTCTTGCCCAAAAGAAGTTGGCAATTAGACGCTACTCCGATGCCACTCTCTGTCTCAACAAACCGGACAACTCAACCATCAAGGATAGCTTTCTCCGTGGAAACCTACACTTCTATATCCAAGCCTTTCCGTAACCTAACCAGCTCAAACCCGGATTTGACGCCTTATCTCGATGCACGGCGAGGTTCTGAACAAATTCTCGAAAGTTGGGAGATTGGCGCTTTGATGGGATTGCATCTTAAAAACGCCTGGTCTTTGCATGTCGGAGTGGAAAGACAGCAATTAACTGAATGGTTTCAATGGACGCAACAAAGCTCAACTACCAACTTGGTGCAAAGTGACTCCGCCTTTTTTTACCTGGACGATAGTAACCAAAAACAATATTTACCCGGCGAAGTGGAGTCCACGAATACAATCACCAGAGCCGTCTCAAACTACAACCGGATGATCATGTATCACGTTCCTTTTTTGGTAGGCATGCAGCATTCCATTGGAAAGTGGGACCTCATCATTCGGGCTGGGGGGGTAATAAACCTACAGCGGCGTTTTGAAGGGCTCCTACTAGAAACAGACCTTACCATCAGCGAAGATGCTACCCAACCACTCACCTCATTTGCTCAGACATCTGTAGGCTTGGGATGGCAGACGGAAGTAGGTGCGGCTTTAAATCTAAACCAGAGAAATCAAATTGTCAGTAGTGTTTTTTATAGGAACTTCCCAGGGTCTTTTTCGAATGTGCCTGAGACTGGTTTTACCCAACGGTATCAATTTTTGGGCTTAAAACTAGGGTGGAGATATCGTCTATAATCACAGACGGCCTCCCCATTAGAGGAAGCCGTCTGTAGCTGGTACGTAACTAGGTACGAAACACCTTAGGGTTGTGTCTTTTTAGCCTCTACATCCCGATTTTTAACATATTTCTCCAGGTGCTGGTGTTGCTCCCAAAGCATATGAAGGATCGACTCCTTAGCGCGGTAACCATGGCTTTCGGCCGGTAGCATGACCAATTTGGCCGAACCACCCAATCCCTTGATCGCTGCAAACAGTCGCTCGCTCTGCAATGGGAAGGTGCCCGAATTGTTATCCGCTCTACCGTGGATCATAAGCAGTGGCTCATTGATCTTATCCGCATGCATGAATGGCGACATGTTGTAATAGATTTCAGGTGCATCCCAATAGGTGCGCTCCTCCCGCTGGAATCCAAATGGAGTCAAGGTTCGGTTGTAGGCACCGCTTCGGGCAATGCCTGCAGCAAAGATGTCTGAGTGGGCCAATAAATTCGCCGTCATAAAAGCACCATAGGAGTGTCCGGCAATAGCAACCCGATCCGGATCACCTACCCCCAATTCTTCTAATTTATCGACAGCAGCCTGGCCATTCATGACTAATTGCTTTCTAAAACTGTCGTTGGGCTCTTCGTCACCTTCTCCGATTACAGGCATACTTACACTGTTAAACACGGCGTAACCTTGAGTAACATGGTAGATAGGAGACCCCCAACCGAGTCGGATGAACTGGTATGGGGAGCCACTCACCTGGCCAGCCGCGTTGGCATCTTTGTATTCTCTGGGATAAGCCCACATGATCACCGGAAGTGGACCATCTGACTTGCTGTACCCTTTTGGCAAGTACAAATCACCGGTCATATCAACACCATCTTCTCTCTTGAAATGGATTACCTCCTTTTCAATCCCTTCCAGGGCCGGGTATGGATTTGGGAATTCAGTTACCGCAGTTAATTTTCCTTCCTTTAGGTCGCGCATGAAATAGTTTGGCGGATCTGTTTTCGACTCCCGACGAGTCAGTACCCATTGCTTATCTATATCCATGACCTGTACAGGATATTCATAGTAAGGTGCTTGTGAGCGCCATAGCTCTGTTGTTTCACCAGACTCAATATTATATTCCCTCAGGAATGGACGATTGCCTTCAGACGAGGCGCCTTGACCGGTAAGGTATAAAATGGAATTATCCTTGTTGGATAGCAGGACAGATCGGCCGAATTCATTTGTACGCGTCTCAAAGCTACCCGGATCCGCGTAGCGATCTTCTGTTGATCGTTTGAAGATTTCTTTTTTGGAGGCAGGTTGTCCAGGGGTAAAGGTACTCGTCGCCAGCATGCGATTGCTCCAGAAGCCTTCGTAGGCAACAGCTAAATCATCATTTCCCCAGATGATTCCCCGATACCGCATTGCAAAATCCAGACCAGGCTCTTTCTTTCCTGTGAAAGGCGCTTCCAGGTAAAATAATTTGTCACGGACATCGACCTCTTTCTTGGGATCGCCTCCATCTTGAGCTTCCACCCAATACAAGGTAGCTGGCTTATCGGCTCTCCAACCAAAACTGCGTGGCCCTTCGCGCTGAGCGTCGAAGCCTTTAGGCCGGACCTCATCCAAGGGAATACTTGCAATAGTTTTGACCGCTTTGCCATCCCTGCCGTACATCACCATGTCCTGAGGGAACCGGTAGAAGGGAACCGCATAGGAATAAGGCTTTTTAATATAGGTGGTCAAAATGTAGTTTCCATTCGGCGAAACAGAAACGCTACTGATCACTCCAGGCTGTCCAAACTTGGTCTTTTCCTGGCTTTCTAGGTCCAACATATACAGTTGGCTGCTGGCGAAATACTCAAATACCCGCTCATCCTGCGGACTTTGAAGCATATCCTGGTAGGTTCTTACCGCCGCTTTTCGTCCGGAAGATTCTTGGACAATGGGGCCGGTCGGTGTTTCTTTCTTACTGCTAATTTCTCCTCGATCTGCTAATACGGCTTTGAAGATCAAACTCTTACTATCTGAAAACCAATCATAGGGTGTTCCACTCATCGCATCATTGATGATGGCCTCCGTTAATTGACTTGCTTTTGCCGTTTCGACCTCGACCGTCCATAACTCAAGCCCTTCCGACTTTTTGATGGTGAATGCAAAGTGGGTGCCATCCGGTGCCCAGGAAACATTTTCAATAGCTGGATTTGCAGGAAGTCCCTCCACGGAGGTCTCCGCCATAGTTTCCATGTTTTTTAAGGTCAGGCCGTTAAAGGTATATCCTCGGCTTTGTCCATTATTCATGGGATTGATCCGCAAACCGGCAAGGCGCAACTCGGGTTGAGAAACCTCCTCGATGGAAGGATACCCTGGTCGTTCAAGCAGCAACATCCAAGTTTGAGGTCCATTTAAAGATACGCCGGGAGTCTGGGGTGCTTCCACCAGGTCTGCAATGGCCTTCGGTGGTTTTTGATAGCCTATTCCATCTTGAGCGTAGGAAAAGGTGCCAGCCATAAACAGTCCGACTAATAGCATCAAAGTCTTTTTCATAAGTGGGTGTGTTGGTATGAGTTAGGAAGATACGGCCTTGCTAAGCAGAGAATCGAAGAATTGTATAGTTCTTCTCCAGATTAACGGTTCTTTAACAGCCAGGCCACAGTTGTTGACTGGTAGCCGGAACTAACAGATCGGTAGAACGAACACCTACTGCACGATTACCATAGCTTCCGTCTGGGTAATAATTTCTCCAATGGGTTCGGCAGGTAGGCCTTCTAGCCGGCACCAATCTTTGAAGGAATTTTCAGCCTCAGGATCAACAGCAATTAGTAAACCTCCGCTGGTCTGCGGATCACAGAGTAAATATCGAAGGTGCTCCTGTTCGATTGGATTTACCTTGTGCCCATAGCTTTCCCAGTTTCGATGGGTCCCTCCGGGAATGCAACCGTCCTTTACGTACTGACTTATAGCTTCCCGGTCTAAAACCGGTACCTTTTGTGCAACTAGTCGAGCAGACACCTCAGAGGCTTCTACCATTTCGATCAAATGCCCCAATACGCCGAATCCAGTAACATCGGTCATGGCATGGACTTCCTCTTTCTTCCCCAATTGCTCGCCGATCTGGTTGAGCTGAAGCATACTATTCCGGGCAAGGTCGGCATGCTCCGGCTTCAGTTTACCTTTTTTAGTGGCAGTGGTCAGAATACCTACTCCAATAGGTTTTGTTAAAAACAATAGATCCCCCGCTCGGGCACCGCCATTCTGTTTGAGATGTTTTTCGTTTATCTGGCCCGTCACAGCCAGCCCAAATATGGGCTCTGGACTATCAATACTATGGCCTCCCGCCAATGGAATCCCTGCTTTTGCGCAGGCTGCCCTGGCACCTTCTACCACGCGATTAGCTACTTCCGGAGGTAGTTTATTGACTGGCCACCCCAGAATGGCAATGGCCAAAATAGGCTTTCCTCCCATGGCATAAATATCACTGATAGCATTAACTGATGCTATTTGGCCAAAATCGAAGGCATCATCTACTATGGGCATGAAAAAATCGGTTGTGCTAATCACTGCGGTACCATTTCCCAGACTCAGCACCGCAGCATCGTCTCGTTGGACATTTCCAACCAGTAGGTCTGGAAATGTCAAACCTGCTTTTCCTTGTTTGAGAATATGATCCAACACCTTTGGAGAAATTTTGCATCCACAACCCGCACCGTGGCTATATTGAGTAAGCTTATATTCCATTTCGATCTGCAATTGTAATTAATTCATTTGCGACTTGATGTACATCCTGTGTTGATCCTTTAAGGTGGAATCGACCGGAAAAGGGCATCCGCTCTGTTGACCTACAGTAAGCCTTGTCGTAATAGGATAAAGCCACTTTTGCGGCAATATCCAGTGCACCGGCGTCAATAGCCTCTATCGCTCTTTTTACATGCTGCCCTCCAAGTCGCTTTTGGATCTGGTAGAAGGTTTCCTTGAGAGCGTCCGGATCAACCTGCCCGTATTCTGACACCAGGCGCTTTACCCTTTCATCCAAGGGTGGCTCAAGCTGGAAAAATGTTCCTGCTTCCATTTGGTTCCAGAAACCATCCGGAATTCCGTTGCACCCTATAGACCGACTTTCATTTTCGACCCATATCCGCTGACGGTGGTTAAGGGTCCGGTATGAATCAAATAGATTATTTTCGAATTGTTGCTGTTTAGGTTGAGCTGGTTGGCCAAACGCGCCAAAAGCAGATCCCTTATGACAGGCAATTCCTTCCAAGTCGACAATTTGCTCCCCCATAGCTTTAAGCTGATGCAGGATTTCGGTTTTCCCGCTGCCCGTGGGCCCACCCAGGATTATTAGATGACTGGGAAACCGTTCATAGTAGGTTCGCTGAAATCGGCGATAGGCTTTGTACCCCCCCTCCAATACGGCTACCTCCATACCTGCGAGTTCCAAAAGCCAGGCCATACTCCGGCTCCGCTGACCTCCTCGCCAACAATGGATCGCCGCTTTCTTCCCTGGGCAAAGGCGTTCAGCTTCTTCCACATACCAGCGCATTTGCTCGCCTGCAAATTCAAGGCCTCGCTTAAGCGCCACATCAGTACTTACCTGCTTGTAAAGGGTACCAACTTGTGAGCGTTGTTCATCTGTGAAAAGGGGCAAATTCGAAGCCCCTGGAATATGACCGATTTCAAACTCCCCAGGGCTGCGTACATCAAGTAAGGAAAACACTTCAGGTAACTCCCAAAGCTTGGTTGGTTCAAAAAAAAGCATAACAATCCACTGTAAAACAAACCCCACACAACCCGGCAAACCTTTTAGAACAGGTCATTCCTCTTTGGGCAGGGCCAGCATTTCAAAATGCTTACGCAAATGCATATCCTTTATGCCCAAAAGTTTTATACGACCATCTGATTCGAAGTTTTCGAGAAAATAAAGATCGTATCCCAAGTTCTGAATTACTTGGTACAACTCCTCTCGCTCGGTTCGGTTCAATCGCCTGTAGCATTCCACCATGAGAACAGGTCTGAATTCTCGGATCAAGTTGCCAATATTCTTCAAGATCTCTTTATCGTAGCCTTCAGCATCCACCTTTATGAGCTTCAGCCTGGCCAAAAATTCCGGATAATGATCCCTTAAATATCGATTCAGGTCTATTCCTTTTACTTTCAATTCATAATGGTGGCCGTGCCGCTGCTGTTCAATGCTCGAGAGAAAACCACCATTCCCGTAGGAAGCATCCGAATAGTTAAACGTGAACTCACCATCTTCTTTAGTCGCAGCAAAAGGCAAGGGGATAATATGGGTCTGCTCTTGATTGAGTTCCGCATTTTTCTCTAACACTTTAAACACATGTGGGTTGGGCTCCAAAGCTAGTACGACTCCCTTTTTTCCAACCGCCAAAGCCATAGGAACAGTCGTATCTCCGGTATAGGCTCCAATATCGATGGCAGTATCTCCAGACGAAAGCCACCTCTTATAAAAATCGACACCTGATTGGGTCAGGACTGCCCCCTGGACCAGCGGATGCTGCCAATGCGCAAATTCTATTTTCCCATTATCTTCCAGGTTAAAGACCCCCACCTTATAACCGTAGTCCTTAAAAGTTCTTTTAAGTTTTCTTTTTTTCAGACTTCGAAGTAAGTAATTGATCACAGTACAATTATTTTATTGCCTCACAGGCAAAAGGCAATTGTTAATTTATTGGCTTAGAAGTAAGAACACATCGAATACCTGCTCGGTCCATTTCCGTAATACAACGATTGCAACTCGTACATCCGGACCTTTCCAATTGAATAGTTTGAAGCTTTTGGATAAAGTCAGGATCGTAAATGAGTGCCCTTCCCATAGCAAGCAGCTCAAATCCCTGGTTATAGACCCGGTCAATTTCATCCTTCCCCAGCAATCCCCCCACGTACACCAATGGAAGTTGGAGAGCTCGTCGAAACCGAACCGCCTGTTGGAGAAAAAATGCCGGTGTGAACTGATACTTTCGTATTAGAAAAGGCCCAAAGAATAGGATTCCCAGCTTCTGAAACAGGTTTTTCTCTACGCGTACCATTTGCCAAAGCGGCCTTCCTCCGCGCAAAAGATAAAACGGAGTGCGGCTGGTGTACCCACCACTTAAAACAATGGCTTGAACACCCTCGCTTTCTAGCATTGTTGCATATTGAATGGCTTCCTCTTCCACCAATCCTCCTTGAAAACCATCACTCATATTCACCTTAACCAAGATGGGGAAATCAGAACCCACTTGCGCCCGAATGGCACGAATAATCTCTAAGCTCAGTCGAGCTCTGTTTTCCAGCGATCCACCAAAATGATCTTTCCGACGGTTGATACCAGGGCTTAAGAATTGGCTCAACAGGTATCCGTGTCCAGCATGGATCTCAATAGCATCAAATCCGACTTGCTTAGCTCGAGCAGATGCGATGGCAAAGTCTTCTATGGTTTTGGAAATGTCTGCTAAAGACATGCCGTAGCTAACCGGAATACCGCTGAAGGCTCCATAGGCATTGAACCTGGCCGAGGGCCCGCGAGGCACACTTTTTCCAGGACCTCTAATTTTGGAAAAAAAGCCGCAATGAGCTAGCTGGATGGATACGGCAGATCCTTCCAAATGTATCGCCCGCGTAAATTTTCTTAAAAAAGGAAGCACCGTCTCCGTTAAAACTAGCTGATCGGAAAATGTTCTGCCCTCGAAATTGGGAGAGCAATAGGCAAGCGTAGTCATCCCTACACCGCCATGGGCGATTCTTTTATGCCACTCCAGCAACTGGTCGGTTGGTTTACCTCCGGGTGTCATTCCTTCGGAAGTTGCCGATTTAAGAAACCGATTGCGAAGCGTCAGATTTCCAATAGTAAAAGGAGAAAAAGGACCGCTGTTTGTCAAAGACTATTTTTCCGGAAAAGGTAATTCTTTTTGTCCGGAATGAATCCGCTCGTGGTTCAGGAGCCATCGCTTCCGAGCCAGTCCTCCGGCATAGCCAGTTAAATTTCCATTCTTTCCCAAAACCCGATGGCAAGGAATTACGATTGCGATTCGATTTTGACCATTAGCGGATGCTACCGCCCTGACGGCAGCTGGCTTACCCAGAAATTGGGCTTGCTCACCATAGGACCTGGTCCGACCATATGGAATCTCCAATAAGGCATCCCAAACCCGTTTTTGAAATGGAGTTCCCGGAGCGTGCAATGGAACTTGAAATGCTTTTAAGTTCCCTCGAAAATAGAGTTCTAATTCCTGTTCTAACTGGTCCAGATGCGGGTTCTTTCCAGGCAGAATAACGGCATTCAGACGTTTCTCTAAGTCGGCAAATTCCGTCTCCAACATCCGTCGATTTGTAAATTCAAGCAGACACACCCCTTTGTAGCTTGCACAGGCATACATGGGCCCTAGAGGACTTACCAATCGCTGTATTTGAAGGACTTGTTTACGATTATTGTTACCCGGACTTGTTCCAAAAACCGAACGAAAGCGGTCGTTAAACCCACTCAAGGATTCGAACCCCGAATCAAATGCAATATCGGTTACCGAGCCTCCTTGCTCCAACTCTTGAAAAGCGAAATTGAGCCGAAGCATCCGCTGATAAGCCTGGAAGGTCATTCCGTGGTGCTTCTTAAACCAACGTCTGATCTGGGCAGGTTCCAACCCTCTATCCCGTAGATCCTGGTCCCGGATTCTAAGCATAGGGGCTTGGTCCAATTCCGCAATCAAATGGTGAATATGAACAGGTGTATTTTGGGCTACCTTCATAGGCTTACACACCTTACAGGGTCTGAATCCGTGCAGAATGGCTTCTTCCGGCGATGAAAAAAAGGTAACGTTTTCAGCCTTAGGCGTGCGTGCCCGACAACCGGGCCTGCAAAAAACTCCAGTTGTCTTTACCCCCAGATAAAATTGGCCTTCATAACTGGCATCCCTACGGACAACCGCATCATATTTTTCCTGAAATGTCATATGGATCAAATTGGAAGCCACAAACTAATGGCTTTGCGGGAAGACTGCTACCGCAAATTGAACAACCATTTTCATTGCCACCCAACAAGTCTAGCAGAAATGCTAGAGTGCATTGATCAGCATGAAAACAACGGCCGCCACAACTGCGCCTATAAATGGACCAACAACCGGTATCCAACCATAAGACCACTGGCTATCTTTTCCAACAAATAAAGCGTGAAAGAGCCGGGGACCAAGATCCCGAGCAGGATTAATCGCGTAGGCCGTTGTTCCTCCCAGGCTCATGCCAATACCAAACACTAAAAGACCGACAGGCAGTGCATTTAAAGAGCCAAGCGTATTCGTGTCCCCACTTACCAAGTAAAAAATACAGAACACCAAAACAAATGTTCCAATGATCTCGGATAACAAGTTTGGAATAGTCCTTGGAATTGCCGGACCCGTAGAAAAAACCCCTAATCGGGTCGCCTCATCCTGGGTGGTATCGAAATGCGGTTTATAGTGCAGGTACACACAAGCAGCTCCGAAAAATGCACCTACCATTTGAGCTGCTATATAACCCGGCACGAGCGCCCAATCAAAAGCACCAGTAACTGCCAAACCCAAGGTTACAGCAGGATTGATATGGGCACCACTAATCGATCCAGCTATAAAAACGCCACAAAATACTGCGATTCCCCAGCCCAGATTAATCATAATCCAGCCGGATCCCTGTCCATAGGTTTTTGACAGGTTCACATTGGCGTTTACCCCATTGCCAAGTACCATTAAAATGAAGGTGCCAATCAACTCGGCTACAAATGGTGTCATAGAATTGGTTTTCCTTGGCTCAAATCTAATGGATTGTCCTATTTTAAGGGCTATTCTGATCCTAATAGCTTCACATGCCTACATTTATTATTACCCTAGATGCCGGAACGACCAGCGAACGCGCCATACTTTTTGATGAAAATGGAGAAATTCGAGGTACTTCTCAACGCGAAATCGAACAGTTCTATCCTCAAGCCGGGTGGGTAGAACACAATCCGGAGGAGCTATGGGCTACTCAGAAGTTCGTAGTTCGAGACTTGCTCAACCAAAATAACCTTTCTGCTAGTGCAATTGCGGCTATCGGAATCACGAACCAACGGGAAACCACCATCATCTGGAACCGGGATACCGGAAAACCTATTTACAATGCGATAGTCTGGCAGGACCGACGTACAGCCGCTTACTGCGATCAATTGAAGGCAGAGGGAAAAGAAGAACTGGTACGGTCCAAAACCGGCTTGGTCCTGGATGCCTATTTCTCCGGCACAAAAATTAAATGGTTGTTAGATCAGGTCGAAGGGGCACGAGAGGCAGCTGAAAGCGGTAAGCTGGCATTTGGAACTGTGGATACCTGGATGCTTTGGCGCCTTACGCACGGCAAGGTCCACGCCACCGACGTCAGTAATGCAAGCAGGACCCTGTTATTCAATATTCACACGTTACAGTGGGATCAAGAACTATTGACCCTTTTCGACATCCCAGAATCCTTGCTGCCGGAAGTACGCTCCAGTAGCGAAGTTTATGGACACACCGTCAAAGAACATTTTGAAGGGGAAATTCCAATAGCTGGTATGGCAGGTGATCAACAGGCAGCTACTTTCGGCCAAATGTGTATTGAGCCCGGCATGCTAAAAAACACCTACGGTACCGGCTGCTTCATGGTTTTGAATACTGGAGAACAAGCCATTGAGTCTAAACATAAATTATTAACCACAATTGCCTGGAAAATTGGAGATACTGTACATTATGCGTTGGAGGGCAGCATTTTCATAGGCGGAGCTGTTGTCCAATGGCTTCGTGATAATCTTCGGTTCATAGACCAAGCCAAGGATGTGGAGAATCTTGCGCAAACAGTGGAAGACAATGGAGGGGTTTATCTGGTTCCTGCCTTTGTCGGCTTAGGGGCGCCGCATTGGGACCCCTATAGTACGGGTACAATGGTAGGTTTGAATCGGGGCACACGCCAGGGACATATAGCCCGGGCAGCTATGGAATCCATCTGCATGCAGTCAGTAGATGTGCTGGAGACCATGGTCAAAGACTCCGGCCTCGATCCGAAGGAACTACGGGTAGATGGCGGTGCCGTTGGAAATAATTTATTGATGCAAACTCAAGCCGATTTGGCTGGTTTAACCATAGTGCGACCCAAGGTTACGGAAACAACCGCCTTGGGAGCAGCTTATCTGGCGGGCTTAGCTGTCGGCTACTGGGACGACCCGGAAAAGATTAAGAAGCAATGGCAGGCCGACCGCCGGTTTTCTCCTGCCTTACCTGAAAAACGCGTTCAGGAAATCAAACATAATTGGCATCGAGCCATTGAACGAAGCAAGGGTTGGTTGAAACCATAACCTTGACATAACTAGAAACCCATAAAATCAATACTTCATGAATCGCGATAAGATGCTGAGAAAGCTTCGGAAGCGAAAAGAACCCTGGGACATCGTAATTATCGGGGGAGGTGCCACAGGCCTAGGAACCGCCGTAGATGCTGCCTCCAGAGGTTATAAAACGTTGCTCCTGGAACAACACGACTTCGCCAAAGGCACCTCTAGCCGAAGCACAAAACTGGTACATGGTGGTGTCAGGTATCTCCAGCAAGGGGATGTTTCTCTGGTACTGGAGGCATTAAAGGAACGAGGACTCATGATCCAGAACGCGCCACACCTAGTCAAAAATCAAGCCTTCGTCATTCCCAATTATGAATGGTGGGATGGTCCTTTCTACCGCGTGGGCTTAAAGGTGTATGATCTGATGTCCGGGAAATTAGGTATTGGGTCCTCAAAAGGTCTATCAAAAAAACAAACCATAGAATACCTCCCAACAATAGATCAAAAAGGTTTAGTTGGAGGTGTTATTTACTATGATGGCCAATTCGATGATGCCAGAATGGCTATTAGCCTTGCCCAAACTGCAGCCCAGTATAAAGGTGTATTGCTTAACTATATGAAGGTAAGTGGTCTGACCAAATCCGAAGAAGGGCTTGTTAACGGCGTTGAAGCAATCGATCAGGAAAGCGGAGAACAATACACTATCCCAGCAAAAGTAGTTGTCAATGCCACCGGAGTGTTTGCAGATAAGGTCATTCAGATGGATGAGCCCGACGCCCGAGAGATGATTCAACCCAGCCAGGGGGTGCACCTTGTGTTAGAGAAAGACTTTCTTCCGGAAAAGTACGCGATCATGGTGCCTCAAACTTCAGATGGAAGGGTATTGTTTGCAGTTCCCTGGCACAATAAGCTGGTAGTTGGTACTACAGATACTCAAATAGAAAAAGCCAGTCTCGAGCCCGAAGCACTGGAAAAAGAAGTGGATTTTATTCTGAACACTGCCCGGCAGTATCTGATAAAAGACCCTACTCGCGCTGATGTGAAAAGCGTATTTGCAGGCCTTCGCCCTTTAGCTAAGCCCGAAAACGATGGTAAATCGACTAAGGAAATCTCAAGACATCATAAAGTCCTGATCTCCTTATCCGGATTGATCACTGTCATTGGAGGGAAATGGACCACTTATCGTAAAATGGCTCAGGATACGGTCGATAATGCTATTTTGATTGGTGCACTTCCCGACCGAAAATGCATCACCAAAAACCTGCCGATCCATGGGTACGATGTTACGGTAGACATTACCACGGATCCAATGGCGGTATACGGAAGTGAAAAGCAGGAAGTACTGGATCTCGAGGATTCAGGCCCAGAGTGGAAAGGCTGGCTTAGTGAAAAGTTACAGATCCGTCGTTCTCAATTAGGTTGGGCCGTAAAAAAGGAAATGGCTCGTACGGTCGAAGACTTTCTAGCGAGAAGGACCCGGGCGCTTTTCCTGGATGCGAGAGAGAGCCTTGAAATGGCGCCCGAAGTTGCCAAGATCATGGCTGCCGGGTTGGAAAAAGATCAAGAATGGGAGTCAGCTCAGTTGAAAGCTTTTGAAGAAACGGCTTCTGCCTATCTCTTGGAATAGCAAAAGGCCTCCCAATATCAAACTGGAAAGCCTTTTACCTTGAGATAAGAGGACAAAAATTACTTGTTCATTTTACCTGTCCACTCCTTGATGGAAGCTTCGTTCATCCGAACATAGTCCTGGTTCTTGGCTTCTTTTGCCATTTCAAGTGACTTCTTGGCTGAAGCGATTGCTTTTTCGGTCATGCCCAGCTCAGCTTCGATCAAGGACTGCCGGCGCAATTGCCAATAGCGAGGTGCTTTGTCATTGGCCATAACGATCCACTCCAAGGCCTGCTCCAAATCCTTATCGGTTTCATAATAGTAGGAGGCAGCAGTATAAAGCTCGGAAGCAGATGGTCCACTCATAGCCCGCTCAATATTTGCAGTCACTCTAGCATCCACCTCCGTTTGGATGGGAATGGAAATATTTGTCTTTTCCCAAACGATCACCAAGTCAGCGCCGTTCATACGCAAGCTCTGGAAAGACATGGTAAAAGTTTCGTGTTCAAAAGGAAGTGTATTGGAGGCCACTTTCACAGAAACTATAGGATCTCGGTCTAGATAAGTGGTAAAATTGCCGCTTTCATAACCATACAGATTAACGGTCCATTCTTTTGTTTCTGGAATGGTTAGCATTGCGTAGGAACCCGCTTCTACTTCTGCTCCGCCAAAAGTTACATCCTCAGAAAAGGTGATTTTAGTCGCCTCATTGGCTCCGGTCCGCCACATGCTGCCAAAAGGTACTAAACCATCTTGGGCAAAAATGGTGCGCCCGCGCATATTAGGGCGGCTGTAGACCAGTTCAATTTTTCCAAGGCCTACATTCTGATGTACTTCACAGGTAGGACTGGGCTGTGGGGTAGCAATTTGGCCTTGGGATTGAAATGCAAATAGGGTGGCCATCAAAAATAAGAGTGCCAACTTCTTCATGATAATTGGTTTGGTGCGATAAATGAGTTTTCGCCCCGAATATAAGGCGAAGCCCCAATTTCTCTATAAATGCCCCACCTTCATTCCATCATCAAAATCCCTCTGTAGAAAAAGCAAGATCCACAAAAGCATCTGAACCTGCATTTCGGTTATTCTGCAGGAGCACCCTTAGGTTTTGATTGCCTGTGACCGAAATAGGACTGGTATAGGTAATAAAATAGGTACTGTTCGATTCCCGAATCACTTTCTGTTGAATATTCAGGAAAACTTCATCGAGCAGGGAAATCTGATTGGCAGCCAGATAATTTTCTTCGTTTTTGGCTATTTTTTGCAGAGATTCTGAATCCAGGTTTGGACCATCTAAGGCTGCTATAAATGTTACCTTATTTTCAATGGCGACCGAAACGTCTTCAATGGTCAAAGTGGGGTCTGCATTGTGTTTACCATCTGTAAAAACAATCATACTTCCGGCAATGATCTGATCTACCGTTCGGATATCCTCCCAGACATTGGCACCATCAATAATAGCTTGATACAAATTAGTGGAAGCATCCAGACCAGACTCTGGAAGTTGATTAATGATCGATTTCAGTTGGTTTACATCGGAGGTGAAATCTTGAAGCAATTGCACCTGACTGTCAAATGAAAACAAAGCAAACTCTTGCTCGGGTAGCTTTGCATCCAGAAGCGCATTGACGGCAGCTTTCATATCGGCAATCTGGCCTTCCAGGCTGCTGCTGATATCCAGTAGTAATACCGTCCGAATAGTAAAAGGGATGGTAACATCGTCAATCTGAGTCTGTGCCTCCAGGTCATTTACTTTATCCTCGCAATTTTCGAGGACTTGAAAATCCTGAATGGTCAGATTGTCCACGCCATTGCCCAGGCTATCGGATACACCGACCAGAATGCGTACTTGCCTATCTTCGGGAACTACGCTTACCGGTCCAAAAGACTCCACTCGCAAAAAAGCTCCATTACCCGCCTGGACAGGAGCGCAATTGAACTGTGGAGTATTGTCCTCATCAGCAGTGCAGGAGGACAACAAAAATACAATAAACAGAAAGCCAAAGGAATGCTTTAGGGAGTTCATGGGATATATGTTTTTGACACCAAGTAAACCCATAACCCCTTTTCCAAAAGGAATAGTATACCCCATTGGAAATTTAAATATCCATTAAGGCCGCTTTTTAAGGATCAAATACCGGACAATTCGATCTGACCAGGATTCCGGAAGCGCTGCGAAAAGGCTCAAAATGAGATTATTGTTAAACTGATAGACCCGTCTTGGTTTGTTGGATGCCAGTACCTGTATAATCCGGCCGGCTATAGCATCCGGATATGCTTCTTTTCCGACCATCCCGAGAGCTTGCTTCCTGAAGGCTTTCAATTCTTTAAGGTATCGGCTTCCTTGATTTGAGGTCACTGCCTGTTCTAACCCACCCAACAAAGGCGTTTTTATGGCTCCGGGGCGTATCAAAATGAGTTGAACACCTTTACAGTCCAATTCCTGACGCATGACCTGACTGAAAGCTTCCAAGGCAATCTTTGTAGCCGAATAAGGCTGAAAAAGACCTGTCCGTTTGACACTTTCGCTGCTGATCTGGACCACCGTTCCTTTTTGCTCAACCAAATGATCCAGGAACGTTGAAACCATTCGGATTGGAGCCAGGGTGTTAATATCCAAGATTTGATTTAGTCGTTGAGGAGGCACTTCTGAAACAGGAAAGAAATCCGAGATTCCTGCATTATTAATCAGGACTTCTACCTCAACCCCCAATGTTTCCACCCACGCCTTGATTTTTGGGAAAACCTGAAGATCGGTTAAATCAGCTTGAAAGGTTTCTACTTTTCCAAATACCTCTAATTCCTTTAATCGGGTGGCATCTATATCTATTGCCAAAATAAGACGGGATTCTTTTTGGGCCAATTGGGTAACCAGGGCTTTTCCCAGCCCTCCTGCAGCGCCTGTAATCAGGATAGCCGGTCGCCGTGATCTCATCCCTGGGAAGGTTTTAAAATACTGCGAAAAGTAAAAGCAACCTCTGTTTCCCCATGACCTTGGAGATATTCCAGTTTAGTTTTTCCTACTTCCGGGGTCGGCAACTGACCGGCAGGAATCCACCACAAGGCCAGGTGAGGTCGATCCGGTTTTTCAAACCACTTATATCTATCCCTGAATACCTGTAGGTGGTCTGTTTGGTAGGTAAACGCTTTCAGGGCATCAGCACTCTCCCAAACCGACATATTCACAAGGAGCAAAGGGTCCTCGAATACTTGTATGTTGACAGCACTCCCATTCTCTTCCTGCAACCGCCAAACGAAGCCCGGACTCTTTTCAGCTAGGGCATTTATCCGGTCCAGTTGATTTACGAAACCCGCGATCAAAGGATGATCAATTGGCGCAAGTAGTTTTCCAATATTAATTTGGGCAAGATGGTATTTCATGTTTGGAAGATAGTTAATCCTGACCACCATCCGGATAGACGGTCGACCTAGCGTCAAAGCCAACTTCCCTGCTTAGGCTACCGCACTTGTTTTAGCAAGAGTTAACATCTCACGTGCTTGTTGAAGGTGTCGCTCTTCATGACTGATCAAAAAATCAAATGCTTCCGGCAGGTAAAATTGTACAACTGGTCCTAATGCTGAGTCAAACTTTCGGATAGCAACATCCTTTTTTCGACTTTCTAGAATAGCTGATTTTAAATGCCTCTGGTAGGTGAAAAACTGATCGAAAATAGCAGCAATCCTATTCTGATCGGGTTGTACCCCAATCGGACTTGGCTTAAACTTTTTGGTCGTCTGCATTTTGTATCTGCGCCTTCCGTTTTGTGGCCTGAAACTTCGGATCAGTTTGCGTTGTAACCATCGAGCTTCAAATTGTTCGTATCCAAAATCTGAATCCGGCAGCTCATGCAGGAGTTCCAAAATATTGACCTCATAATACCGGTAGGCAGCGTTCATATGGCCCAAAATTTCCAGGATACTCCATTGCTTGACCTCCGGTTTGAAGGTGAGAATTCCAGCTTCCAACGCTTGCCATTTTTGAACTTCATCAACGACCTTTGCCAGACGATGAAGTTGGTCCTCAGGGGTTAATACGAGTGTTGCCATGATGAAAAGGTATTTTTAGGGATTGGTAAGTCTGACCTCCCAATAGCGCATGCTCTTCAAACACGATTATTGTTGGTCTTATCAAAAGCAAAGTTGGCCGTTTTGATAGGTTTCCACCTTGATCCAGATCAATATTTCACCTTGGCCCTCAACCTGCTGAAAGTTTCCGGACTCATGTTTAAATAAGAAGCCAGGTACTTTTGCGGGATGTTCAGTAGAGGAACAGGGCACCTTTTCATAAAAGCGACATACCGTTCTTCCGCCGTATTGGTCAACAATTCTACCTCTCTTTTCACCCTCCCCCTGAGTACTTCCTGGTGAAATAGCCTTCCCCAACGATCAAAAGCAGGAGAGAGTTGAAAAAGGGATTGATACTGCGCTAAGGAAATGGCGTACAAGCGACTTGGGGTTAATGCTTCCAGGAAAAAGTCTGATGGCTGTTCGTATAAAAATGAATCATATACCCCAGATGGGCTACCTCGAAAAGAAAAGCCAAGGACTACCTTATCCATTTTGGTATTGAGCAAATAGATGCTTTGCACGCCTTCAGCTACCACATAGAAATAGCGTTCACATTCTCCAGCCAGGGTTATCAAGCCTTTTCTTTCGAAGTATTTTTCTTCCCAAAGCCCCAAAAAGTACCCTTCCCATTCGTCCTGAAATTCGAGATTTCGAAAAACCTGCCGGACTAAAGCTGCATCTGGGTGAAAAGGTTTAAGCGGTCCTGCCATCGAGTAAATTTACACGTAGGTTAGCAATTCTTTTCGCGACAAGTGAGGCACGGAATTAAAGGCCTTCATAGTAATTTGTTGGTCGGAAAAAACAAATTCTGCCATACCTGTATTGTACACCCATCCATTGAGCCCGATCACGCGCGCTGGTGTGGATATTCCCAGCACCTGACCGATGGCAGCAGAAATGGTACCACTTGAAGTAAAGGCAATAATGGTGCTATCTTGGATACTGTTCGCCCGCATATAATCCAATCCTTGCTGGACCTTTTCCACGAACTCTGCCCAGGAGGGGAGGTCTAAATGTTGATCATCCAATTGATCGGAGGCCCATTTCTGCATCACATAATCGAACATACGCAGATGAATCTCATGCATATTACCATTACTTACTTCCATCTGTTCTCTCCATTGCCGAATCAATGGGTCAGTCTGAACTAAGGAAGGCATCAACGCTCGCATTACCTTTGGCCCCTGGTGTTCTTCCAGTTGGTTCAAAAACACCGGCTCAGGCCATCGTATGCCCAAAAGATCCAATTCTTCATAAACCCGTTCCAGGGTTTGGCGCTGCCGTTTGAGCGGGCCGCAGTAGACTTGCTCCACCTGTTCGACATTCGCCAACCAATCTCCAAGTGCACGAGCTTGTTTGTGTCCAAGATCAGATAACTGATCGTAGTCTTCTTTGTGGAGTGAAGCTTGGGCATGCCTTACCAAGATTAGATGATTCATATCAATTATTTTCCTTTTGAGCTAGTTGGAGGACACATTGAGCAGCCCTTTAAACGCTCCTGAATTCATCCCTTCAAGCTACCCATAACGAGGAGAAAAACAATTTGGCAACATCGGCCGATGGGTGAAGGTTGCCGGGAAGATATCGATTTAATCGTTGTAAGCCCGGCAGTTGTTAAAAGGCATTTTCACAGGTGAAAATTGTCACTAATTGGAACGTTTTTCGTCACCCCTATCACTTTCAGAAAATAGTAAATCGAGAAAAAGTCCCTGAATATGAATAAGAAAGTGATCATTATAGGTGGTGGAATGGCCGGATTGAGTGCAGGCTGTTACCTGCGTATGAATGGCGTACAAACCGAAATCTTCGAAATGCATAATTCTCCCGGAGGGGTTTGCACATCCTGGAGTAAAGGTGATTATACTGTTGATCTTTGTGTCCATTGGTTGGTTGGATCCGGACCTGCGGACAATTTTTATGATCGATGGAATGAACTCATCGACATGGAGCGAATTGACTTTGTGGATCACGAAGAATACATGCGGGTAGAGGATAAATCGGGAAAGCAGATCATCATCTACACCAATCTGGATCAATTGGAAGAGGAGTTATTAAATAAAGCTCCGGAGGACGAAAAAGAAATCGCCCATTTCATTTCCGGCATTCGCAGGCTGGCCAATCTTAATATGCCTAACGATAAAGCGTTAGAGCTTTCCAACCTTTGGGACAAAACCCGAATGCTTTGGAAAATCCTCCCGTATATGGGCCTTTTTGGGAAGTATATGCACCTACCTGCTCGGGAATATGCCAAGCGATTTTCCAATCCACTGCTCCGAAAAGCAATAGAAAAGATGTTTGAGCCGGAAATGGCAGTCATTTTTCAAATGATGACACTGGCTTGGATGCACAAAAAATCAGCAGGTTATCCGGTAGGTGGGTCTCTACGTTTTTCGGGTCGCGTTTTTCAGCGTTATCGAAAGTTAGGAGGCCATATTCATTTTCAAAAAAGAGTTGCCGAGATTCTGGTTGAACGGGATCGAGCCATAGGCATACGCCTTACAGACGGTACGGAACATTTTGCCGACTATGTTATTTCTGCTGCCGACGGCCACTCCACCCTGTTTGGCATGCTCAAGGGAGAGTACTTAAATCCGGATATACTAAAATGGTATACCCAAATGCCCACCTTCCCAAGTTTGGTATTTGTTGCCCTGGGTATAGATCAATCCTTTACAGGTGACCCCCATAATCTGATCTTCCCCTTGAAAGAACCTATCCGAATTGACCCCAAGACAGTTATCGAAGACCTTCCGCTTCGAATTTTGAACTTTGATCCCACCCTGGCTCCTCCAGGCAAAACCTTGGCTACTTTAATGCTGGAAACCACAGCCGTGGACTATTGGAATGACCTCTTTAATGATAACCTGAGCCTGTATCATCAAGAAAAAAACAGGATAAGTGATGCTATTATCGAGGCTCTTGATAATCGTATAGCTGGTATTCGGGAAAAAATTGAAATGGTAGATGTGGCCACTCCAGCTACTTTTTTCAGGTTTACCGGAAATTGGAAAGGTAGCTTTGAAGGATGGCTGTTAACCCCCGAGGCCGGCTTTAAAACTCTAGGCCACCAACTTCCTAAATTGGATCACTTTTATATGTGCGGGCATTGGGTTGAGGTTGGGGGCGGATTACCTACGGTATTGCGGTCGGGGCGAACTGTAGCCGAGTTAATCTGCCACGCAGAAGGTAAACCCTTTCAGATTATCGAACCTTACCGGCAAAGCCAACCGGAGGATAGTCCCTCCTATTCTTGAGCAAAGGTATCTTTGAGCAAGACTGGGCTAAAGCAACTCCCGCTTCAAAGAACAACACCAGGAACGACAAGGATGGTCAATTATAATGATGACACTGTCCCACTACATCGACTTACCGTTCACAAAATTGGATCATTATAATTAGGAGGGAAAGCCCGGAGGCCCTAACAGTCCCTCCGGGCATAGGAAATTTTTTGAAATAGACCGAATGTTATATACGTTCTCTTGGAATCGGTAAACTCCCCTCCAAAGGCCGAAAAAAGTCCGGATCGGGATCTACAAATTCCACATTTGAAAGAGTGGCCTTTCCGATCGGAGTACTCTCGAAACCATTTTCCTGACTCCAATTATGAAAAGTCCATTCTGTGGAGAACGGGATTCCGTTAATTCGTTTGTAGCCGGCATACCGGATAGCATGAGGGTTTTTAACGGCTTCTTCCAGACTTCTGCGGAAGGTGACTATGTAAGCCAGGCCATCTAGTAAATTTGTCTCTTTATCCTGGTAGGCGATATACCAATCTTCGGGAGCATCCCCGATGTTTTCCCCAAATGTAAGTTTACCTCTACCGAATGTCTTTCCATCCACTTCCACATTGGACAAAGTTTCCCAGTTGGTTCCCGGATCAGATAATTTGAACGGAGCCAATGCAAAATAGGCCCAAGTCAACAAGTCAAAGCGCGCACTTCCCCATTCTGCATCCGCTGGTGTCTGGTACCCTTCACCATTATAAAAGAGAATAGTGGTGCTATCGCTCCGATCAATTCGAATCCGATCACTTCCGGTAGTGGTTGTGATCCGCGCATCCAACCTAAGGTTCCCTCCGAAGTAAAGTAAAAGATCAAAGGCGATGGCTTTTTGTTTTCGAAAAAGGTGAGCTTCGTGGGCTGTTTCCAGGGAAGCCACCAAAGGGATAGCCGGTTCCAGCCAATTGGTGTGTGCTACTTCGGTCGCTTCGGGCTCAGTTGGATCCTTATCCTCCTTCGCTTTAGGAGAACAAGCTAAGGCCAGGACAAGTAGCCCCAGCAAGACTAGAATTCGCATAATGTACTATACTTTTGAAATGTGTGTGTTGCGACTTGAAATTTAGTGGGAAGCTGCAAGTATGAATCCGAATACCTCAGGTCCCTTGTAGATTAACCTCTAAGTTTATCCAATAATTGATTCAGTTGCCTAGCCTCTCTTTCGGTTAATCCATCCGTTATTGCATCCATTCTGCCCATGTATGAATCTATCTGCCTCAACAAGGCTAATCCTTTACCATTTATTTTGACCCGGCTCACCCGCTTATCCTCCTTACAAGGTCTTCGATCAACAAAATCTTTTCGTACAAGCCGGTCTACGAGTCTTGAAACATCAGACATACGGTCTATCATTCGTTCTCGTAAATCCTGAACTGATAAACCACTTTCATTTCCCTGATCCCCTCTTAAGATCCGAAGTATATTAAACTGTTTCTGGGTCAAATCAAAAGGAGCAAGAAAGTCCTTTATTTCACCTTGCATCCAGTTTGAGGTAAAGAGGAGATTAACCCGTAACCGATGCATTTCGCTGTAGAAATCGTTTTTTTGGCGAATTTCTTTTTCAATTTTCACGATTCACTGCTGTTTGAAGATTAACCCAGGGAGTCCGTTGGATGTTCAAACAGGAAAAAGAAAATGGTACCGACCCGAACGCCGGTACCTTCGCCTAAAATGATTTAGACACCAGCCTTGGCCGTAATAGGCTTGGCTGCTGGAAAGTCGATGGGCACTTGTGTGATCTTATGAACATAATTGGCCAGGGTTTTATCCGCAACCAAGGTGACAAGGTCAATCAGTGCAGCATTATCAAACCCTTGCTCAAAAAATTCGTCCAACAAGTCCTGACCAGGCTCTCCGTGTGAACGAGTAATTTCTGCAGCTAGGCGAGTTATTATTTGCAGGCGGGCATTTGGGTGTGTACCGTCTCGCAACTGCAAGGTCTCTTCTTCAGAGAAACCGTTCATCTTTCCGACAGCGGTATGGACTGCCAGACAGTATTGGCATTGATTGACTTCGGAAACAGCCAGAAAAATAGCCTCTCGCTCTTTAGCCTTAAAACTACCTTTGGCTTGAGCTGCCTGAAACTCCAGGTAGGAAGCCAACGCATTACTGGAATAGGCGATGGTAGCATAAAGGTTAGGAACCATTCCCAGTTTTTGTTGAAGACTGTCGAAGATCTGTTGACCAGTGGCATCTACTTGGTCACGAGTTGGAACTTCAAATGTTTTCATGGTGCATTGTTTTTTATGTGATGAATACAGTACAAATTTATATGTTTAAACATATATGTTGCAACTTATAAAATGATAAACGTCCCGGGCTGGACAGTTTGATGGACACCCTAACCCAGGCTTCTCATCTTTGCCTGCCTGGACAATTTCAGCTAATGGCTAGTCCAACTTGAGTGGACCTTTTAAGGACTTAATTGAAATGGAGTTTTACTTTTTAAAACATTTTGTTTAATTTTAAATTCTAATTGGTTTTGCTCTCAAAGAAATGGATGCGAGGACTTTAACGTTCAGTAGGGAATTATTCCCGAAATTTGCGCTCTGATCACTTGACTTAGAAAACCACGGATATGGAGCCACCGGCTTGGAAAGACCGATGGAACAGTGTACTTGGAACCTTCCAACGACAAGCCTCTGCGATTGCCCAGTGGATATCCAAGCGGTACCAAAGGCATTTGGGTAGATTTCACCCTGTTATTGCTGGTGCTATTCTAGCCTGTCTTGCCATGGCAGCTACGGTCTTTTGTTTTTTATTGCTTGCGCTTTTGGTGTACTTGGGCGCCTTTGGCCCATTACCAACCTACCACGACCTTCAAACTATTAACAACTCAACTGCTTCTCAAGTCTATGATGCCAATGGGGTGCTATTAGGGAAGTACTACATTGAAAATCGGACGAATGCCGATTTTGACGAGATTACTCCGGCGATTGTGAACGCACTAGTGGCTACCGAAGACGCTCGATTTTTTGAGCATAGCGGAATTGATTTTCGGGCAGTTGGAAGGGTCATTGTTAAAACCCTGCTCCTGCAAAAAGAATCTTCTGGCGGAGGCAGCACGCTCAGTCAACAACTGGCCAAGAATTTATTCCCTCGAAATTCTTACCTACTGCTAGCACTTCCCATCAATAAATTCAGAGAAATCATTGTAGCCCGGCGTTTGGAAAATACCTACAGCAAGGAAGAACTAATCCGGCTTTATCTTAATACGGTGCCCTTTGGTGATGACATCTTCGGTATCAAAGTTGCAGCTCAGCGTTATTTTAACCGCCCGCCTCATTTACTTCGCATTGAGGAAGTAGCCGTCCTTGTTGGTTTGTTAAAGGCCAATTCTTATTACCATCCGGTGCGGCACCCGGAAAGAGCGCTTACCAGGCGTAATACGGTCTTGCATCAAATGCTTCGCTATGGATACCTAACGACTGCTGAAGCCGATTCGCTGGTACAAATCCCCATGGAAACCGACTATCAAGCCGAAGGAATATCAAAAGGGGTGGCTACTTATTTCAGGGAGCAACTTCGTATTGAAGTGGAAGGTCTTTTGAAAGATTTCCGTAAACCGAATGGCAGGCCTTATAACTTGAATACGGATGGACTTCGCGTTCACACTACCCTAGATGCTCGTTTACAGCAGTTTGCCGAAGACGCCGTATTGGAGCAAGTGGCCAGACTTCAGGGAGAATTTGATCAGGATTGGGGAAAACGAAATAGGCCATGGGAAAAAACCGGAGCATTCCTAGCTCAACTTAGAGCGACCAATCCTTACAAACAATTAGCTCAACAAGGCCTGACGGAAGAACAGATTCTAACGGAACTGAGAAAGCCGCATCGAATGCGAGTATTTTCATGGGCCAATGAAGACCGGGAAGAAGTACGAGATTGGAGCACCATCGATTCTCTTCGCCACTACCTCAACTTATTACATGCGGGATTTCTGGCTGTGGAACCTAATACAGGCTTGGTACGAGCTTGGGTTGGTGGGATTGATTATCGATACTTTCAATATGACCATGTCCGTTCGCGAAGGCAAATCGGTTCAGTTTTCAAACCAATTGTCTACGCTCAAGCCTTAAATGCAGGTATGCTTCCCTGCGAGTATACCGAGTCTCGGCGGGTCACTTTAACGGATTATGACAACTGGAGTCCACGTAATTCCAATGGGAAATACGAAGGGGCTTATTCCATGCAAGGAGCTCTTGCTGAATCTGTAAACACCGTATCCGTGGCTGTACTACAACGAGGAGGAATAGACTCTACCGCTCTTTTGGCAAAAGAAATGGGCATTGGTGGCACTGTACCATCTGTACCTTCGATGGCATTAGGAACTACTGATGCTTCACTTTGGGAGATGGCCACCGTCTTTGCTACCCTGGCTGGGGAGGGACGCCGTCCCAGCCTTCATTTTTTGGATCGAATCGAAACGGCTTCAGGCAAGGTAATTGTTGAAATTTCCAGGCCTGATCCTGCCACTTTTGATCAAGTATTACCCGCCAAGCATGCTCAAGTCATCACAAAAATGCTGGAATCCGTTGTGGATAGTGGCACTGCAAGAAGATTGCGGTATTCGTTCAAGCTAAGGGGCCCTATTGCTGGTAAAACTGGTACTACACAGAATCAGACTGATGGTTGGTTTATAGGCTACACCCCTCGCTTGGTGGCAGGAGCCTGGGTGGGCGCCGAGTCAGCAAACGTACATTTTAGAACGCTCAGGAAGGGGCAGGGAGCGAGTACAGCTCTTCCGATTTGGGGCAGATTTATGCAAAAACTGGTACGCAACCGACAGACAAGAAGATGGGCCCAAGGTGCTTTTACTCCTCCCTCCGATACACTTTTAGCTTACATGGCATGTCCGCCTTATCTGGATGAGTTGCCGGTATTAGCTGATTTTTGGCCGGATTACCAGGAAAATCCAGGATTTTTCAATAGATGGTATCAGGAAAGTGCGCAGGCTGAAGGGTCCTACAGCCTCAAACTTAAACCGCGCAGGAGAAATGAAACGGAACAGGAGTATTTCCAACGCATGCAGGATCTGAATGAACGGAGGCTCAAACGAGAAGAGCGAAGAAGAAAAAGAAAAGACTATTGGAGCAGAGTCTTGTTTGGGGATAAGGGGAAAAATTGAGATGACCGGGCATATCCTTTGCTGCCCAAAAAATATACCCGGCCGATTATCAAGACAATCTTTTTTTAAGAAAGTCCAAGGCCAACTGGTTAGCTTTCTTTGCGGCCTCTTCGTCAAATTTTGGATTAGATGGATTTGCAAATGCGTGACCTGCGTCGAAGTTGTGAATTTGCAGATCCTTCCCGGCTTCATCGGCAATTTTCTTAAAATTAGAAACCACATCCGGGTTGATCCACTGATCTTGGGTGGCAAAGATTCCCAAGATATCCGTCTGTAAGGGTTTCAGTGCATCTACAGTCTGAACCGGCATCCCATAATACATAACGCAGCCTGCTGCCCGATCTCCAGCCATGATGGAGGTTTTCAAGGACCAGCCGCCGCCAAAACACCAGCCGATCGTAGCAATCTCGGCCTCTGCTCCAGCTTTAGTTAACGCACCCTGAACAATAGCTTTTGCCCGATCCTCAGCAACTCCTTGCATATATTTTCCGGCATCATCCGGATTGGTGGCCACCTTTCCATCGTATATATCAATCGCCAGGACATTCACCCCTTCGAGGGACTTGAAGTAATGCTCAGCCTCCGCTTTGATGTTATCATTTAACCCCCACCACTCGTGGACAACGATCAAATACTTGTTCGCATTTTCGGCCATCAAGGCATAGGCTCCGGCATCCTTACCATCCGGAGTTGCAAAACGGATCATCTCGCCTGCCCCGGTAGGGGTTGCTTCGGTGGGTCCATCGTGTTTTTCCTTGAATTCCGGGTCATTGGCAAATTGGGCCATCCCTTCCTCTTGATTCTTACCTCCTTTGGTTGCTGTATTTACACAGGCAGCAACTGAAAAAGACAGGATTAAAAGGGAAAGCATTCCGAATCTCATCATTGTGTGCATGGTTAATGGTTTTGATTTAGCATCTGAACGAGAACGAGGAATTAATAGTTTGGTCCAGTCGGGACAATTCGAAGGGAAGACGCATTTAGCTTGTCCAAGCGTAGGATTTTTTCAACCTTGCTTTTTCAATTTTCCTATTCAAGTCCAGGCCATATGCCCACCTATGTTTCTGAAAGCATCCGCTATGAGTCGTATCCTTTACCTGACGACCAGTTGAAAGAATTTTTCAATAAGTTACTCTTACCTCGTCTCATCGAAGAAAAGATGCTTATTCTGCTCCGGCAAGGGAGAATCAGCAAATGGTTCTCCGGAATGGGGCAGGAAGCGATCTCAGTAGGTGCCAGCTTAGCTTTGGACCCGGACGAACTCATTTTCACCCTGCACCGCAACCTTGGGGTCTTTACTTCACGAAAAGTTCCCCTTGATCGACTATTTGCACAGTGGCAAGGCAAACCTGAGGGCTTTACCAAAGGCCGGGACCGTTCTTTTCATTTTGGAAGCCTTGAACATGGGATTGTGGGCATGATTTCCCACTTAGGCCCTCAGCTTTCCCTAGCAGGCGGGGCTGCACTAGCCTCCAAACTGATCGGGGAACATAAAATAACCCTTGCCTTTACCGGAGAAGGTGGTACAAGCGAGGGAGAGTTTCACGAGGCCTTAAACGTAGCGGCTGTCTGGCAACTCCCCGTTATTTTCCTGATAGAAAACAATGGGTACGGCCTATCTACCCCAGTAGCTGAGCAATACAAATGCAATCAGATAGCCGACCGAGGGCCCGGCTACGGAATGCGAAGTCTAACAATCGATGGTAATAACCTGCTAGAGGTTTACCAAACCATTCGAACGCTTAGGGAAGAAATGCTTCAAAAACCAGAACCCGTGCTTCTGGAATGCATGACCTTTCGGATGAGAGGCCATGAGGAGGCTTCCGGTACGAAATACGTACCTCAGGAACTGATGGATCAGTGGTCTTATCGCGATCCGGTAAAGACTTTTGAAGCTTACCTGATCCAAAAAGGAGTTTTGGATGAAGAAGCCGTCCAAGAAATCCGAAAAACCATTAAAGATCAAATACAAGCAGGGCTGGACATCGCCTTTGCGGCATCTGCTCCAAAGCCTAGCCTGGATGTAGAAATTGGCGATGTATATGCCCCAGCCCCTCCACCTACCCCACCGCAGAACAATTCAACCAAAGAACTTCGGTTTGTAGATGCAATAGCGGAGAGCCTGAATGAAGCAATGGCATTACACCCTAATCTGGTCTTAATGGGACAAGACATCGGAGCTTATGGCGGGGTATTCAAGGTGACGGACGGCCTTATGGATACATTTGGACCAGAACGGGTACGGAATACCCCGTTATGCGAGAGTGCCATTATCGGAGCAGGCCTCGGCCTTGGTTTAAAGGGATATAAAGCCATGGTTGAGATGCAGTTTGCCGATTTCGTTAGCTGTGGATTCAATCAGATTGTAAACAACCTGGCAAAGCTACACTACCGATGGGGGCAAACCGCAGATGTCGTTATTCGGATGCCTACGGGAGCAGGTGTCGGAGCAGGTCCCTTTCATTCACAAAGCAACGAAGCCTGGTTTACGCATACGCCCGGCTTGAAAGTAGTTTATCCTGCTACTCCGGCGGATGCGAAGGGGCTCCTGCTTGCTGCCTTTGAAGATCCGAATCCAGTTCTATTCTTCGAACACAAAGCCTTGTATCGGAGCTTAAGTGGGGAAGTTCCTTCCGGTTATTATTCAACCCCTATTGGTAAAGCAAAACTCCATCAAAGTGGAGACCAATTGAGCATCATCACCTATGGCATGGGTGTTCATTGGGCGTACAAAACTCTTGCTGAGCTGGATATAAGTGGTGATATCCTCGACCTAAGAACCCTCCTTCCTTTGGATACAGAAGCCATCCAGGAAACCGTATCGAAAACCGGTAAGGTTATCATTTTGCATGAAGACACCTTATTCGGAGGATTTGGTGGTGAACTTTCGGCTTACATTGGCGAACACTTGTTTGAAATGCTGGATGGCCCGATTATCCGAGTTGGGAGCTTGGACACTCCGGTTCCATTTGCAAAATCTTTGGAAGAAGCATTCCTGCCAGTTGGTAGACTTCAAGAGGCTGTGGAACGCTTAGTAGCCTACTAGGTTAATTGCGGTTTGCTTCCAATTGAGGTTAAATTCCTGACTCAAATCCGATAACCTGCTCGAACATCTGTAAAAAATGGGGTAGTTTTGCCCGGCAAAAAAGGAAAAGATGAACTTGGAAGAACTGGTTGCAGTCAGTGGGTTGCCTGGGCTTTACAAAATGGCTGCCAACCGGAGCAATGGTCTGATCATTGAAGACCTGGAAACTGGGAAACGGCGGTTTGCATCTGCCCGCAAACACAACTTCACCCCACTTGCCTCCATTGGTATTTTCACGGATGATGGTGATTCTGTGCCCCTCAAAGATGTCTTTCGCAACATGAAGGATCAGATACAGGACAATCCTCCCGTCGAACCAAATTCCTCCCGAGAGGAACTTTTCGAATACTTTGATGATGTGCTACCCAACTATGATAAGGAGCGCGTCTACCCAAAAGATATCAAAAAGATCATTTCCTGGTTTGACTTTCTACAGGCGCATGGATGGACTGGCGATGAACTCGGTAGTGAGGAGGAAGAGTGAACAGCTCTAAAAACCCTGGAAGGGATCTTGTTCCAAGCCTATATCTTCCAATGTCATCCCTCCTTTCAAATTCGAAATTCGAACTCCGAATTGTTTGCCCAGTGCTCCCCCATGCCAGGTAGCAACTTTAGCACCCGTTGGCAGGGTCACCCATTCTTCCCAGCTTGTTTCTATGCCCCCAATGGGCAACACGCTCACCCACATTCGCCAAGACTCCGGCATACCTTCATCGTCCAATATCCAGAGGTAAGAATCGCCTGGAGTCACTCCTCCTGAATTATATTTAACCATTAATCCTACCCTCCCATCTTCGAGTTGGACAAGTGATCGGGTGGTTCCCGGATCAAAGGCTTTCACTACGGCATTGAGCCAAAAAGCGTCATTGGTAAAAAAGGCGTATGCTTTTTTGATCACTTCCTTTGCCTCTGCGCCGGAAACCGGAATCTGCTCTTTCCAAACTTTTCCATTAAGTGTATTCGGTTCCAGGATCACTCTGTACTTATCCCATTCTGCTTGAACCAAATGCTCCTCCTTATTCCAGACAAAGCTGTGTAATCCCATGAAGGTCCAGGAAACCCATTTTGTAGAGTCCCAAGCCGGTTTATTTACAGCTGCCATCATTTTATGTGCCAACTCATCTGCCTCGGGGCCAGGTTGAATTTCTGGATAAGGACGGTGTGCAATCCAACCCAGCAAAACGACCAAGAGCAGGAGCGCTAACACAACCCCACCGACCCATTTTAATATCTTGACCATATTGACTCTTCCTTTTTCGACTAGGAATGATTGTAGCTTAAAATAGTTTAGGGATTATTGCGATTTAATGATTTATCGTCCTTTAGGGCAAAAGTTTATTTTTGCGGTCATGTACAACGGTAAAAAAGTGATTGTGGTGCTGCCTGCTTATAATGCAGCGCGTACCCTTGAGAAGACGTATCGGGAAATTCCCTTTGACCTGGTGGACGAAGTTGTTTTGTGCGACGATGCCTCCCGAGATAATACATCGGAGCTAGCGCAGCAGATAGGAATTGCGCATGTGATTATCCATGAACAAAACAAAGGATATGGAGGCAATCAAAAAAGTTTGTATAACAAGGCATTAGAATTGGGGGGTGACATTGTGATTATGCTTCATCCCGACTACCAATATACTCCCAAGCTTATTCCAGCCATGGTCAATATAATCGGTGAGAACCTGTATCCGGTAGTTCTCGGCAGTCGAATTCTCGGTAGAGGGGCGCTGGCGGGTGGAATGCCGGTTTACAAATATGTTGCCAACCGATTTCTAACCCTGGTGCAAAACCTGTTGGTCAACTATAAACTAAGTGAGTACCACACCGGATATAGGGCATTCAGCAGGGAAGTTCTTGAGGGAATTGATTACAATAATAATTCCGACGACTTTGTCTTCGATAACGAGATGCTTTCCCAGATTATCTATGCGGGGTTTCACATTGCTGAGGTCACCTGTCCAACCAAGTATTTTGAGGAAGCTTCTTCCATAAACTTTCGCAGAAGTGTAAAGTATGGGCTGGGTGTCCTCAGGGTGTCAACACTACATTTCTTCCAGCGCCATGGACTTGGAGCATACTCGTTGTACCGATCACCAAAAAAGGAAGCGACAGAAAAGGTTCAAGCCTGAAAAGCTTTCCGAGAAAGATAAATAGCAGCAAGAAGTATGGTATAGGTTAGTGTGGCTGACATAAGTTCAATGGAATTAGTATCTGGATAACGAAAGAAATTTTCACTTTGCTGCTCTGAAAATGCCAATCCCCCCTGAAATACAGCAAATTCTTATTACTGAAGCCAATCGATTTAACCGATCAAGTTTTATCGAAGAGGACCCGATCAGCCTTCCCAGCCAGTTCGACCAATTACAAGACAAGGAGATCATTGGTTTTTGGGTAGCTATGCTAGCCTGGGGACAGCGAAAGACTATTTTAGCCAAAGGGCGTGAACTCGTAGCGCTTATGGAGGGGCAACCTTATCGGTTTATACTTGATCACTCGGAAGCAGATAGGGCTCGCTTTTTATCCTTCAAGCACAGGACGTTTAACACAACCGATACGCTATATTTTCTTGAATTTTTTCAACACTATTATCGCCGACACGAAACCTTGGAAACAGCTTTTACTGCCGGGCTGAGTGAATCGGATGAACATGTTGGTCCTGCACTTATTCGTTTTCATGATTACTTTTTCTCCCTGCCTGAGGCACCCAGCCGGACGCGCAAGCACGTGGCCACGCCCATCCGGAAATCCACCTGTAAGCGATTGAATATGTTTTTGCGGTGGATGGTACGATCAGACGATGCCGGGGTTGATTTTGGTTGTTGGCGATCCATTCGGCCGGATCAACTATTAATGCCACTGGACGTACATGTGGACCGAGTAGCACGTCGACTAGGTCTGATTAAGCGAAAACAAACTGACTGGAAGGCGGCCTTGGAGCTGACAAGAACACTAAAGGAAATCGATCCCAGTGATCCCGTCCGTTTTGATTATGCCCTTTTCGGACTTGGGGTACTCCAACGAAAAGAGTGGAGAAAACCTTAAATCGGGTTTCCCTACCTAGGTCATCCGTCCTTTGTTACACACCTTATCCCTGATCGAAGCGGAGCTCCTGTATAATCAAGGTCCCGTTTTCTTCAGATACATAGATGTATACTCTGAAGTTCCCGGTTGAGGTCACCAGATTTCCAATACAGTATTGAGAATCATTCGACCGGCTGTTTCCGCGATGAACTTGGCTAAAGCTTTTTACCGGGTTCGAGGAAAAAAACTCAGCCACCATCCGACCAGCTTCCTTTTTGGGATACAGATCTTCTTGGTCCAAAACAGCAACCTCTACATTATCGGAGAAGTACTGGCTAAGCTGTTGGGCATCACCTCCATTAATAGCTTCGGTGATGTTGGACCAATTCTGGGAATAGGTGGTCACATTGGAGAAAAACCCAATTACAAAGATCCAGGGTAAGAATCTCATATTGTTTTCTTTACACCAAATGTTAACTGCTAAATAGCAGGACATTAAGGTAACGAACCCAACCGAATAATAGTCTGTAAAGTTCCCCTGTAGTAAGATATGCGTCCATTGCCGCAATCGTTCTTGCATTAAATTTTTGAGCCATGCACGCTCCTGCCTGCCTAATTTTTACATTTGAGTTCCATTTTTACTAATCCAACAGAATCCTGCTCCCGATGTCAGCTGATAAAGCATTCCTGTTCATTTTAGACGGCTGGGGTATTGGCCAAAACCCAAAAGCTGATGCCATTCGAAATGCCAAGACTCCTTTTATGGACCAATTAATGCAGTCCTACCCTAATGAACAATTAATTACCTACGGAGAGGAGGTTGGATTGCCGGATGGCCAAATGGGGAATTCAGAAGTCGGCCATCTCAATATTGGTGCTGGCAGAATCCTTTATCAAGACCTTGCTCGCATCAATAAAGCCATAAGAGATGGAGCGTTTGGCAAAAACCAGGTATTGTTGGACGCGCTCAGTTACGCTAAAACAAATAACAAACCGATCCATTTATTTGGGCTTGTATCCGACGGAGGGGTGCATTCCCATTACCGGCATTTGATTGCCCTGTGTGACTTGATTACTCAATCCGAAGGTATTGAGGGTTTTATTCATGCCTTTACAGATGGGAGGGATTGTGATCCAAAAAGCGGAGCCGATTTTCTACGTGAGCTTACCAAGCATATCAAAGACCAACCTGTACAACTGGCGAGCGTGGTTGGAAGGTATTACAGCATGGATCGCGATAAACGATGGGAACGGGTCAAGCTGGCCTACGATTTGATGGTACATGGGAAAGGAGAACTTACGGATGATCCGATCCAAGTTATTGAAAAACGTTATGCTCAAGATGAGACGGATGAATTTCTAAAGCCTATTGTTTGTGCTGAGCAGAATCAACCAATCGCCACTATTCAGGATGGCGATGTACTCATTTGCTTCAATTTCCGAACTGATCGCCCCCGAGAAATTTCAGAGGTCCTGACTCAAAAAGATCATCCGGATTACGATATGAAGGCCCTCAATGATTGCTACTACGTAACCATGACCCGATACGATGAAGAATTCAAGGGCGTTAAAGTGGTCTTTGAAAAAGATGATATAGGAAATACCCTCGGAGAAGTCTTGAGCAGAGAGGGGAAAACACAAATCAGGATTGCAGAAACTGAAAAGTATCCACACGTAACTTACTTCTTTAACGGCGGGAGGGAAACCGAGTTTGAAGGGGAAAAACGCATCCTCATTCCATCGCCTAAGGTGGCAACCTATGATTTACAACCCGAAATGAGTGCTTTTCTAATTCGGGACGCCATCATTGAAGAGATCGAAAAAAATGAGCCTGATTTCATCTGCTTGAACTTTGCAAATACAGATATGGTGGGACATACCGGCGTCTTTAAAGCTGCTGAAAAGGCGGCAGAAACCGTTGATCAGTGTATGCAGGCTATTGTCCCTGTAGCTCTTGCTCATCATTATAAGTGCCTAATTATTGCCGACCATGGCAACTCGGACTTTATGATCAATGAAGACGGTAGTCCTAACACTGCACATACCAAAAACCCGGTGCCCATAATCTATGTTTCCAATACCCCAGAAGGCAAACAGGTCCTTTCTGGAAAATTGGGTGACATTGCTCCAACGCTGCTCAATTTGCTCGGACTCGACATCCCGAATGAAATGACCGGAAAGAATTTAGTAATATAGGCATGAGTATCCTCAATCGCTTGGTTTTAATATTGGTCTTTATTGGTAGTGTTGGTTGTGCGCCGGTGCAGGATGAGCCTGGCTCCAAGACTACGGGAAAAGACTATTTTTTTGATATTCGATCCTATATCGAACAGGAAACAGCCCGCTTGGCATCTGAGAATAAAAAGCTTGAAAAAACGATTTGGATAGGAGAGCAAAAGGAAACCAAAGTGCTAGATTCTGTGGATTGGAAAGAAGAACTCCGCCTATTTAGCGATTCCGACATTAACAGACCTGCGTGGACCGAGAAATATGAAGGAGATACGTTACTTGCTGACCCAGGGAGGGTGCGCACCATTCATTACAAGGCGGTCGACCCTGGCCTTCGCGTCCAGCAACTTACGGTGACATTTGATTCTAATGGGATTATTGACCAGCTGGAAGTAAAAAAGACTTTGAACAGTTTGATCGAGCGAATTGACCAATACTTAATCTACCAGCCGGAATCCGGATACGAGCTTCAGGAGAAATCCGAATCCAGCCTGAACACGATCAGAGATGTAAGGATCAAGGCTCAATTCCAATAAAAAAGAGGCAGTGCTACCTGCACTACCTCAGCCCTAACCAAATAAAACCAAATTAATCTTTCGGGATCCAGCCTAACAAATGTACGAGGTTATTGTAAAAAATACAATTACACATTTTCTATTTTTTTAGGCATTATTTTGCAAATTCATTAAAAATAAACATTCATTTAACCGAGAGGGGGAAAGGTTAACCTACAACTTACATACTTATGTTTAGAAAGTATGTGTGCCTCTATTGAGGAAGCGGGAGAAATAACCTTATGCAGTGCAATAGGGCAGTCAGGTCTGGCTTAATCCGTTTACCAGAATAATGACTTCCCACTCAAACAATAGGTATCCCGGTCAAGCGCCAAGGCAAATATTCGCCAAATCAGTATGAGTATGATATATTTGACCAAACCTGTCGTTGAATTTATCCGTATGAACTACCCATCGGCACCGGAGGAGGTGCAGGCACATGACCTACGCTTTCAGCTTTTTATTTCCCCGGAGTCGATTGCCGAACGAGTGGCTGAAATTGGAACCGAAATTGCCGCTCGCTACCCAAACCAACTTCCTTTGTTTCTAACCGTTTTGAACGGAGCTGTCCTTTTTGCTGCGGATCTGGTCAGAGCCTGCCCCTTATCGAGTGAAATTAGTTTTGTCAAACTCTCCTCCTATAAAGGAACCCGATCCAGTGGCGAATTAACCGAGGTGCTCGGAATTCAAGAAGACCTGACAAACAGGCTAGTCATTGTATTGGAAGACATCATAGACAGCGGGTTCACCTTGTCCCAATTTTTGCCAACGCTCGAAGCCAGAAACCCGGCGAAAGTAGAGGTTGCAACCCTTTTACTTAAACCGGAATCGCTTGCGCATCAACTACCGATCCATTATGTGGGATTCGAGATTCCCGATCAATTTGTGATCGGCTATGGATTGGATTACAATGGCCTTGGCCGAAACCTGCCTGGCATATATCAACTTAAAGATTAACCCTGCAAGAGCTAAATGATGGAAAAAGATTGGCAAAGCTTATTGAAACATGCAAGCTTAATTGTTCAAGAAGCAGGCACTTACATTCGATCTGAATGGGGAAATGTGAGGGCAGAACAAATTGAGGACAAGTCACTGAACAGCCTCGTGAGTTATGTGGACCGGACGGCTGAACAAAAGTTAGTAAAGGGGCTCTCTCACTTATTACCGGAGGCCACTTTCCTAACGGAGGAAGACACCGTTGAAAACCAAGATTCTCCGATCCAGTGGATCATCGACCCCTTGGATGGCACTACCAATTATTTGCATGGAGTCCCCTTTTTCGTCGTTAGTGTAGGCCTCAGGGTAGATGAAATTCTTAAAATTGGTATTATCTATGAACCAATCCGCGATGAATTATTTTCGGCTGTGCAGGGAAACGGTTCCTTTTTGAATGGAACCCCAATACGGGTTAGCCGCGCGAAAAACATCCAGGATGCTTTGCTGGCTACCGGATTTCCGTATTATGATTACAAGCACACTCGGGCCTATCTGAGCGTGTTAGCACATTTTATGGAAAATGCACGCGGTATTCGCCGGTGTGGAGCAGCTGCCCTTGACCTGGCCTATGTTGCATGCGGCCGATTTGACGCTTTTTTTGAATATAGCCTTAATCCATGGGATGTGGCCGCCGGGATTCTCCTGGTACAAGAAGCCGGAGGAAAGCTAGGCGATTTTAGAGGAGGGAATGATTTTTTGTTTGGCAAGGAATTGATTGCGACCAACGAAACCCTTTTTCCTCAAGTAGACCAAGTGATCCGAAATGCCTTTGGGGGATAACGCTTTAGTCGTAGAAATGGCCGGATTGATCGAATAGCCGCAGGAAACTATTTGTCCAATTTTAGCTTTGGTTATTCATTGCTTCAGATCTTATGCAGTCAATAGAGAATGTTAACATTGCTTTGGATTCCGTTCGTTCCAACTGGCTTCGGGCAGTACTTACCTTATTGATCATTGCTTTTGGCATTATGGCATTGGTCGGAATCCTCACAGCGATTGACACTGCGATCTATTCCCTCAATAATAACCTATCTTCCCTGGGAGCCAACTCCATTTCTATTGACCCGATCCGTAAATCCAGGCAGGGCGGAGCCGTTCGCAAATCAGGAGGCCCTATTACTTACCGCGAGGGAATGGACTTCAAGGATCGATTTGATTTTCCAGCCCAAACCTCTGTTTCACTGAATTGTACCAACACTGCCACTATTAAGTACGGAGGCGAAAAAACCAACCCCAATTTTTTGGTTTTTGGGGTTAGTGAGAATTACCTGACAGCTAAGGGGTTTGAGCTTTCAGCAGGACGTAATTTCACCGAGCGCGAATCTTTACAAGGTGGGAATATTACAATTGTCGGTTATGACATAGTCGATCAACTGTTCAATGGAGATCCGAATAAGGCTGTCGGCAGATACATCAATGCCGGATTTGCAAAATTATTGGTGGTAGGCACCCTTAAAACCAAAGGAGCCAGCATGTCTCAAAGCGAGGATCGACGTATCCTTGTGCCCCTGCTGACCGGGAAACGCTATTTCGGAACTCCCGAAACCAGTTATGATATATTGGTTGCGATTGATGATCCTACCCGAATCGAAGAAGGCATTTCGGAAGCCACGGGGTTGTTCAGAATTATAAGAAGACTGAAAGCCGGCGAAGAGAATGACTTTGAAATTGAAAAGAGTGATGGTCTTATAGATGTGATCAAGGAGAATACCGTGAACCTTCGATTCGCTGCAGTTATGGTGGGTTTGATAACGCTGGTTGGGGCAGCAATCGGACTTATGAACATCATGTTGGTGTCCGTCACAGAGCGTACCAAGGAAATTGGTGTACGTAAAGCTTTAGGAGCAACCCAACAAGATATTCGTCGGCAATTTTTAACCGAAGCTGTAGTAATCTGTCAAATTGGAGGCCTAGTGGGGATTTTGCTAGGGGTGTTGGTGGGCAATATTGTCACATTTCTGTTAGGTGGAAACTTCCTTTTTCCATGGAATTGGATCATTCTGGCCATAGCCTTTACTACCGGTGTGGGTTTAATTTCAGGGCTCTATCCCGCCATCAAGGCAGCACGTTTAGACCCAATCGAGTCTCTCCGTTACGAATAAACTATCCCTAAGTACTATACGGTCACGGCAAATCCTATTTTTGCTTCGCGACCATGAAAAGGGAATTTCTGGTAAATCTAATTTTCTTATTTGGAATTAACCTGCTGGTTAAGCCAATCTATCTATTCGGCATAGAAAGGGGAGTTCAGAACATACTCCCCCCAGGCGAATATGGCGTTTGGTTTGCTCTATTTAATTTCACCTTTCTCTTCCAAATCATCAATGATTTTGGATTGCGCATTTTCACCAATAGGCAAGTGGCGCAGAATCGGCATATGGTTGGCCACTACCTCCCCAACCTCCTTGTCTTAAAAGGAATGCTGGGAGTTTCGTATTTGCTGATCGTTTTGATTTCCTCTTTACTGATAGGTTATCCTTATTCTCTTTTACCGCTTGTAGGTTTGGTGGCCTTCAATCAATTGCTTTCCTCCCTGTCTCTGTATCTGCGAGCTAACCTGGCAGGTCTTGGAATGTACAAGGTTGACAGTTTATTATCTGCTGGGGATAAACTACTCATGATCGGCCTCTTGGCCGTTTTCATTTGGGGTCCTCCCGCTATGCAAGCTCAACTCACTTTATGGCACTTTGTAGGTGCTCAAACCCTTTCCTGGTTTTCGATTGTCTTAGCGGCTTTTCTCATTCTGGCCTATCGGGCAGGACCCTTTCAAACCCATTGGAAGTGGAAACGAATCAGCATGCTTCTAAGGCGAAGCGCTCCCTATGCTTTGGCCATTTTCCTCATGACCGTTTACACCCGAATCGATGGCGTTATGATTGAACGCTTGCTACCCAATGGCCCCTTGCAAGCAGATATATACGCCTCGGCTTATCGCCTCTTGGATGCTGCCAATGCCTTTGGCTTTTTATTTGCGGCCCTCTTATTGCCAATGTTTGCCAACTTGTTGAAACGAAAGGAGCAAATAGCCCCACTCATTCGTTTCAGTATTCAACTTCTTTGGTCTGTTATATTTCCGCTTACAGCCGCCTGCATAGCATTTAATCAGCCCATCATGGAAGGACTTTACCGCTCGGGCAGCGCTTATTCCGGTCAAGTGCTGGCTCTATTAATCTTTTCCCTGGTCGCTATGAGTGGAAATTATGTGTATAGTACCTTACTTACAGCCCAAGGACGGTTGGGATCTATGAACAGGATATTTGTAGGTACGGTACTGGCCAATATTCTCTTGAATGGACTACTTATTCCCAGCCACCAAGCTCTGGGAGCGGCGGCAGCAACATGCCTTACTCAATTTGCTTCCTTTTTTCTTCAGTTGCGACTAGCCGTAAAATGTTCAAACCTGAATACCGACTATCATTTGGTTATTCGGTTGGTTTCCTTTGCCATCATCTGTGGCTGTTTTGGATGGCTATGGTCATCTTACTGGCAAGGATTTTGGCTTTTTGGTTTCCTAGGAACCCTATTTTTGAGCGGAGGTACTGCATTTGTACTGGGTTTAACCGATTTAAGCACATTCAAAGAGTTGGTTTTCCAAAAATTGAATGCCCGTAGCAATCAACCAAATGAGTAATTCTTTAAGGGATAAAGAATTGACAATTGGGGTGCTGTATCCACTAAACGCTTGGGCAAAAGAACCATCTAAGAATGGCTTTGACACTACATCTCAACCACAAGGCATTTAAAAAAAGGGATCAAACCTAATTTTCTACATTTGCCGAGAACTTTTTCAGATGGAGCAACAGACGAATCTAATAGGACTTATTCAGAAGATGACTCAATGGTGGAAGCCGATTCTGATTGTTTGTGCAATGGCAGGATTAGGCAGCATCCTCGTCACTTTACTAATGCCAAACTATTACAAGGCAACGACGATTTTTCTGGCCTCTAGCCCCGACCAGGCCAAACCGGAGGTCATTTTTGGACTAAATACCGGTAACTCGCAATATTACGGGAATAAGGACGATATCGACCGAATTTTGACCATTGGGGAATCCAAGCAGCTGAAAGATTTCCTGATCGATTCTTTTAAACTTTACCAGCATTACCAAATCGATACCACCTCAATCAAGGCTCGATTCAAAATAGAAAAGAAGCTGGCCAAGTTTATGGGGATTGTAAAAACCAAGAGGGAGGCAATCGAACTTTCCTTTGAGGACAAGGACCGCGATTTTGCTTCCGTTGTAGCCAATGCAGCTCGAAACAAGATCGACATGCTGTCTCAAAACCTGATCAAGCTGACGCAGGAAAAAGCAATTTCGGCACTCGAGAACAACTTACTTCGCAAAAAATCCATCCAGGCTACTTTGGGAGATACGTTGGAAGCCGTACGGGCCAGATACGGGATCTACAACATTGGAGCACAAACCGAGGCCATATCCCAACAATTGGCCCAAGCGAAAGCATCCTTGAGTAGAAGTAAAGCAAGACTTAATTCACTTCGAGATAAGCCTATACCGAATGATACTATCATTTATCTGGAAGCTGAAATTTCAGGCAGGGAAGCTGAAATTGAATCTTTAAATGATGAAATCAAACTTTTAAACTCCGGGTTTGGGGAAACGCGAAGCCTTGATGTCCAATACACGGATGCCACGAACACAATGACGGTGGATCTGGAACGGTTAAAGCGTTGGCGATCAGCCTATCAGAGCCAAGTATCAGCCATTATTCTCATTCAAGAAGCTCAGCCTCCGATCGTCAAGTCTAGACCCAAACGATCAATTTTAGTAGTAGCCGCCGTCGGTATAGCCTTTTTCTTTTCCTTGATTGGCATCTTACTGCTCGAATACTACCGAAGATTTGACTGGAACCAACTAGCCGATGCCAGCTAAAATTCTAACACCACTGGCCTTATTGGGATCCCGGGAGCTTTTTTTCGGCGCTTATGGATTGCTTGTAGTTACTACCATCCTCCTCAGTATTGTATTCAGTAATTGGTACCCATTGGCACTTCCCGCTTTTTTTCTCTTGTTCTTTTTGACCTTGGTAGATTTTAAAGCAGTCCTGCTTCTGCTTTACGCCTGTATTCCACTTAGTACGGTTGTCGAACTTCCAGGTGGGTTTAGTACGGATCTGCCAACGGAGCCGTTAATGGCGGGGCTTATGTTTATTAGCCTGATTTATTTCTTGTACGCAGGTGGAAAATGGGAACGCTCCTTTCTAAGACATCCAATAGCGCTTCTTTTTTTGTTGCATTGGTCCTGGATCGGGATAACTATTCTCACAGGAACTACACCAGTAATTTCCCTCAAATTCTTAGCTGCTAAAACCTGGTATATTGCTACCTTTTTTGTGCTGACCGGTTGGGTTTTATTTCGGGAAAAGGATACAAAAAGATGGTTTTGGCTGACCCTCTTTGCTCTTTTGATCACAATTCTATATGTCCAAATTGGACATGCCGGCATGGGCTTTTCTTTTACTTCCATTGCGCGCGTACTTCACCCTTTTTATAGCAACCATGTGATTTATGCCTCTATTTTGGCCGTTTTCTTTCCATTCTTATGGTTCATGCGGTTGGAATACCAAAAGAAACCTGTCTGGAACTTCTTCTTCTGGGCGATCATTCTCTTGTTTCTCATTTCGATCTACTTTTCTTTTACCCGAGCTGCCTATGTAGCAGTTTTAGCCTGTCTAGGAAGCTATTTACTCTTGCGTCTAAGGTTATTAGTTCCTGCCTTTATTTTAGCACTTGTCCTTTCATTGGTTGCTATTGCAAAATTGACACAGGACAATGCCTATCTGGAACTAGCCCCAAATTATGAAACCACAATATCCCATACTGAATTCGACGATCTATTGAAGGCTACCTATGAAATGGAGGACATTTCGACCATGGAACGATTGTATCGATGGATGGCAGGTTTTCAAATGATAGGGGTCCGCCCATTGGTTGGTTTTGGTGCCGGTTCCTTTTACGAAAAATATAAACCCTACACGATCAGGAGCTTCCAAACCTATGTGAGCGACAACCCGGAGCGCTCCGGCATCCATTCCTATTACCTGATGACCTTTGTGGAACAAGGATTAGTAGGGTTCTTGATTTTCATCGGACTACAAATTGTCCTACTCGTTTATGCTCAGCGACTCTACCATAAGACAAGTGGGTGGGATCGAAGGCTTGTAATTATGGTTACGCTAAGCCTATGCAATATTCTCCTTTTGCAGTTGATCAATGATTTGGTAGAGACGGATAAGATCGGTTCTTTTTACTTTTTTTGTGCAGCAATGTTGGTTAGCCTGGACCTCCGGCAAAAAATCGGAGCCAAAACAGAAGTTGGCAATCCATTGAACATCCATGCTTAAGCCATTCGAATCCCTAAAAATATACTCCCTATCCCAGTGATCAAGCTGAGAGCCACATAACCCATGGCTTGATAATACTGCCCTTCTTCAAGCAGGAAAAAAGTTTCACTTGAAAAAGTTGAAAATGTACTGAACCCCCCACAAAACCCGGTAAACAAGAAAACCCGATAAAGGTCAGGCATGGGATTTTTTAGTTGAAGGCCCAAAAGAAACCCCAGGAACAAGCAACTGACCAAATTTGCGGCAAAGGTCCCAGTGGGAAAATAATAATCCCATTCGCTAAGCCATACGGCCAATGCATACCGACAAAGACTCCCTAGCCCACCTCCAATAAAAATTAGGACAAAAGACATGCGATTACTCAAAATGCACCATAAAGGTAATGGTTGAATCACATTTCACTACTTCTTCTCAAATAGGCTTGGAACATTGTGCCTTGCCTATTCGCAGTATCGGGTTTTCTGGTTCAAGAAGGGAGTAGTGTAAACCGGTTATCTCCATGGTGGGGCACTAGGTTCAACTTCATTGGTAAATACAGTAGGCTGAGCCATTTCCTCTTAAGAGAAGCAATGGTTCAAAAAATTGAAAAGCCTTTAGGAAGCGGTTTTGTAAGCCATTCAGCAATTCTCATTCTTTATTAACTTTGTGCCGCTCTTAGAAAGTCAAAATGCTAGAGCATCCATTCTTTGTGCTGTGGAGTGAATTGGTATGGCTCGATGAAAACCGATGGATAATAAACTTCAAATCATTCCGGATAAGTTACCAAAACATGTTGCCATTATCATGGATGGCAATGGTAGGTGGGCTAAGAGGCATGGTAAGCCCAGGGTACTGGGTCACCGGGAAGGGGTAAAGACTGTTCGGAAGATCACCGAAAAAGCAGCAGAGCTCGGCCTGGAATATTTGACATTGTATGCATTCTCTACAGAAAACTGGAATCGGCCGAAATTGGAAGTCGATGCCCTTATGCGACTTTTGGTCTCCACCCTCCACAAAGAGATTAGCTTGTTGCATAAGAATGAAATTCGCCTGGAAGCCATCGGCAACCTTTCCCACCTTCCCAACATGACCTACAAGGCATTGCAGGAAGGCATTCGGAGTACGGCCACCTATAAAAAAATGACACTCGTCCTGGCTTTGAGCTATAGTAGCCGTTGGGAAATTACGGAAGCAGCAAAAGAATTGGCCCGCAAAGTAAAACTTGGCGACCTGGATCCAGAAGAAATCGACATAGATTTGGTTCAGCATCATTTAACTACAGCTAAATATCCCGACCCCGAGTTGCTGATCCGGACAAGTGGAGAATCCAGACTAAGCAACTTTCTTTTGTGGCAGGCCGCATATTCCGAATTCTATTTCACTCCTGTCCTTTGGCCTGATTTTTCTCCTCAAAATTTTGAACAAGCCATCATTGATTATCAGCATAGGGAACGACGTTTCGGTATGACAAGTGAACAAATTGCCTAATGAATACAACCGTTTAGTCCTGCGTTTGCTCTTTCCCCAGGCACATAAGTCCTAACTTTGGCCGCGTTCATGGATTAGGCGCATCACAATTCAAACAACCAACACTCATCTGAGGTAACCGGAGGCATGAAAAGAGGTTTTTACGGCATTCCCATACTACTGTTTTGCATTTTCACCGGCTTAAATGCGCAGACAACCGCTCAGGATACTCTCCCAGTGGTAGATTACAGTCAGGAAAAAGACTATGAAATCGGAGGTATAACGGTTACAGGTGCTGATTTCAGTGACGACAGAGCCATTACCAGTATTTCCGGTTTACGAGTTGGGGATAAGATTCGAATTCCAGGACCAGATATTCCGAAGGCGATAAAAGCATTGTGGCGTTTACGCCTTTTTACGGATGTTCAAATTGTTCAGGAAAAAATTGTGGGTGATATTGTTTTTCTCCAGATCAGGCTGGAAGAACGTCCTCGTTTAAGCAGATACACCTATCGTGGTGTAAAAAAGGGGAAACAGGAAGACCTAAGCGAAAAGGTGGATCGATTCTTATTAAAAGGAGGCATCGTAACGGATAATGTGAAAGTGAATGCCCAAGAGGCCATTGAAGGCTTTTACAAAGAGAAAGGTTTTCTGGATGCAAAGGTCCGTGTTTTGGAGTACCCGGATAGCACCCGTGTAAACTCGGTTAGACTGGTTTTAGACTTAAACAAGGGAAAGCGGGTCAAAATCAAAGACATCCAGTTTGAAGGCAACCAAGCCATTTCGGACAAGAAACTCCGGAAAAGGATGAAAAAAACCAAGAAAAAGTCAAAGCTGTTCGGTAGCTCCAAACTGATTGCCACTGAATATAAAAACGACAAAGAGGCAATTGTCGCTTATTACAATACGCTGGGTTATCGAGATGCCCAAATCTTGAAGGACAGCATCTGGAGAAATGGAAAGGGAGATCTTATGATCAAGATTGATCTGATCGAAGGAAAACCGTATTACTTCAGGAATATAACCTGGAAGGGGAATAGCATTTATCAGACACCAACCCTTTCTCAGGTTCTCGGCATAGAGTCCGGAGACATTTATAACAAAGAATTACTGGATAAACGATTAAGCTTCAGCGAGGATGGGCGTGATGTGAGTAGTCTTTACCTGGATAATGGGTACTTATTCTTCCGGGTCGACCCAATTGAAGTTTCTGTTATTGAAGATTCGATCGACCTGGAACTGCGGATTTATGAAGGTCCTCAGGCTACTATTGATAAAGTAGTGATCAAAGGAAATGATCGGACCCATGAGCACGTAATCCGCCGCGAGCTTCGAACTGCTCCCGGACAAAAATTCAGCCGATCTGATATCATCCGCTCACAACGACAAATCATAAACCTCGGCTACTTCAATCCCGAAACCCTCAATATCAATACCCCCGTAAATCCACAGCGTGGTACTGTTGATATTGAATATATGGTGGAAGAGAAATCTTCTGATCAACTCGAGCTCTCTGCTGGTTGGGGTGGAGCCGGACGAGGCGTAATTGGTACATTGGGGTTAGGCTTTAACAATTTTTCACTCCGGAATATGTTTACCAAAGGTGCCTGGAAACCGCTTCCTATGGGAGACGGCCAACGCGTTTCAATCCGGGCACAAACCAACGGTCGGTTTTTCCAATCCTATAGCGTTTCCTTCACAGAGCCTTGGCTCGGAGGAAAGAAGCCAAACTCATTAACTGTAGCCGGTTTTTACAATCGATTCAACTATCGCTCCACCGGTGCAGGTTTCATGCAAATCTGGGAAGCCTCCGCCAGCTTGGGTACCCGTTTGAAATGGCCTGATGATAACTTTGTATCAAGCACGGCATTTTCATGGCAAACTATTTTGGTTGATGATTGGATCGGAAATGGAGGTGCTTTCCAAACCGATGATGGGGTAAGCGTTACCACCGGGAGATACAATAACATCAGCATCACACAAACCATTGCACGCTCCACCATAAACGATCCAATATTCCCGAGATCGGGTTCTCGAATCAGTTTATCTTTGAAAATTACCCCTCCTTACTCTTTATTCCAACCCAATCGGAATTTCGAAGACGAAAGTATACAGGAAAGATATCGCCTGCTTGAGTATCACAAATGGCGTTTTGATGCAGAATGGTATACTACCCTGGTGGGTAAATTGGTGCTGAAGGCACAGGCCAAAATCGGAATCCTAGGCTTTTACAACGAGGAAATTGGAACATCTCCTTTCGAACGCTTCCTATTGGGTGGAGATGGAATCAACAATCAGCAGTTTGGCTTTGCAGGTGTAGATATTATATCCCTACGAGGTTATGAAGTAGAGGATATCGAAGCCAACCGAGGAGGTAATCCAACCCCTATATTTGACAAGTTTACGATTGAACTGCGCTATCCGGTATCCTTGAATCCAAGTGCCACCATTTACGGCCTGGTTTTCTTACAAGGTGGTAACGCCTGGAATAATTTAAGAGATTTCAATCCGTTTGACCTTAGACGTTCTGCCGGATTTGGTATTCGTGCCTTCCTGCCGATGTTTGGGGTACTTGGATTTGATTATGGCTGGGGCTGGGATAAGCCAGATGGAAGTGCCATTGGCAACTTCAACATCGTACTTGGGTTCGAACCTGAATAAATGGAGGAAGTAACCCTGGATTAGTAAAAGTATGTGCTAATCCAGGCCCATATTTCCTCGAATCGAAAAAATGCCCATAAAGCAACTCCCAGCAGGGCGAATAGCAGGATCAACCTGAAATTCCTGGCTTGCATGGATAGCCTCTCCCTGCGGCTTTGATAGTTCCGTTTTCTATTTTGATACCCCATTCGTCGGGTTTTGATCGCTTATAGTCCTTTGTGCCGTTCCCAATAGTTTTGATCTTCGACCTCCTCCAACAGCTGGAGATAGTTGATATACCGCAATTCGCTGACCTCCCCTTCTTCCAAAGCTCTTTTTACAGCACATTTAGGTTCATCCCGATGTAAACAACTTCCTCCGAATTTACAATCTCCGGAAAGAGCAAAAAATTCTCGAAAGTTATGGGCAACATCTAGCGGTTCCAAATTATTGAATGCCAGGGTTTTAATACCAGGTGTATCTATCAGTTTCCCACCGTTATCCAGACTAAACATTTCAGCAAATGTAGTCGTGTGCTGCCCTTTACCCGATGCTCCTGAAAGGACCTGAGTCCGAAGTTCCAGTTGCGGCTGTATGGCATTGATCAGGGTAGACTTACCTACACCGGACTGGCCGCTTACCAACGTTATCTTCCCCGCCAGGTAGTCTCTAAGCTCTTCATTTCCAGTTCCATCTAAGCTTGACACAAGTAAAACCCGGTAATCAATGGCCGAATAGATATCCTTGAGGTAGTTGAATATAGAGAGTTCCTCTTCCCCGTACAGATCCGATTTATTGAAGACGATCAACGTTGGAATATTGTAGGGTTCGGTCATCAATAAAAAGCGATCGATAAAACCTTGCTTTAATCTGGGCTGCACAATGGTAACGATCAGTAGAGCTTGATCAATGTTGGCTGCCATCAAATGCAGGTGATGTTTCTTTCTGGGGGACTGCCGGATTACGTAGTTTCTCCGATTTAGGATTTTCTTGATTGTACCCACTTTTTCCCCGTCCTCTTCCTCAACCATCAATTCTACTTCGTCACCTACAGCAACCGGATTGGTGAGCGGTTGGCCATCCAATCGAAACTTGCCTCTGATTCGGGAAGGGATTACTTGTTGGTTTTGTAATTGCACGCTATACCAACTCCCGGTTGATTTAATCACTATCCCTTTATCCATAGGGAGGCTAAGGTAGCTAGAAGTGTTAAGATATGGAGCCGCGAAACTACTGCCGCATCTAAAAAAACCAATAATTACTTGATCAAATTCTGATCGTACCAGGCCTAGTTTTTTTGCTCCACCAACACCATTTTTTGTGCATCGGACTTTGCTATCGCCAATAGGAATGTCCGAAATTCTTCATACCAATCGGCCGACTTTTTAATCGGAAAAAATTCCAGTTTCCTGGTAAATCTGACCTTATCTGACTTCGAATCCAGGAATTCCAAGTGGTAAGAGCCGAATTCACTCTTTAGGTCAACAGTTTTCCGGTTTATACTTTCCACTCGGTAACCTTCCGGAAGTTGAATTTCTATCGTATCCAATTCAATGATCCCATTTCTTCTTACGATAGGAAACTGCCTTTTTTCTATTGCTTCCGGTACCGACTCTGCAGCTGTAAACTTATTTAACGGAACAAATATCCGTTTACCCATTTTTGCAGCATACTTTTGTACCTGAGCCTGGAAACGAAGCTCAGCTTCGGGTTGGTCTCCAGAAACATTTAGGTTAAAGGACGCCATCTTGAAGGTTGGAATAGCGTATTTACTAAGCAACCATTCTCTTTGTTCATCGTGACTCAAATAGTCCTCCAACTGCCGCAGGATCTCGTGCGATGCTCCATTTCGCTTACTGTCAAAGGACATCTCAGCACTTCCATCTGACTTGAGAGCTAAGGTTATATGTGTCTGGGAGTGATTATCTGCTGAACCTAAGGCAGGGATCTGGACTACCCGACCGCCTTCAGGTCCGAATAATAGACCTCTTCGGTCTGCATTATCGCTTCCCAGATAATTAACTGGAAGAGAATTGCTGGTACATTCCAACCAGATATCTTCCGACGGAATGTAAAGTATGACGTGATTAAAGGCGCTTGTAGCAAAAGTATCACTGAGGGCGTAGTAAGGACGATCTCCCTGGTAGGTTAACACCGGTTTCGAATCTATTCCCACCTCACGCAACATACAATGCATGAAATTCGTAAGCGCCTTACAATCTCCATATTGATTTTCATGGACAAATGCCGGATCAAAGGGTTGCCATCCACCAATACCGAATTGGATGCTGACATATCGCATCCGCTCCTGCATATAGTTATAGAGAATTTGAATCTTTTTTTGTTCATCCTCTATTCCTCTCACCAATTGGCGCACTTCAACCTTCAGCTCGTCGGGCATTTCCGAACGATCCTGAAATAATTGGTGCATGAATTTTCCATAAGCTTCCCAAGAAGTAAGCCCTCCTCGGTAGCCGGCTATTTCAAATTGATCCAAGGAAATTCTTACCTGGGGAAGGACTTCAGAGGATGGCGGACCAAAAGGCTCCTGTTTTAGAGCCGGCAGATTTTCGACCTTCCAAACGTAGGTCACTTCTCCGGGAGTATTTCTGGATTCCTTGGGTACGAACCTACCGTTAAGGCTTTGATATTGAAACTCCATTCCATCCGGAATATGTAAGGTGTAAGAACTCTGTAGCACAGATTCTCTCCAACCTTGAATCGACCAATCCGGGAAAGCGGCCATACTTATTCCCTTAACCGTTTGCTCGTATTCATACTCAACCACGTATGGATAGTCTGTGTAGGTAAAATCGAGTACTTTAAACCGATCATCCTGATAGGCACCAACCCCCACGGCAGCTGAAATATCTTCTATGTCATCCTTACCCAATTTTCTCACCAATTCTCCTTTGGAATTGTATATCCTGGCCTTAAAAGAATGGATCTTGGAGTCCGAATCATAATGATTGTAAAGTTTCCTTTCATCACTCTTACTACTCAAAATGGCAAAAGATTTTTTATGACGATACCGGGCCTCCTTTTCTGATTTAACCTCAATCTCGATAGCTTCTTCAATCACCAGTGACCGGGCGTGTTTCAGGAAACTGGAGTCCAAAGACGGTAGGTTTATATCTTGCCCATTAGCGGAAAGAAACGCCATAAGAACAAATGGGAAAGCGATACTCTTCCAGCCGATCCATTTAAAGTAGCCCATAACCATGTTCATCCGTTTATCCACTAGGTTCTCTTTTTTCGCAATACGATCTGTGATTCCTGCGCCTCCATTAGCTGATCAAACAACTCTTTAATATGGTGATATTCATCTGGGCCGTAGTGCAATTGGCTAATTTTGAACTGGCAAATGATCTGCAGTTTACCTTCGTCAATTTGACTGACCACAAACTTCATACGTCCCCCGTCAGCAGGCAGCTGTACCACTTTTGTTTCTGGAATATCTTCAATTTCGTATCCTTCCGGGATTTGCAACTTGATCATGAATTGCTCCATGAATGGATAAGGAAAGTCTACGGGAAAATCCCTGCGATCCAGTTTTAGAGGATGCTCATTGAAAATGGGAAACAGGATGGGTGTGACATACAACCGGTCTTCGAACCCCATCACACTTCCTTGTATATCGCAATCCATTTTAGCCTCCAATTTCTCTTTAAACTTTCCCTTTACGTTGTATTCTACCCTACTCATCTCCGCTTCCGGATAAACCCCTTGGAGCCAATCCTGGAAATATTTAAAATCCTCCTGCGTGCCTTTTCTAGCCTTTACAGATGCAGAATTATATCCACTATAGAGACTTATGACATTACCAGCCATGCTCCCGTTCTCCTGCAGCTGAAGGTCTGCAATGTAGGCCATCCGACTTTCAGGCACCTCTAGCTCAACCCATTGGGAATGCTCTTCATCCACCATAAAACCTGCTTTATTGAGGGTTGCAACGCTGAGGATACCCGGGTGGCGGTTTGGATTCCCAGTATCTAACCAGATCGGCTTTCCGTCCAATTCAGCCAATACGATCAGGCCATTGAATTGATCCAGTATCGGATACATATCCACCGGACGACCATTGCTGCGCGTACTAATTAAAACAGGCCATGCTTTGAAACCATTTGCCCGGAGTAAAGCCAGCAACATCATATTCATCTCAGCCTTGGAACCGGATTTCTTTTCAAAACATCTATCCAGGTATTCAGAAGCATAAACTCCATAATATTCGTTCCACTCCATCTCCCGGTTTACAAAATTGTACAGAGCATGTAATTTTTCATGGTCGCTCATCCCCTCCTTGATTACTGAGGCCGCCGCTTTGGTAATCCCATTATGGAATCGTTTTTGGTTAAACTGCAGACCAAATTTCTCAGACTCCAGCAGGTCCTTGGCCACATTCTCCCAAGAGGTCAGGAAGGGCTTGTATGCCTCGAAATAAGTACCACTCAATTGAAACCGAATCCTAGCCAGGTAATCATCCATGGTGGTGATGTACGGCTCCGGACGAAGTGCAGGCACATCTTTCATTACCATACGGAACTCATTGCCAGACTGCTCATTGATATCTAATCTTCGACCTTGAGTCAGGGAAACATACCGAAGTTGTTCCGGTATATTCAATCGGTATTCGCTCCATCGAACTGGAATTTTCTCCTGGAAATACCATTCGGGAAGCTCTTGGACAAGCTTGGAATATTTTTTGTAACGGTATTCGATGATCGTCCCCTCCTCAATACCTGGGAAGGAGAACTTGATTTGGCTCCAGTTCTCGTCAATCTTTTCGGTTGTGATATCTGATTTGGATAAGGTCGTAATCTCACCGTCGGGAGCAATGACCTGTGCTTTTATGCTATTGATATCTTCCAACCTGTCCTCGTGGTAAAAAGGAAGTGAAATATCGGCATAACCGAAACCGGAACGCTTCAGGATCTTGATACGCTTATGATGTTCCAAAATGATTCGAGCTCCGGAGGCAAAGTCAAATTGGACAGAGCCAAAATCAGCAAGTACTAAAGCTTCCGCAGCGGTATCGGCTGCATAGGAGGTCATTTGTAAATCTGCCGCATCCACTTTGCCCCATTTCATAGGGGCCTTTTGGGCTAAAGCAGACGAAAAGAAACATAAAAATGGTAGGCATAGGGCAATTGCCCTTACTGGGGTTTTCAAAAACATGGTTTGTTTTTTATTTGTATAAAACGAATAATCTTGATAACCAGCCAACTCCAACTTGCAAATAAAAACAGGAAGCTGACGCTATAAATAACTGGTATTAAAGACATTCGATGAGGCTAAAAATAGGCTATTACAAAAAGGTGATCAAGCTTTTGGCAGGCATATTTGGAAAATGGCAGAATTGATAATCTATTTTTTTATTCAAATTAGGCGTATTTATATTTAATTATTCAAATTGTTTTATGTGTGCATCCAAAGGGAAAATCTGATGCACACTTTACCTCTTTTTCAGCCTTTGTGTTCCTGTCCGGAATGTGATATCCATCACCTTTTTCACTCCTGAACCAGGCTACTTTTGCACTATCCTACATACGTATTTGTGTTTAGGATGTTGTTATTTTGATCCCATCGCATTTGATCAGAATCATCCAAACGTTTAAATAAACTACAATGTATCTTTTTGCAATTTCACAAACAGCCGAATGGGCTAGCCAACCCTGGCCGTGGTACCTGACAGGAGGGCTTATCGCCCTCAGTATGTTTTTACTGCTCTGGTTTGGCAGTGAATTTGGTGTATCGGGTAACTTGAGGACCATGTGCGCTATTGGAGGGGCAGCTCGATTATCAGATTTCTTTAAATTTGATTGGCGATCTCAAGTCTGGAACCTTGTTTTCATAGTTGGTACTGCCTTAGGAGGGTTCATTGCCGCCAATTTTCTGGCAGGGAATGAAGGCAACGAAGCGCATATCTCCCTCGCTACCGTTCAAACCTTAGAAAAAGCAGGCGTAGAAGTAAATCCGGAAGAAGTTCCTATGGTCCCGGGTTTTATTAGCTGGGAAGCGCTGACCACCTGGCAAGGTTGGATTATCATCGCCTTGGGAGGATTCTTAGTTGGCTTTGGAGCTCGTTATGCGGGTGGCTGTACCTCGGGCCACGCAATCAGCGGCTTAGCCAATCTACAACTCCCTTCTCTGATCGCTGTCGCCGGTTTCTTCATTGGAGGGTTGATCGCGGTTCACCTTCTTTTCCCTTTACTTTTTTAATCGAAATCAAGAATGAGATATATCAAATATTTGCTCGTAGGAATTCTTTTTGGAGTGGCCTTGTATAAAGCAGAGGTAGTTTCGTGGTTTCGAATCTATGAAATGTTCCATTTCCAAAGCTTCCATATGTATGGAGTCATTGGTACGGCAGTTATTTTTGGAGCCGCTATCATACAGTTGATCAAGCGCACAAACATGAAAGATATGTATGGTGCCCCAATTCTTTTTCAAGATAAAAATTGGAGCATCACACGCTATCTCCTGGGGGGTACCTTCTTTGGCCTTGGATGGGGCCTGCTTGGGGCCTGCCCCGGACCAATGTTCATCCTGTTAGGTAGCGGTACGTCCGTTATCCTGGTATCTATCTTTTTCGCTATGCTGGGCACACTTGCCTATGGCATGCTCCGGCCAATTCTACCCCATTAAGGCAAAATTGGCGCACACCCTTTTACCCAAAACCACACATTTATGGCTAACCAACATCAAATTGTAATTATTGGAGGTGGTACCGCTGGTATTACGGTAGCGGCTCAATTGCTTCGGGAAAATTCCAAACTGGATATCGCCCTCATTGACCCTGCTGATAAGCATTACTACCAACCTGCGTGGACCCTGGTAGGAGCGGGAACCTACAATATGGCTAAGACCGAACGGGATATGAAGAGCTTGATCCCCAAAGGAGCGAAATGGATCCAGCAAGCGGTAACTTCGGTTTTGCCGGAAGAGAAACAGGTTATTCTCCAAAATGGAGATCAAATCGACTATGAATACCTGGTAGCTTGTCCGGGTATTCAAATGAATGTAGACAGTCTCGAAGGGTTGGGGGAGGCCCTGGGTCAACATGGTGTTTGCAGTAATTACGTTGATCCAGAGTATACCTGGCAGGTACTTCAGGAGTTTAAAGGAGGTCATGCTCTTTTTACCCAGCCGGCAACTGCCATTAAATGCGGTGGAGCCCCCCAAAAAATCATGTATCTGGCAGATGATTATTTCAGACGCGTAGGAGTTCGGTCCAACTCCGTCGTCTCCTTTATCACGCCTGGTTCTGTCATCTTTGGTGTGGAGCCGTTTAAAACCACACTTACCCAAGTAGTGGACCGTAAAGACATTACCCTGCGCTTTTTCCACAAGCTCACCAAAGTGGATGGCCCAAATAAAAAGGCCTATTTCGACATCACAGCCCATGCAGATGAGCCGGAGAAACTATACTACAATAAAAAAGATCTTGGAGCAGAGTTGCTTTCTGGGGCTGAAGTAGCTATCCCATTTGATATGTTGCACCTGGCGCCACCCCAATCCGCCCCGGACTTCATTCGCAAAAGTACCCTTGCGAATGCAGATGGATGGATCGATGTCGACATTCATACGCTTCAGCACAACAAGTATCCCAACATTTTTGCTCTTGGTGATGCTGCTGGCTTACCTACTGCAAAAACGGGCGCTGCCGTTCGAAAACAGGCACCTGTAGTCGTAGAAAACCTGCTGCACGTGATGCACCGGGAGGATAAATTATCTGACGCCTACAAGGGGTATTCTTCCTGTCCATTAGTGACTGGCTATGGTAAGATGGTACTGGCTGAATTTGACTATGAGGGTAATCGGGACAGTGATCCACTTCTATCCCGTTTTGTGGATACCAGCAAGGAACAGTGGAGCATGTGGTTGCTCAAGAAATACGGCCTACCCTATATGTATTGGAATATGATGCTGAAAGGCAGGGCATAATTTGGGAAAAACATAATTCTTTTAGGGTTCTTGGGCCTTGCTGAAAAGTCTGTATTTTAAGGCTTTTCTGAATAAGCAGTACTCGGGTTCCTGTTGCTGCCGGAAAGGAATGTCTAATCTATGACCCGCTTTCTATTCCTGATCGTATTTGTCTTTGGTGCACTAATTTCTACTTATAGCCAACCTAAGGAAGTGTATGGCACTATCCGGAATAAATCAAATCAAAAGCCCATAGCATTTGCAAATGTATTCTTCCAGTCCGACCAAGGTCGAGGTGTTATCTCTAATGAACGCGGTGAATTTAGGATCAAATTCGGCTTGGAGGATGGTAAGGATACCTTGGTATTCACCGAGCTAGGCTTTGAGCCGGTCTATCTTGGCATTGCAGATATTTCCTCGGATACTATTCAGGTGTTCATGAAAGAACAGTCCCTCCCACTTCCTGAGGTAACGGTATTTTCTGATGAAAAACTCCGCCAGATTTTTCGAGAAGTCCTGGCGCGGCTGCCGGATCAATATGGCCTGCCCAATAGCCTGATGCGAGCCTATTTTCGAGAATATTCGGTTACGGACTCCACTTATTCCGAGATGCTGGAGGCTTTCGTTACGATACAAGATGACGAATTCAATTACCCTCCTGAAGAATGCGCCATCTTCCTTAAAGAATTCAGACGATCCCTGGATGAGCGAAGTGAACCTATAAAAGAGATTCAACGCTATGAAAATGGTATTTACAATTTATATGAACGCTTTCCATACATTTTGTCAAGGCTCTACAGCCTCTTAATTCGTAAAAAGAATTCCTTTCTAAATCACTATCGATTTTTCAATAATGGTGAATATTTGGAGGGAAAAGATACCCTGATCAAAATCGGTCTCCGATTCGAGAATAATGCAATTAACATCCCGGAAGGGAAAAGTAGGGCGCCTTATCGAATGGCCGAGTTAACTGTAAGAAAGTCGGATTATGGTATCCTAAAATTACGCCATGGAAACCCAGGGGATGACAGTTACAGTGAAATCAATTACCAAAAAGTCGAAGGAAAGTATTTCCCCAGTCGGATTCAGTTAGTCAATAATTTTTCAATCGGCGAAACAGGAACGCAGTACTTGAATACAAGGCAAATACACATCTTACACATACTTGACAAGGAAGAACGAAAAGCAATACGCTATAAAAAAGGGCGATTTCTGAAACGCGAATTGGATATGCGCAAGATCAGGTATACCTATAAAGAAGCCTTCTGGGATAAGAATCAAATTCTCGTGACCATACCTGCTCCGGAAGCATTGAAGGTGGATCTTTCCAGGCGAATCGATTTGCAAGAACAGTTCTATAAAACATCAAGGGGAAAACGAAATAATTAATGCCAAAGAAGATGGATCCTATTGCTTTGATCGGCATTCCGTTTGATGAAAAGTCATCCTTTTTAAAGGGAGCAGCGCTTGCCCCAGGTCTAATACGAGAAAGTTTACACTCAGGGGCTTCCAATTACACCGCAGAAAATGGAATCAACATTGAATCGGTCCTTGATAAAGGTGATCTGTACATGGAGTCCTACTCAGACCTGGAACCCAAAGCACTCGACCTGATCCATCAAGGCTTTCGGCTGATGAGTCTGGGCGGAGACCACTCTATTACCTTTCCGCTCCTAAAGGCATACCATCAAAAATATAAGGATATTCATGTCTTGCACATCGATGCCCATGCGGATTTATATGATGAGTTTGAAGGGGACCGCTACTCTCATGCTTGCCCATTTGCCCGGATTATGGAAGCCGGACTCATCCAACGTCTGGTACAAGTTGGGGTACGAACCCTAAATGACCATCAGAGAGCTCAGGCTGCCCGATATGAAGTAGAAATCCTGGAAATGCGCAATTTCAGGCCTGAAACTATTCCCCATTTCGACCAGCCCGTATATATATCGCTTGACTTGGATGGACTAGACCCAGCCTTTGCCCCTGGAGTTTCTCACCATGAACCCGGTGGTTTATCCACCCGCCAGGTATTAGAACTAATTCAACAATTGGATGTCCCAGTCATTGGAGCCGATTTGGTTGAATTCAATCCTTCCAGAGACTCTAATGGAATAACCGCAGCACTAGCAGCCAAATTGACCAAAGAAATCCTAGGAAAAATGTTAGAACATTAGCCGGGTCATCGTAACACATTGACAACTTCCTCCCTACACGTCTAATTCCTTGGAATAGCCGAAATAGTCAAAGTCGATTTCGAATTTGGTGACCACTTTTTTCACTAAATCAGGCGTGTAAAACGCTTCCAATTGAGCAGAAGCCCCGGTAGCATGGCTTGTCTGGGTCAAATAATATCGGTCAAAGTCAATCCCTATCTGTTCTGATACTGCTCGAAGATCGGATTCAAAACGCTCAAACCGGCCAATTAAGTCATATTGAATACCCTCCTGGAAAGTGATGTAGTATTGTGTGCGCCAGTGGGGGTTCATATGGCGAATGGGTTGGGCGATAATGGCTTCTATGAATTCTTCAAAAGATAGCACTTTTTCCGAATAGAGTCCCAGGCCAGTCTCGATCATCAGGGTTGTATTTTCCGGTTTTCGCTTTTGGATCTTGTCCAAGTAACAAGACAACAGGCGCGTAAAGGGATTGCGCACGAAGCAAAATTTAAATATGTCTTTTCGCTGGACAAACGCTTTAAAATCTCCTACCTGACGGGCATTGAGTAATGGCAAAAATTCAAAATAGTGTACGTAAGCCGGCTCCTCGTACAACTGTACTTTTCCTTCGTATTCAGCTTCAATCAAGAGCCTTTTAATGGTAGAACAACCCACCTTTGGATTTACGGCATACAGGTAGTTGTACTTCAAGGAAATAAAGGTGTGATGGATCAAGTCTTCAGGGGTTTGAAAGCGGTAAGCCTGGGCAGCACTCCGCTTAAACAGTTCCCACCTGCTCATCCAGTCAGCCATGTTTGTAATGGTTTGAATTTAAATGAAGGCAACAGGGAGAGCAACTGATTGCACTTGTTTATAGTTCCTCAAAGAAGCATACATTGGAATTTGGAAACCTGATTATACCTGATTTCCATTTCCCAGTTTTGCAACTTTTTCTGCTGGTGCTGTCCTTTACTAGAAACGTAAGCCACTCAAGATGAAAGATTACCTCTTATTTACGCTTGCAGGTCTATGCTTTTGGTCCTTTTCTGTGCATAGCTATGCTCAATCGGGCTCGCATTCCTTTGAAATACAAGGAACACTAACCGGTGCTCCCTCGGGGTGGGTTTACTTAAAACGGGCTGGTAAATACCTGGGGTATAGCTATGAAACCTTGGACTCCACCTCTCTTTCAGATGGGCGATTCTCTTTCAATGGTTCTATCGAGGCCCCTGAGGTGTATTATCTGGAAGTAAAGGGCAGTCAAACCCGAATTCCATTTTTTGCAGGTCCAGGCAAAATAGATTGGAAGAGTTCGGCATCTCCCCCTTTTGAATTGGAACTTAGAGGTCTGCCGATCCACCAGGAATGGACGAAGATTCAGAACCAGCTGAATCGACCAGTACCCGATAAAATGAAATGGCCCAGGATCATTGCTTTCATTCGGCAACACCCCGATTCGCCGATTAGCCCTTACTTGATCGTTGATTACGTGCTTAATTTTGCCTCGTACGCAGAATTGAAGGCCTTTTATGACTTGCTTGATCCATCCTTATCCCAACATCGGTATGTCAAATCAATTTTAGCCCAACTTCAGCAGTTGGAACACATCCAGGTAGGAAAAATGGCTCCAGATTTTCAACTGCCCGACACTTCCGGACAATTGGTGCAATTGAGCTCATTGAGAGGTAATTACGTGTTACTCGATTTTTGGGCCTCCTGGTGTAAACCATGTCGGGAAGAGCATCCGGCCATGAAGGCGCTCTACGCTGAGCTAAAAGCTGCCAACCAACCATTTGAAATCCTGGCCATCTCTGGAGATTTTGCGCACCAGCCCTGGACAAAAGCCATTCGACAAGATCAACTCCCGTGGATACAGGTATCTGACACCAAGGGATTTGATAGCAAGACCTTACAATTGTACGGAGTAAAAAGTATTCCCGCTACCTTCTTGCTAGACCCTGAGGGCATCATCCAATCCATTGGACTGACCGGAGAAAAGTTGAGGACTGCTATCCAAGCATCATTTGATGAATAGCTCAACATTTAAAATGAGCGGGAGCCTTTTTCTAAAATACCTACAGAATAACAACCAAGCTTTCCAAGTAGCATGCCGTGGATGGTTTTACCTGAAACACAGTTGAATGTTACCCGTTTATCGCAATACAAATATCTACCTCATGTTTTCCCTCCGCATCCTGACTGGAGTCATTTCGGTAAGACTCATACATCAGACCGGTAGGTTGTAATTTTTCCTTCCCCAGATAATCAAATGTATCCATCCAGGCTTTGGGGTATTCTTTTGGAAAGATCCGGAAGGAGCCTACTACAAAGTTAGACTCAGGCATCTCCAGCATTTGGATAGCACCTTCGGGAGCTGTTCCCAGGGGAACCGTAAACCCAACACTGATCCGTTGCTTTTCTACCGGTACTGTTTCCGGATCGTCGTGATATACCGTAATGGCTTCCATATTGGGTTGTTGCATAAGTCCTTTAGGTCCGGCCCAGGCTCCTACTTGATTAAAAAGGCGGCCGAAGAGCTCAGTGTCTCCCATGTAAGGACCAACGTGTCGAATGTAAGCCAATTGCCTTCTTGGCAACCGTATAGTTTTAATGCTTGCTGATGTTACAGTCATGATAGATGTGGTTTGTCCAACCTAAAAACTATCTTTTCCAGCCTGTCTCTTCAATGAGCCACGTTGGTTCCTTGTCTTGACCTTTATCATTTGATAAAAGAGGATAAGTGTAACATTAGAACAGGGAGTAAACACGGTCCAGCGCTAACCACCTATTCTTTATTGTCTGACCTGTAGCCCGGCCCCTTCACAAACCGACCCGGAGTAGCCCCTGTATGCTCTCCGGCTTTTAAAACCTGTTCGCCGTCAAGGCTGGCGGATCTTCTTAGCAATATTTTCTTCCGACATGGAAAAATAGACCACCTGGATACGACTATTGTCTTCCACGATCAGGTCACAGATGGTTTGCTAAGGAGACTTTCCCAGTTTTTCAGCTACTTCATCTAGGGGTCCATCGAGCTACCTTTACCCATCAGCTCCGGTGTCACACCTTGGCGAATATCGTCCTGGGAGCATCCATCCTCGAGCAAGCTGACATTTGCCCAATTCAATATATTAATACACCTGGGTGCTACCGCTTTACCTTTTGCATCGAATGTGACTTTCCCCATTGCATTTGCAAGGGTCCCGATCACTTCAATTCTAGCTCCATTGATAGCAACAGAGCCCGAATAAGGCTTTTCACCAGAACCATGGTAAATAATTCCGTTGGTAATTAAAACATCATACTCAACAGGGCTAGTACAACTGGCTAAGTATATACATATCCCAAAAACAAGAGCCGGTAATCGCATATTCGTAGTGTTTAGGCTCCGATGAAATAAAGCAACTCCTGTTAATTTTAATTTGCGGCTTGCTAGAAGCGATCCATTATTGTGTAAGGAGTCAAAGATTTTTTCTAAATCATTTTGTGGAAAAACCGGATGTAAACTCTCTTAATTCATGAAACTAAACCCAAACACATGAATTACCGCAATTTAGAAATCTGGCGGATGGCCAGATCCCTATCCATCGACATCCACCAATTGACTTTGCAATTGCCTCCTTTCGAACAACAAGAAGAGGGAAGGCAACTTCGAAGCGCGATTAAATCCGTTAGAACGGGTATCGTCCAGGGTATTGGGCTGCGACGGTATACAAGGGATTATCTGAGGTCCTTATCCCATACCCTTTCCCACAACGAGAAAGCAATCAATCATCTCGAAATGTTATTCGAAACCGGGTCCTTACAGGACGTGTCTCAATATCGTTCCTTAAGGAATCGCCTAAGCGTGTTGAGCATAAAAATCCAGCATGTACTTTCAGCTGTGGAACTTCAGGAAGAGACCATGATCAATACCTAGAATAGAAAGTCTTCTTTAAATGAATGGACGAATGAAAATTCGCAGAGCCAACCTGAGCTCGTTCGGAACTTAGATTGGCTCCCCATTCAAGTTTGTACTGAGGACCTCACTCATATAATCAAAAAACGGACGGATGTTCAGAAAGGTTTGAAGGACTTCATCCTCAAAAGTAGCAGCCAATACCTCATCGTCGGTAAAGGTCCGCATGGCATAAAACTGTTTTTTGCGAATCAGATCAATATGTTCGTGCTCCCGGGAGAAGCCTTTTGGAGCTGTTTTTAGTTCATTCCCTTTCAATTCCCCAAATGTATTTTCGAAAATGGGATCTCGAAGAATGGCTTTCAACCGATTTCCATCAAACTCAACCTCCTTGCGAATCCGGAGCAAATCTTCTTTATTCGGATCATAAAATCCTCCTCCTGCAACAGTCTGGTTTCCAGGTTGAATACTGAAATAGTAGCCTCCGCGCAGTGCTTTGCCCAGACGGGTGTAATAACCACTGAAGTACGTTTTGTAAGGACTTTTATCTTTCGAAAATCGAACGTCTCTGTAAATTCGGAACATCTTCGTCGTTTCGAGCTGGTCGGTCTGACTCAATTTTTGCCGAATGGCCTCCATAAAGGCCTCTATGTTCTCTTTGGCTTGTTGGTATTCACTCTTGTGCTTCTGAAACCAGGGACGGTCATTGTTGGCTTCCAGATCTTTAAGAAAATGGATGGTGGAAGGATTAATCATATTGGACAACCGGTTAGCTTACTCTTTTAGACAAAACGGCCACCTAGTGGGTTCACGGGTAACGAATAGTTTCTACCACCAGAAACCAATCTTTCAGGATAAATTATGGAATACGTTGGTCACATCATCGTCCTGTTCGAAGGTATCAATAAGTTCCAGCACCTCATCTACTTCTTCATCAGTAAGCTCCTTGGTATGATTTGGTATGCGCTCTAATTCAGACTTCTCTACTTTTATTTCGGCGGCTTCCAACCCATCTTGCATGCGCCCAAAATCCTCAAAAGCACTGTAAACTTTGATAAATTCAACTCCTTCGACTTCATCTTTTTCTACCTTCTCCAGGCCGTGATCGATGAATTCCAATTCAAAGGATTCCAAATCTTCTACATCCTCTGGCTTAAGGTAAAAAACCCCCATGCGGGTAAAAATGAAATCATGCATCCCTTGTGTGCCAAGTGAACCCCCTTTTTTCCGGAAATAGGACCGGACATTCGCTACAGTGCGTGTAGGGTTATCAGTAGCTGTCTCAATCACTACGGCTATGCCGTGTGGCCCCATCCCTTCATACGTAATTTCATCAAAGTCGCTGGTATCTTTATCTGATGCCTTCTTGATCGCTGCCGCTATACGATCCTTGGGCATTTGAACCGACTTGGCATTCTGAATAGCCCGCCTCAGCATAACATTGGTTTCCGGATCTGGCCCACCTTGTTTTACTGCTATGGATATTTGACGGCCCGCTTTAGTAAACTGCTTGGCCATTTTATCCCAACGAGCAAATTTGGTCGCCTTGCGATATTCGAACGCTCTTCCCATGATCTATACTTAATCTATACGTTGAAACTTGAAAATTTGATGGCTGAAGATACGACGCGCCAGGGTTTTGAAAAAGCCTATACCCTCCCACAAACTACCAGCCTACTTAGGGCACCTTTGCATTGGTCAATTCGAGAAGCCATTCACTTATTTGGACCTCCTAAATGAATTGCACTTACATTTAGCCCAAACTTTTTGCTGATGAATCCAAAACTAGTATTCCTATTCTTGTGTCTAGGCCTCTTCCTTGGCTGTTCTCCTACTTTAAATATTTCGTATGATTATGATAAACAGATTCCATTTAAATCCTATCGGACTTATTCCCTTTTGGAACTCACTGAGGAACAGATTCAGGAGACGGGTATTCGAAACCCGGAGTTAGTGGATTATATCCGCAAACAAATCATCTATCAAATGGCTCGGAGAGGCTACCGGCAGGAATATGAAAATCCGGATATGGAGATCGGTTACTTCGTAATTACCAAGGTGCAAACTATTGGTCGCGAAGTAGGAGGGGTAAATGTTGGCGTAGGGTTTGGAGGATATTATGGCGGTATAGGCATGAGTAGTCGAGTGGGAGGAAGAATCGAGTACACCGATTACGTTAATGGAACTTTAATCATCGAAATGTACCATCCCGAAACCAAGAACCTGATTTGGCACGGCGCTGCTCAGGCTACCCTTCAGCCTGGTGTTAATGATCCTTACAAAGTCACAGAAAGTGCGGTTCGACAAATCTACGCTAGGTATAAGTTTAGCGTACCCAAAAAAGAAAGAAACTAATTTGGGTATTTTCTACTGGTAATCCCAGGAGTAGTATGAAATCTACATTCCATAATTCCATTTTGACAATCGAGATAATTATCCAGCAATTTTCATGAAACAGATCAAAGTCATCGCTTTCGATGCAGACGATACCCTTTGGGTCAACGAACCCTATTTTCAGGAAGCGGAAAAGCAATTTTGCGGGTTATTGGAAGACTATTTACCGCACCATACGGTATCTAGAGAGCTGCTTAAAACAGAAATGGAAAATATTCAGCTATATGGCTATGGGGTAAAAAGTTTTATGCTGTCTATGATCGAAACTGCGCTTCGGATTTCCGATGGCGCTTTGGATTTCAAGGTCATCGACAAGGTTTTGGAATTGGGCAAAGACTTGTTGCAACAACCTATCGAATTGTTAGCAGGTGTAGAGGAGGTATTGCAGGCGCTTCAAGGAAAGTACCGGCTTGTAATGGCGACCAAGGGCGATTTGTTGGATCAAGAGAAAAAACTGATCCGTTCTGGCCTTGAATCCTACTTCCACCATATCGAAATAGTATCGGAAAAGAAAAAGTCGGAATACCTAAAGCTGATTCAGCACCTCGACATTCAACCGGAAGAATTTGCTATGGTCGGGAACTCCATGAAATCAGATATTCTACCCGTTATTGAACTGGGAGCCTGGGGATTCCATGTACCCTACCACACAACTTGGGAATATGAGAAAGTAGAATTGAAAGTGGAGCATCCCCAACTTCAAAAACTGAGTACCATTCGAGACGTTTTGAATTTCTTTTGAGGTACGGGTAAAGGTTATTGATTGTTATTCCATATGACTAAATCATTTTGCCTCCAGCTTCATCAACTCTATGTTCCGAAACTCAACAGGATGCCCTTCAGCTTGCAGGGAAATATAGCCTTTTGTGAGTAGCGTACCGTTGGGCACCGGATAATCAAATGGAATATTATCCCCTCCCACTGTAGGATCTGAATAACTAATCACGGTATCGCCTTCTACCAGGTGATGAAACATGCCGTTTGGCAAAACCGCAACTTCAAATTGGACCCAACCATCACCAAAAATAGTGGGCCCGGATCCCACATTACAATGATCCCGCAGGATTTTACCCCCCTGTTTTACTACCGTCCCGGGAGTACACAAATTTCCGGTCGGCCTGGAGCGGCCATCATCCTTGTAGGCACCAAGCAATTGTGCCTCCAGCGATACCGGGAAATCCTGGTCCATTTTCATAGAAGTTGCTGCCTGACTATACAACATAATCCCGCTATTTCGAATAGCCCAGGAAGGAGTACCAGGCAGTATATCACCCAAAAACCGGTACTCAAACCGAAGTCTGTAATATTGCAGTTCCTCTTTATAGAACAAGTGTCCGAATTCCAATCGAAAGCTATCGTATTCAGCATAGTTCACTTGGAGCAACCCCTCCTTCACCTGAAAGGTATTCTTGTAATTTTCTCCCAGGGAATGCCCGTAAAACTTGGGACTCCAACCTTCCATATTTTGTCCATTGAATATGGACACCCATTCTGGTTCATCAACTGCAGGCAAACACGAAGTCAACAAAAGCAGAACCAAACTTATTCCCAGAAAAAACTTCATCGCTAAAGGGTTGTGCCAGACCAAGCTAGTGATTTTCGTAATTTCCATCCTTCATTCCCAAATACAATGTCCAAAACCCAAGATCAACGATCCCCATTTCTTCGCCGGTATGGCCCTTGGGCACTCATAGCAGGTGCTGCAGATGGCCTCGGTGCCGCCTATAGCCGAGCTGTTGCCTGGCGCGGTTTTAACCTGATCATGGTCGACTTTCAGGAGGCAAAACTCCGGATTTTACAAAAAGAGTTGGAAGAAGAATTTCAAGTAGAAACCCTTGGACTTCAAGTCGACCTTTCTAGTGCAGATGCAATCCGTAAAGTAATGACTGCCTTGGATGGACGGGCCTGCCATTTACTAATCTATAATGCTGCTTATGGTCCGGTAAAAATGTTTACGGAAAACGCTCCCGATGAATTGGACACTTACATTGAAGTCAATTCCCGTGTCCCACTGCACCTTTCTTACAGACTCGTAAACTACTGGATAGACCAAAAAAAGCCTGGCGGTATCATCCTTATGAGTAGCATGGCAGGGCTGAGGGGCACTCAGATGGTGGCCCCCTACTCTGCTACCAAAGCCTTTGCTTATAACCTGGCAGAGGCCTTACATTTTGAACTCAAAGACTTCGATATTGATGTGCTGGGAGTATGCCCGGGCACCATGCGGACCACCCCTTATCTTAGTTCAAATCCGAAACCCATGCCGGTGCAGCCTCCGATCCAAGAACCTGATGATGTGGCAGAAGAAGTACTGCAAGCATTAGGGAAAAAAGTTTTATTGATTCCCGGGCGCTACAACCGCCTGACCGACCGATTTCTGGGATGGTTACCCCGAAATCGGGCCACACGCATCATGAATGACAGCATGCGGAAGATCTATCCGCACTATTGGAAACCAGACTAAATTTTTGGGGTTTACCCGTAAAGCTTTAAAAAGCCTTTACAAACAATAGGCTTATTGTTCAGCATCAAAATCGATCCTACGGGTAAGTTGTTCTTATGTATGGAATCCATTATCCATCCCTAGCAAGTTCATTCACTGCATGAAACAAATCCAGCAAGTAGTTACTTCCACACTGGACCGACAAAGAATTATTTTCCGCCACAACATTCAAGATCTGGTTACCCTGTCAGCCGGAGTAGGTATGGCTAGCATTGGCCTGAAGGGGTTTCTGCTTCCCAACGGCTTCGTGGATGGCGGAGCCATGGGGGTATCCTTGCTTATTCAGGTTCTCACGGAATGGGACCTTTCCATATTGATCATCCTGGTCAACCTCCCCTTTATCATTGTGGGTATACGCCAGATATCTGTTCCCTTTGCAGTAAAAAGTACGATAGCCATTTTATCCTTGGCCATTTTGGTCCACTACCTGGAATTTCCTACCATTACCGAAGACAAGCTTTTGATCGCCGTCTTTGGAGGCTTTTTCCTTGGAGCAGGTATTGGGCTCTCTATCCGTGGCGGAGCAGTGATTGATGGAACAGAGGTCATGGCTATTAGTGTAAGCCGGAGGTCCAGCCTGACGGTCGGCGATTTTATTGCCTTGTTCAACATCATCCTTTTTTCTGTCGCCGCTTTCTTAATCAACATGGAGACTGCGCTGTACTCTATGCTAACTTATATCTCTGCCTCTCGTACAGTCGATTTCATCCTGAACGGAATCGAGGAATACATTGGAGTCATGATCGTTTCGGATAAATCAGCCGAAATTCGGCAAAAGATCAACTTTGACCTCGGCAGGGGACTGACAGTGTTCAAGTCGGGGGCTGGATTTACGCACCAGGGGGGTCCTGCGGTAGATAAGAATATTTTGTTCTGCGTGATAACCCGCCTTGAAGTGTCAAAACTATTATTCGAGATTGAAAAAATAGATAGTCGGGCTTTTGTTATTCAGTACCCAATCAAAGACACCAAAGGAGGGATGATCAAGAAAAGGCCGTTACACTAGCTTTTGACTTGATCATCCCATTCTCCTAAATCCCCGGACCAGCAGGGTTACCCTAATCTTCTTCTGTAAATTCAACGATATCCGCAGTTACTGTACAATCAGTTGTCGAAACCAATATGTAGAAGGACCACTTAAAATTAACCGTTAGGTTTGCTAGGGCCTGGTTGTCCTGAAGCTCTCGGCCTTCTAGCATAGCTGCCTTAGCTTCGCGAACTATCGCATCCCGCTTCAAACCGCCAATGCCGAATACCCGAAGCGTACTGGCTGTACCTGCGAGATCGCGCGCAACATACCTGAAATTTGCTTCATCCAGTCCCGTTGAATTTAAGGGCGTACCTGTGTGAATAGCACAGCCGGACAGAAGAAAAAAAAGCGTCCCTGCAAAAGCTAAAATTGAAAAAACTCTCATATGGGTAAAGATTTAGAATTAATGAAAAAACTGAATTTGATCTTGAAGGAAAGTATATATGGAAAAAGACACTATGATCGACATCATTGTTTTGGTTAGATCACTTATTTGGAATGGATACAACTAGTGACAATTGGTTATCCCAAGTGATAGGCAACATTTTTCCAGCTGCACTTACAAATTTGGTTTAGACCCCACACTTAAATTTTCTGAATTTTCGAATTTCCGCATTAGCCTCTATCTTCCCTGTCAAACCTGCTTTCATGGGAAAATTTGTAGGCATCCTACTCAACACCTTCCGCCGCTTTCGCCTTTGGTGGCTGGGGCTTTCGGGCAAGACCCAAGATGACGTTCACGCCCAACGTGTAGTGTCCGGAAAATCCTGGGAAGAATTCTGCGATAATCTCAAAGCCGCTGGTGCCGCTCTGGTTTATCCCGGAACACCCCGTGACCCCTTCCAGCAAACAGAAGGCGTGCGCTACCTGACACGCCTCACACGTGCTGCCCTGGAAGCCTTTGTTGAATACGGAGACCCTCGATTTCCTGTCCTGAATCGAATGGTACATGAAACGGTTAAGTTGGGAGCCGACAACCCCGACAATTATTACCAGAATGCCCAAATTAGTGGGGATTACGAATACCGTATCACTGGCAAGCGAAATACGGTCCATTACCTCGGACTGTTCACCCAGAATGGGGATTACGGGAGCACAGGAGGCTTCGCTCCGTGCGGTGTGTTAGAAGGGCAGGACATGCTAATTGAACCTGATGGCACTTTTGAGATTATCCTCAGCCAGGAGCCAAAAGGGAAGAATTGGCTGAAGATTGATCCCGAAACCACCATCCTTATGGTGCGGCAAACCTTTTTACATCGCAATCAGGAACAGCCCGCAGATCTGAAAATTGAAACCATTGGCCTCCCAAATCGACCTGATCCCCTTAGTCCTTCTCGAGTAGATCAAGGATTGCAGCGAGCCGGGCTTTTTGTAGCTGCCGCTCCTGTATTCTTTTCTCGTTGGGCCAAAAGTTTCCATCCCCACACCAATGAAATGCCTTTGTTTGACCCGGAGACCAGCAACGCTGCCGGTGGCGATGCCAACATCATTTATTACCATAGCCGCTGGAAACTGGCCGAGGACGAAGCCTTAATCATTGAAACTTCTATTCCCGATTGCGATACCTGGAATTTCCAGCTCAATAATTATTGGATGGAGTCCCTCGACTATCGCTATCATACCATCTGCATCAGCAAGGGTAATGCGCATTATGAACCAGACGGAACAGTTAAAGTGATTGTAGCTCATTCAGACCCTGGACATCCCAATTGGATTGAAACAGTTGGCCACAAGGAAGGTACCATGTGCTGGCGGTGGTATCGGTTAGCGGATAAGCTCAATTATCCAAAAGCACTACCTTGCCGAGTGGTCAAAATGGCAACCTTAGCATGAGCAATCGGCTGGTTTCTTCTCATACCTTTCACAAACGTCCCACTTACATTCAATTCCTTCAATCTACCCTGAAGGCTTTACCTACCATCAAGCTAGATAAGGATCTACTGATCCAAATGGCCAGGAAGCGATCGGGTTTAAACAACTTTGGCTCCGGTTATTGGGAAGAACCGTTGACTATTTTGCTTCAATCCATCCACGAAGAAGCACACCCAAATCCATTGGGCCGTTTTATGTTGCGAGAGCAGTTGGTAAGCCGGCTGGAAGTCCGCCTTCGAGCGGAAGAATGGTTTAGAAAATATCCGGAAATCCTGGAACAGGAAATACTACCAGTTTGGTTGATTGCCGGCCTACAACGAACTGGCACCACTAAGCTGCAGCGTCTGTTAGCCTCCGATCCAGCCACCCGATCCTTATTCTCCTGGGAGAGTATGTTTCCGGCTCCGCTGAACGAGGATTGGAAGTCTGTTGAAAAACGAATCCCAAAAACGCGAACAGCAGAACGCGCCATGCGCTTCCTGGCGCCAAACTTTTTCGCAATTCATCCGGTAGAACACCTCCAACCGGAGGAAGACGTACTGCTGCTGGATGTCACATTCATGAGTACCTCCTGGGAAGCCATGCTGCACGTTCCTACTTATGCCTCATGGCTGGAAACCGCAGACCAACTCCCGGCCTATGAATATGAATCCAAGTTGCTTAAGTTGTTACAATGGCAACGGCCTGGCAAACGATGGGTTCTCAAAAGTCCGCACCACCTAGAATGGCTGGACGTGGTTCACCAGGTTTATCCCGACGTACAGGTCGTTTGGCCACATCGGGAAGTCTTAGAATGCATCCCCTCTTTCATGAGTATGTGTGCTCACGGGCGGGCTATGTTCAGTTCCACAGTAGATGCCCGGGAGGTAGGCAAGCACTGGCTTCGAAAAAATAGCCTGATGTTGAAAAAAGCCCTGACGTATCGAGCGCAATATCCGGAAGCCAAGATCACAGATGTATTTTATCCTAATTTGGTGGAAAACGCGCTCAGTCAGGTAGCACGCATTTACGCAGACGCTGACCTACCATGGACTGTATCCCTGGTCCATCGTTTTGAAACAACCGAAGCTCAAAGCAACCCACATCGTTACGGTGTGCATCAATATCAGATTGAAGATTTTGGGCTCCATGAAACTGATGTGGCGCAAGAGGTAATCTCCTATTCCAGTTTCCTGGAGAATTTAGCTATTTCGAAATCCTGACATCAGAATTCATGAAATCTAAACAGTACGATAGTCCACTGCAAGCAACCTGGAAAGGGATTAGCGACTTGTTCAAAAAACAGGAACGAGTTGGTGAATTAAAAGAATCAGATCGTTTGGATGGAAAGACCATTCTGATTACCGGTTCTAGTTCTGGTTTAGGTCTGGCTACGGCAATCGAACTGGCGCGTCGGGGTGGTCGCATTCTAATGGCTGTTCGCAGTGGGATACCGGATAAGGGAGAATGGGTGCAACAAAAGTCTGGCTCGGATCAGATAGAAATGTATCGAGTGGACCTATCAGATGTAAACAGTATCGAAAACTTAATTCATGCATTGCAGGAAAAGGGGGAGACCCTGGATCAGGTAATCTGTAATGCCGCCGTCGTTCCCCGACAAAGTCGTAAAACACCGCAAGGCCTGGAAGAAATGTTTATGGTCAACTACTTGTCCAAATTTATTTTGCTAAATCGGTTATTGGAAGAAGGGTTGATTCGGAAAGGAAACGAAGCGGACCCCAGCAGGATCATAATCGTTAGTTCAGAAAGCCACCGGAATCCAGATCGATTTGATTGGGAAGGTTTTGGTCAGTTTAAAGAATATGGAATGCAACAATCGGTCAATCTGTATGGATATTATAAATTGCTGCTTACCTCTTTCGCACGAGAACTTTCCCGTAGAATAGGCCCTGGAAAAGTAGTGTATGCACTCTGCCCCGGACCCGTCAACTCCAATATTGCTAGAGAGGCTCCGCAATGGGTACAACCGCTTATGAAGTTGGTTTTCTCCATCTTTTTTCGTTCACCGGAAAAAGCGCGGGAGCCGGTAGTATATTTCTCGACCAACCAGGCTATTTCGGAGAAATCCTTTGATTACCTGTTTCTGATGGGCAGAAAACCGATTGAGCCGTTAGCAGAAGATGCCGAAAATGGCAAAAAGCTGTGGAGATTATCAGAACAATTAGCAGTACAGCTTAAACTATCAACTAAGTAGATGACCTGCTCGTCAGCTCGCTTCCACTTATCCTCTTATCCACCCTGGACCTTTATCCCTTTTCACTTAATTCGTTCCACCAACAACCGCTCCCCCACTTCCCGACTCAGCATTATCCGATCAAAATCCCCATAAGACACCACCATACTTTGATCAAACTCTTCAACCTCAACTACTTCCAATTCTGTACCTAGCTCCAAGTTTCTGCTGTTCAGAAAGTGTAGAAACTCGTTTGAACTCGTCGTCAAAGCACACAGGCGCACGCGCTCGCCGGGGGATATCTCGGATAAGGTCTTGTAATCCTTCCAAACCAATTGACCATTTTTATCCGGGATGGGCGAGCCATGCGGATCAATTTTGGGATGCCCCAGCATCTCGTCCATGCGCTCAAAAAGTGCCTCTGAATTTAAATGCTCCATTTCCTCTGCGATATCGTGAACTTCTTCCCAGCCAAATCCCATCTTTTCCACCAAGAACATCTCGGTAATTCGGTGCTTTCGAATAACCAGAGCAGCTGTTCTTCTGCCCGTAGAAGTCAATTGTAGAGGTTTATATTTCTCGTAGATCACCCAGCCCTTTTGCTGCAACTTTCGCACCATACTATTTACCGTAGGGGCGCTTACTCCCATCTCCTTACTCAATTGCGAGACAGACACTTTCCCCTCCTCATCTGCCAGATAGAACAAGGCTTTTAAATAATTCTCTTTCGTTTGGGAGGGCATTGAGAAAAAGGTTTAGCCAAATATAAATTCAACCGGGATAGATTCGATGTTTTTAGTCCTGTGATTTCTAATCCATTCAGTTCAGTACCCAACTATTTTTGAAATGATAATCATCAGGCTACAATGACATAGCCAAAATAAATTATAATTCAGCAGAAAAAATTTTTAGTCTAATCTAACTTTTTATCTTTGCAGTATCTAAACAAGAAAGGATTAAAGAAAAATGAATAGAACGATCGCTTTCTGCTGCTGGATTGGTCTCGCTGGGGCATTTGCCGCTCCACTGAAAGGTCAAAGCATCTACCTGGATAAGCCCTTGCAACAAGTTGAGGGTCCAAGAAAGAATGTAGCAACTCAGGCTGATACTATAACACAGCCTGGTGCGATCAGTAACCAAAATGGTCTCTTCACTGGAAGTGTGTTCATTGAAGATCAACCCGTAGAGATGGCAAATGTAGCCCTTAGGGGAATGGGTTCAGTTTGGCAAACTTATACCAATGAGGAAGGGCTATTCCACTTTACGGGTTTGGCTGATGGAACCTATCAGCTGGAGATCTCTTATCTGGGTTACCAAAAAGTCAAAGAAGCCATTACTCTCGGTGGTGACCAGCAGCTCGAAAGAGACTTTACCATGCAAGCCGATTGGCTCAACCTAGATCAGGTAGTCGTTACGGGTACACGTACAGAGGTCCCGATATATGAGTCTCCGGTAATCGTAAATGAAATTTCGAAAGAGACTTTCGAATTCACGCAAGCCTTGAGCCTTTCGGAAGGCCTAAATTTTTCTCCGGGTCTACGAGTGGAGAATAATTGCCAGAATTGTGGTTTCACCCAACTTCGCATGAATGGCCTGGAGGGCGCCTATTCCCAAATCCTGATTAACAGTCGGCCTATTTTCTCTGCCTTGGCCGGCGTCTATGCCCTGGATATGTTCCCTGCAAATATGGTAGACCGGATAGAAGTGGTAAAGGGCGGAGGATCGGTCTTATTCGGGGGCAATGCAATTGCCGGTACGGTCAATATCATCACCAAAGAGCCTATTACCAACTCTTTTGAAGTTGGTTTCAATCAGTCTCTCATTGACCTGGATGCTTCAGATCGTACTTTTTCTTTAAATGGCTCAATTGTGGGGAAGGACTTTAATGAGGGAATCAGCTTGTATGGCTACAATCGCAATCGCGACCACTGGGATGCTAATGATGATGGTTTTTCTGAAATTACCGAATTACGGAACAGCACCTTTGGTTTCGATGCCTTTATCAATACATCGGATCGTGGTAAGATCAAGCTCAATGGGCATAGTATCACGGAATTTCGAAGGGGAGGCAGTGATTTTGACCTGGAACCGCACCAAAGCCGCATTGCAGAGCAGCTGGACCACCAAATCCTCGGCGGTGGATTGACCTTTGAACAATATTCTAAAAACTACAAGCACAAAATCGCCCTCTATGGATCGCTCCAGCATACGCGCAGGAAGAGTTATTATGGCGGTGGGGGAAGGGTGCTTGGGCCACAAGATTCCATCACCGAAGCTGATCTATTAGCGATCAATGCTTATGGCCAATCCACCGATCTGGCTGGCGTCGGGGGCTTGCAATATACCTTCCAGATCGATGATGCCCTTACCCTGATCTTGGGTAGCGAATACCAGTTAAGTGATGTCCTGGATGAAATGCCCGGCTATGGTCGGGTGATTGACCAGCAGGTCAACACCATTGGCAATTTTGTACAACTGGACTGGAATCCGATTGAGAAGCTTTCTTTTCTGATCGGTGGTAGGTTTGACTTTGTAAATATCAGAGGGCGTTATGACCTGGAGGGTGAGTCCTTCAACAACGAGAATACCCTCCCTGTGGCAGTACCCAGAATCACGGGTATGTTTGATTTTACGGAATCTTTAAAACTGAGAGCCTCTTTTGCCCAGGGGTATCGAGCGCCTCAAGCTTTCGACGAAGACCTCCACATTGAAACTGTTGGGGGGGCAGCCCGATTTATCCAGCTGGATCCCGAACTTGAAACCGAACGCTCTAACAATCTGAACCTTTCCTTAAATTATACCAAAGCCGTAGGAACAACTCAGATGAACCTGGTGATAGAGGGGTTTTACACTCGTTTGAATAATCCTTTTATACTGGCTGAGCCTGAAGAGCTTCCTTCCGGTGTAAGCGTAATCACCAAGCGAAATGGAGATGGAGCTGTAGTACAAGGGATTAATGTAGAGGCTGACTTTGCCTTTATTAAGAAGATCATCTTACAAATGGGAGCTACCTTTCAATCTGCTCGATTTAGTAGTCCTGAGGTTATTTGGTCACCAGAAAGTGAAAACGATCCTACTCCCCCAACAGTCACAGAGAACCTACTACGGAATCCGAATACCTATGGCTACATAACTTTAAATTATAAGCCGATAGAAGCTCTTTCCCTATCTTTTTCAGGTAATTACACGGGTCCTATGGACGTACCTCATGTGATTAATCCCGACAATGAGTTCACGATCATCGAGCGTACGCCCACTTTCGTTGAAGCAAATTTAAAGGCGGCATACACTTTTACTTTTAACAATAATTTCTTCATTGAACTCAACGGAGGAGTGCAAAATATTTTCAATAGTTATCAGGACAGTTTTGATGTTGGACCGGACCGAGATTCCGGCTTCATTTTTGGCCCTATTCGGCCAAGGACCGTTTTTTTCGGTTTAAAGTTTGGATCAAATTAAAACCCCGATCCTCGATCTTTCTTGAAATGCTAATGATTTAAACCAAGTTTTGAAAACAAGAGGAAAGGAAAGCAGAAATCTTATGGAACCAGCATTAAACAATTACAAATCCCCGGACCATTTATTAGTAATGAACCCGCAGAGCCCTTTTTCAAAAACCTAGCAATCCCGGAATATGTTACAATTGGTCTTCCTATTAGGCATTAAACCCGGACTCGCTCTTTCAATTGGCCTTTTATTTATGGCCTTTTTGTACTGGATCTTTTATCCAAAGAAGGGCCTTCTTGCCTTGCTTCGAAAATCCCGCCTCAACACTCAGCGGGTGGTTTTGGAGGATGCCCTTAAGTTCTTATTCGACTGTGAATATAAAAATGTTAACTGTGACTTAAACAGTCTGGCCGGCTATCTCCATATTTCAACAGATAGGGCTACGAAGCTGGTTGGGCGATTAAAAAGTATGGGCCTGATGCAAATGCAAGAAAATCAGACTTTCGGCCTAACCGATTCCGGACGCTCCTATGCACTTCGCATTATCCGGGTCCACCGGATCTGGGAGCGCTATTTGGCAGATGAGACCAGCCTGGTAGAAACCGAATGGCATGGAGAAGCCGATCGAAGGGAGCACCATATATCGCCGGAAGCAGCTAACCGGCTTGCAGCACAAATCGGCAACCCTGTTTTCGATCCTCATGGCGACCCCATTCCTTCCTCTGGCGGAGATATGCCCGATCCGCGCGGTGCACCCTTAAGCCAATTGCAGGAGGGGGACTTAGCTATAATCCTGCACATAGAAGACGAACCGCACAGTATTTATGAACAATTGGTGGCTCTAGGTCTATATCCTGGTATGCAGGTTTATGTGCTGGATGTAGCAGATGGCAAAATCAGTTTTGCGGCAGATGGAGAAGAATGTATTCTCACTACGCTTTTTGCCTCCAGCATAACAGTAGAGTTACTTCCCGATGAACTGCCACTACCGGAAAAAAAGGAGGTGCTGTCCACATTAGCACTTGGGGAGGAAGCCGAAATCCTCGGAATATCCCCTAATTGTCGCGGAGCACAGCGCAGGCGTTTGCTGGATTTAGGTGTAGTACCGGGCACTCAGGTTACCGCCGGTATTCGAAGCGCTTCGGGGGATCCGGTCGGGTATCGGATACTGGGTGCAACGATTGCCCTTCGAAAAGACCAGGCCGATTTAATTTTTATCCAAAAAAAGAAGCAGCATGAGCCAAGCACATAATTGCGAAAATTGCCCGATCCATCATAGAGAAAACCTGATCCGCCTGGGTATTGCCATGGATCGGGTCGACTACGTAGTAGCCTTGGCCGGCAATCCCAACACAGGTAAGAGTACCGTTTTCAACAACCTGACGGGACTCCGGCAGCATACAGGCAATTGGCCGGGAAAGACGGTGACGCGCGCAGAGGGAGGCTATAGCTTCGCCGAAAAGCGGTATAAAGTGGTGGATTTGCCGGGGACTTATTCGCTTCTGTCCACCAGTACAGATGAGGAGGTAGCCCGGAACTTCATTTTGTTTGGAAAGCCGGATGTAACCGTCATCGTAGCTGACGCTACTCGCCTGGAGCGTAACCTGAATCTCGCATTGCAGGTATTGGAAATTACAAACAGGGCCGTCTTGTGCTTAAATTTAATGGATGAAGCCAAACGCAACCATATCCAAATTGATGTTCGAGCCCTGGCTCGAGAATTGGGCATACCCGTTATTCCCGCTGTAGCGCGTAAACGGGAGGGAATGGATGAACTGATAACCGCCATTGAGGAGGTAGCTTCTGGGAAATTTATCTGTAAGCCACATCGAATCAAGAGTCGTTCGCCAAAGCTCAATCGGGCAATCCGGGAATTGGCGGGAAAATTAGAAGGACAATTTCCAAACCTGCCGAACCTGAATTGGGTAGCCTTACGATTACTAGAAGGGGATGAAGAGATTATGAACGCGGTTCGAACCGGAACGTTAGCCAACCTAATTCCTTCAGCCGATTTGGTTACCCCCTAATGCCGATCCCAAATGAAAAAGAGTTCCACCCAAACCAATGATATCCTTGCTTTGGCGAACAATATTCGCTGGGACCTTGGTGTAGACTTCCACGATACGATTGTAGAATCTATTTATGAAGATGCTTCCAAAATTGCCCGTAAAACCGTCCAGCAAGAAGGAGAGCGCCCGGTCTACAGCCTGGACCTTAAGATCGACCGCATCGTCACCAGCAGATGGCTAGGTTTTCCCATTATGTTTTTGCTCTTAGCATTGGTCTTTTGGATTACCGTAAGCGGAGCAAATGTACCATCCAGTTTGCTGGCTTCTCTGTTGATCGACACTTTTCACCCTATACTCAAAAGTGGCGCCTCAGCTATCGGCATGCCCTGGTGGTTAGACGGTCTTCTGATCGACGGAGCCTATTTGTCAATGGCATGGGTCATTTCGGTAATGCTTCCTCCAATGGCGATTTTTTTCCCACTCTTCACCTTATTAGAAGACTTTGGGTATCTGCCTCGGGTAGCGTTCAATATGGATAGCCTTTTCCGCAAAGCAGGCGCTCACGGCAAGCAGGCCCTTACGTTGAGCATGGGTTTTGGTTGTAATGCGGCAGGCGTAATTGCAGCTCGGGTCATCGATAGCCCTCGGGAGCGCCTGATTGCTATCATCACCAATAATTTTTCACTTTGCAATGGCCGGTGGCCAACCCAAATCCTGATTGCAACTATATTTATCGGAGGCGCTGTACCTGCCGTTTGGGCAGGTTTGATCTCTGCCGGAGCCGTGGTTGGGATTGCGGTCCTGGGGATTGCATTCAGTCTGCTCGTTTCCTGGGGATTAAGTAAGACCGTCCTGAGGGGAGAAGCCTCTGCCTTCAGCCTGGAGCTACCTCCATATCGGCCGCCCAGGGTCTTACAAACCTTGTATACCTCCTTAATTGACAGAACCATTTTTGTACTTTGGAGGGCAATCGTCTTTGCTATTCCTGCCGGTCTGGTAATTTGGCTGGTTGGCAACCTAGAGATTCAGGGGCTAAGCCTAGCCGAGCATTTCATCCGAGGTACTGATCCTGCAGCTGCCCTATTCGGATTAAATGGAGTGATTATACTGGCCTATGTTATTGCAATTCCAGCTAATGAAATTGTTATCCCTACCATTTTAATGCTTACGGTTTTAAGTTCGGGCATGCCTGGTGTAGGAGAAGGGGCCGGGGTGATGTTTGAACTTGATTCTCTTGCAGATACGGAGCAGATTCTCCGCGGCGGTGGGTGGACCCTACTGACGGCTATTAATCTCATGTTGTTTAGTCTATTGCACAATCCTTGTTCTACCACGATCTACACCATTTACAAAGAGACCAAAAGTGCAAAATGGACGATGGTGTCTACCTTTTTACCCATTTTTCTGGGGTTAATCGTTTGTTTTTTCACCACACAGGTCTGGAGATTGTTTCTAGCCTGACAAAAAGGATAGGCCCTTTTACCCAAAAAGTCCAGTACGCTTATTTTGTCAATAAAAAAGGATCATGCAAAAGTTTATATCTACCCTGCTATTTGTCATTTTCTGTATGTCATTTGGTTTTGCCCAAGGTGGTTCTTTAAAAGACTACAGCCAATATGTGCAGACCCTTGACCAGACTATCGAAACCCTTTATGCAGTTATTTCAGGACCTAAAGGAGAAAAGAGGGATTGGGAACTTTTCAAGTATTTATTTCAAGAGGATGCCAAATTAATACCGGTCCGAAAAGATCAAAATGGGTTATTGGCAACCCAGTATTGGTCACCCGACGAATATGTAAAACGAGCTGGTTCTTTTTTAGAGCAGAGTGGATTCTTTGAAAAAGAGATTCACCGGGTAACGGAATCCTTCGGTCCTGTCACGCATGTATTCAGCACCTACGAATCTTACCGGAAAGCAGATGAAGTAGAACCCTTTGCTCGTGGAATTAATTCAATTCAGCTTATGCATGATGCAGACCGATGGTGGATCATCAATATCTATTGGGCAGCTGAGGGAGATGAAAATCCAATTCCGAAGGAATATTTACCCCGGAAAGATTAAATGTGAAAAGCAAAAAGACGAACGGGGAAGCTCAATACTACTCCCCCGTTTTATCCGAAAAACTTCAATCTAAATTGAATCCAGATCCAACGCATTCTCAATAAGAAATGCCAAATAAGGGCGATCTAAACTGGTCGCCTCCTCCATAGTATCTTATTGATCCTTCATAACTTGCCTTGTCTTCGAAAATAAGAGTGCTAGAATTATAGCGAAGAGCCCTGCCCAACCTGCTCTTGACCAAGGCGATTCTCCGCCTCCTGACTCTGCATCAAAAAGAAAAGAGGAAAACATTAAAATACCGAAAAAAACAAAAAACGACAGTATGGTTTTCCGATCAATCCACTTCATAGTAAATAGACTCTGGTAAATACCTGAATTTAGATTATAGACCCAACTTAAGGGGAACCTTTGCTCAGTCCCCATGAATGATAAACCTGACAAAAAATTACTCTGAAGTGATCCAAGGTGATAAGTATATCGTAAGTATACTAAAATCACCACCATGAATTTCGCAAAAATTACCCGACTGCTCTTTTTTATTTTGCCTCTCCCGCTGGTTGCCCAACATATGGACAACCGACCCGTAATTGGGGTTAGCTACATGCATGTATCAGACGAAAAAGCGGAAACGCTAGGATTACCTAATGATCAGGGGATAATGCTTACCCGGGTTTGGGACATAAGTCCAGCTGCAGATGCAGGGCTGCAGCCTCTCGACTACATTACCCGTGTGGGTGAACTTGAACTTTCCAGAAGGCTCAGTTTTAAGGAGGCTTTATCCAAATTCGAAGCGGAAGATAAAACAGCCTTAACCGTCTGGCGCAAAGGCGAAGAACAAACCGTCCCGATAGCCTTGGTAGATCGGGATGCTGTCTCTACATCTCAGCGTACAGATTCTGAAGATCCATTCCTTGGCATTTATGAAGCGCATGACGAAATACTGGACGGCATTAATGGAGTAGCTATTTCGGTAGCCACGAACTCAACTGCATGGGCAATGGGTCTGGAAAAAGGAGATATAATCACTCGGGTTGATGGTTACCCGATCGTGGATTGGCATGACCTTAATCCAATTATCGATAACCGCAAAGTTGGCGATGATATCACCCTTGTATTTTGGCGGAATGGCCAACTTTTGTCTGCAACGCGTCCAATCAAATCCGCTGCTGCCACTCACAATACGAGTAGCCGACACGATGGTCTGGAGGTGGAGAAAAACCCAGACCCAAATGCTGTGGAAGCCGAGGTTATAGTTGAACTATTGAAGGAAGAAGAGGTTGCCGAGCTGGAGCGAGATATGGAAGAAGATATGCCGGCCATCGTCGACTTGCAGTTGAAGGAATTAAAGCTGTTTCCCAATCCCAATAATGGGGTTTTTGATGTCCAATTTGAATTACCTCAACCCGGGAGGACCACCATACGAATTTTCAACGCTGAGGGTCGGCAAATCTATTTTAATGATTTAGGTGCCTTTTCAGGTGTTTTTAGTGACCGTATAGATATTGCTAATAACGCGAGAGGGGTTTATTTTCTGGAGCTCCGTCAGGGGGATCTAGCTGAAATCCGGCGGGTAATTTTGCAATAAAAATTATTGGATGTAATCAGGCATACGCTTAAAATTCAGCCAGCCAGCTTGATCTACAAGCTGGCTGGCTTTCGTTTCGATTACATATTTACAACCTACGGCGATCAGACTAAGCTTTTGCCAGGGTTTGCTTTACTTCAATAATCTCATAGGCTTCAATGGTGTCGCCAACTTTGATATCATTGAAGTTCTTGACAGATATACCACATTCCATACCTGAGCGCACCTCTTTTACATCATCCTTGAATCGTTTTAGCGATGCCAATTCACCGACTTGTCCCTCCTTGGTAGGATAAATAACAATGCCATCCCGAATCAGTCTAACGTTTGCATTACGGGTAATTTTACCCTCCTGAACAAAACAGCCCGCTACCGTTCCCACGCGGCTGATCTTATAGGTTTCTCGGACTTCAACCTCTCCAAGGACCTTTTCTTCTTTGGTTGGTTCGAGCATACCCTCGATGGCACTCTTGATTTCTTCAATTGCCTCGTAGATAATGGAATAAGTCTTGATTTCAACACCTTCCTGTTCAGCCAGTTTTCTGGCTGTCAGAGAAGGGCGAACCTGGAAACCAATAATAATGGCGTCTGAAGCAGAAGCTAACATAACGTCCGAATCGATGATCTGCCCTACCCCTTTGTGAATCACATTGACCTGTACGGATTCAATGGACTCTTTGATCAGAGAATCTGACAAGGCTTCTACCGATCCATCCACATCACCCTTAACAATAAGGTTTAACTCTTTAAAGTTACCAAGTGCAATTCGACGTCCAATTTCGTCCAAACTGATCCGTTTGGTAGCTCTGTTTGCTTGTTCTCTCGCAATTTGACCACGGCGGGTGGCTATAGATTTAGCTTCTTGCTCTGTGTCCATCACCTTGACTCGCTCTCCTGCTTGCGGAGCTCCATTCAGCCCAAGGATCATAATAGGTTGGGAGGGGCCTGCTTTCTTGATTCGCTTACCATGTTCATTAAACATGGCTTTTACTTTACCTGCATACTCCCCGGCGACCATGGCATCCCCAATCTGGAGTGTACCGGTTTGGACCAAAGCATTGGCAACGTAACCTTTTCCTTTTTCCAGAGAAGCTTCGATTATCGTACCTAAAGCAAGACGATCCGGATTAGCTTGCAATTCAAGCAATTCCGCTTCTAACAGGATTTTTTCCAGTAATTCCGGAATCCCTTGCCCCGTCTTTGCGGAAATATCCTGGCTTTGATACTTTCCACCCCATTCTTCAATGAGAAGGTTCATGCTGGAAAGCTCTTGTTTGATCCGATCAGGGTCAGCGCCTGCTTTATCGATCTTGTTGATAGCAAAAATCATGGGCACCCCTGCAGCCTGTGCGTGGCTGATCGCTTCTTTCGTTTGGGGCATGATCCGATCATCTGCTGATATAATGATCACGGCGATATCGGTTACTTTCGCGCCTCGGGCCCGCATAGCGGTAAAGGCTTCGTGACCGGGTGTATCCAGGAAGGTAATTTTCTTCTGTTCGTCTCCGACCCTCACCTCATAGGCCCCAATGTGTTGGGTAATACCACCGGCTTCACCTTCCACCACGTTGGCTTGACGAATGTAATCCAACAGGGAGGTTTTACCGTGGTCAACGTGCCCCATCACAGTAACGATAGGAGCTCTTGGCTTAAGATCTTCAGGATCATCTTCAACCTCTTCGACTTCTTCCGATTCCTCTTCTGCGCCAATGAATTCAACTTCATGATCAAATTCACCTGCTACCAATTCGATAATCTCTGCATCTAGTCGCTGGTTAATGGAAACGATCACCCCTGCATTCAAACAAGCTGTGATGACCTCAGCCACATCAACATCCATGAGATTGGCCAGCTCTTGAACCGAAATAAATTCGGTTACTTCAAGCTTCCCACCTGCTTCAGCAGCTTCCCGCAATTCCTCACGATCCCGGTGCTTCTGGCGTTTATCCCGACGAAGTTTCTGACCTTTTTTCTTACCCGTGCCTTGGAGCCGGGCCATTGTGGCCTTGATTTTTTCCTCTATTTCCTTTTGGGAAACCTCTTTCTCCTCGGGTTTTCCACCCCTATTGTTACGACCTCTACCTCCTTGATTGCCATCTCTTCCAGAGCTTCTTCCTCCCCGGTTGCCTTGGCCACCCTCAATAGGGACTCTTCGGCGTTGCCGTTTGCGTTTTCGTTTGCCATCTCCGTCGGAGGACTGGCTAGGCTGGCTCCCTTTATCATTAGGCTTTTGACTACTCTTGGAGGCATCTTTACCTCCTTTAGTGTCTTTGTCTGGTTGTTTTTTGTCCTTTTTCTTGGGTCGGACACCAGGCACTTTATTCAAGTCTATTTTACCCTGCACCTTCAGCCCTCTAAGTTCCGGGGTCTTTGCCCGGATCATTTGGTCCCCCTTTTCAGCAGGAGCATTACCATCTTCCTCCTTGTCGGTTTTGGATTCGTTTGGCTTTGGCGCCGGAGGAGTTTCAGCCTTTTTCTTTTTATTGACAGAAGATGCCTTTTTATCCTGTTTCCCCTTGGGATCATTATCTGAAACAGCAGGGGAAGCTTTTTCGGCTTGAATTTCTTTCTCTTTTGGAGGTACCGCTTTAGAAGAATCAGACTGCTTGGCGTCTGATGGCACTTCCTCCTGGTCAGGAGTCGACTTATCTTTTGGCTTTGATGTTGCTTTATCTTCTGCTTTTGGCTCTTCTTTTTCCGGTTTTTCTTTCTTGGGCTTTCTTCCTCCCCGATTTTTAGATAGATCAATTTTACCCACCACCTTTAATCTGGGTTTGGTGGAGTTATCTTCTTCTTCTTTTTTTTCTTTTTCCGTTTCAATGTTTGCTTTGGCAGGGGGTTCTTTTTCTGCCGGCAGGGGGGGCATATCCACTCCACTACCCGTGTTGGAATTTCCTGGCAAAGAAACACCTTCCTCAACCGTGGTTAATACTTCCGATTCTTTTTTGACAGTAGTAGGCCGAGTTCCAATAGTGATTTGATCAGCTTGCTCCTTAATTGCAGCAGAGGTACTGAATTCTCTCAGCAACTCGATATGCATTTCTTCGGAGATCTTGGCATTGGGTTTATCCTCTACCTCAAATCCCTTTCGGTTTAGAAACTCAACGATGGTGTGAGTTCCTACATTTAATTCTTTAGCTACTTTGAATAAGCGACGCGTCATTCTGATGTTTTAGCAAAGGGAATTTTGGGTCCCACCCAATGCTTATTTGTTGCAAAAATTATATCTCGGAAAATGGACCCTTTCCGGAAATGGTTCATTAGACCGGCAATTCAGGGCAAAGATAACAGTATTAAAGGCTTTAGCTACTGATTAGTATCAATATCCCTTGAAAAATAGCACTTTGCCCAAAAATGGAAACGCATGAAAAGCTACATACGTTCCCAATTTTAGTGAATTTTACTCCTCAAATTCAGCCGCAAGAATCTTTAAAACCTCTTCAATGGTTTCTTCTTCCAGATCAGTACGCCGAAGAAGCTCTTGTTTGCTGAGCTGAAGGACACTTCTCGCTGTATCGCAGCCTATACCTTTAAGGGCATCTATGACCCACTCTTCCAATTCATCGTTAAATTCGTCAAGATCAACATCTTCGATTTCCTGGTAGTCAGGCGTATTGCGATATACATCAATCTCGTACTCTGTCAACTGGCTGGCCAGCTTAATGTTAGTACCTCCTTTTCCAATAGCAAGTGAAACCTGATCTGGTTCGAGGTAAACATTGGCGTGAAGCGCCTCCGTATTCAAGTCTATATTAGACACTTTTGCTGGAGTCAATGAACGCTGTATAAATAACGTAATGTTGTTCGTGTAGTTTACGATATCTATGTTTTCGTTGCAAAGTTCTCTAACGATTCCATGGATTCTTGAACCCTTCATGCCCACGCAAGCTCCTACAGGATCAATACGATCGTCATAGCTTTCTACGGCAACCTTCGCTCTTTCCCCAGGAATGCGTACAATCTTTTTCACGCTGATCAAACCATCCTCAATTTCAGGGACTTCTTGCTCCAGTAGTTTTTCCAGGAATGCAGGGTCAGTTCTGGATACAATTACTACCGGATTATTGTTTTTCATTTCCACTTTTCGGATCACTCCCCTAACCATATCTCCTTTCCTGAAGAAATCGCCACGAATCATTTCTGTTTTTGGGAGCACCAGTTCATTTCCAGTTGCGTCATCGAGAATCAAAATCTCCCGCTTCAGGATCTGATTTACTTCTCCTAACACAATGTCGCCTACCCGGTCGCTGTACCGCTTGTAAATTTCATCTTTCTCGAGCTCCATGATCCGGGAGATCAAAGTCTGACGGGCTGCCTGGATGGAGCGCCTGCCAAAATCCTTCAGGAAAAGCTGCTCGTAGCACTCTTCGCCTACCTCATAATCTTCGTCTATGGCAAAGGCTTCAGATATGGAAACTTGGCTATTTTGATCCGTCACCTCCCCGTCTGGCACAATTTCCCTGACCCGCCAAAGCTCCAAGTCTCCCTTGGTGGTGTTTACAATAACCTCAAAATTGTCATCCGATCCGAATTTTTTTCGGATCAGCGTCCTGAATACATCTTCCAGCACCCGCACCATAGTTGGGCGGTCAATATTTTTTCCGGCTTTAAATTCCGAAAACGTATCTACCAAATTCATAATCCTCCAGTTTAAAAGGACAATTGCACAATGGCTTGTTCAATGTTATCAAATGAATAATCTAGGGTTTCCGTTTTTTTCTTTCTTTTTTTTCCTTCCTTAATGACTTGTGTCACTTCAAGCGTAATCTTCTCTTCATCTGCTGATGTTAGCTTGCCTTCCATTTTTGTCCCACTATGAAGCTGTAGGGCAAGCTTTCGGCCAATATGCTTGGGAAACTGGCGGGGCATCGTAAGTGGCCTGGTTGCCCCCGGCGAACTTACCTCCAGTGTATATTTTTCACCCAACCATCCCTCTTCGTCAATGTGTTCCTCCAAATATCGACTTATACGCCGGCACTTTTCAAAAGTGATCCCCTCGTCACTATCCAAGAACACTTCAACCTTGTTATTTGGATGTACTTTAATTTCCAATAAAAAACAATCAGAGAAAGCAGGCTCATTAAATTTGCGCTCCAATAAAGAAGCGAGTTGCAGATCAATCAATTGCGTTATTTTGGACAATAAAAAGAGGGAACACACCGGTTCCCTCTTTTTGAATTCATCGTTCTACTGCAAAAATACGAAACCTGCTCGATTTTCGCAAGTTTCTCTGCCTCACCGCAAAACCAGAAACCTGGGTGGATGTTACTAAGTAGTGAATTAATACATTTATTAAACCTCTACCTTTGATCTCAAAATCAAGCGTGTTGTGATGGAAGTACAAGCATTACTGGAGAAGGCACTCCAACGAGAATTTTTAAGTGCAGAAGAAGGCGTATTCCTATTTGAGCATGCCACGACAACCGAACTCATGTACGTTGGTAACCAGCTGCGCCAACACCATGTGCCCGGACAATATGTAACCTGGATCATTGATCGAAACTCAAACACTACAAATGTTTGTATCGCCAATTGTAAGTTTTGCAACTTTTATCGCAGACCGGGGCACGAAGAATCGTATATCACAACTATCGAAGAGTATAAACAAAAAATTGAGGAGACCTTCGCCTTTGGTGGCGAACAACTTTTGCTCCAAGGTGGGCACCACCCTGATTTGGGTTTATCCTTTTATGTAGATCTCTTCAAAGAATTAAAGGCGCTTTACCCAAATCTCAAATTACACGCACTTGGACCTCCTGAAATCGCACATATAACTAAACTGGAAGGCAGCTCTCACATTGAGGTTCTCACTGCGCTCAAACAAGCAGGTCTGGATAGCCTGCCTGGAGCCGGAGCCGAGATCTTGAGTGACCGGGTACGCAGGCTCATATCAAAGGGTAAATGTGGGAGGCAGGAATGGTTGGATATTATGAGGGCCGCTCATCAAATTCACCTGACCACTTCTGCAACTATGATGTTTGGACATATCGAAACCAACCTGGAACGAATGCAACACCTGGTTGATATTCGACAGGTTCAATCTGAGAAGCCCGTTGATGCCAAAGGATTCATTGCGTTCATCCCATGGCCCTTCCAGGATGAGGATACCATACTCAAGAAGATAAAAAGGGCTCGAAATACCTCCACCGGTGATGAATACGTACGCATGATCGCCATGAGCCGAATTATGCTTCCAAATATTAGCAACATCCAGGCGAGCTGGCTTACTGTAGGAAAACAAGTAGCACAAGTATGCTTGCATAGCGGCGCCAATGATTTCGGAAGTATAATGATTGAAGAAAATGTGGTGAGTGCAGCCGGGGCTAACTTCCGATTTACCGCAGATGGCATTCAGCAGGCGATTCAGGAAGCGGGCTTCACCCCTAAGTTGCGGAACCAACAATACGAATTCCGCGAATTACCAGCCCACATAAAACAACAAGAACTGGATCGCACTACCTTAGTCGTGGACTAGGTCGTTCCTGAATATTATCGTCCTAAAAATGGTTCAAAGCTGACCCAGTTTCTATCGGAGCCAAAGATAGATGGGAGTCTCTGTCTTCCTCTTATTCATTTGGTTCGAATTGGCTATGGAAGATAGTCACCCAACATGTTGTTTCCTTATAATCAAACTCATGGAAAGTCACCTTGAATTTCGTTTTAAGTGACAGCAGTTACCTTTTGCGTGTATTATCAGTACGGTCAAAAAAATTATACTGAGTCGCTAGTTTACTATGGAAAAAAACCTTATCATATGGTCGAAATATTAATTATATTATAAACAAAATAGAAATCGCCCCTCCCTCCCAAACCGATTCCCAGACCAGTATTTCCTAATTGTTTATTTAATAAAATCATGAAGTTCTACCTTTTACCCATTTCAGTTTGCCTGGTGGCAATCCTGGCAGGGACATCCCTTTCTGCCCAGGAAAAGGCCTTGGCAAATTTACCTGATGTGTTGACCAAAATTCAACGACAGAAAGCCCGAACGGGCAAATTAAGCCACGCATTGCAATCCATGGATAATGCAAGAAGCGCTAGCCCCTGGTCCAGCGACAAACTTATGGTCCATGAGGATATGGTCAGGATTATTGCCTTACCGACAGAAGACTCCGAATTGCTGCTAAAAGATTTGGAAGCATTGGGTGCAGAAAGTACTAAGCTTACTCATGGAGTAGTCAGCGCTTTATTTCCAATTGCAAACGTGGATCAGTTAGAAAGTCTTGCCTCACTTCGGTTTGCCCGTCCGGAGTACAAGCCAAAAACCAATTTTGGTGATGTCACGAGCCAGGGAGATGTTGCGTTACGAGCAGATCTGGCACGAGCCACCTATGGGGTGGATGGTTCCGGAGTCCGCATTGGGATTCTTTCCAACTCTTTTGATGCGCTGGGAGACGCTGCTGCTGGAGTAGCTAGTGGAGACCTGCCGGGAGCAGGAAACCCAAATGGGTTTACCCAGGAAGTAGTGGTTCTCTCGGAGGAGGTGAATCCAGATACCTTAAGCTTCTCAGTAGATGAAGGTCGTGCTATGGCAGAAATCGTCCATGATATTGCACCGGGCGCTGAAATTTATTACTACTCTGCCTTTAACGGCTATTTTGACTTTGCTGCAGGTATCCGGGCGTTGGCCGATGCTGAATGTGATATCATCGTAGACGACATCTTTTATTTAGCTGAACCTTACTTCCAGGATGGTTCTATAGCCCAGGCCGTAGATGATGTAACGTCTCAAGGTGTAGCCTATTTTTCTTCGGCTGGAAATGGAGCAAGAGAATCCTTTGAAAGTGAGTTTAACCCAATTGAAATAAATGGATCTACGTTTCACGATTTTGGTGAAGGAAATATTTTCCAAACTATTACCCTAGATACGAGTCAGTCGACTTTTCTATGGTTTCAATGGGATGACCCTTCCATCTTCGCAGCGCCAAACAACCTTGGTCTACCCGGTGAAATTTATGATGGTCCTTGTCCAGATACGGATTTAGATATCTTGATCTTCGATGCCAATACCGGAGAGTGGTTGAATCCTTTTTTTGGAGGCAACTCTGACAATATTACATTCTGTGACAACCTAGAAATTTTAGAAATTGTCAATTTTACAGGTGTCGTGCAAGAAATTGCTATTGCAGTCAACATATTTACCGGACCCAATCCAAGGGTTTTTAAGTACATTGATTTTGGTCAGATTGCTCCGAACGAAAACCCCAACCCTAGCGGAACTTGTGTGGGCCACGCTAACGCATTAGGAGCAGTTGCCGTTGGAGCTTCTGCTTACTTTAATACAGAGGAGTTTGGCGAAAGGCCTGCTCTGATCAATGGTTTTTCATCCGTTGGAGGAGTACCGCTTTACCTCAATGCGGACGGAAGTCCGAAAACACATCCTGAAGTCCGAGAAAAACCATTGATTACAGGACCTGATGGAGGAAACAATACCTTTTTTGGATTTGATATCGAGGGAGACGGCTTTCCAAACTTTTTTGGAACATCTGCTTCTGCTCCCCATGTAGCAGCTATAACTGCACTCATGAAAGAAGCTCATCCGGGTCTGGCCCCCCATGAAATCAATGAAATCCTGGTTCAAACGGCAAGCGATATGGACGATCCGGAAACCCTGGAATTTGACGAAGGATTTGATTTCAAGACCGGGTATGGATTTGTACAGGCAGACGCAGCTGTTGCTGCTGTCCAGTCCGGTCCAAGTATTTATCGATTTGAACTGGTAAATGCCGTAGCCAATCGGGTTATATCCACTATAAGAGAAGGCCAGACGCTAAGTACCCTGGATCCTTTCGAACCATCCAAGGTGAACATAGTAGCACGGGTAAGTTCGGGTAATGGCAGTGAGCCATCGGCTGTTGAGTTTGATCTGTCTGGAGATCGCAGTTTTTCCAACTCAGATGCTTCTTCGCCCTTTGCCCTTTTCGGGGATGTTGATGGGAACTTTAATGCCTGGCGGTCAAAAGATGGGCTTTACACCATCTCGGCATCTCCTGCCGGCTCTTCTGCTACAGCAACTGTTTCGTTTGCATTGATCGACCAACTCCCAGGCACTGATTTCTTTGTAGTGGATGCAGATACTGACTTTGGCGCTTTCCCTCTTGGTGATGTGCTTGACCTAAGCACGGCGCCATCTGCTCTCACCATAGAATATCTTCCAGGAGGAGGATTCTTTTCGTTTAACGACTTTTTTATTGAAAATGTCCGCTTGCAATTAAGTGGAGCGCAATCGAATGATCGGATTGAGTCTGTAGCCCCTTATGCTTTGTTTGGAGATTGGGAAGGCAATTATTTCCCTTGGCCGGGATCCGGACCCGCACCAGGCGAGTATGAACTCTTAGCCATCGAAAGCAACTTCCTTCCTGGAGTTCCTCCGTTGACTTACACGTTTGCCGACTTTGAAGTGGTTAGCGGTGGAGGAGGCACCAGCATCCTGGCTTCCCAAATCAATGGTTTAAATCCATCTGCGGAGCCTGGCGAGTTGTATTTGTTTCCCAATCCAACTTCTAATGGGCAAGTGAATCTAATCTGGAACACTGAAGGTGAAGAGCCGATTGATGTGACTGTTTATTCCTTTACCGGACAACAGGTCATGCGGTATCGCTATCAGGGCGGATTCACCCAACAGATCGATTTATCTCGCATGCCAGCCGGAACCTACACCGTGCGACTGACCAGCGGATCCTTGGACGAAACCAGAAGAATCGTACATAAATAATTGAAATTCGATTCAGAGCGAAAATTCAAGTGCTGGGTTCGGTTGCGTACCGGACCCAGTTTTTTGTACTTATTTTATCGTTTCTAACCTGACCTAAACACATGAACGCAATTGAGCTATTTAAAACTCGCCATACTACGCTTCACGGAGGAATGCTTCGTCATTTCCTAACCCCTATTCAGGAAACAGATTTGAGAAAAAGTCCATATCCCGGTGTAACTCCTATCCTTTGGATGCTGTGGCATATAGCGAGGGTAGAGGATATTGGGCTATCCAGATTTGTCGCTGATGTTCCCCAGTTGATGGATGAAAATTGGCTGGAACGAATGGCGGTTAAAGAACAACACTATGGAACAAGCATGACTGAAGTGCAAGTCCTTCAACTATCTGAAACCGCCTCTGTAAAAGGTGTCCTGGATTATTACGCTGCCGTTGGGTCCAGAACGGAGTCTCTACTAGACACGCTGACACCGGACCTCTTGGATGAGGTGCTTTCCGAAGAACGGGTCCGAGATTTGATTGAGGGAGAAAGAATTGGCGGACCCGGAACGGAATGGGTAATTCCAAATTATGTTGGAAAATCCAAAGGCTGGTGTATGACCCATTTTGGTTTAACCCACGGATTCTATCATCTAGGGCAAGCCTATATGGTGCGAAAAATGTTGGGCTATGCGCCGATGGGGAGTTAAACTTCTATTTTCAAAGGCGCAATCGGACACCGGCCCGCATCCACCAGGAATAATATTCAAGCTGCTTGATCGTATTGGGCTCTCCCAGATAGAGCCGTAAGGGGGTATCTGTAATATTGATCCAGTCGAAAAATACGTTGACTTCCTTGGTTACCTGATAATTCATAGTATAGTCCAGACGCAATGCCTGATCGTAGAATTCATCCAGATCGGGATCTGCTCCAATTTCGGTAAGGAAAGCATCCTGGTAGTTGGCTGTCAAGCGTGCAAAGAATTTGGGTCCATCGTAAAACAGAGCTAAGTTAGCCGTATGTTGAGCCTGCCCAGGTAGTTGGATCTCCTCTCGATTCGAATCTTCGAAAAACTCACTCAAGTCGTCTTGCTGAGGATCCAAGATGATAGCATCTGCAAAATTAGCGGGTACCCGTTCTGGAATAAACGCCCTGGAATAGGTGTAGGTGTAATTGGCAAAAATTCCAAAATCCCCAAAGAACCCATCAATAAAATCAAATTTGAACTGGGCCTGAAATTCGGCACCAAATACCTCGGCATCTTGGCCGTTGAGTGGTTTGGTGAACTCAAATACGGGAAAGTTTCCAGTACCGGGTGCTCCCTCACGCCCGAAACGCTTATAATTGAAAATGAAATTGTCAATCTTCTTATAGAAGAGCCCTGCCGACAAGATGGTACGTTTGAAATAGCGTTCAAACATTAGATCTACGTTCATGGAGAGGGGATATTCCAAATTGGGATTGCCAATTGAAATTTCCCTTCGGTCTTCTTGACGCGCCGGAATTACATCTACATAATTTGGCCTGGAATAGGTATAACTGAATGCAGCCCGCAAGTTCATCCCTTTATTCAGTCTATAGCGCAGTTGAATTTGCGGAAGCAGAAAGTCAATAGTTCGTGTCGTATTGAACGTATCAATTCCAAGGAAACGACTCCCATCCAACCTCACACCAAAGGCCTGGTTTTCGAGCACATCCGTACGTTCGTATCGAAGACCGGCCAGTACCATCAAGCGTCCGATATTGTGTTCGATCATACCGTAGGCGGCATAGATATTTTCGCGGTAACGGTAATCTTCGTTGTAGGAGTTTTTCCGCGAGTCATTTCGGCTTATAATAAAGAATTGGGGAAAGAACTCGTAGAAATCACGCAGTTCGTCAACACCGGGCATAAAATCAATCAAATATCCTTGCTTGAGCAGATCATCATCCCGAAATCCATCGCCTATGGTAACCAAGTTAAGCGGATCTCCCATACCGGGATATATATTAGAAGTCTCATTGTAAGAACCATAGGTCAGCGACCGAATATCCCGCTCTTTAACCCGGCTTCTCAACTTACCTCCAAACTTGAAGATCCCCTCATTTGAACCATTGATCCGATAGGGAAAAGTCAGATTAAACCGAGGGGTCCACAGGTCTTCCCGTGTATTATGATCTTCGAATATGAGTTCGTCCATATCGAAGTTCTCATAGTCCGTCGCATTATCTGCATTATTCTCATTTGGAAATTCAGCTCTGGGATAATCCGGATCGCTTACATCAAAGGAGATGGTGATAGCCTGACCGGGGCTCTCAAACCGGCTTTCTAGCCGGTCGGGTTGCTGTTCCTGAGCATTGGCGTAAAAAATTTGGTAATCGATTTGCATGAAACCGAAATCGTGTTCTCCTCCCAAGGCAATAGTAGATAGTTGTTGCCTTGTTTCTCGCGCGCGCACGTCGTGGTCAATCCCTCCAAAAAGGTAATAGGTTGCATTCAGCGGATCATCGAGATCATAGATCTTGCGCCGCCGTACCTCGTCGTCTGTAAAGCTATTGTACATCCCCCTGAGGTAGATGTAGTTCTGTTCATTAAATCGATAATCCAGTGTAGGGCTTACAGCAATACGAGTCCGGGTAATGTCATAGTGCCGAAGTTGTGCCTCGCGCCAGTGCAAGAAAAAGTTATCCCGGCCTTCTTGCTGATCTTCAGAATTAAAGAATGGTCCTTTGGTGTATTTATATTCGATATTATCCGATCCCTGATTGTTTTGGAAGAAGCTGGCGTTGAGTTGAAAACCCAGTTTATCGTATCGCTGTCCATAGGCAAACTGTCCATTGAAAATCGGCCGCTGACGAAGATTGGTATATCCTCCGGCAACAGTAGCGATAATTTGCGGAGGCCCTTCCTGCGCCTCCCGGGTTTTAATATCAACAGAACCACCGATACCATCTGCATCCATATCGGGAGTAATCACTTTGGTTACTTCCACCGATTTGATCTGGTCTGAAGGAATGATGTCCAACCCTATATATCGAAAGTCTCCTTCAGGAGAGGGAACCTGTTCTCCATTGATGTTGAAATTAGTTAGTTCAGGCGGGGTACCTCGGAGTTGCACAAATCGACCTTCGCCTTGATCCCGTTGGAGGGTAATTCCGGGTATACGTTGAATGACCTCAGCAGCATTCAGGTCTGGAAAGGTTAGGATCTGATCAGCCGAGATAATATTTTTAATGTTGACAGCTTCCCTCATGCCTACGATGGCCTCCAATTGGTCGTCCATAATCCCTTCTACCACAACCTCAGTAAGCTCGGTAGCCGAAGGAATCAATTTGATTTCCAATGGATCAGTTGATGTAGTGTTCACCTCCAATCGCTGTTCAGTAAAACCGGTGTAGGATATGAATAGGGTAACTGTTTGTTCTTTTATGTTCTTTAAAATAAATCGACCTGCTTCATCGGTAACGGTACCTTTCGCTGTATTGGCAATAGCAATGGAAGCCCCTACCATTGGTTCATTAGTTTGGGAATCCAGTATACGACCGGATATTTCATTCTGCGCATTCAAGGTTGTCAGGCTAATCAAAAAACAGAGCGTGGCTGACAAGTATTTATGGAGGCGGGATTTCATGAATATTACGTTTCTATTATTAAAATAAAAGGGATCGAACCCGGTGGAGATTCCACCGGGCTTGATCCTTCACTTAGCTGCACAGGATTGAAGCCCATGCACATTTAATGATCCAGCTTACTTAACTACAATTTGCTGAGCATAGATTTTCCCAGCCTGAAGGGCACGAACCACATACATACCTGCCGGCAGACCATTGACATTGAGTTGTTGCCGCTGTCCAAAGGTACTCCGTAGTCCTCTCACCTGACGGCCTTCTATGTTGAAGATTTCGATAATTGCTGCCTCGTCCGTCTCCAGATCAATGGTAATCATCTCTGTAGCGGGGTTAGGAAATACTGTAAGTTCCTCAATCTGAGGATTAAATAATTCCCGTACAGAAGTTACATTGTCTGAAGAAGAGAAGTAAATTAAAAGACGTGGTACGCGTTCGGGATAGTTCATGCCATCTCCTCCATCCTCCGGGTCGGCAATATTTTCGAAAGATTCGAATTCACGTGCATTTTCTACTTCACTAGGGCCTTGATCCTTACCTAGAATAATGAATGCGATGGCATTTCCAGGCTCCCAGCCATCCCGGTCAATTACCTCCTGTACCATCTCTTTTAGATCCGGGGTCCGGTGAGGTGTCCACAAGCCCCATGGTTCATCCACAATCCAATTTAATTGAGCAGTTGTCAAAGGACGAGAGTCGATTAAGTCGGACTCGTTGAACGTCTCGGCATTGTCAGTGGCTTCACAAGCAATAGTAAGGTCAGCTACGTCTTCGGCTGTCTTGGCTTCGTGAGAGTGTACCTCAATAAAAACTGAATCAATTACTGCACCTTGTGGAATTTGAATGTTCCGAAAACGCAGCCCTGCTGTTAGGATATTTTGATCTTCAGGCTCACCCTCCCAACCAGCATCGATGTCGTCGTCAAAAAGGGCGTCGATTTCGTCATTTTCCTGCTCAGCATCATCTGAGGACGCGGCAAATGTAACACCTTCTTCTTCATCGGTAATGGTGTCCGTAACCATGATACGTACATCAATCAATGCAGATTCTACAGAGTAGTAGACTACTAGTTCGGGTACCCGCTCTGGGTAATTCATGCCATCACCGCCGTCTTCCGGGTCGGCAATATTTTCGAAAGATTCGAATTCACGAGCGTTCTCTACCTCGCTAGGTCCCTGATCTTTACCCAGAATAATGAAAGCGATAGCATTCCCGGATTCCCAACCATCACGATCTACCACCTCCTGGACCAAATCCTTAAGGTCAGGTGTGCTGTGAGGAGTCCATAACCCCCAGGGCTCATCTACAACCCAGTTTAATTGAGCAGTTGTTAAAGTACGGGAGTCGATTAAGTCGGATTCATTGAACGTCTCGGCGTTGTCGGTTGCTTCACAGGCAATCGTCAGGTCAGCAACATCTTCAGCCGTTTTAGCCTCGTGAGAGTGTACAATGATGAAAGCGGAGTCAATAGTTGCGCCTTTGGGAATGTAAAGGTCGCGAAAACGCAGACCAGCAGTGAGTACATTCTGATCTTCAGGCTCACCTTCCCAACCTGCATCAATGTCATCATCGAAAAGGGCGTCGATTTCATCATTTTCTTGTTCGGCATCATCTGAAGAGGCGGCAAATGTAACGCCTTCGTCCTCATCTGTAATGGTGTCCGTAACCATGATCCGCCGAGAGATCATGAGGCTCTGGGCAGAAATTTCGACCGTCAATAAACTAAAGAGGGCGGCAAGGGACAACAGTGGTAAAAGTCTTTTCATGATTAAATTTTTTGGTTGTGTTGTTTTGATGGCACAAAGAAACCAACCAAAAAATTATTGCTCACCTGTGCGAAGTTAACTTTAGGTGAACTCGCGTAACTTTATTATTACATATATTTTACAGGACCTCATTACTAATGAGCAATGAAGGCCTAATGGAAAGACTCAGCTCAATTTGGGCGAGGTTCAAATCTATTCCCAGGCCCAAGAGGACACTGGGGTTTCTCCAGGATTCCCTTTATACTTCCCTGTTCTGTTAATTTAAATTGCCCCCCCCTTTCCAATAAATGTACCTTTGTCACAAGCTGGATAGTAAGGGCAACTAACCTCTAATCCAACGTGTACTTTGGTAAAGGAATGGGTCACATACCTACTTTTGCCAGGGATAGACCTACAGCGAGGATGGGTGGGCCTGAAATTCAGTGGAACCAATAATTCAAACCGAACAGACACATCAGTTTCAGAAGGAAGAGCATATGTGCTATCGACTTTACCCTACATTGTAACCCGGGGCCAATATAGTCTTCCACTCCGGATGACGGGCCATATAGCCCGCAATGAAAGGACAAAGTGGAACTATCTGTTTTCCTTCAGATTTGACCCATTCTAAGCCTGCTTTTGCTAGAAGGCTTGCAATACCTTTGCCTTCGAGTGGTGAGGGTACCTCCGTGTGGGTAAAGATGATACGGTCTGGGAGCGGGATATATTCAGAAAAGGCTTCGTGATCCTCCATTCGAACTACAAAACGCTTTCGCTCAGGATCATGCTTTACGTTCATGTTGGATGGGGTTAGTTGAAGAACGCGAACCCGCTTTACGAGACAGGATGATTTCGTAAGCCTCCCGGAAGAGCCCAATAGCTTTTACAATATCGTCTTCTTCCTGGATATAAAAACTGATCCAACCCGTATCCGGCAGGATATGGTGGGGGTTTGCTCTGCCGGCTTCAACTAATTCCTTTCGTTTTTTCTTGTTGAATCGAATATCTGCCTGCCGGTTGCCGTGCGTATGGCCAATTTCAGTACCGAATACTTTGTATTCGATCCCTCCAAACCGATGAGGTGCAGTCTCAACATATTTCCATTTAGAAAGCGTTTCCAGGATCGTTTTAGAGGCAGATGGTACGCCTCTGGGTTGGGCTCGGTAGAACATGTGGTTGGATTCGTGCAACAATAGAAACGAGACAAACTCATTTTCAGTTTTATCACCCGAATACCTATTCGGGAAAAATAGCCCATAACGATTTAATATTTGGCCCCCAGCAATACACTTTTTGTAAGTCAGGCAGCCGCATTTGAAGGCTATTCAGCAACTGATAAGAGATATCCGTGAATGCGCAGTTTACATTATCCAAATAAAAGATACGGCCGCCCGTATTATCTGCGAGGCACCCATACTCAGCAAAAGCTTCGATATTGTTATAACTCACATCCAAGAAGGTTAACACATTCAACGTTATCCCTTTCCCCCGCATTCGCCCAGCCCAACTGCATATATTTTCCTGCCCCTCTGGACACACGTTTGCTCCGTCGCTGATCAAGAACAGGCCTTTTGTAGTGGTAGGGTTGTCCGAAAAAAGTAATTGTGCCTGCTTAAGTCGTTCCATCATCGGGGTTGTACCATGTGCGTTCAAAAACCGAACTGCATATCGAAGTTCTCGCCGATCCAGGCTACCCACTTGCTCCCAGGTTCTGGCTGTATCTCCACAATCCCCTCCGATCGTACCCAACCCAATCTGCGTAGCGGTTGGTAACTGATCCACCAGATGTAAGCCTAGGTTACGCATCACTTCAAACCGCGTCAACCCCATACAAAGGACCTTTTCCTCTGTCATAGAACCCGATATATCTACGATCAGGACTACCTCATCAAAATCTGCTAACTCCATTACCCGGTGAACATCTTGAGGAAGTCCAGTAACCAAACTACTCGCCTGAACGAGTCCACGCGAACGATCTTTGGGCTCAACAAAGGTCTGATACGTTTTGCCTAGCGAGTCGGATAATTGGATGAAATTGGCCAGAGCAGCCGGATGCTGTGGATTCAGTCGCAGGGCCTGTTCAAAATCAAGCATAGCTTTCTCCATATCACGCCTATGCACATGATAGTGCTCACCTAGTCCATTATGATTAGAACCTCTCCCTTGGTGGTGCAACCTGGTATATCCCAAGGCATTATAAAAAGAAGCCAGGTAATCTTTATTGTCTGTTTCTTTTTGCCAAAGAATGCCCTTTTCCAATGCAGAAATCGCCTCCGGGTGTTCGCCACCAAAATGCAACACCATGGCCCGAACAAAGAAGTGTAATGCTTTTTTATGCTCTTGATAAGGGTCTGTAGATCGAATGGTCAGATCATCTAAAATACGAAGCGCCTGATGGTACTTTCCATCTTGGCTCAACACCAACGAGAAGGCCAGGGAAAAGTTGAAGTTATCCGGCCAGGCTTTATAGGCTCGCCCCAATTCCGTGGATGCCTTACTGAATTCCCCTTCTCCATAATAGGACAGCCCACGATAATAGTGCCTGTAGGCGGCCTTGTTGGTAGGCGCTTGGGATGATTTCAAGTCTACAACACCAGATGATAGGCTTAGGGAAAGAGCCAACCCCAAAAAAAGTATTCCAACATTCATCATGGCATGCAGTTAAAAGAAACTCCAGAAAATCATCGTTTAGGATCCCACAGTCCTCCGGAAGGCAAGGAAAGCCATTTACTACTGTTATAACAGCAGGACTTTCTGGGTTTCAGTCATCTCGTGCGTAAATTCAATTTCTTTTAACGACCTGAATGGAATGTACTGTACGTACCAACACGCTTTATTCCAGAGGACCTAGCTCAAGTTGAAGAATTTTTCCCTGAGAATAGTATATCCATCCGGGCCAATCAGAACAATGAACACCCTTTGGACATACATCCCATTAATTATAACGAAACACGGTCTATGGAGGTTAAGACTTAAAAATTCGATAGACAACTATACGAAGCAGATTCCCACTTTCATTCTTTTTCTCATAAGCTCGAAATGCCTGTCCACCCAAGCGCTTAGGTATGCGACGACTAGCCGTATTCCGTTCATCTACCGGGTAAATCAGATATTCATAATCCAGTTCCTGTTCAGCCCACCGAACCATAGCGGCTACCGATTCATAGCCATACCCATTTCCATGCGCTCCCGTTCTGATCCAGATGCCTAATTCGGGATGCGGCGTATGAATCTTGTGTAATCCACAACAACCAATGAATCCTGAACCCGACCGGTCGGTAATAATCATGACTAAATCCAATTCTTTTTCCATACAGAATTTAGACTGTTGAATAAACTGATAGGTGTCCTCAATTTCATCAGGTGGCTTTGGAAACATGAATCGAGTGATTTCAGGCGTAAATTCCCTGAATAAATCCCCTGCAAAATCCATGCTAATAGGTAGCAAGCGCAGTCTGTCCGTTTCGATTTGTATTTCAGACAGAGTCATAACTAAGTGTTTATCTCCTAAAGATCGAAGATTTTCAACTTGAAAGTGCCTGTATGGCTTTTCAAATGTCGTGCAAGATCAAAATTTGATCCAATGGAATATCATGATCTTCACTAGGTATGGTTGCCAGGATCTGAAATGGGTAAGCAGGTGCTAATGTCCAGCTTTCCAAATGGCCGGCAAGAAAAGTATCATAATATCCTCCACCATATCCCAATCGCTGGCCTTCTGCTGTGAATCCTAATCCAGGCACAATAATTAAATCGAAAGGCCCAGTGGATGATTCGCTGTTTTTTGGATGTAGGGTATTGAATACGCCTTTTTCCAGATTGTCCAAACTGGTTAATTCAAGGTGAATTAATTGACGATTTGGAAGTGTTTTAGGTGCAAAAAGTTGTACGCCCAACGCAAGGAGTCTGGATAATAAAGGGATAAGATCAGGTTCGCCACGCATGGGAAGAAAGGTGTGAATGCAAGAAAAATTCCTTTCTACTATGAAAGCTTCCAACCTTAAACAGATATGCTGATCATATACCTTTTTCCAGTTGGGGTCTATTTCCAATCTTTTTCTGATCAATGCCTTTCGAAGCTCCACTTTGGATGGAATACTCAATTGCTTCTGATTTAATTGGTATACGAATTAAAATACATCTACCTGATCAGGATGGTGGATTCGAATCTTCACTACCTCCTTCAGCTTCCAACTCCACCTGGAGACTGTCTTCTTCCAACTCGGATTTCAACTGCTGCCGATAGGCTCTACCCACCACCCATTGCGACCCTGCTCTTGTTTTAATCCGGGCCTTTACGATCATTTTGGAGCCCGAAAACTCGTCTAAACCCTGAACTTCAACTGGCTCCAGGATTTGGCTCCCCAAGCTGGATTGCTGCAGATTTTCACCTGCCTCACGCATACTTTCCATTACCTGTTCCAACTGCAAATGGGTAGGAACCTCAATTTTAAACACTGCTGCAGACCAGTCTTTGGTCAAATTGGCCAGTTGGTTGATCTTACCATTTTGGAAAATATGTTGATTCCCGGCATTGTCTCTCAACTGAGTTGTTCGGAGTTCAATCTTTTCGACTGTACCTGTGACGCCATTGATCGTAACCACATCCCCAACCCTGAAATTGTTTTCAATCAAATTGAATATGCCAGAAACAATGTCCCGAACCAATTCTTGAGAGCCAAATCCGATCGCCAGCCCCAAAATCCCAGCTCCAGCCAGGATTGGTCCAATATTCACCCCTAGTAAGGGTAGCACAAACAATATATATCCAACCCAGATCAGCACCCGCCCCGCTTGAAGAAAGATATTGAATAAGGTATTCACCCGCTTCTTCAGGGCCATATCTTTCGCTTCATCATCTTCTTTCTGAGCTTTCAAATAGCTAGTCCGAAAATACTGTGCTGCCAGGCGAAGCAACAAGGACAAAATAAGCACTGCCAAGGTGGCGCCCAGCAGTAAAGGCCCTTGGGTAATCATCCATTCCTTCAATCTTTCGTATAGAAAATCCATCTGATTGGTTGTTTTTTACGATCTCTCCATACAGGGAAACCAAAGTATTCAGCTCTTTCAGATACTGAAAATAAAGGCAAAATAAATAGCCTCCGAATTGAAAAGAATTAGAACCTTGTTAAAGGAATGGATATGAAATCTGATTTGGAATTCACCCTTTCAGAATGAAGTTTTTGACGTGCGGAGGCCAAACACTTTAAATGGCAAGTAAAGTTCAGTTCTTCTTCATAAAATCGTTTACGCTTCGCCTAATAATGATCGTTTAGGAAAATGGCTATTTATATACAACCTGCCGGTTTGGAGCATGCAGCACCACTACTCCATTTATATAGAGAAACGACCTTGAATTCAAATGGATTGATCCGTAAACCTGAAGAAATTACGGAACCGTTTATTACCGAAATTCTAACCCGATCTTCCCAAAATGGGTTAGCCCTTCTGGCAATGGATCAAAATCAGGTGGTAGGAGAAATCCACGCTTACACACCGAATCTTTTTGCCTTCCAACACTTACTTACCGACCTTACTATTGTGATACATCCTACCTATCAGGGAAAGGGAGTTGGAAGGAGATTATTTTCCCATTTTTTAAAGGTAGTCCAAGAGGATTTCCCCCATATCCTCCGAGTCGAACTTTATGTAAAGGAAAGTCAGGGAAGAAGTGTGGGCTTCTATGAAAGTTTGGGTTTTCGAAATGGAGGCAGGCAGGACCGAAAAATTTTTATTTCGGAACGCATTCAAGAAACTCCGCTTCATATGGTTTGGATGAACCCTAATTTTCAGCCCCATTAACCATTTTTCTGCTTCCTTAGAATCCGGTAGTACGATACCTCGTCGATTCCATGACAAGAACCGGTTTTCCAGAAGGTCATACCTACCTTTTCCAGTACTCGAATTGATCCAGTATTTTCCTGAGCAACACGTCCTACTATCTCTTCCAGGTTCAAATTTGAAAACCCGTAATCCAAACTCGCTGTTGCAGCTTCAGTAGCGTACCCTTTTCCCCAATACTTTTTAAATAGCCGATAACCCAGGTCAACAAATTGGCCCGGATGGTTTTTCAATCCACACCATCCCAAAAATTCGTTGTGCACTTTATCCAAAATAGCCCAACGTCCCATGCCGTGCTGTTCGTAATCCTTGTATTTCACCAAAAACTCCCACGCTTGTTCTATGGATTCAAAGGGAGGGTCTCCCGTATATCGAATTACAGCAGGATCTGCATTGAGATGAAAAAGGTCTTGTGCATCTTCTTCTTCAAATTCCCTAAGGATTAACCGGTCAGTTTCCAGGATGTGAGCCATAGGACAACAATATTAGCGGCTTGTAAATGAATAGATGGAAAATCTCAAATTGTAATTCCAAATTTGATTTCTACCTCATACTGTCTTCTGAGGGCTGAATTAGATCCCATTTATTTCCATACAAATCTGAAAAAACGATTACCGTTCCATATTCTTCCTGCCGGGGCTCTTCTACAAATTGAATCCCATTGGCCTGCAAATATTTGTAATCCCGATCAAAATCATCGGTATGAAGAAATAAAAAGACCCGCCCACCAGTCTGATTTCCGATAGCAGCTTCCTGCTCCTGGTTCTTGGCTTTCGCTAAAAGTAAAGCAGTAGCATTCGATCCGGGAGGCCGGACCCGAACCCACCGTTTTCCATTTCCCAGATCGGTATCCTCCAGCAGTTCAAAACCCATCTTTTGGGTATAGAATTCAATGGCTTCATCATAGTCGCGCACGACTAAAGCAAGGTTTACAATATCCTGTCGCATACACTGAGGTTGGAATGAAAAGATTAATAACGGCACCGCCATAATCGCCGTGCTGTTGGAATATTAAATGTACAGTGGCCGGATTACCCTTTTTCCTGTTCCACACGCTCCTTTAATGCTTTATTCATAGCTTGAAAATTCCGTAAGGTCTCTTCACCAATCATGCGCATAATCAATCCACTTAATAGACCACTAAAATTTTCGCCATGAATCAGCTTGGTTTGTCCGTTGCCCAGGTCCTCCAAGATAAAGTAGTGGCGGCCTTTAAATAGGCCCATGAAACCACTCCCCAACCATTCAAATTCCTTTCCCGAGTTGGCTTTCGTAACAATGGGTTTGAACACTTGCCGCTTTCCATTATGAAGCATTGTGTTTTCTAACCTTTCGCCCACTTCGGCCTTTCCTTTAGAAGCAACCAGAAAGGGATTCCATGCTTCATATTTCTCCATATCGGTCAAGATCGCATAGACTTTGTCTGGAGATGCATTCAGGATAATCTCTGTTTTTAATTCTTGCATAATGGATTTCGGTTTGTTCTTCACCAAGTTGCAGCAGCTTTGCCTGACATGCATTAACCATTATAAAGATGTTGGAGTCAACTATTTCCAGTGATCCAATTCACTCCAGAAAATTGGCTGTATGCAAAGATCAGATTAAATAGAGCTGCCAAATCTCATGCGTATACATATTTTTTGTATCGGATATGTAGACCTTTTCCCCTAAATTAATGTGGCAGTTCATAGTCAACTCAAAAACGCTGTCCCTATGACCTCTACACTGGTCCAAAAGTACCTGATGGCCCTCACCGGACTGTTTCTTTGTCTTTTTCTGGTGATACATTTGGCTGGTAATCTGCAACTTTTACTTCCACCTGAGCGCGCTGCTCAACAGTTCAATCTTTATTCGCGTATCCTCTCCGGAAATTACATCATAAAGGTAATCTCTTGGGTCTTGTTTGCCTCTATCCTGGCTCACACGGTGTACGCTGTTGTGATTACTATTCAAAACCGAAGAGCTTCAGGTAGCCGATATGCTTATGATAAACGGCCATCTTCCAGCAGGTGGGCTTCAAGAAACATGGGTTTTCTAGGGGCCATTCTGTTTGTTTTTCTAGTTATCCATTTGAGTGATTTTTGGTATGAATATTCCTTTACAGAAGTTCCGAAGGATCAAAACGGAAATAAAGACCTGTTTTCCATTGTGGTCAGTTCGTATGGACAGCCTTGGTATATCGCCTTGAATATTTTTGCATTCATAGCACTCGGTTTACACCTTATACACGGATTTCAGAGTGCCTTTAAGACACTTGGGGCTTTTCCTACGCGACTATCCAGAATACTCTACTATACGGGAGTTGCCTTTACGGTCCTAATAACCCTTGGATTTACGATCATTCCCCTATTTGTTTTCTTTCAATATCACTACAACCTCTGATGGAGAACCCAACCACCAAAGGCATACTGGATGCCAAGATTCCAGTTGGTCCGCTAGCTGAAAAATGGAGTCGCTACCAAGCTACCTGCCGTTTGGTCAGCTTCAACAACAAAAAGAAACTGGATATTATCGTAGTAGGTACCGGTCTTGCAGGCAGTGCCGCAGCAGCCTCTTTTGCGGAAGGAGGGTATAACGTAAAATCCTTTTGCTTTCAGGATTCGGCGCGCCGGGCACATTCCGTGGCAGCCCAAGGTGGTGTCAATGCGGCCAAAAACTACCAAAATGATGGCGATAACGTATTCCGGATGTTTTATGATACGCTTAAAGGAGGCGATTTCCGGGCTCGAGAAGCAAATGTATACCGATTGGCAGAGTGCTCGGCTTCTTTGATTGACCAAGCCGTAGCGCAGGGTGTACCTTTTGCACGAGAATACGGTGGTTACCTTTCCAATCGGTCTTTTGGTGGAGTTCAAGTGAGGCGGACCTTTTATGCGCGGGGTCAAACAGGTCAACAGTTGCTCCTCGGTGCCTACTCCGCCCTGATGCGGCAGGTCGATATTGGAAAGGTAAAGCTGTATACGCGGCACGAAATGCTTGACCTCGTGTTAATCGATGGTAAAGCCAGAGGGATCATTGTCCGGAACCTGGATACCGGTCAAATTGAACGGCATAGTGCGCATGCCGTAGTACTGGCTACCGGCGGATTTGGGAAGATATTCTACCTTTCCACCCTGGCCATGGGGTGCAATGGGTCTGCCATCTGGCGTGCACATAAAAAAGGGGCGTTTATGGCTTCCCCCAGCTGGACTCAAATACATCCTACCAGTCTGCCTCAATCCGGAGAACACCAATCCAAGCTAACCCTTATGTCGGAATCCCTTCGCAATGACGGTCGGATCTGGGTCCCGAAAATGAAAGGTGATAACCGAAAACCCAACGCCATTCCCGAGGAGGAGAGAGACTATTATCTTGAACGCAAGTATCCTGCTTTTGGAAATCTTGCCCCCAGAGATATTTCCTCCCGGGCTGCCAAAGAGCGCATTGATGCCGGACACGGTGTTGGCCCACTAAAAAATGCCGTATACCTCGATTTTGGTTCTGCCATCCAAGAATATGGAGAAGCAAAAATCCGGGAGCGCTACGGTAATCTATTTCGGATGTATGAAAAGATTACGGGAGTGAATGCCTACAAGGAACCCATGAAAATTAGCCCTGCTGCTCATTTTTCGATGGGAGGCCTTTGGGTTGATTATGAACTGGGAACAACGATTCCAGGATTATATGCTTTAGGGGAGTGTAACTTCAGCGACCATGGCGCAAATCGGTTAGGGGCCAATTCGCTGCTACAAGCTTGTGCCGATGGATATTTCATTATCCCCTACACCATCGGTAATTTTTTAGCGGATGAGATCAGTACCGGTCCTATTTCAACGAATGATCCTGCTTTTCAGGAGTCCGAAGAAGGCGTTCACGCTATGTTGACCCGCCTAACCTCCATCAACGGAAAGCAAACCACAGATCAATTTCATAAAAAGCTAGGGCGTATATTATGGAACCAATGCAGTGTTTCCCGCAATGAGCCTGGACTTAAACAAGCCATTCAAGAAATCCAGAACCTGAAAGAAGAGTTCTGGCAGGATCTAAAAGTGCCAGGTTCCCTTAGCGAAGTTAATTCTGAATTGGAAAAGGCCGGACGAGTAGCTGATTACTTTGAATTAGGCGAACTCATGTGCCACGATGCCCTACAGCGCAATGAATCCTGCGGTGCACATTTCAGAGAAGAGTTCCAAACAGAAGATGGTGAAGCACTTCGAAACGATGAGGAATTTGCCTATGTCTCTTGTTGGTCGTACCAAGGCCCCGGCAAGAATCCGGAACTGTATAGAGAGCATTTGACTTTTGAGGAAGTTGACTTGGTGTCCAGGAACTATAAATAGAGCATGGATAGGATCAATTATTTTGATCCGAATACCCTTTAAAATGAATACGCAGCATATATGAAACTGAACCTAAAGGTCTGGAGACAAAAAAGTAGGGAAGAGGATGGCCGAATGGTCGATTACAAGCTTGAAGGGGTGGAAGAGGATATGTCTTTCCTGGAAATGTTGGATTCTCTCAATGAGAAATTGATCCTGGATGGAAAAATGCCGGTGGAATTCGACCATGACTGTCGGGAGGGAATCTGTGGCATGTGTGGCCTGTTCATAAATGGCCGGGCACATGGCCCCTTAGGTGGTACCTCAACTTGTCAGGTACACATGCGGAGTTTTAAGGATGGGGATACTATTTATATCGAACCTTTTCGGGCGAGTGCATTTCCGGTTATTCGAGACTTGAAGGTGGATCGATCAGCATTTGACCGAATCATTGTGGCAGGCGGTTACATTTCTACGCCTGTTGGAGATGCGCCTGAGGCCAATGCCGTGCCCATAACACATGATGAGGCAGAGTCTGCCTTTGATTCAGCCGCTTGCATCGGTTGTGGTGCGTGCGTTGCCACTTGTAAGAATGGTAGCGCTGCACTGTTTACAGCCGCCAAGGTTACCCATCTGGCCAAATTGCCGCAAGGAAAAGTAGAAGCAGGGAAGCGGGTAAAAAGAATGGTCAGGCAAATGGATCTGGAAGGGTTTGGACATTGTTCCAATACAAAAGCATGTGAAGTGGAGTGCCCCCAGGAAATTTCCGTTGCCAATATCGACCGTATGAACTGGGAATATTTAAAGGCTAGTATTTTAGGAGCTTAATCCTTCTCAACGATGGTTTTATAATGTGCGGGAAGACAAAAATAAGGTTGTAATTGAATTTACTGATGCTTGCTTTGCTGCTTCTGGTCGATGCTTTCAACCCAGATTATACATTAGAAGCCAAATAAAAGCCTGTGATGCTTGAAAGCCAGGGCTTTCAAGCATCACAGGCTTGCTTCACCCATTAAGTGCATGCTTATCTAATGCATTGCATTAGAGACAAGCTGAAAATGAGAGACTTGCAAACAAAAATTTAGTTAAATCCATTTTCTATTGCATGATTTGGGTGGTATTATTTTTCAGTTTGTTGCGGGAAAGCTGATTCGATGGTTTTTATATCAATTTTACAGTCTACTGCCTTTCATCAATTGGAGTGAAGGTATAAATTTCTTCTGCCAAAGGTTTTCCATCCAGATACGTCCATACAAAACGCCCAAACTTGACCATTCCACCGAATTCGGTAGGATCTTCCAGGCGAATTATTTCACCGGACAAAGTACCATCCTCCGTATTGGTTCTAAAAAATTTGGCTTGGTGCAAGGCACCAGACTCAGGATCTATGTAAAACTGCCAGGTTGGGTGTTCTCCACTAGGTGGGTAATCTATTGTAACGACTTGGAAAACATTTCCTTCAAATTCGATCTCCGTAATCGTATCCTGGACAATTGCCTGTTTATCCCTAAGCACCATCGGTAAGCCAATCAAATACCGAAAGTAATCGCGCATCCGTTCTGCCCCTGCGCAATCCAACCTATACTGATCACGCTCTGCTTGGGAAATAGAGTCTTTATTCCATTCTGTGGTACAAATGGCCTTCCCAGATACCGTCCGCATCAGCAAATGGCCTTCCAATTCTTGTGCCATAACAAACCTGGATCGAGGAATATCTAGATCTATTTTCCGCTCGCGAATCATTTTTTCTCCGGTCAGAGGATCAAGGCGTTCCAGATAAGAGGTCTGTTGAATAGATGCCGAAAATTCAGACCACTTCCCCTGCGGATCGTGAAATTTAATGCTTTTGGCAATCAACTGCTCTGCAACTGAGCCCTCAGAACTGGAACCCATTTGACAGGCCATCAACCTAGTTAGTAAAACGAAGAGCAAAAGTAAAGGCAGTTTAGTAGCGTTCATTTGTTTAATCCAAGAAAACTATAGGAGAAAATTTTTAATTCAGGGTGCCGCCGGCTTCCCGGTAAGTAATAGCTAATACTACCTGCCCTACGGCCCGAAGAGTCCGCTTTTCAATTATATCCATATTATCGTTATGGGTATGCCAATATGCACCGAAACCCGTTTTGGAATTTACCGGCTTATTAATGATATCAACCATAGGAATTTTAGCAATGGTATTGACAAAATAGTGGTCATCCAAGACTGCAGGAGCTGTTTCATTGACGAAGAAGTTGCCATATCCCATGGAATTAGCCAATCGCCAAATCTTATCTACAATGGGGCCTGCAAACTGGACAGAAAAGCCTTCCTTGGGAAAACGGGCACCCTTGGAGCCTACCATGTCCAACAGAATACCATAACGAGCGTCGTAGCCGTTCACATGAGGATTCCTGGACCAATGTTGAGACCCTAATCCCCAAGTTGTTTCATCTTCACCACCGGATTCACCATAATCCTCCGCATCAAAAAGTACGATATCGACGCCCATATCAATGGGGTTGTCTCCCAATTGCCGGGCCACCTCCAACAATACCCCTACCCCGCTGCCTCCATCATCAGCACCAAGGATAGGGTCGTTAGGGCGCTCGGTTTCCAGCTCCGAATCTGCAAATGGACGCGTATCCCAATGAGCTGCCAATACGATTCGTTTGGATGCGTCTGGATTGTATTGAGCAATGATGTTGGAGGCATTGAGTCGCTCACCGGTATAGGCAGTTGCCTTAAAATCCTGACGAATAACGGATGCCCCAAAGCTTTCGAATTGTTGGATGAGCCAATCCCGAGTCTGAGCATGCCCTTCTGAATTCGGCACTCGCGGACCAAAGGCTACTTGTTGGGCCACATAGCTGTATGCTGAATCGGCATCAAATCGAGGTACCTGAACCGATTGAACCGTCGGTTTTTCGACCTGCTTTGTGGAATTATCGTTTGTGCATCCAATCACTAAAACGAAGAAGAAAAGCCAGAAAAACTTCGCTTTTTCGAGTATGCGCATATTCAGTTTCGTTTTCAAAAAAATGATTTACAATAAAATCTTTACCCTTACTTTCCTTTACCTACTCCGGTTGAAAATGACTCCAGCCCTGAGCCTGAATATCATGTATATTTCCTCCCTTAGTGTGCAGCTTGATCCCATCTTTTGCCTCTACGATCTCGCCGGCGATATAGATATCCGGTAAGTATTTGACCTTTTCTACATCTAAAGGATTAATGGTAAACAACAACTCGTAATCCTCTCCACCACTCAATGCACAGGTAATGGGATCTAATTTGAACTTAATCGCCTGCATTTGTGCATCCGGGTGAATAGGCACTCCACTTTCTTCCAGAAAAGCTCCTACGCCCGACTCCTTGCAAATATGAAAGAGTTCGGAGGCCAAGCCGTCGGAAATATCAATCATGCTCGTCGGGACCACACCGTTTTTGCGAAAGGCTTCAATCATATCCCTGCGAGCCTCCGGTTTCAATTGCCGCTCAATTAAATAGACCTGATCATCCAGCTGTGGTTGTATGCTTGGGTTCTCGAGATACAATTGTTTTTCACGTTCGAGCAACTGAAGGCCTAAATAGGCGGCTCCCAAGTTGCCGGTGATACAGATCAAGTCGCCTACCTTGGCTGTGTTTCGATACACCACTTTGCCCGTTTCAACAATCCCTATGGCCGTAACGCTGATTACCAAGCCTCGAAGGGAGGATGTAGTATCCCCGCCCACCAGGTCGACCCCATAAAACGAACACGCTTTTTTTATTCCGGCATAGATTTCTTCTAAGGCTTCTACCGAAAAACGATTCGAAACAGCCATAGAGACAATGACCTGTTTTGGTATGCCATTCATCGCATAAATATCCGACAGGTTGACTATGATAGACTTATAACCCAGGTGTTTGAGCGGGGTATAAATCATATCAAAATGAATCCCCTCTACCAGCATATCTGTACTCACCAGATTCAAATACCCTGAAGCACCTTCGATAACTGCGGCATCATCTCCAACACCGCGAATTGAACTCGGGTTTTTCAATTCAATATCTTTGGTAAGGTGATCAATCAAGCCAAATTCTCCTAACGCACTGACCTCTGTACGCTTAGGCTTATTTTCTTCTGCCATGTGTCCATTTTAATGCCGTAAAAGTACAGTTTTAACATCAGGAAGGGTGCTCCCGCCAAACTTGGCTTCTAATGGGAATCCCACACTAAAATTTTTTTCTCCGTATTAAACCTTTGGAAAATCTCACGATCCAAAAAGTGAAAACCAAGATGAAGAAGATCATATGCTTTTAGACGGGAGGCGAACGAAGATTCGAATGAGGAGGATCCAGGGAAAGCCATGAAGCGCGAAATCGAACCAGTCCATCAGACTCATCCCTTTCGCCCCGCCTAATATCCAATGGATCTTGCCCCAAAGATGTGGCTCCGGGAGATAGGGCGCGAGTCCTAACGTTAGGCAGGTAGCCAAAACGAGCTTCCAGTCATTGATCAGCTTACGTATGACCTAAAAATAAAACCTGGACTACAAATATTAGAACTTCAGATTTAGTCGACATACTGTTGTACAAGCATTAAAAAAAGGAAAATGACCGATTCGATAAGAAAACACTTATACTGGCGTGCCGGCTTTGGGCTAAGCCCCGGGGAGTTTCTCGAGCCTGACCAGCGCACAATCGATCAGGTTTGGGCCCAATTATTGGAAGAGGCCCGGCAAGCAAGGCCGCTACCTACCCCAGCCCCGCCTGATTTACAGGCATTCCGGGCAGATATGCAGGGGTTTATCAAAGAACAGGGACGAAAGGTGGTCCAATTGGGTGCAGCCTGGATTCGTCGTATGGGAGACCCATCCGAGTCTGCATTATTGGAACGTATGAGTTTATTCTGGCATGGTCATTTTGCTTGCCATTCCCGTTCTGAACGCATTGCTATTAACCAACTCAATGTAATCAGAGCAAATGCCCTGGGCAATTTCAGAGATCTGCTTTTAGGGATCTCTCAAGACCCCAGCATGATCCGATATCTCAATAACCAGCAAAATCGTAAACAACAGCCGAATGAGAATTTTGCTCGGGAGGTCATGGAACTGTTCACCCTGGGTAGAGGGCATTATGCTGAAAAGGATATAAAGGAAGCTGCCCGAGCTTTTACCGGATGGTCGAGTACGATGGGTGGAGAATTTATATTCCGGAAACATTGGCACGACGATGGTATGAAAACCGTTTTCGGTAAAACAGGAAATTTTGATGGGACAGACATTATTGATCTCTTGTTGGAAAAAAGAGCGACTGCGCAATTTATCACCACCAAGGTCTACCAGTACTTTGTTCATCCGGAACCAAACGAGGAATACGTTCGCGAATTATCGGATTTATTCTACGAATCGGGCTATGACATCGCCCGCTTGATGACCGCTATTTTTACTTCCGATTGGTTTTATTCTCCAAAACTTCAGGGAACTAAAATCAAAAGTCCGGTAGAATTGATCGCCGGCCTTACCCGACAGTTGAATGTGGAATGGACAGAAGACAGCAGCCTATTTATCTTGCAACGTGCATTGGGTCAAGAACTATTTCATCCACCCAATGTAGCTGGATGGCCAAAAGGTCAGGCCTGGATCGATAACAGCACCCTTATGCTCAGGCTCAATCTGGCCTCAATTCTATTCCAACAAGCCGAAGCAGATATTCCGATTCGAATCGGACCTGAGGAACGCCAACTGACCCGTCAAGCTCGAAAGATACAAGGGACTTTTTCCCTGAAACCACTGGAAAAACTTGCACAGGCAGAAACATTAGATAGCCAACTCGAACAACTCCGGGATTTCTTATTGGCAACAACGCCTTCGATACCTACATCCAAGCTAAATGAAGGCCTCTTGAATCAATCCGAGAACCACCTAGCCCGGCAATGCCTGCGCATTCTGAGCTTACCGGAATACCAAATTTGTTAGCCTGCTTAAGCGCCAGATTTTCTATTTCGATTAAACGGATACCAATTCAAAAGCTATAATTGTAGCCACCATGAAAAGAAGACAATTTCTCCAACATACCGGTCTCGCCTCTGCCTCCCTTTTCGTCCCCCAATTTATTCAAGGATTTACTCCAAACCGACTGTATGCGACTCGGAGTCAAAAAGCCCTGGTTGTCATTCAACTCTCAGGCGGTAATGACGGACTGAATACCATAGTTCCCTTTCAAAACGACTTGTACTACCAAAACCGTCCGGTTATACATGTTCCAAAGACCGATGTCATTGACTTAAATGGCGAACAAGGGCTTCATCCTGCGTTAGCGGCCTTGCAAACCGGATACGACAAGGGACAAATGGCGATCCTGAATGCCGTTGGATACCCTAATCCGGATCGATCTCATTTCCGTTCAATGGATATTTGGCATTCAGCCAGCAACAGTGATGAATATATACCTACCGGTTGGCTTGGTCGATACCTGGACAATCAATGTTCCGGTTGCGCCGCACCGCATACCGGCCTGGAATTGGATGATACCCTAAGTATGGCACTGAAAGGGGAGAAACAAAAAGGCTTGGCCATGAGCGACCCGAATCGGCTTAAAAAAACGAGCTCCAATCCACTATTAAGTGGCATTGGTGATGCCTGGTCTGAGGTCGATCACGGCCACGAAACGGATAATGTGGCTTACCTCTATAAAACCATGATCGAGACACAGTCCTCGGCAGGGTATTTGATGAAAAAGTCCAAAGGGTTCAAAAGTCGGGCAGGCTACCCCAACGGTAAATTTGCCCAGCAGCTAAAATTGATTGCCGAATTGCTAACTACTGATCAGGATATTCACCTGTTCTACCTAAGCCTCGGCGGATTTGATACACATGCCAATCAACCTAATCGCCAACAGCGGCTTCTGAAGCAATATGCCGAGGGCATGGCAGCCTTCCTCAAAGATCTGGAGCAGCATCGGTTGATCAACGATGTGACGGTCCTGACTTTTTCAGAATTTGGTCGTCGGGTAAAAGAAAACGCCAGCCGGGGTACGGACCACGGCACTGCTAATGTGGTGTTTTTACATGGAGGCGGATTGCAAAAGCCCGGATTTTTCAATCCCGGTCCTGATTTATCCAACTTGGATGAAGGGGATCTGAAATTCCGGATCGATTTTCGGCAGATTTAT
>CAZXLD010000001.1:0-222128 GCA_964641965.1 uncultured Saprospiraceae bacterium | reverse complement strand
GATTTTCGGCCCCCGAAAAGCTAAAAAGAGGTCAATTTTTTTTTTCTATTTTGTTTTTATTTTTTTTATTTTTTTCTTTTGTGGGGGTGGTGTTGGTGGTGGCCGCGGTGCAGTGGTCTGCGGAGGCGCTATTTCAATATCTGCATCCAAAGAATACACGATCCCAGTATCTAAATTCGAGACCGATTCACTCGTCCAATTGAAAGCAATGACAACTGCGGCCATGACCAAAGCCAGACTCCCCCCCATGAGTGTACTGTACCATTTGTTGATATCTACCTGGGGATACTTCGCCCTGGATCCTATATGCTCAATGCTTTTGCGGCTCGTTGTTTGAGCCAGAAGACTGGAGCCACGTCTGGATAATATCAATCGACCACCATAAATTAGGGCTATCAGCATAGTTGCCAAGCCGGTGAAGGACCAAATTAATGTCGTGCTGGTAAAACTGAGTTCGGGGAACATGACCGTAAATTTTGGTTAGGGAATGAATAACTTTCACCCATCAAGTTATCTTCATTCAAATCCACCCAGAATGATTGCGATCACACCTAACCATGATTTTTATCAGAAAATGTAATTTTTTCCAAATAATACTTCACACATAATACTCAAACCCATTTTTTATTCTAAAAACAACTTCCTTTGTTTCCATTTAGCCCCCCACCTCCTCATTCGATTTCCGTAGACTTAAAAAAAGAGGCACAGCGACTAGGCTTTTCTTTCGTTGGCATTGCCAAGGCAGGGTTTATGGAAGAGGAGGCCCGGAATCTGGAGACCTGGCTCAACCATGGACTCCATGGGAAAATGAAGTACATGGAAAACCATTTTGAGAAACGCGTTGACCCTACTAAGCTTGTGCCGGGAGCTAAAACGGTCATCAGCCTACTATACAATTATCACAATCCGGACCGACAAAAAGACCCCGAAGCGCCACGGATTTCCCAATATGCTTACGGCAAGGATTATCATTTTATTCTAAAGCAAAAGCTCAAGGAACTACTGGAATGGCTTCGCTCAAAAGCCGGTACCGTCTCCGGAAGGTGTTTTGTGGATTCGGCACCCGTGCTCGAACGCGATTGGGCTAAACGCGCTGGAAATGGCTGGGTGGGTAAAAATACGCTCTTGATCCACCCCAAAGCCGGATCTTACTTTTTTCTGGCTGAATTGATCATAGATCTTGAACTTCCTCCTGATGAACCAATTCGAGATTACTGTGGAACGTGCACTCGTTGTATCGATGCCTGTCCTACTGAGGCAATCTCCCCCCAAGGTTACCTTCTTGACGGAAGTAAATGTATCTCCTACCTGACGATAGAACTGAAAGAAGCCATCCCTGAGGAATTTGCCGGAAAAATGGAAAATTGGATGTTCGGTTGCGACATCTGCCAGGAAGTATGTCCTTGGAATCGGTTTTCAACCCGACACAAAGAGGAAGCATTCAACCCACATCCAGAATTACTAGACATGACGGGTCGCGAATGGGATGAATTGACTGAAGAGGTCTTTCAAGCTGTTTTTAAAAAGTCAGCAGTCAAAAGGGCAAAGTACCATGGATTGAAGCGAAATATTCGCTTCCTAAAGACATCGAAGGAAGCTAAAGACACTTAATGGAAACGTATTCCATCAGAAGGATTTACTCTCCATAAAGCCGCCTTCTTCTTCAATCTGTTGGAAAAGCGTCCAAGCCTTTTCAGCTAGCGTTTGGGTCAGTTGATCCAAATAATAGGAGCCGGCGCTCGGGTCAGCTACTTTATCCAAATGAGATTCCATTTTGAGTATATGCTGTACATTCCGAGCAACCCGTCGGGTAAAGGAGGTGCTCCGTTCCTTCAGAGCCGAGTTAGCAGGTTGAATGAAAAGCATATGCGCACCTCCCAGCACTCCTGCCATGGCCTGGGTGGACGCCCGAATCATATTGGTATGAATATCCGACGTCTGACTTTCATAAGCCAAATGAACCATCGTGTTGGGTAAGGTCGTATCAAATATACCGTAAGCGGTGGCCAAATTAGCCCAGAGCAAATGAAAAGCTCTCAACTTTGCAATTTCAAGAAAGTAACTGGTTCCAACTGAAAAGGAAAATTGAAGCCGGGAAGCTATACGGTCAGGAGTAATCCTGAAGTGTTGTAACTGAGCTAAATACTCATTGGCTTTGGCCAGGGTCAATGCCAGTTCACGATCTACAGCGTACGTTTCTCCGTGAAATGGACGAGCGTTAATCTGGACGCAGCGAAACTTGGGCAGAGTTTCTTCACAAAGCCGAATTGTATCCGCCAGCTTGGAAAAAGGAGGCTCAGCCCAATCTAAGATCGGATCAAAATCAACTGAACCAACTATCCCGGATAAATCATAACCTTGATCCACCAGCCATTTTATCCAACGCTCCAACAATACCAGTGGATCCTTACCTGGGTAGGTTTCTTCCAAATTGGTCCATAGGGACTCAGGCTTATACCCATCCCAAAAATTTAACCATTCGGCTTGCTGCAGACGGTTCCGGAAGCTTAGTATAGGCGCCTCCACTCTATTGTGTATAGCTTCTTTCCACCTTTCCTTACCGACTTTTCCATCTCTCACGGTAATCCGCTCACCAACCTTCCATCCCGGAGTTCTCCAAATGGGCGGGAGCGGGTCAATAGACTCCGAATTATAAAAAGGCTCGATCGAGAGTTCTTCATTTAACTCCCATTGTAAATCGGCATAGGGCCTACTCTTTAGATCCCCTTCTACCTTAGCTTTCCACTGCTCCAAGGAAATTGGTTGAAACGTATCGAAGGTGAGTTTAGAACGGGCTGACATAGCGTAGATTTTATCCTGAAAACCTACTAAAAGTAGCGGATTCTTTCATGATATAATATTGATAATCTTTCCAAACAATAATTAATCGCAGACGTTATATTTGTGATTTAAGTCAACCTAGAATAAATCCAAATAAGAATTACTGATGTCAACCCGGAAAATATACCTGGACAACAATGCAACTACCCCTACTGACCCGAGAGTTGTAGATGCCATGTTGCCATACTTTTATGAGCATCCCGGCAATGCTGCCAGCCGGAATCACCCGTTTGGATGGGAAGCTGAGGAAGCCGTAGACTACTCGCGGGAGCAAATTGCTAAATTATTGGACGCTGATCCAAGAGAAATCATTTTTACCTCAGGTGCCACTGAATCCGACAATCTGGCGCTGAAAGGTGTTTTCGAAATGTATCGCCGCAAGGGTAATCACATTATTACACTCAAAACTGAACACAAGGCCGTATTAGACGCCTGTAATAAAATTGAAAAGATGGGTGGCGAAGTTACCTATCTGGATGTTCAGGAGGATGGGCTTGTCAATTTACAAGCATTGGAAGCCGCTATTAAACCGGAGACCATCCTGATTTCCATTATGTGGGCCAACAATGAAACAGGTGTTATTCAGCCCATGAAAGAAATCGGTGACCTTTGTGCCAAGCATGGGATCCTATTCATGAGTGATGCTACACAAGCTGTTGGAAAAATTAAGACTCACCCAAAGGAAGTTGGTGTTCACCTCATGGCGTTCACAGGGCATAAGATGTATGGTCCTAAAGGGGTAGGCGCACTGTTTGTAAATCGGAAAAATCCACGGGTGAAAGTGACAGCCCAAATGGATGGAGGTGGCCATGAACGCGGTATGCGGTCAGGAACTCTTAATGTGCCTGGTATTGTTGGTATGGGAAAAGCTGCTGAAATTGCCATGCAGGAAATGGATGCCGATGCTGAACGGTTGAGCGAACTCCGGGATAAACTTGAAAACGCCTTATTAGAAAACCTGGAAGAGGTATATATTAATGGTACCAAAGAAAGCCGGATGCCGCATGTCACCAATTTATCTTTCAAGCATGTGGAAGGTGAAGGTCTTATGATGACCTTTAACCAGGATATTGCAGTTTCTTCTGGGTCTGCCTGTACCTCAGCTTCTCTGGAGCCATCTTATGTATTGATTGCTCTTGGATTAGGTGATGATTTGGCACATTCTTCCATTCGTTTCAGCTTGGGTAGGTTTACCACAGAGGAAGATATCGACATCACGATCAATAAGTTGACCAATGGTGTTTCTCATATGCGGGACTTAAGCCCAATTTGGGAAATGTACAAGGAAGGCGTGGATCTCGACTCCGTAGAATGGACTGAACACTAGCTCAAAATTTTTTATATTTAATTAGGTTCAAAAAATTGCATCATAATGGCATACTCTGAAAAATTACTCGATCACTTCAAGAATCCAAGAAACGTTGGTACTCTTGACAAAAGCAAGGAAAATGTTGGAACTGGTCTGGTAGGCGCACCTGAATGCGGTGACGTGATGCGGCTCCAGATTGAAGTAGATCAAAAAAATAACACCATCAAGGACGCCAAATTTAAGACCTTTGGTTGTGGTTCTGCGATTGCTTCATCTTCCTTGGCTACGGAATGGCTTAAAGGCAAGACCATTGATGAAGCTATGACCATTGACAATATGGATATTGTTGAAGAGTTGGCGTTGCCTCCGGTTAAAATTCACTGTTCTGTCTTGGCTGAAGACGCCATCAAAAGTGCAATCAGCGACTATCAGAGCAAGAGTAAAGTTGCAAAAACTGAGGTAGAAATTGAGGGGCAGGGGTAGTAGCTTACCCTTATGATTGAGTAGGGACTTTTCAATGATAGAAATTTCCCAAAAATGTTTGTTTATGTTATTTGTAGCAGATAGCGCAAAAAACAAGATAGCTGAAATCAAAAATAGTGAAGGGCTATCCAAAGACTTCTTTATCCGCGTGAGCGTTACAAGCGGCGGCTGCTCGGGACTTACCTATCAGATGGATTTTGATAATGAGGACCAACCGAATGACCAAGTGTTCCAAGATAATGGAGTAAAGGTAGTCACGGATCTGAAGAGTTTTCTATACCTGTGCAACACCACGCTTGAGTTTTCTGGGGGATTGAATGGAAAAGGATTTTATTTCAACAACCCTAATGCAGCTCGTACCTGTGGATGTGGAGAAAGCTTTGCAGTCTAAGTTTAGCCACTAACTTGCTTCGTTTTAAAGCTAAAAACCTCCTGCTTTCTTAAGCAAGAGGTTTTTTTATAGCACAAAGGGAATGACTGCTTTTCTTTGCGCAGGATAGGTACTTCCAAATTGATCCCGATACCACTTATGGTGTGAAATTGCCCTGGGAATTAAGTTAGCGGCTGTCCAAATAGCAAACGAAAGGGCAGGCAAACTCCAACATAAAATAGCAAAGCCTGTCCACTCCAAAATTTCTCCGAAGTGATTGGGGCAAGAAATAAATCGGAAAAGCCATCCATTAGGAACTTTATATCCAGTCTCACCGGGTTTTCTTAACCGCATCAGCCTTTCATCAGCAAATGCATTAATTCCGGCTCCCACAGCGAACAACAGAAACCCACCTAAAAATCGTGGATCAGCTAGCCACCATTCCGGATAAGGAACAGAAGCAGCGTCTAGCCAAAAGCCAAAGTGTCCTAGCCCATACCCATTCACAAAACCATTTACCAAATTGAAAAAAGCAGCAGAACCTACAATAGCTAAAGGCATTTTTTTACCATTGGTCCGAATCCGAAACGGAAAAATAAGACTCCTATTTAAGTAGTGCGCTACCCATAGACTGAAGATGATCCACATCGGAATAGACTTCTGAACGGGACCAGTAAGAAAAAAATAGGAGAAACAAAGGGGGGATACTATTTCCATCAGAATCCAACCCAGCCGATTATCAATTTGAGGCCCCCATTTTTTACCAGCATTGTGCCGGCCGTAAGGAGCCGTAATAAACAGTTGGACCGGTACCAGCACTAAGGCTACCCCAATCCAAATCCAAACCAGGTTGGTAAATAAAGAAAGTTGCATGCAAGCGTTTTTCGTTTCGCAAGCAGCAAAATAATACAACCTTTTCGTTCAGCGGTTGATTTAGATAGATAAATCACTCCCCTGCCTACTGAGTTATGTAGGTTGGATGCACCCTAGTTAACAGATGGAGAGGCAGATTTGCCCTGTTCTAAATCCATGACTCTTTCCTCCAGTATCTCCAATTGTTCCTTCATGGCTTCCTGTATCTGCTCCAGGTTGCGGATTCGGTTTTGAAGCGTTTCTACTTCGGAGTTAGACAATTGTCCCTCACGGATAGTGGATGGTAGTTCCTCTACAGAAGTGGTCTCCTCCGCAATTGTATTTTCTACTGGTTTCTTATTTATCTCTACTTGTTCGATCGATTCAGCAGATGTATTTTCTTGTCCCAAAAGCCTCCTAAAATTATCCATTGGGTCTTCTCCATTAAACAGGGAGGCCCCGATAAAGGCCGCAGGAACCAAAATCAACATCACAATCAGGAACCGAGCAAATGGGGTCATTTTTCTTCTTCTACGGGCCATGCGTTCTATGCTTTTAGTTTAAAGATACAGGCTCATTCATTTAAATTCATTTTCGTTCTACCTATAAGGCGATTTATCAGACAAAGCAGATATAGGTATCATCATCCCAATCATAAATGGTAATTTAAGGCGTACATCGCCCTATCCATACACAGGATCTCCACTATGGCTGAAGTATTTGTTTATGATGCCCTGCACACTCCGCTTTCCCCCGGCTTGGCAGAAGGCACATTATACGAAGTTCCCCCTTTGGATTTAGTTGTGCAGTTGCTTCAACACCTAAAGAATAGAAATCAGGTTGAGTTGAAATCTATTCAGGGACTCCATTTGGCGACCACACATCCAATTTACGGACAAGGAGGTGATTTGGCGCGCATTGCATTATTGTCTGCCGGATATAATCCGGAGTCAACTGGCCACTGCCACTATGGCACGGAAACTTGCGGCTGGGGAGCTATTGCTGCAGCCCATTCTATGCTCTCAATAACAGGTAAGGCCCACTGGCAGTTGGTAGGTGGGGTCGATAGCTTTTCCAGGCTTCGGGCTTTGCTCCCATCCGACCCCTGGCAAACGGACCTGGGGCAATTATCCTCCGGTCTGGTTCTTCCACCCGGTCTTGCTGCGGACCTCCTAGCCACTCGTTACGGACTCGAAAGAACAGCATTAGATCAATTTACAGCCGCATCCCAGGCAAAAGCAGAATCAAAAAAGGGCACACGAATAAACACTCACCGAATTATTCCAGTATGCGATGCAAATGGCCTGGAGATTGCTGTGGCAAATGAAATTCCCGAAGACCGAATCGATCCCGAAAAAAGACAACATGCAAAGCCGATTTTTGGACTTGACGGAAAAAAAGGCTTGGATAGCCTAGCACAAGATTTTTTTCCTGAATTAGAGCAAATTCATCACGAGCACACACTTTTTTCCACTGCACCCCCTGCTGACGGTGCTTCTATTCTACTGTTGGGCAATCAGGCAGATAATGCCGGTTCAATGGCTTCTCCCGTTGCCAGAATACTTGCACTGGAAATTACCGGCGGATCTATCGAGGATCCATTCCAAGGCGCCCTTATGGCCACTCACCAGGCCTTGAGAAAAGCCGGATTAACTGCATCAGCTATTGAAACCTGGGCTTGTTTGGAAAATTTTGCTGCCGTTAGCCTCTATTTCCAACAAGAATTGAAAATTCCTCCAGATCGATTTAATGAAGGAGGAGGAGAACTCATCCTTGGCTTGGCCGGTGGATCAGCGGCCTCCTTAATGATCAGTCGATTACTGTCCACCATGGAAATCAACAAACGAAAAATAGGCTTGGCTGCCCTGGCTGGATATACGGGTTTGGGCGGAGCATGTATAATCGAATGGCTACAATGACATGATCCGATATCAAAAAGACACCAATAATATTGTGACCCTGACTTTCGATATGGAAGGAACAAGGTCCAACGTCATCAACCATCAAATGTGGACCAGTTTCCTTCCGGTTCTGCAGCGTCTTCAATTAGAAAAAGAAAAAGGAAGATTAAGGGGGGTGATCTTTACTTCTGCCAAAAGAACTTTCCTATCGGGAGGCGGTCTCGATTCGCTTTTACAAGTTGATAATCCCGAAGAAATATACAGTACTGCGGAGCGCATGAAACTGTTTCTCCGTGAACTTGAGCGCCCGGGAGTACCTGTGGTGGCAGCGATCAATGGATCGGCTTTAGGTCCAGGGTTTGAGATGGCGCTGGCCTGCCACCACCGAGTTGCTTTAAACAAACCCGAAATTCGGCTGGGTTTCCCTGAAATAAATTTTGGGCTTACCCCGGGGGCTGGAGGGATTATTCGATTACTGTGGTTGAAAGGAATTGCAGCCACCTATTCGATTCTCAGCAGCGGAAGACCCTACCCTCCCGGAGAAGCTCTCCAAATTGGATTGATCGATGAACTCGCCAGGGACCAGAAGGAAATGATGGAAAAGGCCAAACAATGGTTGTTTTCCAAACCGGATGGAAGACGCCCCTGGGATCAGCCGGATGCAGGCATTCCCTTCGGGGATTCCAGGACACCAGACTTAGCTTCTTTTTTGCAACTCCAGCTGGCCCAACTACGAAAAGACAATCATCCACAGCAAAAAGCACTAGAAACAATTCTATTAGTACTAGAAAAGGGAGCAAAGGTGGATTTTGATACTGCCAGTCGGCTGGAGAGCAGATATTATGCGTTCAACCTCAGCCGACCTCAGACCCGAAATCTAATCCAGGCCCTTTACTTTGATCGACATATTCTTTTTGAAGGGCCAAACCGCCCAAAAGGATATGGACGCTTTCGGCCTAAAAGGGTTGGAATTATCGGAGCCGGCCGGATGGGGTCGGGAATTGCTTTGGCTTGCCTTCGGCATCAGATGCAGGTTGTGTTAAAAGATATTTCGGCCTTGGTTGCCGAACGCGGTCGGGACTTCGTGAGAAACAAGCTAAACGAAGACAAGGAAAAAGGGGTTCTGGACGAGCAGCAGGAATCGGCTATGCTGAGTCAAATTACAACAACCGAACAATCTTCCGATTTCGCTCAGTGTGACGTGATCATTGAAGCTGTATTTGAACACCCTGGTGTGAAACGAAAAGTTACGCGAGAGGCCGAGGAATTTTTGGATGAATTCTCCCTGTTTGCAACCAATACCATTTCCATTCCTATTACAGAACTGGCAGAAGGTACTCAACACCCACAACAATATATTGGGCTGCACTTTTTTCATCCTGCCGATCAAGTGCCGCTGGTCGAAATCGTTCGCGGTCAGCATACCTCTGAAGAAACAGTTGCACGCTCTTTTGATTTTGTAATGCAGATCGGTAAAGTTCCCATAATAGTTAAGGATGATTGGGGCTTTTTTGCAGCTCGGGTCCAAAACACCTATTTGCTGGAAGGAATTACCATGTTGCAAGAAGGTGTTCCTGCTCCATTGATTGAATACGCCGGCCGCTTATCGGGACTACCAGAAGGGCCTCTTCGAATGGCTGATCGTTTGGGCCTGGATCTTGCCCTAAAATATGAAAATCAAGCAGCAGCACACTATGGTAAAAATTACATTCAACACCCGGCAGTCAGTGTTTTAACCTGCTTGTTAGAGGAATACGAACGAAAAGGAATAAGTAAAAGAGCAGGATTTTACGAATACGATGAATTGGGAGCCCCCCAAAGGCTTTGGGCAGAATTAAGCTCGATTTACAAAGTTAAGAATGGACACTATTCCACAGCGGAATTGACTGATCGAATGCTTATTGCTCAGGCGTTGGAAGCGGTTTGGTGCCTGCAGGAAGGTGTTATTCGACTTGCTCCGGAAGCGAACCTGGGCAGCATTTATGGCTGGGGGTTCCCAGCAGACAAAGGTGGAGTGATCCAATACATTATTAATCAGGGAAAGGAAGAATTTATGGCAAAGTGCCAAGTTCTTCAAAATCAATTTGGTCCAAGGTTCCGTGTTCCAAGAAAGATTTGGAAAATTATTGGCAGAAATGCTGAACAAATAGCTTAATCTATTGTCTTTTTCCCAAGCATTGGTAAATCAGCCAAAGAGGCTAAAATAGATTGAGTACTTACGACTACATTATTGCAGGTGCAGGATGTGCAGGCCTTAGCATGGCATGGAGGATTCTAAACTCACCATCCCTTAGCACAAAAAAGGTTCTCCTCGTTGATCGGGAACGAAAAAGGTCCAATGATCGAACTTGGTGCTTCTGGCACGAGGGAGCTTCCGAGTGGGATGAGATCACATCATTTGAATGGAGTAAAGTTGCGTTCCATTCAAATAAGGGTAGTGAAATAGCTGAATTAAAAAGACATACCTACCGACAAATTTCCTCAATTGATTACTACAACCTGATCTACAATAAGATCAATGCCTCATCTCAATTTGAAATCAAAATCGGGGAAATACAACACCTAAGTGTTAGCGATAATGTTGCAAGTCTCCAAGTGGATGGTGAACGCTTCTTCGCCACTTATATATTCGATTCCAGATACTTGGCCAATGATAGATCCTTGTTTCAAGACGGGCACTCTTTTTTGTTGCAACATTTTAAGGGGTGGGTCATTGAAACATTTGCTGAAGCTTTCGATACCGAACAGGTGACGTTAATGGACTTTCGGGTCGAACAAGAGGGGTATGCTGGCTTCTTGTATGTGCTTCCGTATGCTCCAAATAAAGCCTTGGTTGAATACACTTTATTTTCCCCCAATCTCTGCGCTGAAGCACACTACGCCAAAGTCATTCAGGATTATATTCACAACTATTTGAATGTAAACTCCTATGCCATACTGGAAGAAGAGTCTGGCATTATTCCAATGACCGATGCAGAAATACCCGCTTCACCTTCCAGACAAGTGATTCAAATTGGTACCAGAGGAGGAGCAGTTAAGCCAACAACGGGTTATGCTTTTCTAACGATCCAGGAACAGACACAAAAGCTGGTTAAGCAGCTAGAAGATAAAAACCACCCCAAGCTGGAATCAAGTAAGAAAGGGAGGTTTCATTTTTATGATCGTCTTTTGTTGCACATCCTATCCCGGGAAGGCAAAGAAGCGAGACCTATTTTCAGCAAGTTGTTTTTGAACAACCCTGTGGAAACGATTTTCACCTTTCTGGACGAGAAATCACACATTGGCCAAGAGGCGCTGATTTTCAGCACATTACCCATCAAACCATTTCTAAGAGCTATTGTCAAAATTTACCTTGCACCCCATCTGGACTGGGTGAGGAGGGGAATATCACTGGGAAAAACATCGAGAATAGGAATATCCAAGGGTAGGAAAGGTCAGGTCAGAGAAGCACTACCTAAATAAAAACGCTTGAATTTATTGAGCTAGAATCGAGTCAATCAGGAAACGATAACAACACTTAGCATAAACTTTTTTTCAAACTTCATGTTAAGCCTTTGCCTTTAACACAATTTAACAAAATCATTCACAATGAACACATTAGTAAATCTCGAACCCTTGTTCATGGCGACCCTTCAGGAAGGGGACTATGTTGGGTTTACCTTTTTCATTGGTTCTATGGCTATGGCAGCCGCTACTGTTTTCTTTTTCTTCCAGTACGGACGGTTGGATGGTAAGTGGAAAGATTCCATGCTTATTGCCGGCTTGATCACCTTTATTGCAGCAGTACACTACTACTACATGCGTGACTATTGGGCCACTAACGGTACTTCTCCAACTTCTTTCCGTTACATCGACTGGATCCTGACAGTTCCTTTAATGTGTGTCGAATTCTATTTGATTCTGAAGGCATTCGGTGCTAAGCAAGGGCTGTTGTGGAAGATGATCGGTTATTCCTTGCTGATGCTTGTTGCCGGATACTTGGGTGAAACCGTATTCCGTGAAAGCTCTGCACTTTGGGGTGCGATCTCTACTGTAGGTTATGTTGGAATTCTTTATGAGGTATGGTTTGGTTCTGCCAAAAGACTATCCAACAACTCCAACGATCCAAAGCTCCAGCGCGCATTTAGCACATTGGCATGGTTTGTATTCGTAGGTTGGGCGATCTATCCAATTGGTTATATGGCAATCGAAACGGATGGCCTTCTTCGTGGGGTACTTCAGATCGAAGCCATGGACATTATCTACAATATTGGTGATGCCATTAACAAAATTGGTTTCGGATTGGTAATCTACAGCCTTGCGGTTAGCAAAACCAATGTTGCAACCAGCGACGTTCGCGAGCGCGCAACAGCGTAACACTTAATAAGAAAGGGCCGCTATCGCCCGAGGGTTTTAGCGGCCCAAAATCACATTAGTAAATCTCCGTTAAGGTAGAGGTTTAAAACATTATAATACAGAAGCCCGTCTCAAATATGGACGGGCTTTCCTATTTTATGGACGTAATTCATTAGCTGGTAAACAGCCGAAAATCTGCTAAAAACTTTGTATCCTATTTGTACGTTAAAAAACATTAATTCATTCTCAAATACCATTATTCATGGCCCAAGAAAAAAATGACACCCTCACCCACTCTTCCCAAACAGATATCGGCATCACAACCGATAATCGTACGGAAATAGCCGGTATTCTTAGTCAATTGTTGGCTGATCAACATATACTTTATATCAAGACCCGCAATTACCACTGGAATGTAACCGGTATGCATTTTCAACCCCTCCACGAACTATTTGAGGAGCAATATGATGACCTGGAGGAGTATATCGACGACACCGCAGAACGGATCAGAAGCCTTGGATTTTTTGCCCCCGGATCGATAGACGATTTCAAAAAAATGGCAAGATTGATGGAATCTGACCACGTCAATGGTGACGACAGAACTATGCTGACTAACTTGCTCAATGATCATGAAACCATGATCCAGATCCTGCGCAATGACCAAGAAGAGGTTTTTGAAAAATACCAGGATGCCGGTACTCAGGATTTTCTGATCGGAATGATGCAAGGACACGAAAAAATGGCTTGGATGCTCCGAGCGCATTTAAAGTAAGGCATATAAAGCCTATAAATCGACTATTTTAATTGGGTGCCCTTGGTGGCACCTTTTTTTATTTACACAACTCTTTTCCTTTTCCTGTCGTTCTTTTAAAGAAATCTATTTTTATTCAGTCTAAATAACTTCAGACTCCTTATATTTGTAGACTACATGCAAAAAGGAATAACATACCATAAATTACTATCGGACTTTGTAGAAGCTTCCGGCATTTGTGATCGCCATGGTTGTCTGGAGGATTTAGATTCCGACCGACCAGCTTGTGTTGATATTTGGCTGGCGCAAGCCGTTTGCCATCCCCTTCCCAATGGAGAATGGAGCGTCGATCTTATCGTAAAACCAGAACCTGGCAATTTTTCTTTTAGGCGCCTGCACCTGAGACGGTGCCGCAATCAAAAAGAAGCCGAAATACTAGCTGCTTACTCCAGAAAAGTGATGCAAGCAGTTGAGCAGGAAGAAGAGGAACCCTTCCCTTTCAATTGAGGAGTGATAAAAGTCATCTCCGATTGGGCCAGGTTTGAACCTATCTTGATGGAATGAAAGTACCGTTGACTAGAGAAGCACTACCTATACACCATGCGCTACCCAAAGAAGCACTGATTCAGATACTTCCTGGTGAAACAGCCCGTATTTTCGGGTTTAATAGCTCCATATTGTCTGGAAAATTCCTTTCAATGGGTATTCTCCCAGGGGCTTCCATTCGGTTGATTCGCAAATTGCCCCTCTCCGGATCGTATTATGTTCAAGTAGAAAACAGCTTCTTTGCCTTGCGCAAACAAGAAGCGGCAGCTATTATTGTCCAAAAATGAATTTGGATGCTTCTCCTATAGCGAAGACCCCGAGAATCGGGCTGCTTGGCAACCCCAACAGCGGGAAGTCCTCCCTATTCAACCAATTAACCGGGCTGAAACAAAAGGTTGGCAATTTCCCAGGAGTTACGGTCGATAAAAAATCTGCGTCTATCAGGTTGGGCAACCAACTGAACGCAGAGCTAGTTGATTTTCCCGGCACTTACAGCCTATACCCCAATGCTGAAGACGAGCGCATTGTCGTCCAAACCTTTATCGGATTAAGTTCTAATGCTATTCCGGATCTGATCCTATACGTAGCTGATAGCACTAAACTGGAACGCCATCTACTTCTCTTTACCCAGCTATCAGACCTGGGCTTACCCTTGGTATTAGCGCTGAACATGACGGATGAAGCTGAAAAAGAAGGCCTCCACTTAAAAGCAAAGCAGCTATCCAAAAATTTCGATGTACCGGTGGTCAAAATCTCAGCCCGAACAGGATTTGGCCTTGAACAGCTGAAAGAGACCCTGTATCAGCAGCTAACGCAACCTGCCTTACCTAATAAGTACCCGAGCTACCACGTCTTCGATCAGAAGGAGCAAAAAATTGCCACGCAGGTTAAGAAAAAACTTCACCTGGATAATGACTACCGGGCCTTACTGCTTGTTCATCATCACGATTGGCTTCCACAGCTGACCGAAGAAGAACGGAAATCACTGCATGTAATTGGGGAGGAGGCAGGCTTTGAATCGCTTCGTTATCAAGTCGATGAGACTCTGGAGCGATTCGATCGCTTCTCTTCTTTTATCCATTCCCCAAAAAATCAATTCCCTGCAACAGGTAACCGCTTCTCTCAACGAGCTGACCAGATCCTGACTCACCCACTGATTGGTCCTATCCTTTTTGGACTCATTATGTTGTTAGTCTTCCAAGCTATTTTCGCCTGGGCAGAATACCCTATGGGATTGATTGAAAATGCTTTTGGTTGGTTAGGAAAACAGGGTAAAAACCTATTACCGGAAAGCTTTATCACGGACATGCTAACGGATGGGGTACTGGCAGGGCTGGGAGGCATCATGGTATTCATTCCCCAAATTGCAATTCTGTTTTTCCTGATCTCTATCCTAGAAGAAGTTGGATATATGGCTAGGGTGGCCTATCTGTTCGATCGAATCATGCAAGTGTTTGGCCTCAATGGGCGTAGTGTGGTAGCTTTGATATCCGGTGGAGCCTGCGCCATTCCAGCCATAATGAGCACTCGCACTATTAGTAGCTGGAAAGAGCGGATCATTACCATTATGGTTACGCCTTTAATCAGCTGCTCTGCACGCATTCCAGTTTATACGGTACTGATTGGATTTGTCGTTCCATCCAAAATCGTAGGAGGTATATTCAACCTCCAGGGATTGGCCTTCATGGGATTATATTTGCTTGGGATTGCAGGTGCGCTGTTTTCAGCACTTGCATTTAAGCTTATCCTGAAAAACAAAGGGCGTAGTTTCCTGATGTTAGAATTGCCAAATTATCGCCGCCCTTCCATATCTAACGTACTCCTAATTGTGTGGAGCAAGGTCAAAACATTCATCCTGGAGGCAGGCCAGGTGATTTTGGTTGTCTCCGTAATATTGTGGTTACTTGCCTATTTCGGGCCAGGAGATGCCATGCAACAGGCTGAGGTGGAAGCCCAACAGATTGCCAACGAGCAACAACTCGACCAGTCAGCTACCCAAAATCTGATTGCTTCCAGAAGGCTTGAAGCTTCTTTTGCCGGAGAACTTGGGCATTTTATTGAGCCTGCTATCCGCCCCTTAGGCTTCGATTGGAAAATCGGAATCGCATTAATCACTTCCTTTGCAGCCCGTGAAGTTTTTGTTGGAACCATGGCCACCATATATAGCTTGGGATCGGATCAGGATTCCTTTCGCATTCGGGATCGAATGGCCCAGGAACGTCATCCTGAAACCGGAGAGAAGGTATATTCTACAGCTACTGCACTTTCCCTATTGTTGTTTTATGTGTTTGCCATGCAGTGCATGAGTACTCTTGCTGTAGTAAAAAAAGAAACCCATAGCTGGAAATGGCCAGTTATTCAGTTTCTTTTTATGACTGTATTAGCATACGGCTCGGCATGGTTGGCCTATCAAGCACTTTCCTGAGCCTTTCAGCAGCTTACTAATTCATTTAACCAGGCACGTTCTGCCAGTGGCGTCGTTTCCTGGATTTCTTTTCTGATCCTTTCTTTAGGATCCGAAGGACTCAGTATTAGCACCTTGTGAAGTAATTTACAGAAGTTCAAATAAGTCCGTTTCAACCCTTGAGAAAGCTCTTTCTTTCGCCTCAGGTAAATTGAAAAAGAAGCCAACAAGGAAAGTAAGGAGTCCATAGCATCCATCTGATAGTACGTTTTCAGTAACAGGACCCTGGAACCCAAGTGGTAGTGCAAATCCGAAAAGCGAAGCAACTTAAGCTGGTCCAACACCTGATCGTATTGTTGAATATGATAATAGTAGTCGGCCAGGTTGTAACAAAGGGTATCTCTTCTATTATTGGGAGCCAGCTTTTCCCCATACTCGTCAATGAAGTTTTCAATCCAATCATATTTGCCCAAGACCAAAGCCTGCTTTATCGCATTGGTGAAGGTCCGGCTAGATAAATACAGACCATCAAAGAGGATTCCTGAGCTTATCCCTTCCTGGTACAAGAATAAAGCCTTATCGGCAAAATCCTTAAGCCCGCCTCTAAACTTTCGAATACAAAAATTGAGCGCGAATAAATAAACCTCCCGCATATCGGTTTGGGCAAACTTATGCTGATGCTCCTGGATCAAGTTTAACAAGGAATCAAAATGGAAATCTTCATTCTCTCCAACCAGGGTATGGTAAATATGGAAATACATGGCTGTGATTGGCTGCAAACCAGGTCGTCGACTGAGAAAGCGAATCACTTCCTCTGAAAAAGGATGATCAAAGGAAATGGAAAAAATTCGCTGATCGTTAAGGCGTTCGCAGCTGAATTTTAACCGGCGCAAGAAGTACAGTTCATCCAGACAGTCAGATGCCTGCTGGTTGAATTTGTGGTACCCTGCAATATCTCCATTTTGAAAAGCTTCCTGTCCGGACAACAGTTGTAGCTCCAATTCCTCTTGCCAATAGGTTTCTTGGTGCTGTGCAAACTCCGACCTGGCTTTTTCCAAACGAGTTCTGCTTCTCCGAACATGCTTTTCTTGTTTGCGGTTCGACAGGGCTTTCAATGTATTAATCTGCTGTTGAAAACCCTGTTTTTGATAAAACTCCAACCCCAAAAAACGTTCTAGTTCCCGATCCAGATAATGAAGCGGATAACTTAAGCGTTTTCGGTCAAATGGTTGTCCTGGAAAAACAAGCTTGTACAGCTCCACTTCTGCCGGAGGGGTTGACTGCTCTCCTAAAAGAAACGGTATAAATGCCTGTAATAGAGGCAGCAATCCCTCATATCTAACCCAATAAGGTGATTCGAGATACAGGGAAAAACGCTTTAGCTCAGTGGAGTCCAGCGTTTTTAATAAAGACAACAGTTTTTGATCAGACCCCATACTCTACTCTTTGGAAAATTATTGATCTCAAATTTAATTTTTAATAATAAATAAGTTGTAAAACCTTGTTTATCAACATTTTTAACAAATAAAATAATTTCATCGCACCTCGATATTAGGATAAACGACTGGAAACGTGAATTATTTGTTTTTGAGAACCCATTGCCCATCCCTTAATTTTAGGAATGAAATAATAATCCCATGATCAATACAGTAGCTGGCCGGAGTATTGGTATACTCTTATTGCTAGGGGCTATTCATAGCCTCCAAGCGCAAAATATCCTGTGGCCGGGGGATATCAACAACAACGGGATTGTCAATGGAGAAGACGCCCATTATTGGGCACTGGCCAACGGTGCCGAAGATGGTCCAGAGCGATTGAACACCAATATCGAGTGGGCTGCTACTCCATTCATTCCTTGGGAGGAAACATTTATAGATAGTATCGACCTAGCTTTTGCCGACTGCAACGGCGATGGCGAGGTCGACGAGGAGGACCTTGAGGAGGTTGTCTTAAAAAACTTTGGCCAATCCCGACCACCAATTGGAAATAATCGCTTTTCAGAAACAGATTCAGAGAGAGGGATTCCATTAGTGATTCGGGCTAGGCAAAATACGATCCGCCCAAAAGAGGGATTGGATTTAAATATTCGATTGGGGACCCCAGGTCAACGAGTTGAAAATTTTCTGGGCCTGACCTTCGACCTGGTATATGATCCGGCTATAATCGATGAAGAAAGTTTTGTCCTGGAAGCCTCGGATGCTTGGTCCGGAGACGATGAAGACTTAATCACCTTTACCCGCAAAGGGAGCAATACGGACCCGGGAAGGACAACGGTAGGTTTTCTGCGAGCGGAGCCCATTCCTTTGTCCGGGGGAGGGGATGTTGGTGAAATATTTATTGTCATCGAAGATATCGCAGTGGGTATCACAGAATTGGAGATTGGCATTGAAAATGTCTTGATCACCAACGATGGTTTGGAAATAGCTTCTTTGCGGAATCGTCCGGAACGTGTTCGAATCCCATTTGAAGACTCCATTACCAACATACCTTCAAACCAAGATCAACCAGAGGAAATACGGATTTACCCCAATCCTGCCTATCAACATCTAACGCTGGAACTCCCGGCTACAGAAAATTGGCTTCGAGCAGAAGTTATGAACCTAAAAGGTAAACTAATGGCAACCTATTCGATATCAGGATTTGAAAGAATTAACCTTCCTCTAGAAGACTTTCCTACCGGAAATTATTTTTTACGAGTGGTAGGACAGAAACGCACAGAAAATATTCGATTTCTACTAGGCAGATAAACTGGAAAATGGAACCCCCGCCATCCATTACCTAATAATCAATCCTAACATGAAAAACGCATGGAGACTATTCTTGGTGGTCCTTTTGGGCTTTTCCCTGGCCGCCTGTCAGAAAGACCTACTTTCCGAACTGGAAGACGATGGATCCGATGGAGAGGATTCGGGTATTCTGTTTGAGAATAACGATAGAGCCAATGGGGCTTTTCAAGTATGGCTAACAGATTCGCCTACCGAATTGGACGCAGTTAATGTTGAAATCCTCGAAGTACAGATCAAAGCCTGCAAAAAGGAGGACGACGACGATTCTTGTGAATGGATTCCACTCAATACCAACCAGGGAATCTATAACCTGCTCGACCTTCAGGATGGTGTGGACACACTAATCGCTCAAATAGACAGCCTTCCCTATGATTACATTACCAATGTGCGAATCGTATTGGGAGAGAACAATAGTGTGGTCGTCAATGGAGATACCATCCGGCTCCGCACTCCATCGGGGGGCAACACCGGCATTAAGATAAAAACCTGCATCAACTTGAATGCTGAGGCAGGGCTTATGGCTATTCTACTAGACTTCGATGCCCATAAATCCTTGGTTGAACTTGGCAATGGTGAATATCTCTTGAAACCGTTTATCCGGCTAATGGATGAATGGAAATATTGCCGGGACAGAGATGATGACGACAACGAGGAGGAGGACGATAAGCTTAGATCATGCACCCCGGTAGATAGTTTCCCGCAGGCATTGTTGGATTATATGGCCCAAAATTACCCCGGCAGCGAATTTGGAGGTTGCCAGACTATCCTTTGCGATAGTACGGAGGGCTTTTTAATCAAAGGAAAAGACAGCACCGGTTCCCAACCTATTCCGTTACTCTTCTTTGATTTGGAAGGAGCGTTTGTTAGAGCTTTGATTGAAATAGATGATTCTGAATTGCCTGAAGCAGTTCAAGAAGGACTCCGTGACGTACTCGAAGATAAGGACGATTATCGAATTAAAGCGGTTTACAGGGTTGAGGTTGCCAACGCCGACCAACCCGAATATCAAGTAACCCTATGCGATGATGATACCCTATTAACGCTTTGGTTCGATTCGGAAGGTAATGTGGTTTGCAGAGACAGAACAAAACGCAAAGACGACGACAAAGATGACGATGAGGACGACGATAAAGATGATGATGACAAAAATGAGGACGATGACAAACGAGATGGAATTCCAATCAACCGACTTCCAAAGGAAGTCAAGGAAACGATCCGGGAATACCTGGACGATGTAGATGACCCCGCCTTTTCCGGAACTGATTGTGACAGCACTGTGGGCTTTTTCGTATGGGGTGATGCCGAGGACGAAAATGGAGACGAGGAGGATGCCATCGCTTTTATCTCACCTGAAGGCGATCTGATCGACCTCGCACTAGAGGCTGATGAAGATGACCTGCCCGAAGCAGTAAAGGCTACTGTAGAGCGACTGGAGAATGAAGGCTATGATGTGGAAGATGATGATCTTTTTAAAGTCAGGGGTAAAGATCTATACTGGGGAGAAGTTGACCCGGATGATGATCAACCTTACATGTTGGTTGTAATCGACGCCAATGGAAATTTGATCTGTAAAATTGTTTTAGGCAACGACCATAAGAAAAAGGAGGACGATGAGGACGATGATGGAGATGACGATGATGACGACGACGATGATGGAGATGACGATGATAAAAAAGACGATTGTATCCGAATCAAGAACCTTCCGGAACTCGCACAGGAGTTCCTCCGTCAAGAATTCGGCATCGACGGAGATAACCTTTCCGCATGTCCCTATGAAGCATGCGATGGTACTCAAGGATTACTTATTCGCATCGAGTCCGATCCTAATTCAGGTCAGGTGTTCTACGTCTTCTTTGATCGGGAAGGGAAAGTCATTCAGATCAGTGAAGAGGTGGATGACGAAGACTTACCACAAGCAATTATAGATACTTTGGATGTACTGCTTTCGAATAGCGAGGCCGATTTTGAAATCGAATCCGTTTTCCAGGTTGAAAAGCAAAACGCAGCAACACAATGGCTTATTCTTCTGGAAGACGACGATGAGGCCATTGAACTAATTTTCGACGAAACCGGCAATATCCTCTGTGAGCGTGGCACAGGAAATGAAAAAGACGATGGAGATGATGATGGAGATGACGATGGAGATGACGATGACGATGGAGATGACGATGACGATGGAGATGACGATGACGACGAAAGGGGCGAGATGGAAATTCCCCTGGATAGCTTGCCTGAAAGCATACTGGACGACCTCGAATCCAACTATCCAGGAGCCGAATTTGAAGCTTACCTTTCTTTTACCTGCGACATGGATCAGGTATTCAAAATTGAGGTATCCTCGAATGGCGACGATGACTTGTACCTGTTCTACACACTAGAAGGGGAACTGCTTCAAATAGTGGTTGAAATTGATGAGGACGACGCTCCAGAAGCCGTACAGGAAACCTTGGATCAATTTGAGGACGACGATTACGAAGTGGAAGAGTTGCTAAAGGCAGAACGTCCAAATGGTGATCATATCTACCTGGTTTACCTGGAATTAGACGATTCGAATACCGAAAAAGAATTACTGGTTGAGCTGGCCGAAGACGGTACCGTTTTGTGCGAGCGAGAAAGATAATCAAGGCGTAATCGGGGATTACATTTTCCTACTGTATTGTAAGTGGCTGGTCCTTTGGGAGCAGCCATCTTTTTTTAATGGGAATTTGTATTCTTGATGTTGCATCTCGCGAAACGTTACTGAACAAAATACTATGCCATCATCTCCTCATATGCACCTTACCCGGGCACAAGAATCACGAGCCGCCATTGAACGGCTGTATATTACCATGCGTCATTTATTCATGCGGGGATTGTACAAACCCCTTGGAGTATCTGGTGAGTCCATGATTGAAGCCCTGCGCACCTTACAACCTGAGATTTATGGCTCACTCAATGATCCAGAACGCGTAGAATTAGATGGTTTGTTCTACGTTTTTCAAAGATTGCCAAAAGGCATTGAGGAGTGTCGAATTATACGCCTAATTTCAAAGGAAGGATTTGAACACTCTGATTTTCAACCGATTATTGCCAGTCGAAGACGTCGAAACGCCTACCGGATTGATCAGGATCAAATGTTTATTGAAATGACTCGAGGCCGGAGCGACATTTATGATATCCTGACCCACCTCACCTTCATGTACAATGAAGCTGAAAAGATCCGCATGAATAGCGAGGATCATAAGATGCGCAAGAAGCGAGATTGGGTCATGCTCGAAAAAATAGTCCAACAGCAAAAAGAAGGGGAAGAATTCAACCTTGAAGTAGCATACACCTATCTGAGCACATTGCTGGGGCGGACCTACGAAGAAACCGTTGCCGCTTGCAAACGATTCCACAAAGAGCCCGACGTCAATAGTATCTTTAGGATTACCTATTGGCTCGGCAGATTGAGTACTGAAGAAATTCAGGATAACCTAGACCGGGAGATCAACTTTTCGTCTGCGCTACGAGAGCGGATCGGGCATCATCAGTATGGAGAAAAATGGGCTCATGCCATTAAGGACAAACTCAGAGAAAAGGGCCTTCTAAACCGAGAGCTCCACATTATCAGTGCCAATCTCCATTCTGTAATGAACAGTCTTTTTGCCAAAGCTGCTTTGCGGAAAAGCAGACCGGAGGCTGATCTAATGGCATTGGCCGAAGAGATCAGTCTAGATACGCAGAATGAGCTAGCGAATCAGGTTCGATCTTATGCCTTAAAGCATGGTATGTATGAAGTAGAGGATCGTTCGGGAACCAACATTCAGGTTCAAATTTTTGACCTGGCAAAGGCTAATTGGGATCATGTTCCCCACGAGATCCAACTGGATATGGATATGCTGGAGGAACAACAACCTGTCTTGGTCGTCATGAACTATGCATTTGGTGAACAAGCCTTTGAGACGATGGACGAACTGCTAAAGCCGTTAGTTGCATCCGAGGAGCCTATCCCGATTCGAATAGAATCCATTTCCATTATGGGCAAAGCAGGCATTTTGGAAGGGGAAAAAGGGGATATCATGATACCAACGGCACATATATTTGAGGGAACTGCCGACAATTACCCCTTGGAAAACCAATTTTCCTGCTCCGATTTCGAAGGAAAAGGCTTGTCCGTTTACACCGGTCCTATGGTAACCGTACTCGGGACCAGCCTTCAAAATAGAGATATCCTTTCCTTTTTCAATCGTTCCTCCTGGAGCGCGATTGGTCTGGAGATGGAAGGGGCCCATTATCAAAAAGCCATTCAGGCAGCAAGCAAAATCCGAAAGAGCATTAAAGAGGATGTGGCCTTGCGATACGCTTACTACGCTTCGGACAACCCCCTGATCTCAGGCAACACTTTGGCAAGTGGAAGCCTGGGCTTGGAAGGAGTGTATCCTACCTACTTGATCACCACGAAAATTTTGGAGCAAATTTTGAATCCACTTAGGGTGACAGCCGGCTAAGCGTCCATTGCGCTTCATTCTGCCGAAACAACATACGGTCGTGCAATCGATTTTCTCGTCCTTGCCAAAACTCAATGCTAGTTGGCTTAACACGGAAACCTCCCCAGAAATCAGGGAGCGGAATTTCCCCATCCGCAAATCGTTGCTTGATTTTTTCGAACTGTGCCATTAATAACCCACGGGACGTAATCACTTGGCTTTGTGCTGAAACCCAAGCACCTATCTGACTTCCTCTGGGCCGACTCGAAAAATATTTTAGCGATTCCACCCGACTTACCTTTTCTGCAGTACCTGCAATATGTACCTGTCGATGCAATTCTTTCCAAAAGAAAAGTAAACTAACCTTGCTGTTCTGGCTGATATGCTGGCTCTTCCGGCTGCCGTAATTGGTATAAAATACAAACCCTTGCTGATCAAAGAATTTTAATAGAACAGTCCGCTGGAAGGGTTGCCCTGATGCGTCTACCGTAGCCAACCCCATGGCATTCGGTTCTTCAATTCCGCTTTCCATGGCTTCTTTGAACCAGCGCTCGAATTGAAGGAAAGGGTCTGAAGCGATATCCTGTTCACTCAAGCCTTTCAGCGTATACTCTTGTCTCAGATCTCCTAGGTTCATTTCCTTATCTTATGATCTTCAAATTAAATAGACCGGGATATATCTTTTTTTTAGCTTTAAATCAGGAATAAATGGGGCCGTTTGTGTTTCGGTCGACCTCAATGAATAAACCCTTCTCGTTTTGCATCGTATCGATCAAAAAACGTTAATCGTTAATTCAAGTTGAACATTTAAATGAAAAATGACCTGTTTACAACGAAATCCTACTATTCCTGCAGCAGGATCACTTCCTGAAAGCCCAACTAAAAATCGTTAATTCCAAGTCAACATGAAATTTTGCCACCCCGTTCCTAAAACAACCTATACAATTCTACCTAAAATAGGAATGCTGTCCCTACTGGTCAGTATTCAATTGGTTTTCGGCAACTGGTTATCAGGGCAAACTCCGCTTCCTTCTGTCTATTCCAATCTTGTGGAAGAGAATGATAGCCTCTTTTTTATGGTAAACGGCACTAGGATTCCAGAGGTGACCGATCCGGAGCCTTATACCCTGGATCAATTCAGGAATCCAGCTATTGGGACTGCAAATGGACTTCAATTTGATTTTAAGGATACTACCTTATTTGGGACTATATACTATGGATTTGTCCCCTATGGCGATTCTAAACATCCAAAGCCAGTCTATTTTCGGGAGGCCGCACCCTTGGTCTATGGTAAGGCTCGAATAAATATCCGTACCCGAATGGGGGGGCGTTTTGACATGATCGGTTGGACTACTTCCGGGAAAGGTACATTAGGGTTTCGAGTGGTAGATAAGCTAGGCAACATGCTACATGACGGGCTGGTAAGTTTTAAGGGTACTGGTCCTTTTGAAGTAGACCATACCATTGTGGAAGGGCCGTTTGTTGTAAATGTACTTCCCAATGAAGCGACCATTCGATTTGAATTAAATACGCCGGTCAATTGTGCGGTTGAGGTGGGAAGAAAAAAATTCAGAGGCGACCGCAAAAGTACCCTGCAAGAAATCAAAGTAACAGACCTTGAACCTGCCACTACATATACTTATACCGTCACCTATGGTGATAATGCCCAGTCCTACACCTTTACCACAGCTCCTGAGGCAGGCTCTAGAGCCCCTTTCACCTTTGCCTATGCCAGTGACTCCCGGTCCGGACAAGGTGGAGGAGAACGCAATATCATAGGGGCTAATGCCTACATCATGCAACGTATACTTGCTTTAGCAACTCAACAAAAGGCAGCATTTCTACAGTTTTCCGGCGACTTGATAGATGGTTATGTGACCAGTCCCGGTTTTTTGAGCTTGCAATATGCAAACTGGAAACGAGCCATCCAGCCCTGGGCGCATCATTTACCCGTTTACGTAAGCATGGGAAATCACGAAGCACTCATGCGAATTTTCACGGATAAGAAAACCACTTTCATTATCGATCGCTTTCCATTTGAAACAGAATCTGCAGAAGCGATCTTCAATCATCATTTTACCCAGCCGATGAATGGACCGGATAGCGAAGATGGCGCCACTTATGATCCTGACCCCAGCGTAGTAGATTTTCCGTCTTATAAAGAAAATGTCTTCTATTATACGCATGGCAATGCTGCCATGATCGTCCTTAATTCCAATTACTTCTATGCTCCTTCTACCAATTCCGTATCTGGAAGCGGAGGTAATATCCATGCCTACCTGATGGACCGCCAAATGGAATGGCTGGAAAACACCTTAAACCAAATGGAGCAGGATGAAAACATTGATCACATCTTTGTGACGCAACATACACCTGCTTTTCCCAACGGAGGACACGTAGCCGACGATATGTGGTACAATGGAGACAACTCCGTGCGCCCTTATGTAAATGGGGTAGCCTTGGAGAAAGGAATTCTGGAACGCCGGGATGAATATCTTGACCTTTTGATCAATAAGAGCGGAAAAGTCCGGGCGATCCTGACCGGAGATGAGCACAATTATGCCCGAACTGAAGTAGGACCGGGTATGAATATGTACCCGGATGACTGGAAAGGCGAAAAACTCAAATTGAGCAGGACTATATGGCAAATAAATAATGGCGCTGCAGGAGCACCATACTATGCACAGGAACAAACTCCCTGGACCAGTAGGGCTAAAAACTTCACAACGCAAAATGCCTTGGTATTTGTCCAGGTGGAAGGAGCTACGGTGCAGGTCCAGGTACTAAACCCCGATACCCTGGAAGAGGTAGACCAGTTCCAGCTTACCCCCTAACTTCTGGGCCTTGGCATTTCGGAGTATATGCTGGCACCTTCTTCTCTCATCTCAATCTGAACAACTATGGAAAACGGGACAACCAAAAACGTGTTAGGCGGACTTATGAAGACCTGTAGTACGACACCACTTACCGGTTTTTATAGAGATGGCTGCTGCCACACAGGGCCCCAAGATACCGGTCGGCATTTAATATGTGCCGAAATGACGGAAGCATTTCTAGAATTCAGTAAAAGCAAGGGCAATGATTTGATCACACCCAGACCGGAATTCCGCTTTCCAGGTTTACAACCCGGTGACCATTGGTGCCTGTGCGCCTTGCGGTGGAGAGAAGCATTGGTTGCCGGACTTGCTCCAAAAGTAGATTTGGAAGCGACCCATATCAAAGCACTTGAATTTGTATCACTCGAAGATTTAAAGGCTCATGCCCTCGAGAAGAAATCCAGTTGAATTCTCCTTTTTGGTTCTGGCTCTGTCTTCGATTTACTCCACCAAGTTACGGGTCCTCGTTTCCATCCTGCTCTCTCTCGTATTATTGACAATTCCTGGATTCCTCTTCGGGCAAACAAGAGATTCTGTCCTGGAAATTGCCGTGTACGACTCGCCTCCCTTCGGTTACCGATCAACAGATGGAAAGACCTATGGGGGTATCATGGTTGAATTGTGGGAAGATATTGCGAAGGACCTGGAGTTTTCCTACCGCTACCATCTAACGGACATGGAAGGATTGTTGAGTGGTTTGGAAAACAAAGAATTTGACCTTGCCCTTGGCGCTATTTCCATCACTCCCAACCGTGAAGATCGAGTGGATTTTACACAAGCTGTTAATCCTTCCGGTACCGGAATAGCGGTTGCCGCCGGCACCTGGAGAAACAAATTGGAAGCCGTCTGGAAACCAATCTTCCTGAGTCTGGTGGAATTAATCGGGATCGTTCTCCTACTCTTATTTATCTCTGCCCTGCTGGTCTGGATAGCCGAGCGAAAAAACAGGCCCGAAACCTCAGAGAAAGGTATTCACAATCTGGCAGACGGATTTTGGTGGGCCGCAGTAACCATGACAACCGTAGGGTATGGGGACAAGGTGCCCAGTACCAAAATGGGAAAGGCTATTGGCATTCTCTGGATTTTTGTCGGTATCGTATTATTTTCCCTTTTTACAGCTAACGCAAGTGCTATTTTCACCACCAAGCGGCTGGAGTCTCATATTGACAGCGTGGAAGCCTTGAAACGGAATACCGTCGGAGCAGTTCGCAATTCTTCAGGTGCCGAATTCCTGGACCGTCAGCGGGTCGCCTATCTGGGCTTCGAGAATATGGAAGATATCCTTGATGCACTATTGGATGGAGAGATCGATTGCGTTGTCAATAACGTCCCGGTACTCCGTTTTTACAACAACCAACCCAACTACTTTGGTAAATTAGCCATCAGTAATCGGTTGCTGCTCAAAAATAATATGGGGATTGCTTTGCAAGAAAATAGTCCTCTCCGGGAAGAGATCGATCTGGTTTTACTGGAAAAAATTTCCGAAACCAAATGGCAACAGACCTTGTATAGGTATCTTGGCGAGGACTAATCTTTTGCTAAAGGAAGGAATAGCATTCCGACCTAAAAAACCTTTTGATAAAGCTCTTTTTTCCCTTCAAGGCCTTTGCTGGAACGATCTTCCAGGATTTCGAATACATTCTGTTTAATAGTATGGGCAATATCGCCAGTCGGCAAATCATTGCAGTCTAGCCCAAAGGGATCTTCAATCTCTTCGCCCATCAACTCGATCCCCATAAGGGCAAAAAAGATAAACATAGTAAAAGGAATGGTCCCGTAGCCAAACTGTGTGGCCAGGGCAAAAGGAAGCAGTCCGGTATAAGCAGTGATGAAAACCTTTAGGTATACCGCATAACTAAAAGGTATTGGCGTTTTCTTAATGCGTTCGCAAGCCCCTAAGATATCCAGCAAGCTCTGATGCTGGGCTTTGATATTGATATAATCGCCTTCGTTGATTTCTCCCTTTCGATGCCCTTCAGCCAGCCTGGCAAATAACTGTTTGGAAATATGATTGGGAATGTGTCCTTTGGTCTCATACTCCTTCACATCCGATTGGGACAGATAAACCAGCTTTTCTAATTTGGTCCCTTCCCGTAAGTGCTCCACCAGAGCAAGGCAAAAGTTGCTGATATACTTGGCAAAGTAGTGGCGAACATCATTGTCCTCTTCAGGAAACATCGTATCCACATAGATGGCAAAGTTGCGGGTATTATTGACCAAAGCTCCCCATTGCTTCCGGGCTTCCCACCAGCGATCGTAAGCACTGTTGGTACGGAAAACCAGGAAAATACTCAGGATTACACCCAACAAAGAAAAGATCGAAAGATTCATGGCGATTTCAGGGGCCAGGTTGAGCAAGTTAATACTCAACACTACCCCCAAAGCATAAAATCCAACGATCAACGTACCTCTCGAAATTCGGGTCATCGTCCAGGAACGAAATAGATGCCCCACATCTCCAAACCAGCTTTGGTTGGTCTTATAATAGATCATTCGTAATGATTTTGAGAACTCTGCATCGGCAGAAGGAAAAGGAATTTTCCTCTAATAAAACAAAAACCCGTTGGGTATCACCCCTGACAGCAAGGAATCCTGGATTTGGCCATCGGGTTTATAAATCAGTACGGGCCCCGATTCTTGAAAATCACCGGCATCACCAAGGTAAATCTGGCTATTTCTTGGATCAAGCCCGAGGGCGTACCAATTGTGAATACCTGATGGGATAGTTGGTTCTGATGGAGGTTGACTTAGCTCAACAGGCCATTGGTACAGACCATCTTTTAAATAATACAAAGTATCCCTGGCATCATTAAAGGCCAGCCTTGGCCAGCCCCCCAGATCCCAATCTTCGAAATAGAAGGAATCTACTACCTCGGCTTGTCCTACATCTAGTTTGAACAAGCCGGCCGGCTTGTCTTGAAATTCGTCTCCACTACAATAAACCCAAAGCAGGCCTTCCTGGTCAATGGCAAACTGGCCTGGCCCAAATCCAACCCGGATGCTATCCACAATCTGGTCTACCATCGGATCGATCAGGTATAAAAAGGATGTTTCCCTGCCTGCCACGACAACTCGCTCATCCAGCAATACCAACTCTTCAGACCAACCCGGAAATGAAATCTCGCCAGTCTTAGTCCCGTCCTGAATATCGAGGATGTGAATCCCTCTGGCAAATAAATCAGTCACATAGGCCTTACGAGAGTCGATTCCCAGAAAATACCTGGGTGACCGAAGCCCTTCAATCAAGACCTCTTCCTTCCAGTTTTCCGGATTGACCCCGATTACAAATCCGGAATTATTAACAATGAGCCAAATGCGATCTTGATATACGGTTGCAGACTGAAGTATATCCCCCAAAGGAAATCCATTTATAGTCCGAAAGACCTCTTTTTGCAATAGGCCATCTTCGAACTGCAAATAGTTAACGGTTGCGTTTCCAGCAAGAAATTGCCCCTCATTAAGTAGGAATACCCCCTCGCCGGGTCGATAGGTCAACTCAGGTTCCTCAGCAATCTCGGTAGTGTTGCATCCCCAAAGGAGAATCAAACCCAAAAGCAGACCTAAATTCCGCATACTCCAATTGATTATGGAAGAACAAATACCCTGGCATGGATACCAGGAGAAGTTTCAATAAAAAAAAGCCCTGTTCCCCATCCCAAAGTAGTTAAACCATTGGCATAGGTTCCTGCCCATACAACCCTACCCGTTGCATTAAATACCCGGATAAATTTTCTTTCGCACCCTTCCAGGTATACAAGATTACCACTTTGCACTGGATTGGGGTACAACTTAACCTGTGTCCCGGAAGGTTGCCTGATTGTGGTGGAGATTCCTTGATGAATTACACCCACCGCATCCAGATCGAATCCGGAAGACGGAAATGGAGTAGGCCATGGGTCCAGGATTCTTCTCCCCTTACTATCTCGCTGAGCGAATGCTGTATCTAATGTTCCCACTACATCTACAATACGGACGTGTGTTACAGACTCCTTATCCAGGATCTCCCTATCATCTAGTAAAGCCAGATCAAAGGGGGTACCAAATCCCGCCTCGTACTTTCCGGCCAATTGATCAATTAATGCAGGATCAAGTAACCCAAATGGATCATTCCCTTGTGTGGTATCTGTAAGGGATTGGGCTGGAAACCGGACAAATTCCAGTCCATCCGAACTTACCTCAACAAATCCCAATTCCAAAAAATACAATTCACCGGATTGAAATCCGTTTTCGAACACAGCAAAATCAAAGCCTTCGCCATCTCGAATAGGAGGATCAAAAATAAGGGTAATACTTCCTCCATCTCCCAAACTCACTATCTGAAAATCAGGAGTACCGTAAGCATTCTGGATAGACCCTGCTTCGGCCTTCCCAAAGGTAGTATCAGAAATTTGCTGGAAACCTCGGTCAAGTACACCGGTTGTGGCCCAGGCAATGAATAGGGAGCTATCGGCAGCCAAGGCGGTAGACCCAGGTAAACCCGCCCCCGGAGGAAATTGCCCCTGTAACAGGAACGGGTTTACCATCAGGATAAGCACCAAATACTTGGCCCTCATCGAATAATAACTTTCGCTGTTTGAATACGCTCCCCATTGGTCCAGCGAAGCAGGTAAATGCCAGACTGTACATCTTCAACATTCAAAGGGTTTAGCCCAGGATTAACCCGTTGCTCTACCAGTCTTTTTCCGTTCAGGTCCCAAAGGGTTAGCCAACCTATGGACGGAACTTGAACCTGGATCTGATCGAATGCCGGGTTGGGAAATAATTCCAACTCTTCTCCTTCTACCCTTCTTACTCCACTGACTACTCCATCAAAAACGAAATTATCTATGCATACATAAAAAGGAGTCGTGGTACCCTTGTCACGGGAATCCAACTCGATCAAGAGGCTATCTGCCGCCCCCAGGCTAGAAAGATCTACAGATTGCCAATCGGCAAGGATCGTATCCAGGCTATTATCTTCAAATCGATAATCGGCCAGAAAGAATTCGACACTATCCGTAGTCAAGACACCGTCCAGATATTTGCGAAAAATAACGCGATAGAAATCCGGTACATCTCCACTTGCTCCACCAAACCCGTCCGGATTGAATGAATCCCCCTCCAACATACTCAAATAGCCATAGGTATTTGTAGCCACCCGCACTGATTGGGGGTTAAACTGACTACCGGTAGGCCCTTGAATGAGGCCCTGTGAAAATACTAATCCGAAGGTCATAGAACCGTCTGCTCCACTTCCAGGTCTGGCACTGTATTGGTTTTCAAATCCGGGAGTTACCGTATCTCGCATGGTGGAAACAGTCCAACCGCTTCCCCAAAATTCAAACTCACCAAATACCGAGGTTGTGGTTGGCAAGAAAAAACCTTTTGATAGCAGGCCGCTGTCGATATTGACCGGGTCGATAAAGGTATCCAATTCAAGACCAAAATCTTCAAAGGTCAACGTATCCTGAGCCCGAACAGTCAGGCTGAAGCAAAAAAGTACCAGTAAAACGAGGTAAATATTTTTCATTTGAAATGTTTTTGAAAATTAAATTGAAGGCCGAACTGGAAGGATTGCAACGGCATTGGCCGCCCAGCTACCACTTGATATTCGGCATTCCAGATATTATTGATCAGCATAAATGCTTTACCGCCAAAATTTCCGGCTTTCCACTTGTAACTCAAGGTGAGTTCTCCGACGCTAAGAGCCGGCAAGGACAAAGAATTGTCGGCCAACACAAACACTTCTCCAATCCACAATTGGGCATAGCCCAAGGATGCACCTTTCCATCGTAACATTCCGCCAAGTCTGCCCCGATGGATAGGAACATAAATGAGTTGCCGACCAATGGAACCTTGCCTCCGCTGCTGGGTCTCTTGATTGGTCGATCGGACCCATTCATAGCTCCCTGTAGCCAGCAATTGCCAGTCCCCTGACCAAACCAATCCTCCGGAAAGGCCAAGGTTTACCCCCCGACTCCAAACCTTCCGAATATTTTCCGGGGTCCATATCAGACCTCTATCGGGCAGCCAGATAATCCAATCGTCAACCCAACGACTAAATCCATTCCCACGGGCCGTAAGGACAAATTGATCCCACCGACGTATCCATCTGAGTCCTCCATTGACTGCCCAGCCCTGTTCAGCCTCGAGATCTGGATTACCCCCCGGCGACCAGTATAAATCGTTGAAAGTGGGCAGCCGATAGGCATAAGTACCGGAAGCTTTGAAGAATAATCCTTTTGTGATCTGCCATTCAAGGCCCGTATAAGGTGAAAGGGGAGCTCTCTGTCCATTTCTCCATTCCTGACGGAGCTGAAACTGTATGCGCAAGCGATCCATTAGGGATTGATAACGCCAGGAAACGAATACTGCCGGCCGAGTTTCACTTGGGTCTTCTTCAAAGTTGGTGGATGCCGCCCCTAACAAGCTCACCCGGGCTCCAAATTCCAAGGTGTTTCTACGTCCAATTGGATGGGAAGCCGTAGCTTCTGTCCAGCTATTCCAGGAATTACTCTTTGAATCGATTAGTGACAGGATGTCCTTATACTCAATTTGCTCGCGCAGATAAGCGGTTTTGGCTTTAAAGTTCCAATTACCAATAGTTCCAAACCAAGCAATCATGGAGCGGAAAGCATCATCTTTTTGTTTAGCCTCACTTTCACGTTGCCCCAACAGCGGAGGTATCTCCCGATCAGCACTTTGAAACCACCCTCGGACCTCAATCCTATTGTTGCGATTGATCATCCAAGCATTTTCCTGAAGCAAATGGACTTGTTGGAAATGTGCATGGGATTGACGCTGCTCCCTTCCACGGAGGTCAGTAAATGGAAAGTTATTGGCTTGATCCTGAAAGAAGAAGCGGGTGTTATTAGCCCATGTTGGTCGGGCAACTTTTACATTGGCACCCGCTCCGTACCGACTAAAGCTGCCACCGTTTCCGGCCAATCGAACAGTTAAGTTATTTCCAACAGGCAAAGGGGAGGCCAAATGCAATGTTCCTGCCAAATCTCCACTCCCAAGAGCTGGACCGCCCCCTGGTCCAGTCAGGAATAATTGGTCTGAGGCACGCAACACACTGAGGTCCAATTGCCCGAGCAAAGGGCTCTGAATTGGGATTCCATTCCATACGATGGACGTCTGGGCTGCACTACCGCCGCCCTGAGCAGGCGAAGACAATTGACCAGGACCATAATCTTTAATGTATAATAGTCCCGCTGCATTCAATACCTGGTCCACCGTCTGTAATAAAGGGGCAATCAAGGCCAGTGAATCCGGTCGATCTACAAATTGGCCCAGCACTTCGGCGTTTGGAACTGCCGCGCGAACTTCTACATCCGGTAGCAGAAGGGTCGTATCTAGTTGCTGACCAGTCAGCAAAACCAAATTCGAAAGAACAATAAGAAAAGTGCCAAAGCAATTTTTCATGGATCCCCATTCAATAGGGGCCAGGCAGGGCAAGCACCTCTACCTCTCGGCAGAGAAAACAGCAGTGTATCTGAAGCTAGGATGGGTGTACCCCCCTCCACACTCAAGGATACATCGACTTATGCTCACCTTGTCTTTATACCGATCCTTGGCAGAACCGGTACTTGCCATTCGGCAAGGCCCGAAAACAAAGATGAAAACATTGAACCTGGCAGGTCTTCTGGCTTGCTCCCGCTGCATATCCTTCCCAGAATAAAATCCAGTGGATTGTTATATGCAGCGCTGCCCAAAACGGGCTGGATGCTCACAGCTGCGGGTACAGCTCCCGAATTACACGAGATTCCCTTTTATCCAGGTATATCCATACCCGGACCAAATTCGGATTAAAAGTAAGATACTTTACGCTTCCATGCCTTATTTATTTTTCCGATGATCTGTTTCCGGACTTTCATCGTTCTTAAAATTGGAACTATTCACGGACTAGGCAAATGAGACTTTATTTAGGGATACTTTTTTTCTTTTTCTTGGCAAAGGGATTAGGACAAGGATTTGATGTAATCCAAGAGGCCGAGCAAAAAGCCGCCTTAAGCAAGATGCAATTTGCCGCCTCTTCCTTCGCAGACGATTATGATATCCATTACCACAGATTAGAATGGACTGTAAATCCTGGCGAACGCTTTATTTCGGGCACGGTCACCACCTATTTTACGGTAAAAGAAAATCAGCTGAAGCAAATTGGCTTTGATCTCCATGGCGACCTCACAGTGACACGTGTTTTATACAAAAATGATACACTTGCATTCGAGCACAATAAGCAAGACCACCAGCTGTTCATTGAGCTTCCAGAGGTTAAAATGGCTGGAGCTGTGGATTCGGTATCCATTACCTACCAGGGCGCTCCTCCTAAAACCGGTTTTGGTTCGTTCGAAGTTGGACAACATGCGGGCATTCCAATAACCTGGACCTTATCCGAACCCTACGGGTCTCGCGATTGGTGGCCAGGCAAAATGAGCCTGGACGATAAGATTGATTCGGTCGATATAATTGTAAAAACTCCTGCGCCTTATCGGGTGGCTTCCCTTGGCCTGCTCGTGAAAGAATCAGAGGAGGCGGGTATAAAGACCTATCATTGGAAACATCGATATCCAGTGACCAATTATCTGATTTCCATAACCGTAACCGAATATAGTGTCTATTCGGACTGGGTTCCGATGGAAAATGGGAATGATTTGGAAGTGTTGAACTATGTGTATCCAGAACGATTTGAAGAAGCCTTCAACCGCACGCCTGACATTGTGGATATGGTGCTGCTATTTAATCGGTTATTTGGAAATTACCCGTTTGAAAAAGAAAAATATGGCCATGCCCAATTTGGTTTTCCTGGCGGTATGGAACACCAGACTATGAGTTCAATGGGAGGCTGGTCCCACCTTTTACTTGCTCATGAACTGGCTCACCAATGGTTTGGCAATAAGATTACCTGTGGAAGTTGGGAAGACATTTGGCTAAATGAAGGTTTTGCCTCCTATTGCGTCGGCTTGACGTACCAAAACGGGCTCGGCAACAGGACATGGCAAAGTTGGCTGAACGAGGAATTTGCATCCATTACGGCCCAAGAAGGGGGGTCGGTTTGGGTAAATGACACTACTAACCACCGACGAATTTTTAACGGCAGACTCTCCTACAGAAAAGGAGGAATGCTTTTGCATATGCTACGGTGGAAAATGGGAGATGAAGCCTTTTTTCAGGCTATCCAAAATTATCTTTCTGATCCGAGCCTGGCCTACGGCTACGCTCGTACAACAGATTTGGTCCTACATTTTGAGCAGGAAAGTGGATTAGACCTGACCGAATTTTTTAATGATTGGTTCTACGGAGAAGGATATCCCTCCTACGAAGTCTTATGGGAACCAACTGAAGCAGGGGTGGATTTGATCGTGAACCAGGCAACCTCTCATCCATCCGTTTCTTTTTTTGAAATGCCGATTCCGATCCAGGTGGTCGGGGATAATCAAGATTCTATCCTTGTACTCAATCACACTTTTTCCGGACAGTCTTTCTCAGTAGATCTTCCCTTTCAAGCAGAAGAAGTCATTTGGGATCCTGAAAAGTGGATTTTATCGGCAAATAATTCGGTACAACAATTAATCACAGACCTTGACCCCACTCCTCTTGAACAACAGGAAGTTATCCTTTTTCCAAGCCCTGCTTCCAAATGGCTCCAGATTCAGCTGTTACAGGCTCCTGTGTTTCTGACTTGGTTTGACCTCGAGGGGAAAAAAGTGCGTGAGGACCACATCCAAGCTTCTACAAGTACGCTATCCATTGAAGGCCTCCCATCCGGTACTTACATTTTACAATTCAGGGGCGACGGATGGCAAGCATCCCATCGATTGATTAAGCAATGATACCCTATGAACCAGGCTGGTAATGCCTGAAAATGAATATTTTTGGCTGTAAAGCCGAATCCCGGTTCATTATCGAAATAGTTCTACCCATGGCCGCTACTCCTCTCGGGCAACGATCCGCAATTCTCTTGGTAGCTTTCCTTGCAATGTTGCCCATTCTGGTAGCTGGACAAGCCGATCCTACCGCAGTGAGTAATTACCGAAATGGCGAACAGGCTCTGCTCGCCGGTGAAACAGAAAAGGCAATTCGTTTCTTCCGCCAGGCGGTACGAACCAGCCCCGGATTCAGTTCTGCACGTAGGAGCCTTGGGTTAAGCTTGTTATTGGTTCAGGAATTTGAAGAAGCTGCTAGACAATTGGACGCTGTGCTGGAAGCCGATTCCATGTACTCCAGGACCCTGTACTTTCAGTCCGGGATTGCTCATTATACCTCAGCTCATTTTGACTTGGCCCTTCAACGCTTTCTAACCTACGACAGCTTACTCAGCTTACCGGCTTATTTATTTGGTATTCAGGGCGAACAGGAAGCATCTTTAGATTCTGCTTACCAGAAAGAACTTCCAATCCGGATAGAAGCTTGTAAATTTTCCAAAGAGTCTACCTTCCTGGCTCAAGGGGGAACACTTTCTCACTTGGGCAAACCCATTAATACACCTGCTGACGAGTACTTCCCTTTTTTGAGTAACGATAAAGAATGGATGTATTTCACGCGCCGAAAAGACCCCACACAAGATGAAGACTTATATGTAGCCCAAAGAAAAGCAGACAACTGGGCGGCTGGTCGGCAAGTCCTGGGCGGCATAAATACCAGTTCTAACGAGGGGATGGGTACTTTTGTACGCAATGGCCAGCACATGTATTTTACCGCATGTGGTAGAAGCAATATCCTAGGTACTTGTGATCTATGGCGGGCAGACCTGCACCAAGGAGAAATTGTAGATTTTGGACCATTGGGAGAGATTCTGAATTCAGATAGCTGGGATAGCCAAGCGGCTGTCAGTTGTGATGGCTCCATACTCTATTTTTCCAGTTACCGAGAAGGCGGCTACGGCGGCGCCGACCTCTGGTGGTCAACCTTGACCGATGATGGGACCTGGTCACAGCCTGAGAATATGGGCCCTCAAATCAATACGGAAGGCGACGAAGAAGCCCCATTTATTTCAAACGACGGCAAGACGCTTTTTTTTAGTTCAACTGGTCATCCTGGCTATGGAGAAAGCGATATTTTTGTCAGCTGGTTTTCTCCCGATGCGCAATGGACCCTTCCTATTAATCTGGGAGCCCCCGTGAATAGCCCACATCACGAATTGGGGTTTTTCCTTTCTGCAGATAATAAAACTGCTTTTATTTCTTCGGATCGTCCCGGGGGAGAGGGAAACATGGACATTTACCAATTTGATCTGCCAGGGCCGCTATTAAGCGAACCCATTACTTTTGTCCAAGGAAAAGTATACGATGCCGTCAGTCTAAAGCCGATATCCACCAAAATCCAAATCGGAGAAGATCGAACAGTGATCTCTGATGAGAACGGCCATTTCTTCCTATGCGTACCTGCGGATGGGACCCTGGATATACGAGCCTGGAAAAGAGGATACGCCGTCTTTCAAAATTTTTTCCTAATCCCGGAACACGAAAATAAAACAGCTTTTGCCATACCCGTAGCTCTCCGCCCATTGGGAGCAGATCTGGATGCAGTTAAAGATACCATCGATACAGAAGAGCTGGTCAACGACATAGCTACTGCTTTTGCTCCAACACAGGGGAGGGAATTTCAGCACAATGTCTATTTCGACTTCAACTCCAGCCAACTGGGAACCGAACAAAAAGATCGGCTTAACCAATTCATGGAAGGCCTTCCTTCCGGTAAAATTCTACGCCTGGATATTTATGGGTATACCGACACTCAGGGTTCCGTTTCTTACAACAAAAAACTGAGTGAAGATCGCGCCAATCAGGTGGGCGATTATATGCGAGATCACCAACTGGAAGTCAGTTTCATAAAAATGAAAGGCGTAGGGGAATTCCGAGAAAAAACGAGCGAGGTGAAAAAACGCAGGGTGGAAATCCGGATTTGGATTGATGAGCAATAAAAAAAGGGGATGCAGTACATCCCCTCGATATAATATTTCCTTTTGGAAAATTAATTGATCGCTTCTTTTTTTGCACGATACTGATCCACCACTTCTTTTTGTTCTTCTATTTTAACCTTGAGTCGCTCTTGCTCATCTTCATTAGTAGGAATAGTGGCTTCTGCCTTTTGAATCTCCGATTCGTACTTGGTAATATTCTGCTTATCCTTGGCAATTCCTGAATTCAATTTAGAGACCTTCTTCCGAAGTTTATCAACAGTCTTAAGGTCTGAGGCAGTTGGATTCTCCTTGGTTGTGTATACCTCTAGCTGAGAATTGGCACCTGCCAGGTCCGCTTCTGCATCGGAGATACTCTGCTTTGCTTTTTCAATCCGCTGGGTATTCTTTGAAATAGCTCCTCGGAGGGATTCATTTTCCTTTTGCAGCTTTCCGAGTTGATCTTGTAAATCTTCAAGTATCTCTTCCTGAGATTCTATTTGGTGCCCAACAACGGCTTTATTCATTTCAAGTGATAGCTTCTCCATAGCCGGCATAATTTTGTCGTGGGCTTCTGGATGATCATCCGGATTCATGGCCATGCTATCGGCAATAAAAGCGATATGCATATGCAGTGCGTTGTCAGAGCCTGGTTCAAAGGTGGTAAAAATCTCAACTGGTTTATCGTGAATATCCGTGAACATCACCCCCTCGCCTTGGACACCATCTTTGGTGCTTACTTTTCCACCGCGGGTTTTGAGGTAGTCTTTCCAGTATTTAGATATTGCCTTTTCGTCAGCATCGTAGATCGTAATCATGTATGAAGGAAGCAATTCGTCTCCGAATTTTGCTTCTGTGGTCTTAACCGCAAGTTCCCGATTCCAGGAGGATTCACCTGCAGAACGGGATTTAATATTTTGACTAAACAACTGATGACCTGTCAGAATTAAGAACAAGATCAGTATTGAAGGTGTAAATGGTGTACGCATTAGTAAACTGGATTATTTGAGTGGAATATATGGTTTTTTAATCTTGCTCGCCAATTTAACCTTTGTATATCAGCAGAATAGAATCCAATTTAAAGAACTGATAATATGGATGTTTAGCTGTTCTTTCGATTCAGGTATCAAGCTGCAAGCAGCTTTCCTTGAACAGGTTGGAGGAAATTATTAAGCCCCTACTCAAAAAATATTGAATAAGGGCTTAAATGCTATTAGATAAAAGCTTGTCTTAGCTTCCGAAATCGTCAAACGCGATATTCTCTTCTGGCACTCCAAGTTCATCCAGCATTTTCTGGACAGCCTGTAACATTAGAGGAGGACCACAAAGATAATACTCGATTTCCTCTGGCTCGGGATGATCCTTCAGGTAGTTTTCGTAAACTACTTGGTGGATAAATCCAGTTGGCCCAGTCCAATTATCATCTGGTAATGGCTCGGAAAGCGCAATATGATATTCAAAGTTAGAAAAGTCCTTTTCGATATCTCTGAAATCATCAGTATAGAACAATTCTGCCAAGGAACGACCACCGTACCAATACGACACTTTCCTATCGGTCTTCAAGGTTTGGAATAGATGAAAAATATGAGACCGCAATGGGGCCATTCCGGCACCACCACCAATGTACACCATTTCCTTATCCGTTGGCTTAATGAAGAATTCACCGTAAGGACCGGAAATAGTTACCTTATCACCAGGCTTTTGATCGAACACATATGAAGAGCACACACCCGGATTAACGGGCATCCAACCATTTGCTTTTCGATCCCATGGCGGCGTGGCGATCCGAATATTAAGCATGACAATATTCCCTTCTGCAGGATGGTTAGCCATTGAATAAGCACGAAATTGCTCTTCGTCATTCTTCATCTTCAAATCCCACATCTGGAATTTATCCCATGCCGGCTTGAATTTTTCCGCATTGTCTCCATGGTGAGCAGGGTGGGGTGTAATGTCGAAATTTTTGAAGTCTACCTCTACCTTTGGGACGTCAATTTGAATGTATCCACCAGATTCGAACTCCAGATTCTCCCCCTCTGGAAGCCTTACAACAAATTCTTTAATAAAGGTTGCCACGTTATAGTTGGAGACCACCTCGCATTCCCACTTCTTGATTCCAAAAATCTCCTCAGGAACACGAATGTGCATATCTTGACGAACTTTGACCTGGCAGGCCAGCCGCTTACCTTCAGATACTTCCCGACGGGTCAAATGATTGAGCTCTGTAGGCAATACATCTCCTCCCCCTGTATCAACATGGCATTCGCACATAGCACAGGTGCCACCACCACCACAAGCCGAAGGAAGGAAAACACTTCTATCGGAAAGGGCTGAAAGCAGGGATGAACCTGGTGATACGAGAAGAGGGTTATCCTCATCCCCGTTTATTACGATTTTTACTTCTCCTTGTGGTACAAGACGTCTTCTGGCTGCGATCAACATAAATGACAAGGCCAGAATAATCGCCGTAAAGACAAGGGCAGCATATAAAATTGTCATGGCGAGTAATTAAACTTTTATTTCTGATCGGGAATATACCCGAATACGTATTTCTTATTAATTGCCTCCTGCAAAAGCAGCAGGATCAATACCCATAAGACTCATGAAAGCAATGCCCATCAAACCTGTGAGAATGAATGCCATTCCCAGTCCTCGAAGGGCAGGAGGAACATTACTGTAGCGAATCTTTTCGCGAATGGCCGCAATGGCAATAATGGCCAAAAACCATCCGAAGCCTCCTCCTAGCCCAAATGCAATGGATTCGGAGAAGTTGTACTCCCTGGAAACCATAAATAGGGAACCTCCCAGGATAGCACAGTTCACAGTAATCAGGGGCAAAAAGATTCCCAGGGCCGCATATAGCGAAGGCGAAAATTTTTCGACTACCATCTCTACCAGCTGAACCATTGAAGCAATGACTGCAATAAAGATGATGAATCGCAAAAAGGTAAGGTCTGTTCCAAGCAGTCCATTTTCGCTCAGCAGAAATTCGCTGATCAACCAATTGATCGGCATGGTAATACCTAGTACGAAAATTACCGCTAAACCGAGGCCAAAAGCCGTATTTACAGTCTTGGACACCGCCAGATAACTACACATCCCAAGAAAATAGGCCAAGACCAAATTTTCTATGAACGCGGCCTTCATGAAGATATTGATGAATTCACCCATGGTGAAGATTTTTTGTCTGTTTAGAAGGAATTAGAATGCTCTAGCTTACATCAACCAATTTGGTATTGTAGCTGCGCTGAATCCAGATGAAAATACCAATTAAGAACATCGCAGCTGCTGGCAATACCATTAAATTGTTGTTTGCATACCAGGTTAGGTTCTGCGTAGTGTTGACGAAATAATCGGTGGAAGGACCAATCAGTTTCATTTCAATGGGGCTTCCGGCAAACAGACTTCCTTTACCAAAAATCTCGCGAAAAAAGCCTACTGCGATCAGTATTAGTCCATAGCCTAATCCATTCCCTATGCCATCTAGGAAAGACCGCCATGGTTTATTTGCCATAGCAAAGGCTTCTAAGCGCCCCATCACGATACAATTGGTGATGATAAGGCCGATATATACGGAAAGCTGCTTGTAAATAGGGTAATTGAGGTACTTAAGCGTCAATTCCACTACAGTCACCAGAGAGGCAATGATGACCAGTTGCACGATCATCCGCACGGATTTGGGAATATAGTTTCGCAGTAGAGAGGTGAATAAACTGGAGAAGGCACAAACGAAAACTACCGCAATGGCCATTACTACAGAAGGATAAACAAGGGAGGTTACAGCTAATGCCGAACAAATCCCCAGTACCTGGACCGTAATTGGATTGTTATCATTAAGCGGATCTGTAATAAGTTGGCGCTCCTTCTTGCCGAAGACAATCACCGGTTCTTTCGATACCGCCGCTGTCTTGGTTTCTTCTACCTGATCCTTGGCTACCGTTGTTTCAGCCATAATCCTATTGAATTTTGCTCTTTAAAGAGTTTTTTGCTGTTTACTGAATTAACATCCCTTGTACGGAGTTGGATGATTTAATCTTATCGAAATAAGGAAGATAATTTGCAATTCCGCGATACAACATCTCCGATACCCCATCCATCGTTACGGTGGCACCGCTAACCCCATCAACTTGATGATCCGGATTCTGAATCGTTCCCTTAACTACTTTCACCGAAACGTATTCCTCTTCATCAAATATTTTAGTCCCCTCAAACTTCTTGGGGAATGAAGGATTATCCTTTATTTCAGCTCCTAGCCCTGGTGTCTCACCTTGATGGTCGAAACTTGCTCCGACAATGGTATTGAGATCCTCCTTGAAGGCTATATTACCCCAAATCTCATCCCATAATCCATTACCACGCACGGAAACAATGTAGTAATTATCCCCTTCGTACTCATAGACAAATAAAGGATATACCCGGTCTGTAGCGTTCTTTTTCCGCTCTTTTTTCATATCGATATCCTCAGCCATAGCATAAGTGGCCGTGCTTTCAATAGCTTCACCCTGGCTGTTCAAAATAACTTGATCCATCTCAGCAAAAATGTCGAGCACTTCTTGGTCAGACAGGTCATTCACTGTGCGATCTTGCCAAAGGCTAGATACTGCAGACAGGATAGCCCGTTTATTGAAGATTTCTTCATTTTGTTTAGCCTTGTCCGCAGTGGCCTGTCGTAGCCCGGTCAAGCCCACCGCTACCACGGTGGTCAAAATAGTTACGAAAATGATGATATATCTTGTTGTCTCCACGATATAGAATTTCTCAGTTTATGGTTAAGCAGTAGCAACTGCCAATTTTGTTCGTTTTTGACGACGGCTTATGTTCGCCTGCAACACGTAGTGATCAATGAGAGGTGCAAATACATTCATAAATAAAATGGCAAGCATCCATCCTTCGGGATAGGCAGGATTCATAATTCGAATTAACATACCCACGAAACCAATGAAAAAGCCATAGATCCACTTACCGGTTGTAGTTGATGAAGCAGTCACCGGATCGGTTGCCATGAAGGCCATAGCGAAAAAGAAACTACCCATGTAAAACTGATAGTACCAGGGTACTGCCATAAACTTGAAAATATTGGGAGTTTCCTCGGTTATCTCGGCAGGAGCCAATCCATTCAGAATTAAGGCCATTACAGCAGCACCAACGACAGCAGATACCATAATTCTCCAGCTAGCTATCCCAGCAAAAACCAGAAAAATAGCACCAATGAGAATCAGCGGTTTACTGGTTTCCCCAATAGAGCCAGGAATGACGCCCCACCACATTTCATTCAGCGTATATCCGGCGGAAGTGATGGCTTCCCAGCCGCCCTTAGCGCCCAGTCCAAGAGGAGTGGCACCAGTATATGAATCGGCCACTAGTGCGCCACCTTCTCCAAAGGTCTGCCATCCAACACCTGAAAAGATCCAATCGAAGAAAGTACCTCCAAAGCCATAGGATGCGCTGGAATAAGTTCCATCTGCGGCTTTCTCAAGGCCTGCGATCCAAACTTCGTCACCGGAAATGTAAGTTGGGTAGGCAAAGAAAACAAACACCCTGGCCAGCAAGGCAATGTTCATAATATTCATCCCAGTACCCCCAAAGGCTTCTTTCCCAATCCACACTGCAAAGGCAACAGAAATAGCCAGAATCCACAGTGGAATATCCGGTGGCATGATCAGTGGAATCAGTGCACCCGATACCAGGAAACCTTCCTCGATACCATGCCCCTTGCGGTAGGCAAAATAAAATTCAATACCAAGTCCAACAACATGGGTTACAATGAAAATGGGTAGGATTTGGATTAATCCGTATGCAATTTTCAGATGGAAAGCGTCAAAGTAGCCAGGATATAGTCCAAGGGCAGCGAAGTGCTGCTGACCAATGTTCCATGTACCGAAGAGGTAACACAATTGGAGTGCTAAAACCACAAAAACCATGGTTCGTTTCAAATCCATTCCATCCCGGATGTGTACTCCATCCCGAGTGGTGAAATTTGGGGTAAAAGCAAAGGTGAAGAACCCGTCATAAATAGTATGAAGGAAGGGTTGCTTTTCCTTACTGGGCTCTATCTTGTTAAAAAAATTGAGCAATGCTTTCTTCATAATTCAGTATCGTCCGCTTGTTCTTTTAATTCAAATTAGATTAACTCTGTACCCGCATTTGATCTAATCCTTTACGTAGGATCTGCTGTAGCGGTTGTTTGGAGGTACAAACAAATTCACAAAGCGCAATATCTTCCTCCACCAGCTCATTTATGCCTAAGCCCTCCATCAATTCGAAATCATTTACCAAAATCGATTTGATCAAATGCTGAGGATAAATATCCATCGGAAGAACCTGCTCGTATTGCCCGGTTACCACAAAAGCGCGCTTCTCACCATGGGTGTTTGTATCTCCATGAAACCGGTGCTTGGGGAATAAAAAGTTGGGAAAGGTTCTGGATATGCTGGGCCTAGGATTTAATGGCAAAAGCCATCCGAACATTTCGTAGTAATCACCCTCCTCAATAACTGTTATCTGATCATCGAAATAATTGAGAAAAGCGTTTTCATCCTTCCTCTGCCCTGAAAGCACATCACCAGAGATCAAACGCACCTTTTTTTCCGTTTTCAAACGGCCGGAAATCAGCTCTTTGATTCGAGCACCCTGATGTGTTTTCACATAACCTGGACGTTCAAATTCAGCTCCGGAAAGCGCAACAAAGCGAGTGGTATCAAATTTTCCTTCCAGAAACAAAGTTCCCAAGGTTAGGACATCCTGAACGCCCATTGTCCAGACTTTTTCCGTATTGCTTAGGGGCTTAATATGGTGAATCTGCACACCAACATTTCCTGCAGGGTGTTTCCCCGAAAACCAAACTTTTTCAACGCCTGCTGCATCGGTGAAGGCGCTTGAAGGAGATTCTTTTGTGCGGGCATCCAGCCCGAGAAAAACCTTCCCTGGCGTCAGCTTAACCAATACATCAAGGCCTTTCTGGAAAGCTGCCTCTCTACCTTCAACCACAAAGCTTTGATCAGGAGAAAGCGGAGCCGTATCAAAGGTGGATACAAAAATATCTCGTGGCACATCAAACTTTCCAGGCACTACGTTGAAGGGTCGCTGACGGAACATGGGCCAAATACCGCTTCCCCAAAGAAATTCAACCAATACTTCACGACTCGATTGATCCAAATCCGGAAGGTCGTACGACTTATATTCTTGTTTTTTATCGGCAAGAATTACAACACTTTGAATGGACCGTTTGGCTCCCCGATTTACCTCAATTATCTCCCCACTAACGGGGGCTGCGTACATAATTTCAGGAGCGGATTTGTCAAAGAAGATTGGTTCTCCTGCTTTCACCTTCTGCCCAACCTCGACGGTCACTTTCGGAATGGGGACCATTCCAATAAAATTGGGAGGCTGCAAACCAAAAGTCATCCCTTGGTACTGCTCATCCAATTTGTTGGCTGGACTACCGTCAAGATAGATATCATGACCCCGCTTGAGGTGGAAAAAGGGCGCATCCTTGGCGTAGGATGGAGATTTCTTTGCAACGATCTCACCAACTTGAGGAAAGACGGATAGATTAACCTCATCGGACACACCAAACCGCTTGGCTTGGATGCCGATAAAACTATCAGAAAGCTGAATCAGCAAAGCGAAACCCACCAAAAGAGCTAAAATTAGCGTCCCATAAAGTAAATAGTCCTTGCCGGAGGAACTGTTAGCAGCCCCTGATTGAGCGAAGATCAATGTAGTGTAAGAAGTAAAAGCTAACGTAAAAAAGAGCTTGTTAATGATCCCTTTCATTTTGTTTCTCAGTTCCGTATCGATTAGGATACAGGTTGTTATATGCTTTTTGCTATCCAATTTCATGCAAATATAAGAAGCTTTGATGGTAAGGGTATTGGAGGGTTTTCATTGTTAGGTCAAAGCAATTATTTAGACTTAATCTAATTAAGAGTTGACCAAACTAACTTCCTCCTCCATTGCCAATATCCCCAAATTGCCATACCTGTATAAAGAACCATTAAGCCGGCATAAAGATCGAGCCCCCTACCCCAATACAAACCTATGGATGTAGCATCAATCAGTATCCAGTACAGCCAATTCTCAATAACCTTTCGGGTGGTCAGGTAAGTTGCCCAAAAGCTGAATACGGTAGTCTGGGCATCTACCCACGGATATGCAGCTGACGTGTAGCTATTCAGTATCCAGCCCAAAAAAAGACCTAGCAGAAAGACACTAACAACTCCTATCCAGTGCATCGACATCTTCCAGGAAACGATTCCGGCATTTGACTCATCAGAATATGTTATTCGATTCCAATTCCACCAACCATATATCGCCGCAGCCACATAGTAGATGTACAGAAAGGCTTCAGCGTAAAGCTGTACCTGATAGAACAACAGAATACTACATATCGAACTTAGCAGGCCAAAAGGCCAACACCAAATATTTCCTTTTGCAGCTAAGAGCACGTACGCGATACCTGTGAATACCCCAACGACTTCCAATATGTCCATGGCTGCCTTGTAATTAAGCTCAACTTTTACATATGAACAATCTTTCCCTTCATCAAGGATCGTTTATTTAACCAAAAATGACGCCTATTTGAGCATACCTCTCCCAATCCTGACAAAAACCTGGCCATCCTCAGGAAGTGGCTAGTATTTCACTAATTTTGATCCATTCTCGATAAAAAAATAATTTTGAACACAAATATTCACCCCGTTTTTGACCGAATGATCACTCGCGAAGAACGAGAAGCTCGATTAAATCAAAAAGCTAAAGTGATTTGGTTAACCGGTTTGTCTGGATCGGGTAAAAGCACCTTAGGCATTGGATTGGAGCACCACCTTTTTCAAGCTGGTTATTTCACTCAGATGCTAGATGGAGATAACATTAGGACAGGGATTTGCAATAATCTCGGATTTAGTGTTGCAGAGCGAAAAGAAAATATCCGACGAATTGCTGAAGTGGCAAAGCTCTATTACAAAAGTGGAATCATTACCATTTGCACATTTATAAGCCCTACACGAGCGATTAGAGCAATGGCCAGGGAAATAATTGGCCCAGAGGCATTTCTTGAAATTTACATTAACGCACCCTTAGAGGTTTGTGAAGAGCGTGATGTCAAAGGTTTGTATCAAAAAGCACGTGAAGGACAGATCAAAGGATTTACTGGCATTGATTCTCCTTATGAAGCACCACTTGCTCCAGACTTTGAAATCAAAACGCACGAACAAAGTTTAGAGGATTCATTAACTAATTTAGTTGAATTTTTAAACCCTGAAATCCAAAAAGATTGAGCCAATAGTTTTAGATTTTTTTTCACAATGTTGGTCCAATACTAAATGAAAAGACGATGGATACAAATTACCATATTGGTCATTTACAAGAATTAGAATCGGAATCAATTTTTATCCTTAGGGAGGTAGCAGCACAGTTTGAGAATCCTGTTTTAATGTTTTCTGGGGGAAAGGATTCCATCTTAATGGTACACCTGGCAGTCAAAGCCTTTTGGCCCTCTAAAATACCCTTTCCTCTGCTGCATGTCGATACTGGTCACAATTTTCCGGAAACCATTCAATACCGGGATAATCTGGTTGAAAAGCTTGGAGCCCGGTTGGTCGTAGGTTCCGTACAAGAAGCAATAGATAACGGTGTACTTGTTGAAGAAAAAGGCTTTAATGCAAGTCGCAACCTGCTGCAGACTAGTGTTTTATTGAATTCCTTAGAAAAAGGTAAGTTCGATGCAGCTCTGGGCGGAGGCCGTCGCGATGAGGAGAAAGCTCGTGCGAAAGAACGTTTCTTTAGTCATCGTGATGAATTTGGCCAATGGGACCCCAAAAACCAGCGTCCAGAGTTGTGGAATCTTTTCAACGGGAAAAAGCACATGGGTGAGCATTTTCGGGTATTCCCAATTTCCAATTGGACGGAGTTGGACGTTTGGCAATACCTGGCTGCTGAAGAAGTGGAGCTCCCCAACCTGTATTTCGCACACCAAAGAGAGGTGTTTGAACGAGATGGCATGCTATTAGCAGATTCAGAATTCATCTATAAGCGGCCGGAGGAAATAGTCGAGACCAGAATGGTTCGCTGCCGCACCATAGGCGATATGACCTGTACTGGTGTATGGGAGTCCTACGCTACTTCAATAGACGATATTATACGAGAAGTTTCAACCGCTAGAGTGACTGAACGAGGTGGCCGAGCAGATGATAAACGATCTGAAACAGCCATGGAAGACCGCAAGAAAGCCGGATACTTCTAGACGAACCTTTTTACAAACCCCTATCATTAGATTCTTATACAAAAAAGAAAATGGACGCACCAAATACAGAATTACTTCGCTTTACCACCGCAGGTTCCGTTGATGACGGAAAATCTACTTTGATCGGTCGACTTTTATACGATAGTAAAAGCATCTTTGAGGACCAATACGAGGCAGTCGAGCAAACCTCTAAAAGAAGAGGAGAGGAAAGTGTAAATTTTGCGCTGCTTACAGATGGACTAAAAGCGGAAAGAGAACAGGGTATTACTATAGATGTAGCCTATCGTTATTTCTCTACTCCTAGAAGAAAATTCATAATTGCAGATACTCCAGGCCACGTTCAGTATACACGGAATATGGTTACGGGTGCCAGTACAGCCAATGCGGCTTTAATTTTAATTGATGCGCGGAATGGAATCTTGGAACAAACCCGAAGACACGCTTTTATAGCTAGCCTTCTACAAATTCCTCACCTAGTAGTCTGCATAAATAAGATGGACCTGGTGGATTACAGCCAGGAACGATATGAAGAGATAAAAGAAGACTTTGCCCAATTTTCCTACAAACTAGATGTCAAGGATGTACACTTTATTCCCATTTCAGCCTTGAATGGCGATAATGTGGTAGATCGCTCCGAAAACATGCCTTGGTACGGTGGCTCATCTTTGCTGTATTATCTGGAGAATGTCCATATCGGTTCTGATCATAATTTGATTGATTGCCGGTTCCCAGTCCAATATGTGATTCGTCCATACAATGACGAATTTCACGATTACAGGGGTTATGCCGGACGTATTGCAGGAGGCGTTTTCAAAGAAGGTGACCAAGTGATGGTACTTCCAAGTGGATTTACTTCAAAAATAGCCAAGATCAATACCATTGAAGGAACGTTGGATGAAGCATTCCCGCCAATGTCAGTTACGATTTTGCTGGAAGACGACCTGGACATCAGTCGAGGAGATATGATTGTTCGAGAAAACAATGTGCCTCGGGTCGAACAAGATATTGATGTTATGGTCTGTTGGTTTACCGAACGTCCGATGCAACTCAATGGAAAATATGCGATCATGCATACCACCAATGGAGCTCGATGCGTAATCAAAGATGTTCGCTACAAGTTGAATATCAATACCCTGCACCGAGATCAGGAAGATAAGCATATCGGCATGAACGATATTGCGCGCATTCAGATCCGGACTACCAAACCCTTATTTGTAGATGCCTATCGGAAAAATAGAATATCCGGAAGCCTTATCTTTATTGACGAAGCGACTAATGAAACCGTCGGGGCAGGTATGATCGTATAGATATCTTTGTCAATTTTCTGCAAAAAAAATGGACTGGTACTTTTCCAGGTTGACGAAACGATTTAGTCGTTCACCTGCGTAGTTGACCGAGTTGGAGAGGATATGTACAAATCCCGGATTATTGACTTCTTTACCTTCCTAACTATGAACACAGCCCTGTAATAAGTTGTAACCCATAGGCGGACTTGCGTCCGTTGCTGGAAAGCGCTAAATTCTTTCAGCACCCGATAAAATGGCCGCCTATGTTTCGAATCTTACTGTATCTATTTTCTGCGCTCACCCTGTACCCATCTTTATGCGGCCAGGTTGACATGGAGAACTTTATCACCTATGGCAGCGCTGTTCGATTGGATGATGAGTGTTTTCGACTCACCGAAGATGAATATTTTTTATCGGGTAGCATCCAATATCGAGAAGCAATTGACCTGAATCAGCCCTTCCAAATGGAAATGGAAGTATTTCTAGGCTGTCGGGATCAATATGGAGCAGACGGAATTGTTTTCATTTTTTTTCCTGCAGGCGGTCAGCTCGGTTTTCGGGGTGAAGGCATGGGTTTTGGAGGGCTTTCCCCATCCCTTGGCATAGAATTGGATACCTATTTCAATGATCATCTATTTGATCCGGAGGAGGATCATGCCACGGTAATGTTCAATGGACAGGTCGCTCATTGGAGAGATGATATCCGCCCCATAATTCTGCCGAATCTGGAAGATTGCCAGTATCATCCTATGGAAATAACCTGGGATCCCGGAGCAAAGAAATTAGAGGTATATCTGGATGGAAGGCAGGTCATCAACTTTAAGGGAGATCTGGTCAATACTGTTTTTCAAGGTAGCTCTATGGTGTATTGGGGTGCTTCAGCCGCTACTGGGCGAAAACTCAACCGACAAGAGGTATGTTTCCGAAAACTGGTCTTAGGAAATGCGGAGCCACTACCTACACTCGATCCTAGATTGAGAACACAATTTTTAACAGGAAGCCCCATCCAACTCCCCGGCATGCAATTTGCAACCGGCCAAACTACTCTTACCGAAGATCACAAAAAGCATTTATCTCTATTGGCCGCAGTCTTGAAAGATTATCCGGACCTCAAAGTCCGTGTTTTTGTCCATACGGATAGCCAGGGCCAAAATTCGGTAAATCAATCTTTATCCGATGAGCGAGCCAAAACCATTTCCAATTATCTAAGGGATATGGGAATTCCTCCAGGCCGTGTATTTGCTAAAGGATTTGGGGAAATGTACCCTATTGCCTCGAATACCACCTCTGACGGTCGGATGGCAAACCGACGGGTTGAATTTTCAGTACTCAGGGCCATCCCCTAATCTAATACTGCAATAGTGTGGGTACTTAGCCTTATCGGATTGAACAATGCCTAAATTGTTCAATCCGAGAGCTGGAACAAAAACCTGGTCTATCCAACCAAACTCTCTTCCTTGGTAACAACTACACCTTCTGGTGCGTACAGCTTTTCATAATACTCATCCAACATCCGTTTTACGGCGAAAAATTCACGCGTATCCTGAATGCTGTTGCGCATCATTTCAATCCAGCGGGCACGATCCTCGTAATAGGTTGGAATCACCTCATTCTGCAACACCGCATATAGCGCTTTGAGATCATGAGCGTCTTGTTCAGTCACGTCATCACTTTCGAAAGCATCACCAAATTGCCAACCATTAACTCCGTCCCTGCAAGCTTCCGGCCACCATCCGTCGAGGATACTGAAATTTAAAACTCCATTCATAGCCGCTTTCATACCGCTGGTTCCGCTGGCTTCCTTTGGCCGACGTGGGTTGTTCAGCCATACATCCGAACCACGCGTCAACGCAGCCCCGGTTTTCATATCATAATCCTGGATAAAGGCTACGGATTGAGGAAATTTCTTGGCCATTTCAACCAATCGACTGACAATTCCCTTACCTGTATCGTCCAATGGGTGCGCTTTACCAGAAAAAACGATTTGAACGGTTTGGTCCTCCAAAAGAGGTTCGATGAAGGCAGGATCACTGAAAATAAAATCAGAGCGCTTATACGGCGCGGCTCGCCGTGAAAAACCAATCAGCAGTTTATTCGGATCGAATGATTGTCCGGTTTTCTCTTTGATATAAGCGATAAGCTCAAGCTTATTTGCCTGGTGGGCTTCCCAAATCCCCTCATTTTTCTCAGCAGCATCCAACATGTTCTGATCTACCCAGGTGCCTAAGTGAATGGCATTCGTGATGGCAATGATTTCAGAGCGATTGTCCACGTGAGCCCACATAGATTGAGCTGTTTCTCCATGTAATTGGGCAACCGCATTGGACATTTTGGCCATCCGAAGGGCTCCGACTGTCATATTAAATGGATCTCCTCCGAGGTACTTTAATTGTGGGCGCGTAAGGTTGAGATTTGCCCCCATGTACATGATCCGTTCAATCGGGTGACTTTCATTACCTTGAACCACAGGCGTGTGTGTAGTAAAAGCTACTTCTTTCCTGGTAAGATCCAAAGCTTCTTCAAACGACATCAATTCAGGGCCTTGCATTTTTTCCCGAAGTAATTCAAACCCGGCAAATAGAGCGTGCCCTTCATTAAAGTGATAGATATCTACATCAATACCTAATTTCCGTAAAGCTCTAACCCCACCTACGCCCAAAACGATCTCCTGTGCAATCCGCTCTTCCCCAAACCATCCGTACAGCTGACCCGTAACCCAGCTATCGGGATTGCCAGGGATATCCGTATCCAAAAGATACAAAGGCACCGTTCCAAAATTTTCACACTTCCATACCTTGCATTGGACCTCCGTTTCCCGAATAGTTACGGAAACCGTTACTCCGGTATCCTCTAAAAAGTCATATTTGTAATTGTGGTAGGAATCGTAGGGTTTTCCATCCGAACCGATGAGTTGATTAGTGTATCCCTGCTTCCATTTGATCCCAATTCCGACTATTGGGAATTCGTGATCAAATGCACCTTTCATATAATCACCAGCAAGAATACCCAGGCCACCAGCATAGGTTTTCAATTGGTCATCCAGCCCGTACTCCATACAGAAGTAGGCTACTTTGGGTTGTTGGTTTTCTGTCATGGGGAAAGAATTTTGAACAAATGTAGCAGAATTCGATGGCAAATAGGTACAACCTAATCTGCCAATCCCGAGGTCCAAATGGTTATCCTTTTCTCACCAAAATTTACCACTACGGGAAGGTCCCTTGGACAAATATGATCTGTTAATACTCCGGAATTGGGGAACCCCTTAAAAAAGAACGTTTCTAGTCGAAATTGCCATTCCGGATAATAATTTAAATACCGGTCACAGGCCTCCCACATTTCCTGAAATCCAAACCAGTTATCTGCATCGAAGCGATAAAACCAGGTGGCCAACCGGAGCGATGCATGGTGTGATTCATCTGTCGCTTCAATAGGTGATCGGTCCACTAACTCCCCGGCAAGAAAGGCCGACAATTGATCCTTTGTTCGTTCTAGAACAATGCGTTCAACCTCTTCTGATACCACTTCAGTAAGCGAGCCGATGTTATGGGCCACTTGGAAAAAATGGGCATCGTCCTTGTATACAATCGAAAAAGGGTTCAAATGCCAATTTTCGGGTAGCAGGTGAGCATTCAATAGTTCTATAAAGTGTTGGTCTGCAGGGATTCCAAGAGAATAACTTAGGTCTTTAATTTTGTCCGGACCAATGCCTGGAATATCTAATACTTGTTCGATAGAGCGAAACCGACGGGCGGGTAATTGCTGCCTTGCAAACAGTATTTTATCTGCGGCACTGGATCCAACCGACGGTCCAGGCCCATCAGTCGGGTCATCTTTGATCAAATCAAAATCCGAGAGTGTAGCTTGATTCAAGAAACTGAGGATTCGACTTTCAACCCATGGTAATAGGTTCATTGCCTGTTGGGTATTTTTTCGAAATTTAAATCCTTTGAGCGCTTAAACCCTTCTTTTACAGAAGGTTTACAATAACTTAAACAATAATTTCAAGGTCTTATCAATATCCATTACCGCCTGAAAGGCCATTGACCACTAGTAGGTTCGACTCTCAAAAATTGAGTTCGCAGCTACGAACCATCTCCTTTCCCAAATAAGTATGGCTTTTGATTCCGCATTATTTTGCAACGAATGCACTAAAATATTTGCATTCGCGAATGGCTCTTACATAAAATTCAGTATCGGAATAATTGTCCCTTAGCAGGGTGAAATAGTCATACGTCCGGCTTGCTCCATTCCACTTATTGGCGAAATAAGCATTCTGTTCACACTTAGCAGCCCAAAACGTAGCTCGTGCGGCAAGTTCGTTGCTTGTTGATAGTTGCCTGGCACGATCAAAGTAGTATAAGGCTTGTGAACAGTCCATATGCTCCCTGTTGCCAATCGCAAATTCAGGGTGGTAATAAATATTTCCAGCAATGGGGCGACGCTGTTTAATAGATGCCCCACTTCGAAAACGGTCCAGGACGTTCCAGGCTGGTCCAAAATAGGTGAGATTATAATAGGCCAGGCCCATTAAGAAATAATTTGGTGCCGCTTTTTCGGGATTAGCTTTGGCCTCGTATTCCAAATCCAATAGCTCCTGGATGACTTCCCCTTTATTATATTGACGACGAGAAGTATCCCTTACTTCACAGTTGACACAGTCATTCAATTGGTGGCGCAACAAATCGTACTTGCCCCCATATAAATCCCACTCAGCAGGGTTGATTTGGTTTAATGTCCGCAGAGCTCTTTCCAGTTCATAGGTCCCAAACTGATTCATAGCCTGCAATACAACCATTTCGGATTGGAAAGAGGGTATTCCGCTAATCGAAGTCAAATCCCTTTCCCAAGTATTGAAGCTGGTTTTGTTACCTAATTGCAACATATCTTCAACTACGGGTAGCCTGGGATTACCAAAAAGGTCTTTTAGTGTGTATCGGCAAAGAAAAGCTTTGGCCAATTGACCGTCTTGTTCGTACATACTGGCCATCTTGCCAAAGAGTAAATCCCTGAATGGACCTTCATGGGCCAAATACTGATCGTGGTAGTTCTGAATACTGTCTGCTTGCAACTCCACCTTGGATGTAGGTTTGGTCCAATTGGTTATGGTAAAAACCAAGGCCCAGGCTTCCAATTGATCCCTCAGCTGTCTGTCTTTTATTTTGGGTCGTACCCTGGAAAAAGTTCTGGAAGCAGAATAGTAATCACCTGTTAGCACCTCCAAATAACCCTGCGCCATTTGCCAGAGAGCAGGGCGCTTTACTTTTCCCTCTTCCCCCCAAAACCGGACGAGTTGTAACAATATCACGGCCCGGTCACCCAAGGACTCAATATACTTTTTCGAATATTGCTTCTTGGGCATCGCTCTTTCCAATAAAGGCTCCAGATTCCGGATCTCTCGTTCGAGCAATAGCTCGAGGAAATAATTTTTGGGATCAATAGCGTAAATAGCTTTCATCTCAGCAGCTACCCTGGCTTTTTTCCCAAAACCACGCATAGCAATTAAAGCTATTTGCTCCTTCGAATTTTGAGCTAGCAACAGGCTTTGCCTCCATTCTTGATCTGTCCGGATACGATAGGAAAGGTAAGCAGACTCCCTTTTGCCGGCACATTCAGCAAATATTCTGGAATAGAGGTACGTTGAGGAAGCGTATTCACCCATTGCCCGAAGGGCTCCTGCCTTATGACCAAGAATCCAATATTCGATTATGCTGGGATTGTGATCAATTTGAGGCATGAAGGCATCATAAAGATCAAGTACGCGCTGGTATTGACCAGAATAATGGGCCAACCGCACCATTTGGAACAAATAGCGCAATCGTATATAATGGGATTCGATTTTAGGAAAAAGAGAGACGGCCTCCCCGATCAAGGCGTTCATTAGTTCCAGGTTCCGCTTCTTGGGTTTCCAGGGGTTCTCACCCACGGTGACTTGTGGCTCACACCTCTTGGCATAGACCAAATACACAGCCGTTTCCCGGCATCCATTTTTTTCCAAATAACGAGCAAACGAGTTACGGGAAAGCGCTTGGCTCAGGGGGATAGATTTACTAATTACTGCTGTCCGTAAATACTCCAGTTCCCCCAAAGTCGACTTGTATAAGATCGTTTCAATATCTTCTAACCGAGGAACATTACAATATCGCTCTCGCCATTCTTCCGCATTAGTCAGATCCCGGAAATGGGATTCCCCTCCAAAACGCCGGTACATTTCCTGGAAATTCAGGAACAGGTAAGAAGCATCGGGAGCTGCCCGCACCAATCCAGGGAAAGTGTAGTGTTGAATCTGTAACTCATGTGACCCCACCCAACAGGTATTTAGAGGCTCTATGGGTAGAATTGCAAGTAAACTAGTCAATAGCAGAAGGGGCAAGGACCTTGAGCACAGGGCGAAGCACCTCATGAGGAAATATTTTTCGAATGGGTTCATCCAGATGGTAAAATACCAAATTCCCGTCAGGCTCAATTAAACCCATAGATGCCCATTGAGCTGCCGCACGAGCCAATTCGACTGGCAGTACCCTTTCCAACCGAATTTGATCACCAGCATACAAATAATAGCCTTGCAAATAGGTATCCTTCCTGACTCTAAATTGGGTTCCCGATAATGCCTCAAATCGGGTAGAATCAATTAAATCTGCAGCTGATAACTCATTTATCAGACTGATCAAATAGCCTTCGCGAAAAACGACACCCCACCGGAATAAGGGTAAGGCCAAATCCATTGGAAGAGGATAAATCTTACTTTTTTCCAGATACGACCTCCCAATAGATATATCCAAAATAGAATTGGTTGTAGCAGGGTCAGTCACTTCGCCCATGTTGTAATACATCAATATTACCCGATCAGCAGGAGGTATACCGGTCTTTTCCGGAAAACGCAATTGATGCAAACGCAAGGTCACAGAAACCGGAGCACCTACCCTGGATTTCATTTCGTCGATCAACTGAAAATAGGAATCCCTGGAACCTGGGGTCCAATCACAGTCCAGTTGATATTCTGCCGGGGCCCCCAAAATAGACTCCAATTCCCGAATCAAAACACTCATCTGATCGGCCAATTGGGGTACATCCTCCCGCCGGATTCGTTCCATCGCATCTTCCGTAAGAAAAATCACCGCTACCAGGTCCAGATAGTCTGGGATCGGTTCAGCCTTACCGTCAACAATAGATTGTGGAATGGGTATACTTCGAACAGGGTCCCATGCTACATCAAATAGTCGGATATACAATCGTCCAGCATTAATGCTATCCAGATAACCCCAGGCATCTTTGGATGGAGCAAAGGTCTGCTTCCAATGATAGAACCCGGGGGTGAGATCAGGAGTATTTGGAGTGCAGGTTTGAAAAAGTAGGGTTATCAAACAGCTCAACCCGATAGGATACCATTGCCTCATGCTAGATGTCGTTAAAATATACCCTCCCGCACCAAATCATGAAGATGGATCATACCCACATATTTCTTTTCTTTCAATGCAATTAGTTGGGTAATGCTGTATTGACGCATCTTGGATAGTGCTCGGACAGCTAGCTGTTCAGCCTCAATTGTTTTAGGGTTCCGACTCATAATTGCTCCTGCTTTAATGCCAGACTCCGGGATCCCTTCATTGAGCATTCGCCGCAAATCACCGTCGGTAATAATACCAACGAGTTGGTCCTCTTCATCCAGTACAGCAGTTGCCCCAAGCCGTTTGGAGGTCATCTCCAGGATCACCCGTTCAAGGGAGTCCTCCGTTCGGACTGCGGGGCAGGCATTATGAACGACCAGGTCTGAAACTCGTAAATAAAGTTGTTTTCCCAACGCTCCGCCTGGATGAAATACAGCAAAATCCGAGGGGCTAAACCCTCGCAGCGCTAACAAGGATGTTGCCAAGGCATCGCCTAAGGCCATTTGGGCAGTAGTACTTGCTGTTGGAGCAAGATTGTTGGGATCTGCCTCTTTGACGACAGGTGTTAGTAAAATTCGGTTGGCTTGTTGAGCAAGAAATGAATCCGGATTTCCCACTACAGCAATGATGGTATTGCCCATTTGGCGCAATAAGGGAACCAACGCCTTGACTTCGGAGGTCTCTCCACTTTTTGACAGGCAAAGGACAACATCTTCCGATTGAATCATCCCCAGATCACCATGGATGGCGTCTGCTGCATGCATAAATAAAGAAGGAGTGCCGGTAGAGTTCAGAGTAGCTACGATTTTTTGTCCTACCAATGCGCTTTTCCCTATTCCGGTAACCACCAACCTACCCCTACACTGGAAAAGCAGTTCGACTGTTTTTACGAAATCTCCGTTAATCGAGTCTTTAAGAGCCTCAAGTGTCTCACATTCAATGGACAAGGTCTTGATAGCTGTTTTACGGACCAGTTCCTCCAAATTATCTTCGGAATTTGTTATTTTTGACGGCCTTTCACCAAATCCCATCACCTATATCATTATAATTCCCTGACAGCAAATGATTTAAGCATAGCTAAACTTTTTTTGTAAATTGTAAAAAAGCTGGCCTGCTGGGCTAAAATAACCCAAATACTCAGGACAGCGCGCGTTTCATTATGTCAACAGCAATGGGAACTTTGCACCAAGCACTGGAGCAATTCTTTGGATTTGACGGTTTTAAAGGTAACCAAGAAGCAATTATTGAAAGCGTTCTGGATGGAAAGGACACCTTTGTGATCATGCCTACTGGCGGTGGCAAGTCCTTGTGTTATCAGTTACCTGCCCTGATGATGCCTGGAACGGCAATTATTATTTCTCCCCTGATAGCCTTGATGAAAAATCAGGTAGATTCTATTCGTGGGTATGGTCAACAAGATGAGGTAGCTCATTTCCTGAACTCCTCTTTGACCAAAGCACAAATGCGACAGGTCAAACAAGATATTATGGATGAAAAGACCAAACTGCTTTTCATCGCTCCGGAGACCTTGACCAAAGGGGAAAACATCGAGTTTTTTAAGACGGTAGATATTTCGTTTGTCGCTGTAGATGAAGCCCACTGCATCTCCGAATGGGGGCATGATTTCAGGCCTGAATATCGACGTATTCGGGACATGCTTAATTCTATCGGTAAACGCATCCCTATCATTGCGCTCACAGCTACTGCGACCCCGAAGGTGCAATCCGATATTGTAAAGAGTTTAAACATGGATGATGTGAATATTTTCATATCCTCCTTTAACCGGGATAACCTTTACTACGAAGTGCGGCCTAAGGGAAAGGAAGAAGATACCCGTAAGCAAATCATTCAATTGATCAAGGGCATGTCCGAAGAATCCGGGATCATATATGTTCAAAGCCGTAAGGCGGCAGAAGATATTGCTCGAACATTGGTGGTAAACGACATCAATGCTGCACCTTATCACGCTGGCTTAGATGCCAAAACACGCTCGCAGACTCAGGATGATTTTCTGATGGAAAGGGTAGATGTCATTGTCGCTACAATTGCTTTTGGTATGGGGATCGACAAACCCGATGTGCGTTTCGTGATCCACTATGACATGCCGAAAAGCATTGAAAACTATTATCAGGAAACAGGTAGAGCCGGCCGGGATGGATTGAAGGGGAATTGCATCGCCTTTTATGCTTATCGGGATTTGTTAAAGCTGGAGAAGTTTCTCCGGGATAAACCGGTTGCCGAACGAGAGATGGGAAATCAACTCCTGCAAGAAGTAATGGCCTATGCAGAAACGACCAGCTGCCGTAGGCAATTCTTGTTGCATTACTTTGGAGAAGAATACGACACCAGCCAATGCGACGGGAAATGTGATAACTGCAAATTTCCCAAGCAAAAGATCGAAGTGGGCCAAGAAATGAACATTGCGCTACAATCCGTAGAGTCCCTGAAAGAAAACTTTCCCATTAAGCCCCTGATCGACTTTGTACGCGGGAAGGAAACCAAAGAGATGAAAGATTATGGTTTCACAGACAAGGACCTGTTTGGCAAAGGGAAAGAAAAGGATGATAATTTCTGGAGTACTATCTACAGGCAAGCTATTTTGAATGATTTGCTGATTAAGGATGTGGAAAGCTATGGCCTCTTAAAAATAACAGGAGCTGGAAAAGCTTTTATGGAAAAGCCGCATGCTATCCAGGTACCACTTAATCACAATTTCGAAAAGTATACGGCTACTCCGTCCAATAATGGAGGAACCTCTGCATTGGATCAACAGCTCTTCAAGCTGCTCAAAGAACTGAGAAAAAAGGAGTCCAAGCGCCTGGGTGTACCTCCATTTGTCATTTTCCAAGATCCATCCATGGAGGAAATGGCTACTATGTATCCGCTTTCCATGGACGATTTGGCACAAGTAGGCGGCGTGAGTAAAGGAAAAGCGATTCGATATGGAAAGCCTTTTTTGGAAGTGATTCGGCAGCATGTAGATGAAAATGATATTGATCGACCAGCTGACTTTGTGATTAAGCAGGTGGCGAATAAATCCAAGATCAAAGTCAATATTATCCAGGGGATTGATCGCAAGATCCCTTTTGAAGATCTAGCCTCCTCCAATCAGATCAGTATGGAGGAGCTCTTCGCTGAATTGGATGCGATTGTAAATTCCGGCACCAAACTCAATATAGACTACTACCTGGATGATGTGGTCGACGAATATTCGAAGGAAGATATTTACGAATACTTCATGGATGCAGATACCGATTCAATCGATACCGCCTTTCATGAACTAAAAGAAGATGACATCACCCTGGAAGAGATTCAGCTTATACGGATTAAGTTTCTTTCTGAAATGGCTAATTGATATTTTCATTCTGAATCCCAAGTATTTTTGGAAATCTATATCATCAACGGCCCCAATCTCAATTTACTGGGAAAAAGAGAACCTGAAATTTACGGCTCTCAGACCTTTGAATCCTATTTTCAGGAACTGAAGGAGCGCTTTCCTGACATAGAGTTGAAGTATTACCAATCCAATCACGAAGGCTCCTTAATCGACAAATTGCAGGCAATCGGCTTCACGGCCGACGGTATCATCCTCAATGCCGGCGCCTACACCCATTCTTCTCCAGGACTTGGAGACGCTATCGCATCCATCCATTCCCCGGTGGTAGAAGTGCATATCTCCAATGTTTATAATCGGGAGTCCTTTCGCCAGCACTCTTACCTGGCTCCCTATACAAAAGGAATTATTGTTGGATTCGGACTTAAGGGGTATGAGCTTGCCCTCCGGTCCTTTCTTTAATTGGAAAGACAGGTTAATTCCGAATTTACTTCAGCTTCCAGTTTTTTATTTGCTGCAGCCATGCTTAATAAAGCCGGATAGCGCTGCAACAGGCTGGTTTCTTCGAGCCAGATCTGGACACGTTGATCCGCAAAATTGATGGACACCTTTCCAAGCCTGAAAAGATCCCCACCCAGCAATCCATCAATATACATCCCGCACCGGTGAAAATGCTCCAGACTGTTAAAACCAAAACGCCAGTAGGAGAATTCCAATCCCTTTCCCAAATCAATTTCTGTCACATTAGCCAGTGGAATTTCATAGATACCATTTGGGCTGCCATACCGAATTTTAGTCACTGAATGGGTCTTCTTCCTCAACTTACGCCTTTGCTGTTCGTCTATCAAACTCAGTGAAGAACCTGTATCCAGCCCCAACCACATCTCGTTCTGATTCCCAACTGTAGCCTTGATCGCCGGAAGATGGTTTTGATAAGCAAAAAACAAGGTAAAATCAGGTTGCTGAGCACATCCGCCACAACCACCTTCGAGCATCGGTTGCCGAATGGTGAGTATTTCATTCTGATAATCGACAATTAGTTCTAAATGCCGTACCACCTCCATCCCAATAAGGCCGAGAATTTCCCTTTTAAGCACCTTTTCCATCGTAGACAAATCTGCACCCAATGTGAGAAACTCTTTTCGTTGAATCTCGCCCCATTGAAAAGATTGTACATCCACTACACGGGTAAGTTTAATATTGCCTTTCACATCAATCAAAGAAATGGAGTCCGGGACTTCCTTGGCTGGAAGCACTGAAAAGTGTAAGGTGTTCAAAAAAAGGTCTTTCATCCCCGTATCCAGTACAAACCAACCCGATTTATCGTTTACAGAAGCTTCAACTAGGATAAGTTTACGAATCCCGTCGAACTGCACCTGATGGCAATTCGTAGGAAAAATGTACTTAGGGTCTTCGGCTTGTAATAGACTGGAAAAAAGTAGAATAAACAGGCCGATTAAACCAAGGGTAGAAATTCTTTTCATATCGGTTGCATTCTAGAGGCTTGTGATAGACAAATAAAGATAATTTTTTATCCGCTCGCATGTTCGAATGCAAAAGAAAAGGACAAGACAATTCGCCAGGAATAAGCTGAATATTCCTATTTCTAAGATATTAAGGCGTATTGGAGAACGGTGTTAGATCTACTATTCGCAATCGCCTCCGCTTTCCAAACCGAATGGTTTTCTTCTTAAACCTGGAAATGGTGAACCCCAAGGCCAAGGAGGTTCCAGAGACAATCGCATCGCTCGCGGAATAGGTATACCCCAAATTGGCCAGATCAGCCACCCCTGCAAAGAAGGACCAACTAAGACCAAACACCATAAAAGTGGTGCCTATAATCCGAGGAGCCCTTAAGTCATATTGAAAGGCATCAATTTGTTCAAGCGACAAATACCCTCGCCCCAGTACAATCAGGTTGGTATCGGTTCGCAAATCTTCTATGTAGCCGAGTCTAAAGCCATTTTCACCCTTTAAGCGGTAACTTATCTCATCTCCTACATAGATCTTTTTAGTCTTAGCCTTTCCGTATTTCTCGATCAATAGAACTTTTTGGGCAACCAAGAACGAAGGAAGAAGAAGCAACAGCAAGGCAGGAAACAAGAAGGCGACTCGGGCATGGAGATGCATATTGATCATTTATTTTAGAGAGAACGGAAACAGTTGCCTGGGTTGTAAAATCCCATCATTATTTCGAAATGCCATGGACTAATTCTCGCAGAAGGTGATCCATGGAATATTCGAGTCGAGCCATGGAAACTTCCTCGTCGGCTACAAAAATAAATAACACCTCGACCAATTGGTTATCGGACCTCATCTCAGCCAGCAAGCGATGTTTTCTGACCCGCCAAACCTCTCGTAACTGCCGTTTAATCCGATTGCGCAATACTGCTTTTTTTATTTTTCGTTTAGGCACCGAGAAGCCAGCCTTTAGCCCTTTTTCAATGGCATGTCCATCCTCATTCCACACGGCTTTAATCGGAAACTTAAATGCCGACTTACCCTTATTAAATAGAAGGTCAATTCTTTTTCGGTTTTTTAACCGTTCCTGCTGAGTAAAACGGAAGCGTTGCATACAAGTAACCAATAATTGGATATTCCATCTATGGAATTTGGTCAAGATAGTACTCTTCCTTAAGGAGAAGAAACGATCAAAACAAACCCCAACATGGATCCCAAATACATCCCTTCTTTTACGATTAAATCATGGGCAGAAGAAGATCGACCCCGCGAAAAACTATTGACCAGAGGCCGAAGCAATTTAACCGATGCCGAACTATTGGCCATACTGCTTCGATCTGGAAGTACAGATGAGACGGCTGTTGGCCTGGCAAAACGCATTTTAGCCAACTTTAACCAGGATTTGGGAATCCTAGGAAAGAGCAGCATCAATGATCTTACCCAATTTAAAGGGGTTGGAGAGGCCAAAGCGCTTACGATCACAGCCGCTTTAGAACTGGGTAAGCGGAGGCAACTCACCGAACCTAAATTACTGCCCCAAATCAGATCGAGCAAAGATGCGTATCTAAATCTGGCAACACATCTCACTGATCTCCCGCACGAGGAATTCTGGATCCTTTTGCTGAACCGGGCCAACCGCATTATTCGGAAAGAACGAATCAGTATTGGCGGCGTAACCGGCACCGTAGTAGATGCAAAGCTGGTCTTTCGAAAAGCCCTCGACGCCTTGGCATGTGCTATCATCCTGGCTCATAATCATCCTTCCGGCCAATTACAGGCGAGTCAGGCCGACCTAAACCTGACAAAAAAGCTAAAACAGGCAGGGAAAGCCTTGGATATTGAAGTGTTAGATCACCTGATCCTTACCGATGACTCCTATTTAAGCTTTGCGGATGAGGGCATGATCTAAAGTGCCGTATTATAGAGAGGATCGCTAAGATTCAATTTCAGCATTAGGGATATTATACATCTTTGAGATTGGTTAACCTAAGAAAGCTCAGGTCTTCCAGTATCAAGTATTCGTCTGAAATGCAACTTTACTTGCTCCGAGCGGGTTTTGATTATCTTGAGTTCACTATTGAAATTCCGATAAGGCCATGGCCTCGATGAACAAGAATAAGATCGATTTTTTCCTCTTGAGACGAGTGCTTCGCCTGGCATTTCCTTACCGTATGGCCTTCATCCTGGCAGGCGTTTTAGCAGTGGTGCTCGCTCCACTGGCCACCCTTCGCCCCTACCTAATCCAGGTCATGGTGGATGACTATATCTTCAATTATGACATTCCTGGCTTGGGCAAAATTGCCCTGATACTATTAGGGCTGTTATTGCTGGAAGCATTGCTTCAATACGTCTTCATTTTTTCATCCAATTGGTTAGGCCAGAATGTGATTCGCGATTTGCGGGTACGGGTGTACAAACACGTCCTGGGCTTGCGATTAGGCTATTTTGACAAAACACCAATTGGAACCAGTACGACTCGGACTATCAATGACATTGAAACTATCAATAATGTGTTCACACAAGGGGTCATCACAATCATTGCTGACCTATTAACCCTTTTCGCCGTCCTTACGATCATGCTGATCACCAGTTGGAAGTTGACCTTGGTATGTCTGACTACCTTGCCTTTCCTGATCGTCGCCTCGTACATTTTCAAAGAAAAGGTGAAAGCTGCTTACCAGATCGTTCGCACTCAGATTTCCCGGAAAAATGCATTTTTGCAAGAACGCATTTCCGGTATGCGCATTGTCCAGATTTTCAATGCCGAAGAACAGGAAGCGAAGAAATTCAGGGCAATCAATAGAGCATATACACAAGCCAACCTGGATTCCATTTTATATTATGCTGTGTTTTTTCCGGTTGTAGAAATTCTGTCGGCTGCCTCCCTTGGCTTAATGGTTTGGTGGGGCGCACGGGGTGTCATTGCCGGAGAGGTAACTTTAGGAGCACTTGTTGCTTTTCCTATTTACCTGTCTATGTTGTTTCGTCCTGTCCGAATGCTGGCCGACAAATTCAATACCCTTCAAATGGGATTGGTAGCGGCAGAACGGGTCTTTACCCTTTTGGACCGTACAGAAAGAATTTCCAATGAAGGCACTATAGTTCCCCGACAACTAAAGGGAGAAGTAGCCTTTGAACACGTTTCATTCGCTTATGTAGGGCGAGAATGGGTACTTCGGGATGTCAATTTTCGAATAGAAGCTGGTCATACGCTTGCAATCGTTGGAAGTACCGGCTCGGGGAAAACAACCGTGATTAATATTTTAAACCGGTTTTATGAAATTCAGAAAGGCAGTATTAAGGTAGACGGAGTTCCAATACCAGAATACGAACTGTCAAGCTATCGAAGCCAGATCGGTATGGTCCTCCAAGATGTATTCTTGTTCTCGGGATCCGTATTGGAAAATATCACTTTGCGAAATGACGAAATTACGAGAGAAGAAGTAATTGAGGCTTCCAAGCTGATAGGTGCCCATGACTTCATTGATCGGTTACCGGGAGGATATGATTACCAGGTCATGGAGCGCGGATCTACTTTAAGCATGGGCCAGCGACAACTGATTTCCTTTGTTCGAGCCCTGGTGTTCGATCCAGCCATTTTGATTTTGGATGAAGCTACTTCCTCCGTAGATCCTGAAACGGAGTCTGTCATTCAATATGCAATAGAGCGATTAATAGCCAAACGTACCAGTATTATCATAGCTCATCGGTTAAGTACCATTAAACACGCAGAAAATATCTTGGTCCTCCAAAAAGGGAAAGTCCTGGAATTTGGCCCACACGACGAGCTGTTGCAGATCGAAGATGGTTACTATCGTAAATTACACGACATGCAGTTCCTACAGGCTGTTGATTGAGAACAAAGCCCTTGACAACTAACTTATCTATTTGCGTCAACAGGATTTGGATTTATGATAAAAGATTGGGCATTTAAATGCATTTGTACTTTCCTGCTCTTCCTTGGAGCAACCCAATTCTCGGTTGGTCAAATCCCATCTTCGAAGATTGCTCCCTCCGTTTGGGAAAACGCTCGGGAGGAACCAACTCCCTTTTTGATTTGGCTAAAGGCCAAGGCAGATCTAACGGAAGCTGCCTCCTTCAGGACAAAAGAAGAAAAAGGGATCTGGGCATGGTCAACCCTGAGAGAAACCTACGAGCAATCGCAGAAAGATATCGTGAAGCTATTAAACGAGCATGGCGCCCCCTTTCACCGACTAAGCTTGGTCAATGTGATAATAACTAGAGGGGATCGGGAACTGATTGCAAAACTGGCTAATCTTTCCCAAGTAAAGCACATTGTACCAGATCCGGAGATTCGGCGAGAAGCTCCAATCCCGGAATCCGAAGGCCCTATTGGACGACAAGGAATTGAATGGGGGATTTCCAAGATCGGAGCACATCAGGTTTGGGAGCTGGGAATTACCGGCCAGGGTATTGTAGTAGGAGGACAGGATACTGGTTATGATTGGACGCACCCGGCCTTGAAAACACAATATCGTGGATATCACAATGCGAGTGAGGCATACCACGATTATAATTGGCATGACGCCATACGCATGCTCAGCCCGATTCGAGATGATGGAACAGGGAGTGAAGCAGATAATCGATGCGGATTTGAATCTCCTGAGCCCTGTGACGACGGTAGACATGGAACACATACGATGGGGACCATAGTTGGCGATGATCAAAAAGGGAATCAAATTGGGGTTGCCCCAGATGCAAAATGGATTGGTTGCCGCAACATGGAGCGAGGAATTGGTTGGCCATCTACCTATTTAGAGTGTTTTGACTGGTTGTTGGCACCCAATGATTTACAAAACCGGAATCCCGATCCTACAAGAGCGCCACACGTCATAAATAATTCGTGGTATTGTCCTGAATCCGAGGGATGTACCCCCGAAAATTGGTCTTTGTTGGAAGAAGCAGTTGAAGTGCTTCGCTCAGCGGGAATTGTGGTGGTAATTTCAGCAGGGAATCGGGGTCCAAGCTGCGAGACAGCCGATAATGCGCCGTCGCGATTCCCGGCTAGCTTCTCTGTTGGAGCAACGAATGATATGGATGCCATAGCTGATTTCAGTAGCCGTGGACCAGTCGTGGAGAATGAATCTTTTTGGTTAAAACCGAATGTGGTGGCTCCTGGGGTGCGAGTTCGTTCGGCTGTACCGGATAACGATTACAGATCCTTTAGCGGAACTAGCATGGCGGGGCCACATGTCGTCGGAGCCATTGCTTTGATCTTATCTGCGAATCCCAGCCTGGCAGGTCAGGTAGAGCAGATTGAACATCTCCTGGAAGAAACTGCCGTGCCCTTGTTTTCGGATCAATCTTGCGAACCATTATCAGGAAATGATCATCCAAATGGGGTTTATGGATTTGGCCGCATAGATGCCTATCTGGCGGTGCAGGCAGCTCTAAAACTAGAAAACGAAGCTATTAACAGGTCCCCTTTTCAGGTATACCCCAATCCAGTCAGCTCCTTTTTATTTGTTTCCGGCAAGGAGGTTTTTGGTCAGGTTAATCTTTCGATTTTAAATCTCAATGGCCAGCTTCTCCTCGAACGGCAGGCAAATACAGAAGGTATATTAGCCCAGAAACTTGACCTTGGTTTTCTCCCATCAGGCACCTATTTGGTTCGGATCCAATCACCAACCGATACGCAAACTTTCAGAATACTCATTCCTTAGGTTCATACTCAATCCACTGTCAATTTACTCCTTACAGGACCCTATGGATTCCTTTTGCCAATTCATCGGCTGCAGGAGGATTTCTGCGAAACCACAACTCGGGTTCAATCAATTCCACTTCGATGACAACCGGGCGATTCTTATTATCCCACACCAAATCCACCCTGGCATACAACGGATTCGGTTGGATGAAAGAGACGACTTCCTCCGCAAACTTTATTTCTTCGGGAGAAGCTTTGTAAGGATGTACAGTGCCGCCCCAATCATCCTGTACCCGAAAATCCCCCTTCTTGCCTTTTTTTAAAATGGCGTGCGTGAATCCTCCATTGAATACCATAAGTGCAACCTCACCTCGCTGGTAAATCTGTTCTTGAAACTCCTGCAACATCATGTCCTCCCCTTCCAATAACTCTTCCAATACACTTTGGTATTCCGAAGCATTATCAGGATTCACCAAGTGGGTATGTTTTCCGCCTCCAGAGACAGTAGGTTTAAGGACCAGACGATTCCAACCGGACTCTTGAAGAAATTTTCTTAGGTTAAGGTGCTCACCACGGTGGATGATTCGGGTCGGAGGAACCGGCAGCCCTGACTCGGCTAGTTCCAAAAGGTAATGTTTATCCATGTTCCACTGAATTAACTCTAGCGGATTGATAAACCGGGTTCTTCCCTTAGCCTTTTCCAGCCAACTGCAAAAAGCGGGATACTGATTAAAGTAATCCCAGGTGGTACGGAACAGGGCTATCCTGGTTTCGTCTAGCGGAAGATCGGGAGCAGACCAAGATTTTCTAACAACTTTTAAATTCAGGTTTTCCAACGCACGCTTTACCAAACCATCTTCCGTCAAGACGTTTTGGACATAGGGAGTAATCACCTGTGGGTCTTCGTATCGATCTTCGGTTAAAAGAAGTACGTCGATCGCTTTATCAGGCATAGAGGATCATTTGAGAGAGCCGAATATACAGCTTGTCCCAGGATGCCCGAGAAGAAATCTTCAAATTGAGGTCTGAGTAAAAACCCCCTAATCTAAATCCATCTTTTTAGCAGCCAGAATATGGCCCTTTTCATTATGCTGTAGGAAAACAACAATTTCTCCATTCGACAAATCCTCCAATGGATCTAAATCCACGTTCAGCGTTCCAGATGGTTGCTCAACATCCACGAGGGAAAGGGATCGAACCACTTTAACATGGTGTAAGTTTCGACCGGCGTTCTCTCCGTGAGGCACTGCATTACCCAATTGTCCATCCACCAAAGCGATTAATAACCGGGTACCTTCCCACTCTCCCTGCAGTTGGTAATTTGCAGAAAAGGTCTTGCCTTTTTGGCTTTCTTCAGCCAATACAATACCAGCCTTTGCAGGGGTATTTAGTGCTTTTTGAATGATCTCCCGTGCTTGGCCTTTCCTCGATCCTACGAATCCCCATTTCCCGTTTACAACCATTTGGGGCGTGTATACCCGATCAGGTAACGATTTGGCATACGCTCGTTGACGAAGACTAAATATGCTTTGACTGTACGGATCCTTCCATCCCAAGCGATTCCAATAATCCACATGCAAGGAAAGGCCGTACACAGGAAGTTGGTTTTTTTCTGCTTCTTGTAAAACCTCCTGTAAAACCCGATCGGCGGGCGGACAACTTGAACAGCCCTGGGAAGTATATAATTCTACTAAGGCAAACCCCTGAAATTGGTTTTCAACCGGATTTTTGGGTTCGCCAGTTGCAAGCAGGGTCGATATCAAGAGAAAAAAAGGTAGAGTCCACATAGCCAATTTTTTTAGGAATAATTAATGCAATGAGCTGAATAGGCTATGGGGGGTTGGACCTCCACCGGCTTTAAAGTGTTGGGCTGCGGACAGAGAAAATAGAAAACCCAAGGTCGGTCAATTCTCTTATTTGAGCCCGCGAGAAACTTATTGATTGATATCAACAGGTGGGTCTTACGTATTTTCTCATCTTTTTGAAACCTTGTTTGTCAACTTTTGAAATCTTTTGTTTCTCCCTACCTGTCGTACGGTAAACTAACCGCTGGCTTTACTTCAGGTACATGAAAGCCCCGTCCGGGCTGAAGCAAAAAATGAGAAAAAAATGGTTTTCCAAAACCGAAAGCCTACCTGTACCCGTATAACCTATATGTAAGACCTGTTGAGGGCGCTCCACGGTTCTTTTTCTTCCATTCACACTAAAAAAAGAATTACATGAGACATGTATGTAGCCATGTCTTTCCTTCAGGAAAGGCACTGGCATCCCTATTCCTATGCATGGTGATGGGTACTGTACTTATGGCTTCAAGCCATCGGGAAGCGCCACTAATTGCCGATGATCCATTGGCTGACAATACAGACTTGTATGCCTTTCGAAGCCCAGACAACCCGGACATGATTACAATCATTGCCAATTACGTTCCGTTCCAAGCACCTCAAGGAGGACCGAACTACTATGGCTTTGGAGAGCAAATCCGGTATGAGATTCACATTGATAATGACATTAGTACACCCGGTGATGATATTATTTATCGGTTTACGTTCAGGAAAGAATTTGAAGATCCTTCCACTTTTTTCTACATCCGACTGGGGTTGGAAAACCATAAGACCACCTATACGATGGAGAGAAGCACTGATGGAGGTAATTCTTTCGAGATTATAATCGAAAACGGGGTTGTTCCACCCAACAACATTGGAGACCGGTCCATTACCGGATTTGCCGGTTTGAGTACCGATTACGAAAGTCTTTTTACAAACGCCATATCAACTGCCGCCACCGGTGAGCAGGTATTTTGCGGACCGGTTGACGACCCCTTCTTTGTAGACCTGGGAGGTGTATTTGACCTTGGAGATCTGCCCAGACAGAATAGTGGACGTCCACGAGATGGCGTAGGCTGTTTGAATGTATCCACTATTGCCCTTCAGATTCCTATCGCCCAACTGCAAAAGGATGGTAAGAGCGTAAATGAAGCCGCTAATATTCTGGACTCCGACTTTGTAATTGGGGTATGGGCCTCTGCTAGTCGCCGTATGGTCCGCACCTTACAACCTTTAGGTGAGGTATCCGAATCAGGCGATTGGGTCCAAGTAAGCCGCCTCGGAATGCCCTTGACCAATGAGGTTGTTATACCTATCGGAATGAAAGACTATTGGAATGCCCTGACCCCCTATGAGGACCTGGCTACCATTGGCGATTTTGGTAACTTCTTTTACAATCCGGAATTAGGCCTCTACATGGACGACGACCAATTTGGAGGCGCTGTACCGGCTTTTGCTTCGCTACGCATCCAGCGAAACTCGCTTGGAGCCTTCGATTTTGGGAACGGACAGGACGGCTTATTTCCTTTAAAGGGCGATCCTGCATTAGCAGGTACTGCCCTTGATGATGCCGTGTTTGGTGAGCTATTATTACCGGGCCCGGGTTCACCACGTTCGGTTGACCTTTGGCCGGCTTTTCACACAGGAGTCCCTAATATTATCCCGTATCAATTGGCGACCGGGAAAAATGGGAATCCGCTAGCCGAAGGCAAACCCTTTGTGAATAATTTCTTACCCAATGGAGGTGATATGCTTCGACTCAATATGGCTGTACCTCCTACTCCCCGTGATGATCCTCGGTTCAGTTCACTGGGATTAGTGCAAGCTGCAGTACTGGGCTTGGTAGATCCGGCTTTTGCGAATACAAATTTGGAGTTTATCCCAAATATGGATGGCTTTCCCAATGGCCGGCGACTGGAAGATGATATTACTCGAATTGAGCTACAAGCCGTATCCGGTGTCGTATTGGCTGCTATAGGCCTATGGTACGATGATTTCATTCCCGGGGAAAGTGAATCTCCTCTGACCGAAAATTTGCTCGGTGTACTAACCTATAATGCAGGTGTAACCACAAACGATACTACTTTCCGGGAAGCATTCCCCTATGTGCAAATGCCTTGGTCAGGGACAGGCAAATGTTCAGGAGTTATTCTGGATTATGTAGTGCCACCGTTAGTTCCGCCAGCACCTGCACAACAGGTGATCCAATTTAAAGTCACTACCCGCGACAATCAGGAAGTTGTAGATGATAACCTGATGGACGGAGACCTTATTGACCTTAGTACGCTATCCAGTAATTTACTGAATATAAAAGCCATTTCCGATCCTGCTGAGGTTGGAAGCGTCGCTTTTGATCTAACGGGCCCCATCAACCTCAGCCGCACTGAAAATCAAATGCCCTACTTTTTATTTGGTGATGATCCGGGTACGGGTACCAATTTCGGTCAAATGCTGAAACCAGGCTCGTATACGCTAACAGCAACTCCCTTCAGTATGGCAAACCAGGAAGGAGAAGCCGGAATGGCCCTCACTATTAATTTTATGGTTGTAGAAATGGACCAATTGCAATTGGACCAGGGAGCACAAGCTATCCTTGAGGAAAGCAATCGCTTGGAAGCCTTTCCAAATCCGGTCAGTCAAACTACTACGCTGGATTTTATAAGCAATGTCCAAGGCAGAATCAATCTGCAATTGGTCGGTCCCTCTGGTCAGGTTATTCAAACCAGGATGCTCAATAAAGCGGAGAACCGATTAAGGACCCAAGTAGACTTATCTGGTCTCCCTACCGGAAACTATTCCGTTCAAATCTTACAGGAAGGGAAAGTGATCTCAGCCATTCAACTATTAAAAGCGGAATAATCTGTAGCGTAAATTTTGGCCGCATAAACTCAATCAGGCAGGTCCCTGGCAGATCGTGCAAGAGGACCTGCCCCTCAAACTACCTCCATGAAAAATTTAACTATTCTATTGGTTGTCATAGCCTTTCTTACTGCAAGTTGCAATCGCCCATACCCAGATCATCAAGATTCAGTCACCGCAGTCCCAACTTTACTGGAACGGCAAAGTCTGATCAGTCCGGTGGAAGAAGTTGGGCAAGTCCATTTGGCGTACCAGAAAATAAAAGCCGATATTGAGCAGGACCCTTCCAATGCGCTCCCCTGGTTAGAGTTAGCCGAACTCTTTCTGCTAGAGGCTCGTATATCCGGCGAGCATGGTTATTATTATCCTCAAGCGCTCCAGGTGATCCAAGAAGTGCAGGCCATGGATCTGAATAATGATCTCCGCTTCCGTGCCCTATGCGACGAAGCTTCTGTCCTGCTTTCTCAGCACCAATTCCAGGAAGCAAAAAAGAAAGGTGAACAGGCACTTGAATTGAACCCGTACAATGCTTCTGTCTACGGTATTCTGGTTGATGCCCATGTAGAGTTGGGTCAGTATGAAGAAGCAGTTGCCATGTCGGATAAAATGGTATCGATTCGACCCGATTTACGGTCCTACAGTCGAGTTTCTTATTTAAGAGAAATTTTTGGCTTTCCGGAAGGGGCTATCGAAGCCATGAAAATGGCTGTAGCCGCCGGTTATCCCGGCACCGAACAAACGGAATGGGCCCGATTGACCTTAGGAAACCTGTATGAAACTTACGGCACCCTAGACAGTGCTAAATTGGCTTATGAAGCCGCTCTGGCAGCCAGACCCAATTTCCCGTTTGCTCTAGCCGCTCTGGCAGACTGGGAGGCAAAAGCAGGAGATCCGGCTAAAGCGCAGACTCAGATGGAAAAAGCTTGTTTGCAAATCCCTGAGGTTGGGTTTTATATTTCCAGGGCTAACTGGGCCAAGAACGCAGGCCAAACAGCCCAATTCGAAGCACTGACAACAGAGATCCTGGATATGCTACAGGATGATGTCGAAAGCGGCCACCAAATGAACCTGGAGCTGGCCGAGGTTTATCTGGAGCTACTAGACAAGCCTGCTAAAGCCCTTGAGTATGCTATTGAAGAGTTTGAGGCACGCCCAGAAAATATTACGGTCAATACGCTGCTAAGTAGAATCTATCTGGCACTTGGTGATACTTCAAATGCCAAAAGGAATTTATCAAGAGCACTAGCCACCAACTCAAAGGACCCCCAACTCATCGCACTTAAACATCAATTAGAAGGATCAAAGAAGACGAGGCCAACTGAAAACCGGTTATCCAAAGAGGTAAAAAACTCATCAAACGAAATCGAACCAACCCAGTGATCGATTTATACGCCTATGGAATCTTAAAGTAAGCCCTGCCTGCTTGATCAGTATTACAATACGAGTCCGGGCAGGGTTTTCCACATTCCCTCCTTCCAATTGAATGATTTTCACTTAACTTTAGGATTACGAAAGAATATCATTCCATTGCCTACATCTCAAAACCCGGATCCCGTGAACGACGAAGAACTGGTTCGCTTGTTGCAAGCAGGCAGGATCAAGGGTTTATCCGTTCTGTATGACCGTTATTCCAGTCCATTGTATGGGGTGATTTACCGGATACTTCGAAACCATGAAGTATCGGAAGAGATTTTGCAGGACACCTTCATGAAAATCTGGCAACAGAGCCAATCTTACGATCCCGAAAAGGGAAAGTTCTTGAATTGGATAGTAAACATTGCCCGAAATACAGCTATAGATCGCGTCCGCTTGAAGCGTTTTAACCGTAAAAATGCCCCTTTAGAGCAGGTGGGCCGACAAATGATTGAGAACCCGGTTAATCCAGAAACGATTGGTCTGAAAGAAATTGTTAGTCAGCTCAGTGAAGAACAAAGATCAATTATCGACCTTATCTATTATCAAGGATTTACCCAATCGGAAACAGCTGATGAATTAGGGCTCCCATTGGGTACAGTCAAAACCCGATTGTACCGAGCCATTAATAAGTTGAGCAAAATTTTTTCACAATAGCGATATGGATATAAATGCCTATCTAGAATCTGGTGTATTAGAGCTGTACGCATCACAGGCGCTCTCTCCTGCCCAAACAAGGGAAGTGGAGGCACTGGCTGAGCAGTTTCCAGAAATCAAGGCTCGTATCCAATTGATTCAGGATGCACTGGATCAATACAGTTTGGCACAAGCCACTTCTCCTAAGTCTGCGGATCTGAAAGAAAGAATTCTGGCTCAAGCACGGAAAACGCCGCCCTCTAGCGCTTTATCTGCCTCTTCCTCAAGAGTCGCTTCCTATCCTCTGGTTGGATGGATTTTGGCCTTATTGGGAATCCTCCTTGCCGGATGGTACATCTATCAATACAGAAACCTCAAGGCCGAGAACGAGGTCCTGAAAGTTTCAAATAGCTCACTCGAATCCAATTCAATTGCCTTTCAGGAGCGTTTGGAATTTCTTAAAAACCAAGAAACGCTTCCGGTTACTTTGACTGGTTCCGAATTGGCCGAGAGTTCTGAAATATTAGTCTTCTGGAATCCTTCTACCAACACTACTCTATTATCTATCAGAGATTTACCTCCACCGCCGGCTGGAAAACAATATCAACTCTGGTCGCTGTTAGACAATATCCCTACCAACGCAGGGGTACTGGAGTACGAGATAGGGTCATTTCAAGAAATGCTACAGGTAAACGAAGCAACTGCTTTTGCTATTACGCTGGAGGATGCGGGCGGAAGCCAGGTACCTGACCTGAGCCAACTGTACGCAAGTGGGCCTGTATCATGACGTACGAATCTGAAAGTTTCTGGAGCAAGGATGCTGTCTGTAAGGCCATTTTGATAGGTCATTAACCAACAGATGCCAACGCCTTTGGCTATAACCAGACTGAATGGTATACAGACACTATACCTGTATTCATTCAGAACTTGCCCTTAAGAAGATTCTGACCGTGTGTAAAGCCATTTATTTTTTGAATCCGGTCAGATTAGTCAGCCAAATATCGGCCGAGCTCCCTTCCGAAAAACTAGGTTAGCAATTCATTTTCTGCCGCTTTGAAAGCCTCCTTTGCCAACCTTCGAGCCTTTTTGGCCTCAGCCAAACTTTTCTTTAGCTTTTTCAGTTTCTTTTTTTTGCCCTTTCGATCCGCAGATTTTATTGCCTTGGTCAATAATTTGGTTCGCTCTTTCGCTTTCTCCCACTTCTTTTTCAATTTCTTTGTTTGCTTAAGCACAGACCTTTCAACCTCTTCGAGTTTTTCCTTTCGTTCTGAAATTGCCGCCTCAACCGTCTTTTTTTGCTCGGTCAGAGTATGAACCAAAGATTCAATAGATTGCTTCAATTCCTGATTGGAAAGAGCTGTTTCCGGAGCATTGGCAGGCTCGTTCACTGCTTGCAGATTGGGTTCTTCCACTGAATTCGAAAGAGTAGACCCAAGCTTTTGGGTAACATTGGACTTGGGGGGCTCCTTTTCCATTTACTCCTGTTTCGTTTACAAAAACAAAACACCAAGTTAACAAATATTTTACTTTGAGTTGAAATTCCACTCTCCTGGGATAAGCTTCACCCTGGTTTTCCGACCTGCGCGCAACACGACCAACTGGATTTCGGTGCCTACAGTCTCCGCCGTAAGATACCGGTGCAGATCATCGATTGACTGAATAGCCTTTCCTGCAAATTCGATGATCAGATCCCCTTCTCTTAGCTCACTGTTGTATGCAGGCCCATCTGATTCAATATGCTGCACCAGAATAGCAGCTTTGCCGGATTGGTACTTGCGCACCAGTTTATTGGGTAATGAAACCACCTGACCCGCTATGCCAATATACCCCCTGGTTACCTTGCCTTCTAGAATGAGTTTGCCTGCTACATACTGAACCAGATTGGATGCAACGGCGAAACAGAGGCCCTGCGCCGGCAAGATCACGGCTGTATTAACTCCAATTACCCTACCCGCAGAATTAACTAAAGGGCCTCCCGAATTTCCAGGATTCAGGGCAGCATCTGTTTGGATCACATCATCAATCAACCGACCTGATTCTGATCGGAGCGTCCTTCCGAGGGCGCTGACAACACCTGCTGTCAATGAATACTGAAATCCGTAGGGGTTTCCCAGAGCTACGGCAATTTGACCTACTTGCAAACTGTCAGAGTTTTCAAAATGAAGGTAAGGGAAACCAGAATCTCTTACTTTCAAAACGGCGACGTCGGTAGCCGGGTCTTTCCCTACCAGGTCTACCCCGAATTGGGTACCGTTTTGTAGGCTAACCACAATGTCTTTAGCTTTATGTACCACATGATGATTGGTCAGGATAAAGCCGTCCGCAGAAATAAAAAACCCGGAACCGCTTCCACTGCGTATTCCTGGCCTTCGATTTCTTCTTCTCTCTACTTCCTTTTTGACTTCAATGTGAACGACTGCCGGACTAACTGATTGAGCAATTTGAACCATCGTTTGGCTGTAAGCATCCAATAAGGCACTATCAGGTTGACCAGGAAGGTTCGAATCGGGCGTAGTCGGGCCAGATTGTTCGGTGGATATAAAATGTTCCATCTGTATTTCGTTTAAATTTCGATCCATTGGTATTTGGGTCGTCTGATCTAACTCGATCTTTAAAAAACTTAGCGTATTCTACTTGCTGAAAACAAGTAACGCCCGTTTTTTGGTTGAATCAGGGACAAATAAAAAACCCTGACCCAAGAGGATCAGGGTTTTTTAGGCTTAAAGACAATAATTGGATTAGTTGCCACCCAGGATCAAAGGCATTCCACCTGTACCATCGCTACCCACAATGACGACTTTGGAGTTGGGTCCTTCAGCAAGTTTTAGCGTTGCTTCAATCCCTTTATCTCGTAAAATATTGTTGGTTAAGCTGGCATTCAAAATCCGGTTGGCATCTGCTTTAGCCTGTGCTTCGATGACCTTACGTTCCGCTTCTTTCCGTTCTTTTGCCAGAATGAACTCAAACTTCAGTGCTTCCTGTTCGGCCTCGATCTTATTTTCGATAGCTGATTTGACTTTCTCCGGAAGTTGAATCTCTCTGATAAGGGTAGCTCGCAAGTCGATGTAGTTTTCCCCAAGAGTTTCTTCCAGGTCTTGCTGAATCAGGGTTTGTACCTCATCTCGACGCGTAGAGTATAATTCTTCTGGAGAAAAACGCCCTATGATTGCTCTAACAGAGGAGCGCACCTCGGGGCGTACCAGGGATTCTAGGTAGTTGGTCCCAAATTTTTCGTGCAAATAGCCAATCCTGTCGTATTGTGGATTGACACGTACGGTCACGTCTACATCAATATCCAGGCCATTACTGGATAAAACTTTCATAGGCTCCTCCAACTGTTTCTCTCTTACATCGTACACGTACATCACATTCCAGGGAGCAATTATGTGAAATCCTGGCGTATAAATATTTTCCTTTTCAAGGCCGCCCCCAAACCGCTTGAAAAGGACACCGCGTTCTCCGGCATCGATAGTTAAGAAAGTGGCGTTTGAAAAAATCAGTAACAAAATCAGTCCAATGAAGAAGATCACACCAGTGGTGATCCATTTACCTTGTGCCATAATATCGTGGTCGTTTATGTTTCAATTTAAACAAGTGTGCTACACCGGGGTTGCAGAGAAGTATTTAAAGTTAACCAAGACTTCGTCAAATCCACTTATTTTTTCGACCAGTTCGGGATCATCTCTTTCCAATGGTCTCTGGGGTTAACCTTATTTTTGAACCTTCAATTGAACCTAACATGAAAAAGTCCGTCCTTCTAGCCTTACTTGGTTCGATCATCCTGGCGTGTACAAATGCCGGAACAACAGCCAATGGAGAACAGGTCGATGCAACCGCTTCTATTGACGGCGAAGCTGTATATAAAACCTATTGTGTATACTGTCATGGTGCTAAAGGGGATATGGGCGCCGGAGGAGCATTCAATTTAAAAAAATCCAAACTTACCCTGGATGAACGGATTCAAGTGATCAAACACGGTCGCGGCATGATGGCTGGCTTGGAATCGGTCATGGAAGAAGGTGAAATTCAGGCTGTCGCCCAGTTTACCTTTACACTTGCGGAATAGGTATCACTCAATTTTATTGAATCCATATCAATTAAGAAATCTTGCCAGCTAATTCAAAGAAAATCCTGGTAACAGGAGGTACCGGGTTCCTGGGTTCTTATTTGCTGCGGTACTTGTTGCAGAAAGGCATTGAACTTACTTCATTGCGCCGCTCTTCGAGTCCGATGAAAATGGTAGCTGATATTGAAGATCAGATCCGTTGGGTGGAAGGCGATCTTACGGATATTCAATCGCTGGAAAATGCGTTACAAGACATTGACCAGGTATTTCATGTAGCAGCGATGGTTTCCATGGATCCTAGAAAAGAGCAAGAAATGCTCCGCATTAACCAAAAGGGTACTGCCAATCTGGTAAACCTGAGCCTGGATCTGGGGATACAAAGGCTTCTTCATGTCAGTTCTGTAGCTGTCTTTGGCAACCCCGGAAAATCCGGACTCATCGACGAAGGAGAACCTTGGGCCGAATTCGAACCCTTGACTGCCTACGGAAGAACCAAATACCAGGCAGAATTGGAAGTTTGGCGCGCTATGGCCGAGGGTCTGAATGCAGTAATTATTAATCCCTCTACCATTTTGGGCAGCGGAGATTGGGATGACCCCTCCCTGGCATTTTTCCGGATGGGCCATACCGGGACCCGGTTTTACCCGAAAGGAACCGGAGGATTTGTAGATGTCCGAGATGTTGTTCAGTTTATGATCAAGCTCATGGATAGCGACATTCAGCAAGAGCGGTTCATCGTAAACAGTGAAAACATCTCCTACAGAGAAGTGATGGGTCAAATTGCAATGGCTTTTGGGAAACAACCACCCCATATCCAGATTGGGAAAGGTATTCAACGCGTCTATTCCTGGTGGGATGGATTAAGTGCACGCCTAAACGGACATTCCCAAATCGTTACTTCCGATACAGTGCGAACTGCGGGACACCATACACTTTACCAAAACGAAAAGGGTGTAGAAGCCCTGGATTTTATATACCGCCCGGTGACGCAGACCCTTTGGGAGACTTGCCAACATTATGAACGATCTGCTTCTAATCAATTTGAATTTTACCCCCTCCAACTGGATTAGAAGCAATTTGGCAAACTTTAATGACAGGAAAACAGGGAAGGAACCAAAGAAAATTTTCTTACTTTCCCATAGTAATTGTAAAGGTTCGCTCGTTTTTTTATCCAAACGAACCGGGTTCCCCCCTGTATTTGGCTTGTTTCAATTCACCTGCTATGCGCAATACTTCTTTGCTGTTGGCCTTGTGTTTGGGGTTGCCTTTGGGAGTGGCGGCTCAACAAAAGCTGACATTTGACCGATCTTGCGGGTTTACCCAGGAGATCACCTCGGCCGAGGTTTATGGATTTACTTCGGACCAGGATGCCAAAAGGACAATAGACCGAATTATGCGCTACACTGGTCTCCCGTCCAATTTTACGATCCAGGCTGCCAATGTACCGAATGCAGCTGCCATCATTCAAAATGATAAGCGGTTTATCCTGTATAACCAGTATTTCATGGAAAGTATAAAGGATATTACGCACACAGATTGGTCGGCACTGAGTATTATGGCTCACGAAATCGGGCACCATTTGTCCGGTCATACCCTGGATAATATAGGCAGCCGACCCGCAAAAGAGCTGGAAGCCGATCGGTTCTCCGGATTTGTCCTCTACAAAATGGGAGCTACACTGGAAGAAGCCAGGAGTGCTATGCATGCCATCGCTGTGTTTCGGGCTACTTCTACTCACCCCTCCAGATCGGCCCGCTTGGCTGCCATTACTAATGGCTGGATGGCTGCCAGGGAACTAGATGAAAGTATTACCCCAATCCAAAATCCACCCACTCCTCCCAAGAAAGAGTTGCAACCCAATATGGCTCCCAACTCGACCGATCTATCAGCCATAAATACTAGCCTGAGCTCGGATATTCAATCCAAGCATATGCTCCTGCGTACCCCTGGGGTATTTCCGAACTTGAAGGAAGAATGGGCTGCAGGGCGTCAGTTTGTGGACGGGATTAAACTTTTAGACCAATGGATGATCATTACGGGTCCAAAGCCAGAGCACTACCACAGCCAAGCGTACAGAAGTATGGTGGAGTTTCCCAATAAAGAAATTAAAAGGTTGTGGGAAGGCGGTTTTCGCATTACCAACCTGCAGTATCAGGAAAATCAATGGCTCCTGGTAATGACGCGTTTCGATTACAATCGTTTGCAGCGGTGGCGTAAGCTGCCTTCTTTCCCTAAAGAAGAGATTCAAAAAGGGTGGGAAGAAGATTATTACGTTACAGAAATCACCCATGGTAATGGGGATTGGGTAGTGGTTATGGATAAGAAACCGGACGATTATATTGGTCAACGATACAGCATGACCCCTTCTTTCCCAAAAGACCTCATTCAGGAGTTGTGGGATGAAGGCTATAATATTACTTCTCTTCGCTTCTTGGACAAGCAATGGGTTCTGGTGATGACGAAATTCAAAACCTTCAAACAACAGCTCTGGCGAACCCGCAAACAATTCCCAATAGAGGAAATCCAGCAACAGGAACAAAACGGCTACTCTGTTAGTGAAATCTCCTACGGCAATGGAAACTGGTCTTTGATCATGACCATGAATTAAGGAATTCGCTAATTTTATGGTCAAACCTCCTATCGATTGCCAACCTCCATTGATAACTTGCAACAGCAGCTGGACCATTTGGTAGACTGTATTCACACTTACTACCGTAAAGGTTGGGCGCCCGCTACCAGCACCAATTATTCCATCCGGATGAATCCATCGGCTGAGATTCTCATTTCAGCATCCGGATTGGACAAAGGCAAGATTAAAGAATCCGATTTTTTAAGTATTGACGGGCAGGGTGAGCTGGCCCCTTCGGAAAGCAGAAAACCATCTGCCGAAACAGCTCTTCACCTTTTGATTTATCGATTGAGACCGGAAATGACTTGTGTTCTGCACACCCATAGCAGTTACGCTACCGCTTTATCGTATATCTACCGGAAAAAAGAAGCGCTTGAAATCAATGGATTGGAGGTCCAGAAGGGGATTGAAGGGTATACCTCGCATGAGCAAACCGTTCGCATTCCAATCTTTGAGAATGCACAGGATATGTATGCTCTGTCTCACCGTATAGAGTCCTTTGATAGCAACGATCAGCAGAAAATGCCTGCCTTCCTACTAGCCGGTCATGGGCTATATACCTGGGGAACGTCTATAACTCAAGCCAATCGACACCTGGAAGCAATTGAGTTCTTGTTGGAATGCTATTATAAAATCCATACCTTCCCAGTCATCCACCGCTAGAAAATCAACCTTTCATATGGCCGTTTTGCACATTCCTGACCAGGATACTAAAATTTCAGATCCTGCTGCCATCAAAGACTTTCTCGCTGCTCGAAAGGTTTGGTTTGACCAATGGCCCACCCCCGCCCGGCTGGAAGACGATGCAGATCAGGAGACCGTGCTGGAAGCATATGCGGAAGTTCTCCGCCCCTATATGCAAGCAAACGGATATAAAACAGCAGATGTGATTAATGTCCATCCCGGTATTCCAAATTTGGACGAACTCGGCAAGAAATTCCTGACTGAGCATACACATACCGAAGATGAAGTCCGCTTCTTCGTTGACGGAGAAGGCTTATTTTGGTTTAATCTTGGAGAGGAAGAACCTGTATTCTGTGTCATTTGCCAGCAGGGCGACCTCATTTCAGTCCCTGCTAACACTCCGCACTGGTTTGATTTTGGCCCGAAGAAACAAGTAAAAGCAATCCGCATTTTTATAGATACCTCCGGTTGGGTTCCTCATTATACACAGTCCGGAGTAGATCAATCCTACAATCAGCTGGGTCTCTCCGCATGATTCAGTTTATATTAATGGATGTTGAAGGGACTACCACTTCTATCCACTTTGTCCACCAGGTATTATTTCCTTACGCATCGACTTACCTCAGGCCTTTTATACTCGAGCATATTGAGGTGCAAAAAGTGGCTGAGCAGCTACAGGTCGTGCAAGAAACTGTATTAAAGGAATCCGGAGTTTCGCCCACACCCAAAGAAGCCATCGATACCCTGGAAGCCTGGATCGTAGCAGATAGAAAGCATACTGCTTTAAAAGCTTTACAGGGTTACCTGTGGCGGGAGGGTTACCAAAACGGAGCTTTCAAAGGGCATATTTACGAAGATGTTGTGCCTGCCTGGGACCAGTGGAAAAAAAGAAAATTTCTGCTGGGCATCTATTCCTCCGGATCGGTAGAAGCCCAGCAACTGTTATTCAGGTATTCAGATAAAGGGGATTTGACCCCTTATCTGGAGGTTCATTTTGATACGCGAATTGGTCATAAAAGGATTCCTGATTCGTACGTTGCAATCCAAAAGGAACTTGTGCTTCCCGGTTCGGCAATGCTATTTTTGTCGGATGTAGGAGCTGAACTTGATGCAGCGGCTTCCGCTGGAGTACGCACCTGCCAGGTAGTTCGAGAGGATACTCAAGCTGCAAATAATCATCCAATTGTACACTCGTTTTCTGAAATTGAGGACCTTTTATTGGGTTGATCAAGGATCTAAATCCTTGCTTCACCCTACCGATATCAGCTGAACCCATCAATTTTAGTACAGATGGTTCATCCAAAAGAAGTCAATGGATGTTCTTTTTTAAATAATTCCTAGCTTATGACCATCAAGCAGTCTGAGCAATATCTGCTGTCCAACCCAATTCGCATGGAGGAGTTGGATGCCAAGGATCTTCAAAAGACCCCATATAAAAGTACATTTAGTTTTGGCCCGCTTCTTAGAAGGTTGGAGCATTTCCAGAAAACACACAGCTCTCCCATCGTTCGGAAGTTGTTAATGGCCAAAATTGAAGATGGTTTAAAACAAGTTCCTGCATTTAAGGAACCTATTGAAGATTACGCCTTATTAGAAGAACATCAAGATTTAGCTGATTTACTGTTCAGTTGTGTCGTTTCTCCTCTTTCCCAGGACAAAGAACTGATCAAGGTATTTGTCCCCGGAAAGATGGAAGCATGTTATTTGACACCTGCCCTCCGAAAACTGATTGGGGATGGAGCACTTTCGTATGAAGCCAAAAAAAATAAGGATTATCTCTATTGTGCTTCGGTCATTAACTCTTGTGCCTTAATCCTCAATCGATTCTATGACCAAAATTTAGTTGTGGAGCCCCCTTTCTCCGCCTCGGTCCAACACCCTGGAACAAATTTACAGCGCCATTTTAAAACAAACGTTGACCTTGATTATGTCGATATAATACCCCTCAAACCCCTCAAAAAGTTAGATCAGTCTCAGATCAACCAGCTTTTAAGCAATATTTTTGATCTGGACTTGTGGATGAAATACCTGCCGCCGGAAAATTTCGAATTTCAGGGATTTCTGGTTGGGCATCTCGTAGACATCACCGAAGAAGAGGCGCTTTCCAGACTAAAATTCAAATTGTTGGAGAAAGATGCCGTTGTTACGGAGGAAAATATCCGTAAACTGGAAAAACTCGTTCGATTATGCCTCAAACTACCTGATTTACAACTAGGGCTTACAGCTATTGATTATCCACAAAAAGCGGGTAGCCAACATCAATACAAAATCAGATTTGACCTGCTTTCTGCGAGTCAGACCAACCTGCTGGATCGAAAAAACACCCAATCTGTTCACGAGAAAGCCTGTAGATACCGTGAACTGCTATTGGTAGAGGATTTAGAGCAATTCAACCCCAAGACGGCCATTGAACGCCAACTCCTCCGTAAAGGCTTTCGCTCGATTATTGTAGCGCCACTGGTAAATAAAGATGACCAGGTAATAGGATTGTTGGAAGTAGCTTCTCAAAAAGCCTATGAACTGCAGAGCTTTGTCGAATTAAAAGTAAAAGAGATCGTTCCTTTATTTGCCTTGGCATTGGAGCGAAGTCGACAAGAAATTGATAATCAAGTAGAGGCGGTTATTCGGGAGCAATTCACAGCAGTTCATCCAAGTGTGGAGTGGAAATTTGTAGATACAGCATTCAACTTACTCGTTCAACGAGAGTTGGACCCTAAAAACGCCCGAATTACCCCCATCAACTTCCAGGATGTCTACCCCCTCTATGGACAATCCGACATAGTAAATTCATCAGATCACCGAAATGAATCCATCCGTCTCGACCTGATCGAAAACCTGGAAAAGGCAGCCTATGTATTGGATCTGGCAGTCGGCAATATGCAATTTCCACTAGCTCACCAGTATCTCCTTATCCTACGCCAGGAAAAGGAAGGGTTGGAGAATGGCGCGTTCAACTCCAATGACGAATCCCGCTTGATCAATCTGCTGCAACAAGATATACATCCTTTACTTGAAGAACTTAAAGAGCACTGGCCGACGGAGCTGGAAACCCCTGTCACAAATTATTTTAATTCTCTGGATAAGGACCTCCACATTATCTACAATCGGAGGAAGGCATATGAGGAGTCGGTTACGATCATAAATAATACCATTTCCAACTACCTGGAGGTTCAACAAAAGGAATCTCAGAAAATCCTGCCCCATTACTTCGAACGATACAAGACTGATGGCGTTGAGTACGATATTTACATAGGACAATCGTTACTCAAATCCGGTCAATTCAAGCCGATGCACCTGCGGAACTTGCGGCTTTGGCAGGTTTATGATATGTGCGAAATTACAAGACTGGTTCATCATTTACAGGACCGACTACCCATGCCCTTAACTACGGCCCAGCTCATTTTCGCCTATGGATCTACCTTGTCCATACAATTCCGGATGGATGAAAAGCAATTTGATGTGGATGGTGCATACAACGTTCGATACGAGATACTTAAAAAACGGATTGATAAAGCGTTGATCGAAGGTCGAGAAGAGCGCTTGACCATGGCCAATAAAGTAGCCATTGTATATCTTCAGGATTCCGATAAACAGGAATACCTCGAATACATTAGCTATTTGCGCGAGCTGGGTTTTATAAAGGGAGAAATAGAGGATCTCCAATTGGCTCGCCTTCAGGGAGTACAGGGTTTACGAGCGTTAAGGTTTGAAGTAGATTTGGGCATTGATCCCCCTTTTGTTCCAGCCTGATACCCAAGCATCCAATCCTTTTTAGCGGTCAAAAAGAAGGTGGTCCAGGAAGGGGGGCGGATTTACCCCTTTTAGCATAATATAACTGAAGGCAAATAGGAGCACCGTACCAATGATACCGAACATAAAAACGGTATAACAAATTCTCAGCTGGGAATACTTTTTCCCAAGCGACTTTCCCAGGTAATACAGATCTCTTTTGATGGAAGATTCTAAGGCTTCATCATCGTTTATCACCTCTTCTATCCCCTCATCGAACCTGCTGAATTCCATATTATAAAAATTACCAAAAAAGAAAAGGTTGGATTTTCCGGATTTGATTTCTTCTTTGGAAGTATTGCCCCTCATTTTAATCGGCCTCGTAGCTAGAGTTGCAAATACCATAGAGACCATTGAGGTAATCACCAATGCCAAGACCGGAGGCACCAGGTAAAAATCACCACTCGTCATCTGTCTTATCGACCAGGGAACGACTACAGTAACAATAAGGGTACTCACACTCAGCATTATATTTGCCTTATTGTCTGCTAAGGCCGCCAGGTCAATATGATTCCTAGAAGCCGTTTTGAACATCATCTGAGCAGTTCGGCTTCCGGTTATCCCATTTGATCCCGACCCTTTTTTCTTTTTTTTCTTCTTTGTTTTAGCCTGTAATGAGGCCAAGTTTTCCGCTTTGCCTGTGCCATATACACCTTGTGCCACTTGAGTGTAGTAGCTATGTGCTTTCAGAAACTTTACATTCTCCTCTCTCCATTCCCGCTTTTTCATCTTTGAATTGCGGAAGAACTTCCATTCGTATCGCAGTCCGTTCGAAATTTCCTCATAATCCGGCCTGGCCAAGTGGCTTAAATCGGCATCACACAGCAATTCGGCTAAAAAAAAGTCAGGTACCACTCCGGGCTTGGTGGCATCTATAGCGGACCGTATAACCTGGATTTTATCTTGCGGATACCCCCGCTCTGCCAGAAACTGTTCGGCTATAGCTCCGCTTTTTGCTTCGTGCTCCTCGTAGGTATCAACAAAGCCGGTATCGTGAAAAAGAGCCGCTAATTCCAAGAGCTCCTGATCTTCAGGAGATAAACCTGCCATGGCAGCCAATGTATTCGCGGCACTGCGGACATCCAATGTATGATTCAAATGGTGATACTTATGATGGACGGTCAACTTTTCAGATAGGAGTTGTACCACATATGCTTCTGCGTCAATTATAATGCTGGCTGTTGAAATAGATGATGCCACGAATATCCCTCCGTTTTAAATAATAAAATGAATTGCGCTATGGACTTTGGTTTTTGTCAGTTGAAATCGAAAGTAAACAAGCTCTCCATTTCGCGTTTTCGCTCCTTTTCCAGCGCATCCATCAACATTCTGGTTACGCTACCGGGTTTCCCATCGCTAATCTTCTTTCCATCAATCCGGGATACTGGCAAAATTCGCTTGAACGTACCCGTAATAAAGATCTCTTTTGCGCTTTGCAGTTCCTTGAGCCTGATGGATCGAGTTTGAACGGGTATGGATAATCCGGATGCTACCTCCAATACCTTTTTTCTTGTAATCCCAAGTAGTATGCGTTTATCAGGTGTTAGAAGCCTTCCTTCGGGGTCTACGATAAAAATATTAGACCGCACGGATTCCCTTACATAACCATGATCGTGATAGAGAGGTTCTAATGCTTCTTTTTCCTTCAGGACAGGTAGCATTCGAATCCCATTCAAATAGTTAGTGGTTTTTATGGCTGGTAGCTCTCGCTGAAAAGCCTGCGTTATCAAGCTAATACCCGATTCATAATATGCTGGGGGTGGCTCTCCGTAAGCCTGCTGCAGGATGGCGAGGTTCGGTTTACCTGGCTGATAAACTCCTTCAGAGTAACCTCCAGTAAGCAGCAACCGCATACCTGCATTGGATTCGCCATTTCTGTTGAGCAACTCCTCAATTACCTGAAGAATTTCTTCCCGATTCAGTGGGACTTCCAGATGAAGGGATCGTGCTGACTGAAAAAACCGATCCAAATGCGCTTCCAGGAAAATCGGTTTTCCATTGATCACATTAAAAAAATCGAAAATCCCGTATCCCCTCAGCAAACCGAGATCCGATAACAAAAGCTGAGGCTTTGAAGTATCAACAAAATTCCAATTAAAAAAAGCAATAGGTGCCATTAGGTAATGTTAAAATGGAATCTCGATATCCATTTTGATACCAAGTACCGCCTGGATACTAATACAGAAAATTACAACTTCCTGGGCGAAATCAAGCGTATATTTCAATAGCCAAGCCAGTTCCAGTTCCTGGTTGCCAATCTCACCGATGCACTTGCTCGACATGGTTAACACACTTATGGACCTGCCCTACTGGAGCAAAGCTGTACCCTGTTAAGAATACAATCAAATTACTTTGTTCAAAGCCCTAAAAAACCTATTTTCATTCTTATCGCTTCTGAAAAATCAAAATTAAATTTCCTTTTCCAGCAATACAATTACTTCACTAAAGAGAGGAGCAAATGAACTTCGACACCAAAGACATCCGGAATGTAGCCTTACTCGGGCATTCCGGCGCCGGTAAAACCACCTTGGCAGAGTGTATGCTTTTTGAATCCGGAGAAATTAACCGAATTGGTACTGTGGAGGATGGAGCAACTTCATCAGATTACACCGACCTTGAAAAGGAGCGGAAGGGATCCGTTTTTGCTACGCTGCTTCATGCCAACTGGAAAGATTCCAAGATTAACATCATCGATACGCCGGGCTCCGATGATTTTGTGGGGGAAGTAGTATCCTCCTTACGGGTCGCTGCACTAGGGGTCATGGTTTTGAATGCTAAAAGCGGCGTAGAGGTCGGAACAGAATTAGTATGGGAATATATTCAGCGATTCGAGACCCCATCCCTATTTACCATAAACCATATCGATCACGAAAAAGCAGATTTCGAACAAACCCTTCAACAAGCGATAGACCGATTCGGGCCTAAAGTGATTCCCATTCAGTTCCCCTACGATCACCCTTCTGGTGCCTTGGCCATTGTTGATGCGTTACGTATGGTTATGTATGTATTTCCAGATGGAGGGGGCAAGCCGGAAAAGGAAAGCATCCCGGAAGAGGTAATGGATCGGGCTAAAGCGATGCATAACAGTTTAGTAGAAGCGGCAGCTGAAGAAGATGAAGGGCTTATGGAAAATTACTTTGAGAAAGGTACCCTCTCAGAAGAAGAATTGGCCAAAGGGCTTCGTATGAGCATTGCCCAACAGGATATATTCCCGGTTTTTTGCTGTAGCGCTGGGCAAAACGCCGGAAGCGGACGGATAATGGGATTCATCAATGATATCTGTCCCTCTCCTGCAGACCGACCTCCAGTCAAGCTCGCCGGTGGGAATACCCTGGCTTGCCAAACGAACGACGACACAACTGTATTCATTTTCAAGACCCTTTCGGAACCTCAGGTAGGTAATTTATCCTATTTCAAGGTATACAGTGGCGTGCTCCGGCCGGGAGACGAACTCCAAAACCAAGCTACCCGACAAACCGAACGCTTTGGACAATTATTTCTTGCCAACGGCCGAAACCGGACCTCAATCGATCAATTGAATGCAGGTGACATCGGAGTTACGGTAAAACTAAAAAACTCGCATACCAACAATACGTTGAATGCCAAAGGAATTGATCGACAGATTGACCCCATCCATTTTCCTGCACCCCGAATTCGGGAGGCTATAAAACCTCCAGGAAAAGCAGAAATGGAAAAGTTAATTAAAGCCCTGCACACCATAGAGGAAGAAGACCTAACCTTGCAATTGGAGCAATCCAAAACCCTAAAACAGACGATCATTCACGGTCAGGGAGAACTGCACCTGGGTTTGGTCAAACACCGTGTAGAAAAACTGAGCGGTATCCAAATGGAGTTTATGGCTCCCAAAATCCCTTACCGAGAAACGATTACCAAAAAGGCGGATACCATGTATCGCCATAAGAAGCAAACGGGCGGGGCCGGGCAATTTGCAGAAGTTCATCTCCGTATAGAACCATGGACAGTGGATATGGCAGACCCAAGTGACCTATCCGTCAGAAATAAAGAACTGGAACCCTTACCCTGGGGAGGCACCTTAGCCTTTTACTGGTGTATTGTAGGCGGCTCTATTGATTCAAAATACGCAAATGCCATCAAGAAAGGGATTCTTCAAAAGATGGAAGAAGGACCTCTGACCGGCTCGAATTGCCAGGATATCAGGGTATGTATTTATGATGGGAAAATGCACTCGGTAGACTCCAATGACATGGCGTTTATGCTGGCGGCCAGTGCTGCATTTAAAAGTGCATTTCAAGAGGCGGCACCCCAATTATTGGAACCTATTTACGATGTGGAAATCCTGTGTTCAGACGAAGTCATGGGAGACATCATGAGCGACTTGCAGACCAGGAGAGCTCTAATTTCGGGCATGGATTCAGACGGGCACTACCAGAAAATAATGGCTCAGGTACCCTTAGCAGAAATGTATCGCTATTCCTCAACTTTAAGATCTATTTCACAAGGAAGAGCCAAATTCAATCGTACATTTACTGCATACAATCCGGTACCACACGATAAACAACACCAGTTAATTGAGTCGTACCATGCCGAGATGGCCGAAGCCTAAAGTGGCTTTTCTCCCTCGGTAGTTAATCGCTGTAGTTTTTTAAAACCGAACGTATGAGTGCTCAAGTCCTAACCAACCAAACAAGCACCTTGCAGCAGTGGTTTGCCAAATTGACCAGCTGCCAGGAACAAATTCTCCAAATGCAGACTGAACTGTTGGATGCACTTCCAACAGGTGCTTCGGTCACCTTCTTATCCAAGCTGAATGAGCATCGGGAAACCTTGATCAAAAACTTGGAACAGATCGACAACTTCCGCTACAAGTTAATTCTTCAGGATCGGGAAAAACATCAATCGGACCCGGAAGCAACCCGGAAACTTCAAGATGAAATTCAAGCGTTCCTGAATAACTTTAATCAGCAGGTTGATCAGTTTCAAGCATTCATTGCTTGATCAGTCGATTGATTTGGAAAATGAAGAGCCGGCGTTCCGTAGAATGTCGGCTCTTTTTCTTTTCGGTACAAAAACGAGTAAATCCCGAAGGGCTATTTGATTATTCGCTTAGTAAATAAGGACCCTCCCGGAAGCAGCCTGGCCTTCTTCTGTCAGTCGGAAAAAATAAACACCTTCACTCAGGTCTCCTATGAAAATCTGGCTATTTCCAAATACTTGCTGATTTAGTACTTGTCTGCCTTGAAGGTCAAACAGCTCAAAAAATGCAGGCTTCCCGTTGGTCTCCCAATCAATGGTTATAAAATCAGAAGTAGGATTTGGATAAATTTTAGCTTCCAGTGTAAAGGCATTCCTTGTACTGGTAACCAGGTCGCTGTAGAAATAGGCTATTTCTTGAATAGGGTCATCGTTACCCATATTATCTGAAAATGCTATAGTTGTCGTCAGGGGTTGGCTTACGGTTTGTCCACTGAAGTCCGGAATCAAATTGGAAATAAAGAATTCAGGAGCTTGAATCCCTTCAACCGGCTGATCAATATCATAGGTGTAAATAAAATTGATATCGTTTTCAAAAGCACCACCAATCGCATCGTATACATAATATTCTTCGCGAGTTGGGTTGCCTAGCGGATCGTATTGATACAAGGCCTGAAACTCTGGGGTAAGGGTCTGCATTGCCGTATCGATGAGTATAGAGGTGGTATTTTCCTCTACATAACCGGAACCATTGTACTTGTTAAGCTGGGTAAATTCCGGAATCCAAATAGCCCCATTCCAGAAAAAAGCGGTGTCAGTCAACAGGTTATTGTCCTGATTATAGGTGATAACCTCTCTGCCCTGAGGCTCCCAAGATGCCCCATTCCAGGCATCAAACACGATCTCGGTGAGATTGTCATTGCCATCCAGCATAGAAGTGGTTCGGAAATTATTTACCAGCATCCCTCCTTCATTAATCTGGGAAACTACCACTTCCTGAGCCCCATTAAGATTATAGGTTATTTCATCATTACCTTCTGTAACCCAAACACCATTGGCTGTATCGCGTACATTAAAGGTGAAAGATAAAGGGTCTCCCAGCTGGTTGTAAGTAGCCAGAAGCTGAAACTCCAGAAAGAAGGTTTCAGAAATACCGTCCCAGGAAGACACTACAGATTCTGTTTGGTTACCATTTTGATCGTACTGAAATGCTACTGCCTCGTTCGGAACGAAGGCTTGCATGGTTGGATTCCACAAAAAGCTGGAATCTGAAACCGGCAAACTGCTGGCATTGTAGGCAATTGAGTTGCGACTGAAGAAGGCCCAGTCACTTGAATTGGAATCCCATATGAATGAAATAATTTCGGTTGGATTTCCCTGGTCGTCGTAGGTGAAGGTAGCTCGATCGTCTCCTACCCACTGATTATTAACCCACGTAAATTCTGCTTCTTCAGCCACCAACCCTTCAGGGGTATATGTATATTCTACCTTCGAACTGTTTTCCCGCGCCCCTCCCGGTAATATTTGGAAGGCAACTGAACTATCAAATTGAACAACCTGATCATTCCTGGAATTCCTGCCTACTACCGCCGCAAATTCGATTTGGGGAATTCTGGATTTTGCTAATACGCTCGTTTTATTTCTTTGTTCAATCCTCAGCGCGCGCATCTCCTGGCGTTCCGCTAATGCGCTTTTAACTGGAGAGGTGTAGGTAAATTCAACTGGATTGAACAAGGATTGCCCAAGTGCAACACCTGTGAGGGTAAGTATAAATAGAAGTGTCAAAAATGTCCTCATTTCAAAAGGTTTAGATTAATTAATGTTTCGTAGACTGACAGGATAGAATGGTGGTCTTTCCCTCAGCAATTGAGCATCGAACCTTACATGCTATTCATGAAATTGTCAGGCAAGAAAATACTTTCGTCGCGAAGCGGCTCTTGTCATCTTGCCAATCGAATTTTAAGTCTAACTTTTTTTTAACACCTAGGCCTCCAATCCTTTAATATCTTCGCACAAATGCGACAAATTGGTGTCATAGGGCTTTGTATCTATTACTTCCTGCTCACGCTGGGAATCACTTTCTCTATTCATTATTGTATGGGGGAAGTAGAAGAAGTAACGATCTCAGCCACACCTAAAGGTTGTTGCTGCGACGTTTTTGATGTTCCGCCCGGATGTTGCGACGATAAACAGGTCGAACTCGATTTCGAGGCGGATCAACAATTGGCAACCTCCTCCTTGTTGATTAGCATTCCTGCTTTTACACCTTTAATTACCTATCCGCCAACCCTGGAGTCCGGTGGGTGTATTCATAAGGCTAATTTCAACCTAAAGCCGGAACCCCCACCTCAGGCAGGAAAACAAGCCCGGATTTGGTACCATGCCCTTACACTCTATGGTTGATTTAAATGAATCGTTTTCAAAGCGTAACTCATTTATTTCGTCATTCCATAGATGATCATCATGTTCAATATCAAGTTTGTCAGTTTAGCACTATTCTTATTTTGCTCTTCCTTTCTTACCGCTCAATCCAACCAACTCAGCGATAAAAAAGAGATTCAAACCGAAGAATTCAAGGTTTCCGGGCTATGCGCCATGTGCAAGGATCGCATCGAAAATGCCGCTTTAATCAAAGGGGTCAAATTGGCCGAATGGAATAAAGACAACGGCAATCTCAAGGTGGTCTTTAGAGCTGATAAGATCAGCCTAGACTCGATTCAGGTCGAAATAGCCAAAGCAGGCCATGATACTCCTTTGCACAAAGCGACAGAAGAAGCCTACCGTAAACTCCCGGATTGCTGTGCCTATCGGGACGGTGTTCAAAAACATTGACCGATGGGTAACATAAAGATTGGGCTAGCAATTGCATGTCAATTGCTAGCCATTAACATTATTCTGGGCCAATTGACGGTTCGGGGGCATGTTTATGAAATTACCAACTCCCAGGATTCCTTGCCCTTGGTAGGCGCCACCTTGCAGCTGATCGATGGCTCCGCCGGCGTTTCAACGGATCAGGAGGGCGCATTTAAAATGAATATCCCCAAGAGCGGATCAAAGTTGATTGTCAGCTACGTTGGCTACACTTCAGATACCATTATCGTCTCGGGTGCCACCCCATTGAAGGTGTATCTCCGAGAAGGTTACACAATGAACGCTGTAGAGGTTAGCCATCGGCAAAAATCAACTTCCATTTCCTACCTGAACCCGTTAAAAGTCGAACAGATTAGTGAGCGGGAATTACTCAAAGCGGCTTGCTGCAATTTATCCGAAAGCTTTGAAACCAATCCATCCATAGATGTTTCCTTCACAGATGCCATCACTGGGACCAGGCAGATACAATTATTGGGATTGGCCGGACCCTATACCCAATTCACCCGGGAAAGTATCCCCGATATTCGAGGCTTTTCAGCCATCTACGGTCTAGGGCTCATCCCAGGTACCTGGATCCAGAGTATTCAGCTCAGTAAGGGCATGGGAACAGTCGCCAATGGATTCGAAAGTATTGCCGGCCAGATTAATGTGGAATTAAAGAAGCCGGAAAGCGGCGAAAAATGGCTGTTCAATTTATACGGCAATGAATTGACCCGCACCGAGGGGAATTTGCATTGGCGGCATGAACTCAATGAAAAGTGGTCAACCGGTATCTTGTCTCATGGGAAATTCCACTATTTCCGGCACGACCGAAACCAAGATGGGTTCCTTGATGCGCCATTGGGCTACACAGCTACGGTTCTGAACCGTTGGAAATATGCAGGGGCGGACGGATTGGAAGCTCAATTCGGTGTTAAAGGCAGCTGGCAGGATTATTTTTCCGGCCAAACTGATTTTCGCCCTCGGCAAGACCAAGGTTCTACCACGATCTGGGGTATGGAAAACCGATTGAACCGGTACGAAGGGTGGGCAAAAATCGGAAAAGTATTCCTATCCAGGCCAGGGACCAGCATAGGCTTGCAAGTGAATGGCTCCATCCAGCAGCAGGATGCCTTCTTTGGGCTTCAACAATACCAGGCTGACCAGTTTTCCGCCTATACTAACCTATTGTTTGAAAGTCTGATCGGCACTACCGCCCACCAATATCGGGTAGGTGCCAGCTTCCAATACGATAACTACATCGAACAATTAGGCGACACCCCCTGGGACCGGATCGAATGGGTGCCAGGCGTTTGGGGAGAGTATACCTACAAGTACCTGGATAAGGTAACCTTGGTGTTAGGCTTGCGAGCCGATTATCACAATCAGTTTGGTGCTTTTATCACTCCCCGGATGCACTTCAGATATGCTCCCTTTGAAAAAACGGCCTTTCGCGTTTCAGCAGGGAGGGGACAACGAACAGCCAATATTTTCTCAGAAAATATTGGGTTGCTGGCGAGTGCCCGGCAACTAATTGTGCGGAGCGAAAGGGAAAATACACCTTATGGCTTGGATGCGGAAGTAGCCTGGAATTTTGGATTCAATTTCACTCAGGATTTTCGATTGGATTATCGAAATGGGACCTTTACGGTAGACCTTTACCGGACCCAGTTTCAAAATCAGATCGTAGTAGATCTGGACCAAAGCCCTCAACAAGCCTTGTTCTACAATTTGGATGGGAGGTCATTTGCCAACAGTATTCAAGTCCAACTCGACTACGAATTGATTAAACGATTGGATGTCCGGATTGCTTATCGATGGTATGACCTCAAGACTACCTATACCGGGGAACTGCTTCAGAAACCCTTTGTAGCTGCGCACCGAAGTTTTTTGAATCTGGAATACCGCACCCGCACCTACTGGGCATTCGATGGAACCCTAAACTGGCATGGAGCCAAACGCATTCCAAGGACTGCCAGTAATCCTACTGCTTATCAATTGGAAGAACGTTCTCCGGACTTCATAACCGTGAATATGCAAATCCGAAAAACCTGGAAGGAACGGCTTGATGTTTATGTAGGCGTAGAAAACCTGTTTAATTTCCGACAGCTTAATCCAATCCTGGCAGCTGATGACCCATTCGGTCCGTTTTTTGATGCTTCCCTCGTCTGGGGGCCTATTTTTGGCCGAAATGTATATGCCGGAGTCCGATTAAAAATACGATAGGAAAAGATTTGCCCGTGGAGTGTCCTTCATGTACCGTTTTAACGAATCTTAATGATTTTGTAAGACCTAAACTGCAGGCTAAGCGTTACTTTTGTACGAGTATTCAAGAAATTACAAGTTATGAACTATAAAGCCCTCCGCTTTTTTGCTCTGCTTCTCCCGCTGCTGCTTTTTACTTCCAGCCATCCCGTTGAGGAGGTGGTAGAAGTAAATTGGCTGACTTGGGAAGAGGCAATTGAAAAAGCTCAAAACGATCCGAACCCAAAAAAGCTATTCGTCGACGTATACACAGACTGGTGTGGTTGGTGTAAGGTAATGGACCAAAAGACCTTTAGCCATCCGACCATTGCCAAGTACATGCAGGAGAAATTTTATATGATCAAGCTGAATGCTGAACAAAGGGAAGATATTGTTTTTAATGGCCAGACCTTCAAGTATATTCCGCAGGGGCGGAGAGGCTATCATGAATTAGCTGCCGGCTTACTACAGGGTAAAATGAGCTATCCGACCGTCGTCTTTTTGAATGAGGACCTGCAGTTGCTCTCCCCGGTACCCGGCTATCATCCTCCGGAAAGCTTTCTCCCAATTGCCACCTATTTCGGAGATGAGCACTACCTCACCGAAAAGTGGGATGCCTTCCAAAAAACCTTTGATGGGAAACTATAAATGCCCCCATCAGTAAGAATAAGAAAAGCCTCCTGGATGTATTCCAAGAGGCTTTTTTCATAGGTTTTGACCTGCACGAAGTCCCAATCCCATCAGGCAGGCTGTTCCACACCGGCCATTTCCAGGATTTGGCGAATCATCTGGTTAGTAAACCCCCATTCGTTATCATACCAGCTCATTACTTTGAGCAAGTCTCCGCCCACAACCCGGGTAAGCCCCAGATCCACGATGGAGGCATGCGGATTTTTGATCACATCAGAAGATACGATAGGATCTCTGGTGACCCCCAAAATCCCTTTGTAGCGATCCGTATTGGCCTCCCGTTCCAGAATTTCGTTCACCTCATCAACAGTCACCTTTCTGGACATCACGAATGTCATATCTGAGATGGATCCAACAGGAATAGGCACCCGAATAGCAACACCATCAAAGCGACCTTCATACTGTGGCATTGCTTTTGTGGTCGCGATGGCAGCACCTGTGCTGGTTGGTACTAAATTGGCAGCTCCGGCCCGGCCCATGCGAAAGTTCTTTTTACTCGGAAGGTCCACCATCCGGTTGGAAGCCGTGTAGGCATGTACCGTGGTCATAATGGCCTTTTCAATCCCAATTTCACGTCCTAATACCTCAACAACCGGGCTAATATTGTTAGTCGTACAACTGGCACACGAGAAGACATTGGTAAAGCCATCCTTGGTATTCACGCCATGCACTACCGTAGGCGTATCTACACTCTTGGTAGGTCCGGAGATCAGAACAGTCTTGGCACCTGCCTGAATGTGCTTTTCCGCATCTTCCTGCTTGGTGAATACGCCCGTACTCTCGATCACGTATTCTGCTCCCAGTTGGCCCCAGGGCAGCTGGGTAGGATCTTTCTCGTTGGAAAAATGGATAACATGCTCGCCAATATGCAGCTTATCCCCTTCTACTTTCACCGGATGCTCGTAAATACCGTAAACGGTGTCGTACTGAAGCAGGTAGGCAATATTGTCTTTGGGCGCAATGTCGTTTACCCCTACCAACTCTAGTTCGGGGGTATCCATGATAACTTTAAGGGCAGCTCGGCCAATCCGGCCCATCCCATTGATAGCAATTTTTGGCATGATGAATATGGGTATATGTTTAAACGGATAAATTAAGCGCTCATAAAATATCATTTTTCAGGTACGAAAGGGATGATACAATACCTGTAGTTTGGGTAAGGTTCTCCATTGTAAATACCGCTGGAAGAACCCTGCGTATAATTCTGATTTCTACATTCGCCTTCGTATAGAAACCCTTAGTTTTGCTCCGCTAAAAAATAAATCATCATGCCTGGTACAGGCGCTACCCTTCCTGATCCCGAATCTGATCGATCGGTTAAATCCAGATGGCCCTCCCTATTGTTGTGGGTATTAGCTGGTTGGTTACTGCTTAATCTGATGCAGGCAGCCTTGACCCAGCTGGAGGAAGATGAACCCTACTACTGGTTATATGCGCTTCAGCTCGACTGGGGCTACTTTGACCATCCTCCTGCCGTAGCATTGCTTATCTTTTTGAGTGACCTCCTCTTGGACGATGAGCTTGGCGTGCGTTTGATGACCGTATTGCTGTCTACCGGAAGCCTTTTTCTCCTTTGGTTGTTAGCGGGTAGTCCCAGACAGCAAGGAAAACTGGTTACTTTCTTTGCAATCCTGCTTGCCCTTCCTTTCCTACATGTTTATGGGTTTATTACCACACCCGATCCGCCCCTCATGTTTTTCACCATACTGTTCTTGTGGTTGTACAAAAGGTACTTGGAGGAAGCGTCTGCCCTTTATGCGATAGGCTTAGGCTTGTGTGCAGCGGCCTTGTTGTACAGCAAATACCACGGTATTCTCGTTATAGGTTTCGTTTTCCTATCGAATCTCAGATTGATACGCGACCCCAAGTTTTACCTGGCGACCGGTATTGGTGTACTGGCTTTTTTACCACATCTTCTCTGGCAAATCGAGTATGGTTTCCCATCGATCAAATATCACCTTATTAGCCGGAGCGAAGCTTTCGAGCTGAAAGACCCGATCACTTACCTGATCAATCAATTGGTCATTTTCAACCCCTTCGTTTTTCCCTTTATGGTGATCGCTCTGATTAAAAAGCCTGCACCAGATCATCCCGTTCAGCGACAATTGGATCGTACCTATCGGTTTTTGATTTATGGGTTCTGGCTCTTTTTTCTCCCCTTCACCCTGAGGGGGCACATTGAACCTCAATGGACTGCACTTATCGCATTTCCACTATCGCTTTTGTTGTTTGGATACGTGCAAGATAAACCGCGTATGCAACGCTCTATTCAATGGGCCGCCGGAATAGGGCTGGGGTTATTATTGATTATTCGCCTTTTGATGCTCGACCTACCGCTGACTCGTAGTATTCCGTTCATGCATTTGAGTGGTTGGATACAACCGTTACAACAAAAAGCCGATGGCCTTCCCCTATTGTACATCAACCATTTCAGGGATCCCGCACGGTATTATTTTTATACCGATACCACAGCCATTTGCTATGTCACCACTACCTCTGTCCGGCGAAATCAATATGATCTTTGGGACTGGGAAACAGCTTACCACGATCAAGCTGTTTATGTAGTAGGGCCAGATAGCACTACCTGGGATTGCCCCTCTTGTGAAACCCTGAACATTTCTAGCAGAGCAGCACAAGGACTACGAATCGACCGAATGATCATGACACAAGGCGCGACCTTTACCATGGTCCCCACACCGGACCCAATCCCAGGAGGAAAGCGCATTGAATTAGAAACAGAAATAAAAAACCCTTATGCCTTTGCCATTCCAATGGATCGATCCAATCTACCCGTTCAGTTGGTAGCCTCTTTTTATTCTTATGACACGGGGCTCTGGGCAGATTCCAGTCAAACAGTATCGTTAGATCTCAATCTGATTCCAGCTAAAAGCACATTCAAAAAACAGTTACAAATTCCTATTGCCAGATCCTGGACCGGAGAAGGGCAATTGGGACTCAGTTTACAAACCGGGGAACTGCCTCCACCTATGCCCCGAGCTACGATCGAAATCTCGATTCAACCCGACAACCAATAGCGCTTGCCTTCACTGGATTATTCAGAAGGAGCTCACATGAATAAAAAAAACCTCATATCATCTCAGCTTGTAGAACGAATGGTTTGGGCGGGCCTATTTGTTGCGGCCTTGCTCCCCTTTCTGCTTTCCTTAGGAATCACCCTGATCGCCCCGGACAGTGCCGTATATGCCGTTATTTCCAAAACCATGGTTACCGAACAGGAATACTGGCGCTTATACAAAGGCGGAACCGATTGGTTGGATAAACCCCACTTCCAATTCTGGATGACAGCCCTAGGCTATCAAATTATGGGGATCAACGAACTGGGATATCGGTTACCGGGCTTCCTTTTCACACTACTCGGGATTGGGTATACCTATTTGCTCGGTAAGGAGCTGTACAATCCCAAGATAGGCTTGTATGCAGCCTTTCTTTTTTGCACCGCCTTGCACACCTTGATCGGCTTCATTGACCTGCGAGCAGAAATCTACCTGGCCGGATTAATTATAGCGTCCGTATATCATTTGGTAAAGGTGAAAAAGGGAAGTTCTTACTGGATCATTCATTTACTGGCCGGAGCCCTTTTTGCAGCCGCAGCTGCCATGACCAAAGGCATTTTCGTCTGGATTACCATCGGCTCTACCATTTTGGGTGAAATCCTGCTCAAACGTCAATGGAAGGAGCTGCTCAATCCCAAATGGTACCTGGGGATTTTTCTGGTGCTGGTCTTCATTACCCCTGAATTGTATGCGCTATACATTCAGTTTGATGCCGAGCCCGATAAGGTGGTGTTTGATACCACCGGGGTGTCTGGAATTCGTTTTTTTCTTTGGGATAGCCAGTGGGGTAGATTTGCCAATACGGGGCCCATCAAGGGACAGGGAGATTTTTTGTTCTTTTTTCATACCGTTCTCTGGGCCTTTCTACCCTGGTCTGTCTTATGGTATGCAGGTATAATCAAACGTTTCCGGAAAAACATTCCAAGGATTCAATACCAACAGGAGTTCTTCACGCTTTCGGGAGCCCTGCTTACCTTCTTTCTTTTTGCTTCTTCCAGCTTTCAATTATCCCATTACCTCACGATCCTGTTCCCATTCTTTGCGATCCTTACCGCAGCTTACGTAGCACAAGTACAATCTCCTCGGGGAGTCCGATGGATGCGGGCTATCCAGTATAGTTTGTTGGCTCTCGGGGTCATCGCCATAGTTGGGGTTCATCTTATTTTTGCACCAGAGCAAACCCCTATCGCATTTTGGCTTCTAGCAGGGTTAATGGTATTGGGAGGCTGGCTTGTCCCGTATGCTTCCTTTTTCACCCAGCAGGAGCAGATTTTAGTCCGATCTGCGTTGGGCTATCTGGTCTTGTACTTCTATTTGGCATTAGTCTTTTATCCAAACCTGCTCCACTATCAGGCGGAGGATAAAGCCGCAGCGTTTATGAATACCCATTGGCCAGGAACAACCGTATCTTTATATGATTACCCTTCCAGCGACTTTGAATTTTATATAAATGCACCTGTTTTAAGGGACAGTTTGCCTACCTTGGCAGGATCAATGCGTAAGAATGGGAGTATGTTTTTCTTCACCAATGAACCGGGGCGAACTGCATTAGATACGGCTGGTTATCAAATGGAGGAAATCAATCGGTTCTCGGATTTTCCGGTGACCAAGATAAACTTCAAGTTTTTTAACCATAAAACCCGAAAGGAAGCCTTATCCAATCTCTACTTGCTGCGCCTGGAAGATCAAGAATAATCTGCTTGCAAACCCTGGAAGAGGATATAAACAAAAAGCCCATCCAAGCATCTAAGCCCTGGCCCTGCCGCGTCGATCTATTGCGGGGTATACAGCAGGCAACCCATGAATAGAAAAATTGCGTCCCTAGTGGATGCCCCTGACCTTGTTCAAAAGTTGAGGTTAGTTCATTAATTACCTGAATGCGATCATTATGAAGGTAGATACCATGCGGCGGATCGACCGCACTGCAGGTGTGCCCCTCACATTTTTATTATCCATTCCGCTTTGGATTACCGATTTGTTCCGAAGGAAGGCCATACCGGATAAACGCCGGACCTTGTTCATCGAATTATCTGAAATGGGAAGTGCTATCCTGGTAGATCCAGCCATGCGCAAGCTGCGGGCTGCTGAAAACACAGAGCTATTCTTTGTGATTTTTCAGCGGAATGTGAAAAGTCTTTACTTGCTCGATACCATTCCAAGGGAAAATATCTTCACCCTTCGGGCCACCAATTTATTATTGCTGGCCTGGGATACCCTCCGTTTTATTGCCTGGTGCCGCCAAAAAAAGATTACCTGTGTGATCGACCTGGAATTGTTCTCTCGATTTACCGCCTTGCTCAGTGGAATGAGTATGGCAAGTTCGAGAATCGGGTTCGGCACCCTGCACGATGAAGGTAATTATCGAGGCCGGATCGTGAACTTTCCGGTTCGCTACAATGCCCATGTGCACATAGCTGTCAACTTCATGGCTTTGGTGAATACCGCTTTAGGGCTGCACGACCAACCTTACCCGACTCACCCGGTACAAGCAGAAGAATTGCAACTCGCCCAGGCAGAAATAGCCGACTCCGCTGTAGAGCAAGTCAAAGCGAAAATCAAAACCCTTTACCCGAATTGGACGGACGAGCGGTTAATCCTGATCAATGCAAATGCTTCGGACCTGCTTCCTCAACGGCGATGGTTGCCGGAATACTTTGCCGATGTGAGCCAATTTCTGCTGGACCAGTTTGAAGATGCACTCTTAGTGGCTACCGGTGCCCCTGCTGAAAAAGAATACGTCCAACAAGTGGTCGATCAGGTCAATGACCCTCGGTTTGTGAATTCAGCGGGCCTGTTTCAGTTTGAAGAATTGGTGCCCTTGTATTCCATTAGCACCCTGATGCTGACCAATGATTCCGGGCCAGCCCATTTTTCTTCGGTTACCCCATTGAAGGTGTTTGTATTGTTCGGGCCGGAGACCCCCAATTTATACGGGCCTCTGGGCAATGCAGAAGCCTTCTACCTGGGGCTACCCTGTTCGCCTTGCGTGAGTGCGACCAACCACCGAAAAACAACTTGTACAACCCGCCCTTGCATAACCGGTATCAGCCCGCTATGGGTGCGCGAACGGATCGCCGAATACCTGCGAGTAGAGGCTCCACAAGCTGTTGTCAAGGAGGGATAGAAGACAACTTTTTGCGAGGTCGAATCCTTTTATTGACGCAAGTTTAAAATGACCTATTTTAAAATGGAGAAAAAGAGCCAAACTTGGTCAGTACTGACGATCCTTTGGATGTCAGCATCTAAGACATTATACCATTTCAAGGAATGCTGTATTTAAAAGACAGGCCATTTTCGGACTTAAAATGGTATAATATATCAATAAACAGACCTTTATGGATCGAGCCTTTCTAGAGGAGCTATATCGGGACTATCGGCACCGCAATCGGGTCCCTTCCCCCAAGCAGGTAGTAGAATGGACGGACGGCTTGCTTGGGGCCTTGTTTCCGGAATTGGCCAACCACAGATGCGCGTCTTTCCGGGAATTCGACTTGTTTCTGAAGCACCTCAGCCTGGAACTCAACAAATTCCTGGGGCTTTTGCAGGATCGAATGAAGGCCCATAAAGATCAGATCGAGATTAGCTTTATGGATACCCTGCCGAAGCTGCGCCAAATGCTTATGGAGGATGCCGAAGCTATTTTTCAAGGCGATCCGGCAGCCGTGAGCGTGACCGAGGTCATTCGGTCTTATCCGGGGTTTTATGCGATAGCCGTCTATCGGTTGGCCCATGAATTTTGCAAATTGGGTGTGCCCTTAGTACCCCGTATCCTGGGTGAACATGCCCACAGCCGAACCGGGATCGATATTCATCCCAAAGCACGCATCGGAAGGCACTTTTGTATAGACCACGGTACAGGCGTTGTGATTGGAGAAACCGTAGAAATCGGGGAGCATGTCAAGATCTACCAGGGGGTCACCCTGGGGGCCCTCAGCGTGGATAAAGAAATGGCAAAAACCAAACGGCATCCCACCATCGAAGACCGGGTCGTGCTCTATTCGGGAGCTACTATTTTAGGTGGGGATACGATCATTGGGCACGACACCATAATTGGCGGGAATGTGTGGATCACCAAAAGCGTCCCCCCTAATTGCACGATTTACTACACGGGCTATGAACAGCAGCGATTTGGGGCAATAAATAAAGCCAAGGATAAAAGCAGAGAAGAAGTGGAAGACCAGGATTGACAAATAAGCCAACTAAAATCCAGTTTCCGATAGTCAAATAGTCGTTCAGAATGGACATCACCCAATTAATAGGCGATACGCCACTGGTAGAAATCCATACCGTGATCTCGAAACCGGGGGTTCGGGTATTCGGGAAGCTGGAGGGGCACAATCCCGGGGGCAGCGTTAAAGACCGGGCAGCGTTGAATATGATTCGATCAGCGGTGGAGCGAGGTGAGCTGAACTCAGACATGCGGCTTATTGAAGCTACCAGCGGCAACACCGGTATTGCCCTGGCCATGATTGCCCAGGCTTACCGCATTCCCATCACCCTGGTCATGCCGGAAACGGCCACCAGAGAACGGGTACAAACCATGCAGGCCTATGGAGCAGAGGTCATCCTCACCCCGGGTGACCGAACTATTGAATACTCCCGGGAGTACGTGGAAGAACAAGCGAAAAAGCCCGGCTACTTCATGCTCAACCAGTTTGCCAACCCCGACAACTGGAAGATGCACTACCAGACTACAGGCCCAGAGATCTGGCGGGATACAGATGGACAGGTAACTCATTTTGTGAGCAGTATGGGCACCACCGGCACTATCATTGGAGTCAGCAGGTACCTGAAAGAACAAAGTACAACTGTACAGATCGTCGGGGTTCAACCGACCGATGGCAGCCGTATTCCCGGTATTCGCCGATGGTCCCCCGAGTTTTTGCCGGCGATCTATGAGCCGGAACGGGTAGATCAAATCGTGGATGTTTCCCAGGACGAAGCTACCCATATGATGCAACGGCTGGCCCGCGAGGAAGGCATATTTGCCGGGATGAGCAGTGGCGGGGCCGTAACGGCAGCCGGTAAACTGATCGGGGAGCTGGAGGAAGGATTGATTGTATGTATTATTTGCGACCGGGGCGATAGATACTTATCTTCCAATATCTTCGGAGAGGAGGAACCGGTATTGATTTCGTGATGTGGTGATGTCACGATGTTTGGTGATCTACGATCGTGGAAGGCCGGCTGACGCCGGTGGAATAGCCGCTTCGCGGCTTGGGAAAATGGATGATTCGAAGCAGTAAGGATATTGGCCGCCCTTCGGTCGGCTGATGTTTGCTCGCTTCGCTCGCGATGTTTGAGGTTTGACTCATAACCGTCCTCCGCCTACCATCTAAAATCTACCTTAATGAAACGAGTTACCGGCCTTGGCGGCATCTTCTTCAAATGCGAGGACCAAGACAACGTACGCGATTGGTACAATACCCATTTGGGCATCAATAATCCACATGGGTATGGCGCTTTTTTCGAATGGCGACAAGCTCTTGACCCCGATAAAAAAGGCTTCACCAACTTCAGTGCCTTCAAAAAGGACAGCGACTACATGGCCCCCTCGAAGCACGATTATATGGTCAACTTCCGAGTAGAAAACCTGGAGGAACTTTTGAAAGTCCTGAAAGCCGAAGGCGTAGAGGTGGTCGGCGAAATGCAGGTCGAAGACTACGGTAAATTTGCCTGGATCATGGATCCGGAAGGCCGCAAGATCGAGCTCTGGGAACCCAACGACGAAGTTTACGATAAGATGGGCAAGGACTTGGGGCAGGAAACGATCAAGTGACGAATGGCGAATTCCCAGTGGCAAATGGCAAGTGGTCAATTGAAAATTCCGCACTCCACATCTGCCATTCCCAATGCATCAATCATCATTCTTCATTCAAAAGCTCCCTTACTTGGGCCACATCGGGATGGGTAATGCCGGCGGCTTCCAGCGTGTTCAAGTCTTCCAGAAATACTTCGCGGAAGGTCCCTTTGCCATCGACCATTTGGTCTTTTAGCTCCAGATAGATGGGTTTGGCGCGTTCAAAATCACCTTGAAATACCATAGCCGAAACAAAATTGGTAGCGATCCAAAGCTGGCTTTCATCGACGGTGAGGCCGCGACCAGCCGCTTGCTCAGCCAGGTCAAAAGCTTCTGAAAAGAGCAGATACCAGGAAAGAGTTCCCAATTCAGCAGCCAGAAAATAGCTGACAAAATCGTCATTGGGCATGTCTTCGTAGGCGTCTTCCCAGAGGTTGACCAGATCCATTTGAGGTCCTACCCTGTCTTTCTCCAGCTTAACCTTTTCCACCTCTTTTTCCAACAGCTGGGCCTGATCGTCCCAAATAGCGCGCTTGGCTTTGGCCCGGTCTTCTTGTACCAGCCCCAGGTAGCGACGGTATTCTGCTACATCGGGGGCAGCCTGTACGATTTCCCTCCAAAGTTGAATGGCCCGGTCATAATAGGAAACAGCCTTTTTATAGTCCCATACATGATCCCGATACAGCCCGCCCATCTTGGCATAGGATAATGCTACCCAGTTCTTGAAATGAAGGTTATCCGGGTAAGATTCATATAGGTCCTCAGCCAGATAAACCATTTCATTCAGGTAATTAGCTCCGGCATCTGTTAGGCCTAAGTCCAGATACAAGGTGGCCAGCTTGGAATAAGAAACCGTCAGGCTGTTTTGCAGATATGGATCGGTGGGATAGGCCTTGTGCAACCGATCGAACAGTTGGGTTTCCTTTAGAAAGTAATGCAGAGAACTATCATTGACTTGCAAAGCCCGAAAGGAATCCCCGGTTCTGGAATAGGATACCGCTAGTCCTTTTTTGAATTCCAGCTTATCCGGAGCCATTACGATTAGATCCTGGTAAATTGCGGTTGCCGATTGAATAGCTTTCAAACCGGACTCCAATTCTTTTTTGAAGCTATAGCTTTCCCAGAGCTGCGCATACGAATTTGCCAGCGACCCCTTGTACTCCACGTTATTCGGATAGGTTTTCACCACCTGCTTTAACCACTGGTTGCCTTGCTCAAAGTTGGACAAGGCCATTTCCATATCCCCCATCCATGAATAGGTCTCCCCCAGCTTGAGAAAAGCAATGCCTACCGCATGGTCATGTTCGGCGTTTTCAGGGTTGAAGGCATGTAATGCTTCATACGTAGCCTTGTATTGTTCGAAATAATACAAGGCACTATCCAATTGCCGATAAGCGGTATAGACTTCCCCCAATCGAAAATAGGAGGTCCCGAGGCCATCTTTAAACCGAATATTGTCCGGAAAATCCTGCACGAGTCGCTGCCATTTCAGATTTCCTTCCTGAAACAATTCAAGTGCTTTTCCGGGACGGCCTACGACAATATAAGTCCTCCCGAGACGAGAAAAAGCATTGGCTTCGCTACTCCGAAAGGGGACATGCTTGGGGAACATATTTACCAGACTCTTATTTAGTCGGAGGCGCGCTTCAAAATAATAGATAGCACTGTCCAACTGCCCCAGAGAACCATGGGTATCGCCTAGCTTGGAGAAGGAAGTACTCAGGCTGTTGTAAAAAGGTAGCTCACGAGGGTTTGCGTCTAGCAATTGATCAATAAGGAAGGTGGCTTTTTTATAGTAGGTAAGCGCCTCCTTCAGGTTCCCTATTTTATAATAAGCATCCCCCACCTTGGAATAGGTAGCTGCCAATGCATGGGTGTAACGCCCTACTTCGGAATGTTTCCTTTGCAGCTTTTCCATCCACTCGACCGATTCCTGATAATACCACATGCTACTATCTAAATCACCCGACGCGAAATAGGAGTCTCCTACTTTGGAATAGGCAATGGCCAGATTCTCCTGGTAAAAGGCGTATTCCGGATTTTCTTGCTGAAGCCTGTCGTACACTAGTAAGGAACCCCGGTAGACCTGTAAGGCAGAGTCAAGTTTACCGGTGAGCATATAAACATCTCCTAAATAATTGAACGCATTGGCCACTTGTATCACACCGGCGTCCGGATGCGCAACAATTTTGGGGTACCATCGAAGGGCCTTGGCATACCGATGTTGAGTTCGATAAAAATCAGCGGATCCCTGCAGGATTTCCAGATCATCGGGATCCAGTTGCAATAATTGGTCGTATTGAGCTTCCGCTTTTACGATCTCAAACTGGAGCAGGTAGAACTCGGCAAGCAGTTGGATGGCTTCTATTTGCTGCTGCTTCTCTTCTTCCAAAGCTGCTTTTTGGGCGTCTATTTCTTGTTGGGCCTGTATTAATCGATCCTCTTCCTGGAGAATTTGCTCCGTGCGCTGGGTTAAGTCGGCTCCTTCCAGTCGCTGAATGGCCTGCTCAATCTGACCGACTTTGAACAACTCCAATGCTTCCTGGTAGACCGGTGATACATCGTCGAAATTGACCCGAGCGAATTTTTCAGCCAGCCGATCCAGTTCTTTTTGCTGCCGTTCAAATCGCTCCTGGAGTTGATCGTATTTTTCGCCGTACTGCTGGCCGGACAACTTCGCTGCCTGCAATTCAGCCCGTAACCGCTTTTTCTCTTGCTCAAAGCCCTGTCGTAGGGCTTGATCTGAAATGGCATAGTACTGCATCTTGGCTGCATCTACGATTCCGGCACGAGCTAAAATGATGTCTGTACCCAGGCGTTGAGAATTACTCAGTTTGAGTTGTTCGATTTCCCGCAGGTTGACCAGGTCGAACCCCGCCTTGCGCACCTCGGAAAGGAAGACCCATTGACCCGGCTCTTTGTCCTGGAAAGCCAGGCGGAATTGACCAGCCTGATCGGAGGTGGCGGGTACAGCACCTTCAAAAATGATCTGAGCCCCCGAGACCGGTTTTTTGCCGGAATTCAATTCCCTGACCTGGCCGGTTTGGATGAGCTGAGCCTGACTGGAGGAGGAAACGACAAAAACAAGAACTAATCCGAGAAGCACTTTCGGAAAGAGATGGTACATATGGGCATTTGGCTGATTATCCGAAATATACACATTCGGGTGTGCTGGGTATTCCAGATCAGCATGGAATTTTAAAATTCAGGGTTTCCCTGATGTTTCTTGAGATCGAGACCTATCACGGGCAAGATCAATGTTAAAGCAGGTGTGGCCGGTCACCATTAATGTGGGTCTCTGAAAACTGGCCTTATTCCCGTTCTAATATGATCGGAATTGGTTCATCCTTGAATACCGGGGTAGTATGATCCCAAATCATAAATCCAGCTGCAATGGCCTGAACCCGTTGCTCTTTGCGCTGACGATCAAACGGTATCGCAATGGAAAACGAGCCGGAAGCATCGGTAAAAGCAGTCAAATCGCCCTGTACCCGGATCGCTACCCCCTCTAGTGGTCTACCTTCTTCATCTTGTACGGATCCACGGACGGTAGCTAGGCTGTTGTCCCTTCGAACCCGAAGGCTCACCGCTTCTTTCTTGAAAGTGAATGTCGTGTCCACCTTTTCGAACCCCTCTGCCTGAAAGAGGATAGTGGCTTTTTGACCTCGATTTCGAGAAGGAATACCGGTAAAGGTGACCGTTTCCCCTTTTCGAGCCCGCTTGCTGTCCGTATAATCTCCGACATGCAGGCTCAGCGAACCTGATTCAAAGGGTAATTCCGGATTAGGGGTACTATTCTGGATGGCAACCGATAGGGTAACGGGCTGCTTTGCCACATAGTATTGAGAACCGAATATAGCCAAGCCAAGGGCCAGAATAGGAATTAAAAAGTAAGAGAAATAGCGCAGGCGGCGCCCGGTTGGACTCTCCGTGATCGTGGTATCTCCAATGGTTACATTTCCACCGGCCTGGATACTTGAGCCCGCAACTACGTTTTTACTCATTACAACTGAAATGGCCTCTTCTACCTGCTTTTGAATGAGCGGGTTTTCGAAAGGCTTTTCCATGGAGTCCAAAAACGCTAGCAGATCGGTACGGATTTGATTCCGGGTAAGGGTAGCCGTTTCCTGGCTAACCGTGCCTAGTCGAATTTGCTTTTGAATGGCACTTAGCCGACCGGATTGATGCATAGCCTCGCTCAAGGCCGGACTTTGGGCCAATATTTCCTTCAATTGAGCCAAAACCTCTTCAAGGCGATCCTGGGATACGAGCGTCCGGAGCTGGTCTAGGTAGTTGGATATTTCCATGTTAGGTAAAGCCTTTCCCAAGGACAAGATATAGAAATCCCTCAGGCACCTACCATCTAAAAATCCCTAATCCTCAATCAAATTCTGTACTTCCCATTCTTCAATGATCAGGCCATCCGCAATGCGCATGATTGAAATTCCCTCAAAGAGGGAAGGTGCTTCCTCTCCGGGCATTGTTCCGGTTACCTTCCATCGCCAAACAATTTTGTCTGTGGTACAAATCAAATCTTCGAAGGTGCATTTGTAATCCGGCACGGAGTCAAAGGTTTCCTGAAGACTTTCCACGGTCCCATCTCTGGAAGAGGTTTCCTCACCGTAGTGGTAACGATATTCCGGATGCTGGAGAGATAGCAGAATATTGGGATCCTTTTGCTCAACAAATTGCCTGAGTCGCTTAATGATGGGTGCATGGATGTCACATTGAGCAGGCAGGGCTAATGGAAAGCAAATGGAAACAAGAAATGGAAGGATAAGACGGGCTATAGTTGGCACGAATAGTCTCGGATTTGAAAAGATTCAAAAAATCAATGTTCAGGATAAAACCTTTAAATCAGGCCAATAAATACGATAGTTTACATCAAGCCATTGGTTGATTTGATTCGGTCCATCCCTGGTTAATAGATAGACCTTCTCCGATCAAGTTGCGTTGTATCCCGAGCGCTACTTATTTTTTAGCTGTAATCCTCATTCAATAATTATCGTATTCTTCTATTCCCGGATTTCTGTAGGCTCGGATTCCCGAATGAAACCATCCGCTCTGTTTTTAAAGCGCTTTTGGAATCGAAGTCGCTTGCGGTACGGAAACACATTCATGATCTCCCCCTTTTTTAATCGCTCTTGTACATCGATCCAGAATTTCACGTCATACAGGTCGCCATGCATTTCAAAAAAGATTTTTCGGATATCGGCTCTACCGATCAGGAAGCGGGGGAATTCCTCGGGAAAAACATCCATAGGCCCTACCGAATACCAGGGTTCTCCGCTTAGTTCTTCTTCCTCTGTGCGGGCTTCCGGGATTCGTCGAAAATTGTAATCCGTCAAAAAACCAATTTCGTCGTAGTCATAAAAAACCACCCGATTGAGTCGGGTCACCCCAAAATTTTTGAGGAGCATATCCCCGGGAAAAATATTTACGGCAGCCATCTGTTTGATCGCCTTCCCATATTCATTGATAGCTTCCCGGGCTTCCATGGGCGAAACCTCTTCCAGATATAGATTCAGAGGATTCATCTTTTTCTCAATGTACAGGTGCCGAATCTCCACCTGATCGTCAACGATCCGGATCTTGGAAGGCGCTTCCTCCTGAAGTTCTTTCAACAAGTCAGGCTCAAATCGATCCAAAGGAAAGGTCAGATACTCAAATACATGACTATCCGACATCCTGCCCACCCGGTCGTGCAGCGATACCATATGGTACTTTTCCTTGACCTCCTTTTCCGTGACTGTCTTGGGAGCCGCAAACTTATCTTTAATCAACTTGAAGACCATTGGATAACTGGGCAAAGTGAATACAGCCATTACCATACCCCGAATGCCCGGCGCCACTACAAATCGGTCGTTCGACCGGGCCAGGTGTCGAAGAAAGTCCCGATACAAAACCGTTTTGCCGTGCTTCTCAAATCCGATGGAATTGTACAACTCACTCAGGCTCTTGGTTGGGAGAAGCGTCCTCAGAAAGTCTACCATTTCGCTGGGGATATCGGTATCCACCAGAAAATAAGACCGATTGTAACTGAAAATGGAGGTCACATCATTATACTCCAGCAGGCAAGCGTCGATATAAATCCCGTTCTGCTCATGCAGCAAGGGCAATACGAATGGGGTTGTCTGGCTATTGATGATCAATCGCCCGACCAGGTAAGCACCTTTATTTCGATAGAATACCGACCTCAACATGTCAATGCTGACCTCATGCACCGGATATCGAATGGTGTCCAGGTAATCGTTCAGTGTGAGTGCCACATACCGGATATCCCGGTACAGGTTTTCAAAAGGAGCATCAAATTTATAGTGCTGGAGGAGTTGTCGTATCGATTCTTCGATGGGCTCTTGTATCGGAATGGTGTGAAAGATCGGCCGAAGGGAGTGAAATTCGCGGTAGGTGCCTGTTGCATGAACAAACATCAAATCCTCGTCGGCACTAAGCCCTTGATGACTGTGCCTGAATATCGAGTTGTACCAGGTTTCCGCAATATTTCTGGAATTGAAGTTGGTGACTTCTTCCAGGTACATTTCTTTGATCTGCTTCCAAGACTCCTGATTGGCAGTCCGTTGCCCTAAGAACAGGAGCAACTTTTCGGTGGTGTTACCGACCATGTCCCTATACAGGGTCAGTCGTTTTCGAGCATCTGACTGGATCCCGTGCCAATCTCGTTCTTCAAACCGCAGCTTAGCTCTTTTTGTAATCCTTTTGAAGCTATAATAGTAATGCATGTAATCCTCCAGGATCATATAGGCTGCATCGTACGGAACCAATTTTTCGAACATGAATGGAAGATAGGCAATTGTCCATTTTCAATTTTGGAAACCTAATTGAACGGCAATGAATTCCATCAAAGCATTGGCCTATCACAGCATGGCCGCATGCCAACTTTAGAAATTACCAGGACCCTCCGGCTCCGCCGCCGCCAAAACCGCCGCCGCCAAAGCCACCCCAAGATCCACCACCACTGAATCCACCGCCGCCACCGCCACCAAAGCCGCCGCCTCCCATTCCGGGTCCCATCCACCAGATGCCACCACCGCCTCGTCGATATCGGCCATCGCCACCATAACCATTTCCGCCGCCACCTCCTCCAATCCGACTTAATAAGACGATTATAACCACGATAACGATTATGCGAATGAGCAATCCAAGGGTCCGATCTAACTTCACTTCTTGTTGTCCCTGCTCGAGAGCCTCAAACTCACCGGCACCCGCCTGCATAATGTAACTGGTAGCCTGATCCAATCCCTGATAATAAGCTCCCTGGCGGAAAGCCGGCTTGATCACTTGTTCAATGATCCTTTTGGCATAAGCATCCGGCAAAAAGCCTTCTGCTCCAAATCCAGTTTGGATGAAAATCTGACGGTCCTCAAAGGCGACGTACAGTAAGATCCCATTATCCCTGCCTTGCTGCCCAATCCCCCAAGCCTCAGCCAGGCGGAAAGAGTAATCAAAGATCTCTTCACCTTCCAGGGAACGATCCAGCACCACGGCAATCTGGGTACTGGTACTGTCTTCGTAGGCTCTGAGCTTGGCGTTCAAGGCTTGAACCTCTGCCGAAGACAAGACATTGGGGTAATCTGCCACCAGGCCGGTAGGTGCAGATGGAATTTGTTTTTGAGCAAATAGCGGACTAGCCCAAATAAAGGTCCATAGAAAGAGCCAATGCCAAGGGGTACATATCCTGTTGGGGCTGGTACTAGCGGTAAGAAATTTCATCCGGTAATTCATTCTCATCACCTTCCTTATCGTAAGGAAAGTGTTCTTTGAGCTTTTCCCCAATTTGTTCTACGACGGCACAAATCCCACCGACATAGTCACCTCGACGAAAAAACTGCTCCATCAAATCCCGTTCTTCGGCCCAGAATTGATCCGGAACCACTTTATCGATCCCTTCATCACCTAGAATAGCGAAATACTTCATGCGGGGAAGGATAAAAACCAATACTCCATTTCGAGAAGCTGTTTCATCCATTTGAAGCCGGGTAAAGGTATTCTGTGCCATTTTCATCACATCGCCAAACCTTCTGCCATCAATATGAACCCGGATTTCCCCGGATGTTTGGCGTTCAGCCTGGCTAATGGCCTGAATAACCTTAGCTTCTTCCTCTTTGCTTAAGATGCCTTTCATTCAAAATTAACTTGGGGAGCCTGCTGAGCTGCTTCGTCGGCTTCAAATTGAGCCATAGAATCAAAGCCGAATACGCTGGCAAACATACTGCCTGGAAAGCGCCTAACCTTTTTATTGTAGGCCGTGACGGCTTCGTTGTATCGATTGCGCGCCACTTTGATCCGATTTTCAGTGCCCTCCAGCTGAGCTTGTAGTTCCAGGAAATTCTGATTGGCCTTTAGCTCGGGATATCGCTCCACGGATACCAATAGCCGGCCTAATGCCTGGCTCAACTCACCCTGAGCCGACTGGAAAGCTTGTAATTTTTCAGGTGAAAGATTTTCAGGGTTAATTTGGACGCTGGTGGCTTTTGCCCGGGCATTTACAACAGCTTCAAGGGTACTTTTTTCAAAATCGGCTGCTCCTTTAACGGTATTTACCAGATTGGGTATCAGGTCCGAGCGCCGTTGGTATTCACTTTGGACATTACCCCAGGCATTCTTTACATTTTCTTCCTGATCTATCATTCCGTTGTAGGTATTGCATCCACCGACCAATACAACCAGGCCAACGAGAATCAGAATAACAGGTACGACTAGAGATCTCATATGTAAAACATTAGATTTTAGGAGAGTTAGATGTCAATCGCTGGCCCAAAATAAGGGACAGTTTTGAAAACTTCAGGAATTTAGAACGCGCTTCGAAAGATCGAAATGAGCAAATCAGCTCCTGCAAATGAGGATAACTTGCCATCGAGTACTTGCTGCTCTACTTCCATGATCCGATTCTTGACTGCTAGTTCGTTGAAGAACAGGTCGTGCAGTTGATCCCGGATTCCTTCCTGAAGCCAATGGACGGCTTGTTTTCTCCTTTGTTCGCTCCAAAATCCGTTTTCCTGCGTTAGCAACCTAAATTTTTCTACCAGAGACCAGATTTTATCCATTCCCTTACCGTCTAGGCCTGAACAGGGCACTACCTCTGGCGTCCATAGGCTTTCCTTTGGGGGAAATAAATGCAATGCATTCCGATAGGCGCTAACAGTTGCCTGAACCATAGCCATTCTGGAGGCTTCTGCTTTGTTAACCGCCAGGATATCCGCCATTTCGACGATGCCCCGTTTAATCCCTTGCAATTCATCTCCAGCCCCAGGTAATAATAAGAGTAGAAAGACATCGACCAAATGTCGCACCGCTGTTTCAGATTGCCCAACCCCCACGGTCTCAATGAGTACTACATCAAAGCCTGCCGCCTCGCATAGCAGCATCGTTTCCCGCGTGGTGCGCGCTACGCCTCCGAGAGACCCTGCTGTTGGGCTGGGCCGAATAAAAATGTTCTGTTTTCCCGTCAGTTTTTCCATCCGGGTCTTATCTCCCAGAATACTACCCTTAGTCAGGCTACTACTGGGATCAATAGCTAAAACCGCCACTCGAAAACCCTCGGCAAGCAAATGAAGGCCAAGCGATTCAATAAGAGTGCTTTTACCCACGCCGGGGCTACCGGTTATCCCAACCCGGATTGACTTTCCGCTATGCGGCAGACAGGCTTCCACCAACTGCCTGGCCAGGATTTGATGTCCTGGATTTTTGCTTTCGATCAGGGTAATCGCCTTACTCAAGACCAAGCGATCTCCGGATGAGACGCCCTCCATTAGATGGGAAAGGGAAACGGGTTTTGACTTTCTTGGAGAAGAATTCAGAAATGGGTTGAGTGAACTACCAGGCATAAGTAATCCTTATTTCCCTTGAAAAACCGGCTTCCGTTTCTCCAGAAAAGCTTGTACCCCTTCCTGAAAATCCTCAGTTTGCCCAGCCTGGGTTTGCAGGTGCTCTTCTAGCTGGAGCTGAGCCAAAAGTTCATTATCTAATCCACGATTAACAGCTTTTTTAGTAAGCCCCAGTGCAAGAGTTGGCATTTGAGATAACTTTTCGGCCAAGCCAAAGGCTTCCGCTTCCAGGTTTTCATCTGCAACCACCTTAAAAATCATACCCCATTGCTCTGCCTGTCGAGCCGAAAGCTTATCCCCCAGCATCATTAAAGCCAAAGATTTTTGGCGTCCGATCAACCTGGGTAAAAAATAAGTGCCACCAGAATCAGGAATCAACCCAATTTTACTAAAAGCCTGTATAAACTGCACGGAATCAGCAGCAAGGGTCAGATCACAGGCTAGTGCCAAATTTGCACCCGCACCGGCAGCTACTCCATTGACTCCACAAACAACCGGTTTTTCCAATTCACAGATCCGCTCTACGATTGGGTTGAGCTGTTCTGACAGGATCTGAGATAGATTTTCAAAATTTTCGTCAATTACTTCCTGTAAATCCTGACCAGCAGAAAATGCCTTACCCATTCCGGTCAGATAAACTGCCCGGACCTCAGCATCCGCTTTGCAACTATCCAGAGCGGCCTGTAAAGCCAGTGCCATTTCTCGATTAAAACTGTTGTACTTATCAGGACGGTTAAGGGTCAGGCAAGCCACATGGCCTTTTTTTTCAAATAATACAGTGCTCATTTACAGCAATTGAATCTTCGGTTAGAATAAGCGAACGGGAAAACAAAATATACGGAGCAGCCCATCCGACCATATCAATGGCATTTAAAATAGTCAAAAGGCTCCAGGCAGTCTTTACATTGATACAGAGCTTTACAGGCTGTAGAACCAAATTGGCTTACCAGCTTGGTATTACTGGAATTGCAAATGGGACAAGGCACCTTTTTCTCATCCGAGAAAAGGGCGTATTTATCTTGAGTGGATTCCAAAGGAGGGGCTATTCCATAAGCTTTGAGCTTTTCCCTTCCGGCTGCTGACATCCAATCTGTTGTCCATGCAGGAGAAAGGACAGTGGTGACCTTTACCTTTTCATAGCCTTTTTCCTGCATAACTGCTCGGATATTGACTTCAATCGTATTCATGGCCGGACAGCCGGAGTAGGTTGGCGTGATCACAATTTCAATCGTGCCATCCTTTTGAACGATCACATCCCGGATAATGCCTAGGTCCTGAACAGTAAGCACTGGAATTTCAGGGTCTGTAACCTCCTCAAGTACAACAAGGATCTCTTCCTTTTGGGGCAAAATTTCATGCATAGCTCAGCTGCTTTTCAGTTGAACAACGGAATCTATATTCGGGTTAGCGGGAAACATCTAATTCTTTGATCATCTGCAAATAAGTCTGTGCAAAAGTGGGTAGGCCGTAATAATCCAGGCTGCTCATGGCAGGTCTCAATCTTGGAAAATCCTCCCGATTCAGTTCGATAACCCGGTCGATAGCCTTTCGGATTGCACGCTTATTAAAGGTTCCTTTCACAGGATCATAGAGTACAGGTTGAAAGCCTAGTTCAGAAAAGAAGGAAGATTCGACGATTTGGTAATACAAATGAAACAAATCTCGATCCGGTCTGGGTAGTGCATAATTGAACAAACAATAGCCGACCACGTAACCCGGGATTGCTAGGGCAACTTTAGGATGCTGGTGATCGAGATACCATTTCATATGTGGCAATTCACTGTCGATAAAAGACACTACACGGTCGTGGGTCACCGGAGTCGTAATGCCAAAGGTGGATTTACCGCGGTACATCTCTTTGTCAAAGTCCTCTTTCGGCCTTTCCGAAAGTTGGGTTAGTCCTTTGATCAGATCCCGGTTTTTTTCAGCGGGGGAATTGCCATCCTTGGCAAAATATTGGCGATGCAAACGCTCGAGGGTTTCCATCGTGTAGCCTTCTGGTTTGATCAGGTAATCCAGTTTATAAATTAAATCGAGCAACAGATAGGCTATACCACCTGGATATTGAATCGGATCCAGGGTTCCGCGCTGACTATCTTGCAATACCTCTTTTGATTTCTGGTTTAGATAGGCATATTTCACCTCTTTCTCTTGCTGGGGCAAAGGTTCTAGAAAAGAGGTATCTATCGCCTGAAGGGTCTGAAATTCGTCGAGTAGCAGATCGTCCTGTTTATCGGCATGCGTAGCTACTTCCTTGAGTGCGTAGTACAGTTTGTATGGAGAACCATCGAGGCTGTAAGTATCAAAGATCAGGGTGAGCTTATTATCCGGATCTAAACCAAACCGGCTGTACTTCAATTCAAAGTTCTTCTCGATTAGGCGTCTCATAAAACCTACATTCAAGCTATCTGTTCCAGCGATTTTGGCTTCTGCTTTGAACTTTTTTCGGTCTGCGGTGCCGGAGATCCTCATTGAACCTTGAAATAATTCAAAGCAAAGTTGTCCCTTTTCTTCCCGGTAGGAAATGTTCTGTTCGTCTTCGTCTAGGAGGTAATGAAAGAAACTCTTGTAAGCTTCCATGTATTCTCCTTGCTCGAAATAGGAAAGAGACTGATTCCAGGCTTCGTAATTCGTTTTCTCTTTGTAAGAATCACTGTACCTGCCAAACTTGATGTCGGGTTGCAAAACAGCTGCATTGCCAGACCCAAATAAACGGTCGAGAATCCCCATAAATAGCAGGTTGTTCGAATTAAAACACCAAATTACTACATTACTATCTACTTTTTTGTTGGACAAGTCAAGGAGCAAATGCAAACGGATAAATGGTTTCGAACACCTGTGACCATCACCCCTTCCAGGGCACAAATTCACATTACGGATAAAGTCCTTTCTATGGGCTCTTGCTTTTCAGCCCATATTGGCCAAAAAATGCTACGCTTGAAATTCCAATCGGTCACCAATCCTTTTGGTATCCTGTACCACCCGATAGCCATTGCTCGTGGCCTGGATCGATTACTTGAAAAAAGGATGATCTTTTCCGAAGAGCTGGTTACTCATGGAGATCTCTGGCACAGCTGGGATTTCCACGGGCAATTTTCAGCTGTCGATCCGGAGGTAGCCTTGGACCAGATGAATCGTTCCATTGAAAGTTCCTCCAACCACCTGGAAACTGCGCAGTGGTTGTTGCTAACCTTTGGTACGGCAAGAGGGTACTACCTATCCGAAAATAAAAGGTTTGTGGCCAATTGTCATAAGTTTCCAGGTCAACTCTTTGAGCGAAAGCTTTCGACCGTAGAAGAGACAACCGAAATTTTAACTCAAGTTCTTGGACGTATCAAAAAGCAAGTGCAAGATCTAAAAGTTGTGTTGACCGTAAGCCCGGTAAGGCATATCCGAGACGGACTAATTGAAAACCAGGAAAGCAAAGCGATACTAATACTCTGCTGCAGAGCCCTGGAAAGGAAGCTAGGCTACGTTCACTATTTCCCAGCTTATGAAATCATGATGGATGAATTAAGAGATTACCGGTTTTATGCAGATGATGGTACTCACCCTTCGCAACTTGCCATTGAATACATTTGGGAAACTTTCCAAACGGTCTTTTTCAGGGAAGAGGATCGAAGTATTTTGACGGAAATTGAAAAAGTCAAACAAGCTTTGGCGCACAGACCTTTACATCCGGAAACAAAAGCGCATAAAAGCTTTCTTCTTAGCCTGGAAGAAAAAATTATAGCCCTTCAAGAAAAGAATCCCTATTTGGATTTCTCGGATGACCTAAAAAAACTATCCGTCCAATTAGCTGCCGACTAGTTTTGCCACCTTAGGACATAGCATGAAATTATCTTAAATCCAGGTTGCGAAAATTCGCTTCCTAACCCTCTTTAATCCTGGATTAAAATTAAGTTTGGGGTCTAACTGGACCAACATTCCCTTATGCGATCCCTTCTTCTACTTTTTATCCTGCATTATACGGTTTGCACCACCTTTGGCCAAAACCTGGTAGAGGCTACATTCATCGAATCCAAAACGAAAGAACAAATTGAACTTCAGTTTTTTGGATTAGTTGATGTGCCCTATGATGTAGACTACTATAAGATTTTATACACCACTGTTGATTTACAAGGCAATATTGATACTGCCTCAGGGGCTCTGCTCATTCCGGTTGCCCGGGAATTGGCATTACCCTTGCATATAGATCAACATGGAACCGTAAACTCCCGCAATGATGTTCCTTCAGAAGGCTCCTATTTAACGGCTGAATTTGTTCTGACGCTTGGACATATTGTAATCGCACCGGACCTGTTGGGACTTGGCAATTCCAAAGGTTTTCATCCCTATGTGCATGCCGATTCTGAAGCCTCTGCTGCCATAGACATGTATTTTGCTACAACGCAATTCTTAACAGAAAGGGGTGTTCCTTTCAGTGATCAACTGTTCCTATCCGGTTATTCACAGGGGGGGCATTCCTCTGCTGCTTTGCACCGGAATCTAGAAAGGGATTTTGCCGATCAAATCACCGTCACCGGAGCGGTGCATATGGCTGGACCCCATAGTATTTCCGAAGAGATGCGCAAGCTATTCATTCAGGAAGCAACTTACACCTTCCCTGCGTTTGCAGCCTTTACCTACCTTTCCTACCGGACTGTGTATGGCATCTACCCAAACACAAATCAATTCTTTAAAGCTCCCTATGTCGACCTGGTCGACCAACTTTTCGACTGGTCCATTGATCTTGACGCTCTAAATACGGCATTGAGTGCAGAACTAGTGATGCAGGAAGGAGCTGTTATTCCCCGGTTTATGTTACAGGATTCTATTGTCCAAATTCTGGAATCCAACCAGTCCGACCACCCCTTAATCATGGCGTTGCGAGACAATGACCTGTTGGATTGGATACCTCAAGCACCGACGAAGTACATCCATTGTTCTGGAGACGATTTGATCCCCTTCGCAAATAGTGCGCTTGCGGATTCAACCATGAATGCGAATGGGGCTTCTGATGTGGAGTTGATCGATCCATCAGCTTTATTAAATCATACTACATGCGTCGTCACCGGAGCTGCATTGTTCCCCGCACTTGCCTTTTTTCAGGAACTTCAAGATATACAGACCAATGTGTTAGACCCAAGCTTACCCGATATTGAACTGTTTCCAAACCCGGTAGCTTCAGTGCTCCAGGTTCGACATATTCCTCAGCGAACACGCCTGGATCTGTTTAATGCGGAGGGCCGCTTAATGCTTAGTCAGATCACCAATGGAAATACAGTAGCCCTTCAGGTGGGTCAACTCCCTCCGGGCCTTTACTTTCTGAAATTGCAATCTGAATTGGGAACAACTAGTAGGAAGATTATTGTACGGCGGTAAGAAGCGGCCTAAATCAACCGCAGGACAGTGGATGCATCCGTAAGATTACCGTTGTTGTCCAGCTTTTGAATCAAATTGACCCCTGGTGTCTTACCTTGCTCGAAACTTCCCAGGTCCTGGTCAAAACCTAAGGCTTTAGCCCCGTTTAGTGTGGCCCATTGGAGTAGCGTTTCCAAGGTGACATAGGACTGATATTTACGGATCGTTTTGATTTCTTCTAACACTGAAAGTTGCCAATTGGAAGTCAGGCTATCAGTTCCGATGGTGACCATTGCCTCATTATCCAGGAAGTACTGATAGTTGGGCAATCTATTTTCGATATACAGGTTAGCGTTTGGACAAGTGGCCCAGAATACCTGGCCTCCCCATGCATGAGCCGCTTGAATATCTTCGGGGATAGTCATGGTATTGTGCACAAACAAGGTGCGATGGGCCGGATCGAGATGTTGCAAGGCATAATAAATGGAAGACTTTCCAGTGGGTAGCCAATCCGGAACAGGAAACCCGAATCCCGTAAAAAACTCTTGAAACAAGCCTTTTTTTGTCTGGAAGAGCTCGTTTTCCAATGCAGTTTCTTGATTGTGGATGCTTATCGTTTTTCTTGCGGTGCTTGTATTGAGCGCGTTTATTTTTTGAAAAAGCTCCTCAGACACCGTGTAGGGGGCATGTGGCACTGCACTTTTTTGGTTTTTGCCGCCTGCCGACTGCCCCTGAAACACTTCCGCATATTGATTGTAGGCCTGCTCGGTCATGCCCTCATTTAGAAAGTCAAACATTTCTACAAAGGTATAGTAGCGTATCGGACTCTTTGATTTGCAGTCTACAGTATCCAACTTATTAGAAATATCACCAACTGCAACGATGCCCCCCATTCTCATTTCTTCATCCCCTTGCTGAATGGCATCCAGGATAGCTTCTTCAGAAACATCCCGAAAATTTACTACCGTTCGCAAAAAAGGAAGTAACCCGGTTCCGGTGGGAGCAACTCCTTTCATATGGCTCAATTCGAGGTGGCAATGGGTGTTGATAAAGCCCGGAACCAGTATACCTTGTTCCCGACGTACGGAAGCAGGATCGTGATCGGACAAAGGTTCGATCGATAGTATTTTGCCTTTGTCGTCTACAATTAAAACCCCGTTTTCTATAGCAGGGCCTTGGATAGGGTAGATGCTGTCGGCACTTAATTTAATCATGAGCAGGATGTTTCGTTGAACGGCAGCACCGAAACTAGAAAAAAGAATGGACCAACAACCCATTTTTCATTCTGGGTTCAAACCAGGTACTTTTAGGTGGTAATAAGCTTCCATTGTCTACCAGTTTAAAAAAGTCGTCAATCTGAACCGGAAACAGGATGAAAGCAAGATTATGTGGGCTGGAGCGAGCCTTTCGTTTGACCGCATCCAAGCCCTTAGGTCCTTCAATATAGATTATCCGTTGATCGGAACGAACATCCTCTATACCCAAAAAATTTTTCAGGACCATTTCATTGAGCAGATAGGTATCCGGATGATCTGCCCCTTCTGGATGCTCAATTACTTCTTTTTTCCAAGTTACCCGATACCATTCCTGGTTGTAACCCATGATAAATTCATGCTTCCGCCCAGGTTTTTGGACTTCTTCCAGAACAGCAATGTTGCAGACGCTAGACAATCTTGCCATGAATAGGCTTGCCGAAAAATCGGAGTCCAGCATAACTATTCGATTGAAGTCCAGAATCTCTAACTGATCATAGGAAAAGAAAGCACATAGCAATCGATCCAGGCGAGCATGCTGGCTTTTTTCAACCCCTCTTTTAAACATAAAAGCCTGGGCAGCCGAGCGATGATGACCATCAGCAATGTAGGCCACTGGCAGATGTTCCCTAAATAAAGCCTGGATTTGCTCTATTTGGTGGGAGTCATCTACTTTCCAAAACGTGTGTTCGGTTTGTTCCTCCTGGAAGGACAAGCTGAAGAAAGGCTCGGGAAAATTTTGAATGTAAGCTTCAGCCCACCGGCCAATAATTCCCGAAAATGGATAGGTAAGTAGGACAGGTTTGACGGAGGCCTTTCGTTGGAGCGCCAGGGCGACCTGTTTCTGCATCTTATAGGCAAGGGTTTGTTCATGCTTTCGGATATTCCCCTTGGTGTATTCCTTTATGTCGATACATCCTATGATACCAAGATAAGTTCGCCGGTCCGTTTTAATCTGATAAACATAGAGCGCTTCTTGCAGGTGTTGTCGAAAAAATCCACTGGCATAATATTCTTTAAAGTCCTGTTTAACCGTACCAAAAAAAGAGTCGATTGAACTGATGAGATCCAGTTTCGGGTAAAGGGCCTTAAATGGAAAAATTTCCATGACAGGGTATTTGAGGTCCAATAAGAGATTTATGCCTGAACAGATGAATCCCGTAGAATGATCAAAGCAGGAATTATTTTCAGTCGATATGGGTTGACAGAAGAATTAGGATAAAATAAAGAAAGGCACAGTCGGCTGAGAAGCCCTGCACCTTTCGGAAAAAACTAAACCCCAGTTATAGATCTTGAATCGCCTGTAGCGATTAGTACTTTTTATTTTCTGAAGACAAATGCCATCCGTGTGATGGAATTCTTCATCCTGACCCAAAGATAGATTTTAAAGCCTTTGCCACAAAATTAAACATTTCTGTCAAACTCTGAAAGAAAAAATGGTGCCGAGAATATAATTATTACTGAATAAATGTGTAAAAAACTGGTTTCCAAATCTTAAAATCCAATGAATATTTGTTTTAATTTTCATATCAAATAGGTACTCTATCCTAAATCCTAGGAATGCCAGCCTGACGCTTCCGAAAGGCTGACCTGCTATATGTATATTCGCACCCAATTTAACTCTCAATTCGTATTAAACAAATGGAAAAAAAAGTCCTGGTCACCTCTGCCCTTCCTTATGCGAATGGGGCCTTACACTTGGGCCATCTTTCCGGAGCCTACCTGCCGGCTGATATATATGTGCGGTACCTAAGGTTACTGGGCAGAGATGTTGTCTGGGTATGTGGATCCGACGAGCATGGTGCGGCGATCACCATACGGGCTAAAAAAGAGGGGATTTCCCCTCAGGAAATTATAGACAAGTATCATTTGCTCAATAAAAATACCTTCCAACAACTCGGCATCTCTTTTGATTATTATCACCGAACAAGTGCACCTCTACACCATGAAACTGCACAGCAATTTTTCCTGGAGCTTTACAACAGAGGAGATCAATTTGAGGAACGAGAAATCGATCAGTATTACGATGAAGAATATGACCAGTTCTTGGCTGATCGATTCATTACAGGTACCTGTCCCAAGTGCGGTTATGATTCCGCCTTTGGGGATCAATGCGAGAATTGTGGCTCCGACCTCTCCCCACAGGAGTTAATTGAACCCAAATCAACCCTAAGTGGCAAAGCCCCGCAACTGAAACGAACCAAGCATTGGTATTTCAGGCTGGATACCCATGAAAAGTGGCTGAAAGAATGGATTGCAAACGGCACCCTGGAGGGAACCCCTCACCACGATGCCCGCAAATGGAAAAAACATGTGGTTGGCCAGTGTCTTGGCTGGCTGGATGGAGGCTTACATCCACGCGCCATTACCCGGGATCTGGATTGGGGCATTCCGGTGCCATTAGATGATGGCAAAGGCAAAGTGCTCTATGTTTGGTTTGATGCCCCCATCGGTTACATTTCTTCTACCAAACAATGGGCAATCGACAACCACAAAAACTGGGAGGAATATTGGAAGGGAGAGGAAACAGAGCTTATTCACTTCATTGGGAAGGACAATATCGTCTTCCATTGCATTGTGTTCCCGGCCATGTTAAAAGCGCATGGGCACTACAATCTGCCCATCAATGTCCCTGCCAACCAATTTCTCAATTTCGAAGGGCAAAAGTTTTCCAAGTCAAGGGGTTGGGGCATTGAACAACAGGAATACTTACAGGAATTCAAGGATTTTCCAAATAAAGAGGATGCTCTGCGCTACACCTTGCTAAGGAATTTGCCAGAAAACCGAGATAGCGATTTCAAATGGGACGACTTTGTCGAATTTCATGATAAGGAACTGGCAGACAATCTTGGCAACTTTGTTAACCGCGTAATTGTCTTGTCCAATAAATACTTTGAAGGCAAGGTGCCTGCTTCCGACCTGGGTTTGAAGTTGGAATTGGCTCCTGTGAAGGAACTGGTGGAAGAATGGGCTAGCGAACTGGATCAGTTTTCTTTCAAGGCAGCGGCTCTTAAATTCATGGAAATTTCCTCTTGGGGCAACAGTTATCTGCAAGAAAAAGCACCTTGGAAGGCCTACAAGGAAAACCCGGATAGCCAGGAAATCAAGGATACGCTCTTCATTTGCCTACAAATCGTTAGCCTGTTGTCCGTTATTTGTGAGCCATTTATCCCATTTACTTCCCCTCGCATTCGTTCCTTACTAGGGCTTGCACCTATTGAAAATGGCATCCTACAGCAATACCTAGAGCAATTGGAAGCAGGCAAGCCTTTTTTACACACTGGTCACGCGCTTGGACAGCCGGAACTGTTATTTGCCAAGGTATCCAATCCGAAGGACACTAGCCTTCGAGCTATCATTGATCGCCAAAAACAAAAGTTGGAGCAGATCCTCGCTGGTGAACAAGACCAGGAACGGGACCCCATTAAACCGACTATTCAATTTGATGATTTCACCAAGCTAGACCTGCGCACAGGTACTATCCTGGAGGCTGAAAAAGTACCCAAAACCAAAAAGCTACTTAAACTATCGATCGATCTAGGGTCTGAGCACCGGACTGTTGTCTCTGGTATTGCCGGATACCACAAACCCGAAGAACTAATTGGCCAAAAAGTAGTCTTGGTCGCTAATTTGGCTCCTCGCAAACTGAAGGGTATTGAAAGCCAGGGGATGATCCTGATGGCCGAGGATCAGGAAGGCAGACTTGGTTTTGTGAGTCCACCGGAAGATTGGGAAGATGGATATTCAGTTCGATAAAGGGCTGATGACCCAACGGGACAATATTCCAATGTAATCGATTGATTAGCGAATTATTAGATTTCTATGTCAATACATCAAACAACTACCGGCTCATAATCTGGCGTTGGGATGAATCGTTCCTTCCATTCTTGTTGGACCTGTTTGAAATCCGGGTAGACTGCTTTGGCCAACAGGCTGACTAGCCCCTTCCCTTTTTTTTGCTCGTCATGTGTATTCATAATCTTGCGAGGCTGTAAATAATCGACCAAGGCCCGAACATTTCCCGGTCCTGGGTTTACATGTCCACCCAACCAGGATGGTAGTCGGAAATCGGAAAAGCTGGTTAGGAGCAGTTCTATTTCCATGGATTTGACAGCCTGTTGCTGAGCATCGGACAAGTGAAACCCATGCGGCGCATAAGCCAGCACCTTGCCTCCAAATTGAAGGAGAGTGAGATAGTAAATGGGGTCCATTTTCCGACCTGGATGCAGGGTGGAAACCTTCAAATTACCCCAAGTTAGCCACCCTTGATCCAGCAGGTCGGGGATAAGAAGAACTTCTCGCGAAGGAAATGCCTTATGTATAACTTTTCGGGCCTTATCCGATGCCAAAATGGGTAAGTTGGCAGGTAAGCGCTCAAGGGTAGGCAGGTGACAGTGATCCATGTAAGACTGAGTGACCAAGATCCCTTTGGCAGGATTAAGTTGTTCGATTGGAACAGGTGGGGTAGTATGCCATTGTTCGCTCAACCATTTAAAGAATTCGATTTCCGACCCAATCAACCAGGGATCAACCCATAATCGGGTCCCATTGATCTCCCACTCCCAACTGCTATCCATATTCAAGCGCCTAAGTTCTAAACCCATTTCGCTTCCATTTATCGGGTAAGATAGAAATTCCCAATCCATTACAGATTCGGTGCTTAGCTCCGAAAAAATATTAATTTCCCTCGCCAACCCTTTCAATATGCAACTCCGAATCCTCTGGTCAGCCGTTGTACTGGTTACGTATACCGCTCTTTATAGCCAAGTTGTTACCTGTATTCCGGTAAATCCAACTGTAGATGATACCATCACTCTCACCTTTCATACAGACCGTGGAAACCGTGCGCTCCTAAACCACGAAGGAACCATTTACTTCCATACCGGAGTGATTACGGGTACTCCATTTGAGCCCTCCGGATGGCGCTTTGTGCAAGGGAATTGGGGGGAAGATGACCCCCGAGTGAGAATGGTCCGGATAGATGCAAACACCTACCAGGCTCGGTTTCACATTCGGTCCTTTTATGGTTTGCCTAAAGAGGAAACCTTCTTGCAAATGGGGTTGGTCTTTCGGGATGTTACCGGCACCATCGTCGGTAAAGCGGAAGATGAATCCGACATTTATTACCCAGCCATTCAAAAACACCCGAATGGTCCGTTGGAACTGGCAGATGGCAGAGATGGAGATTTTATCCAAAAACTTCCCCAACGAGAAACCTTATTTGACGGACGTCTTTTTTTGAGTAATGGCCGGCAGTCCGTTTCCGTTAGCAAATATCCGGGGGGCATTGCCAATATTGTTTTCCAACCTGGTGGGGGTACGACTTACCCCATCTCGGAAGCCGTTATCATCCCACCGGATAATGCCAGCATCTTTAAAGAAATTCAACCAAAGCAATCCGAAAATCGACTGCAACTGGGGGAATTAGATTTAAGGATCTACCAGGACCCTTTTACTATTGGCTTGGTCAATCAAAACAAGGTCATCCTAGAATTAGCAGAAGGTTTTTTTTATGACGATCAAGATCCGCTACTCGGTGGAGTGAGCGGGTTAAGGATCAAGTTGAAAGATGGGGAAGAGGTTTATGGCGGAGGATCCAGAGCCATTTCCACCAACAGGCGAGGAGAGCGCTTTTATCTTTACAACACTGCCAACTATGGCTATACCTACGGCGAAACAGCGCTTAATATATCCATTCCCTTCTTCATTAGCTCGGCAGGATATGGATTACTAATCGATAGCTATCGACCCGGATATGTTGATTTTGGCAAAACGGAGGAAGGGGTTTGGGAAATGGGCATCCAGGATACGCTACTTTCTATTTTTGTCATCCCCGGTGATAACCCGGCAGCCATTGTAAAAAAATTTACAGCGCTCACGGGGAGACAACCACTACCACCGCTTTGGGCATTGGGCTATATCCAATCCCGTTTTGGATATCGCACCCAGACTGAGGCATTAGCTATTACCCAAAAAACCCTGAATGCAGGCATCCCTTTAGACGCCATATTGATCGACCTCTATTGGTTTGGGGATAAAGATCGAATGGGGGATTTTACCTGGAAGCTCGAGCAATGGCCGGATCCAAAGGGCATGGTGCGGACCCTGGAAGAACAGGATATAAAAACCATCTTGATCAGTGAAAGCTATTTTATAAAGGGAACTCGGTATTGGAATAGCTTGGTTGAACAAGACTTACTCGCAACAAATGCCAGGGGTGAGCCCTTTGTTATTCCCGATTTTTGGGCAGGACCTGCTGGTATTTTGGATGTGTTTATGCCGGAAGCACGAGCCTGGTTTTGGGAGCGATACAAAGATCAAATGGAAACTGTGGGTATCCACGGCTGGTGGTGTGATAGCGGTGAACCTGAAAATCATCCTCCCTCCATGCTGCATGCCAAGGGAAGTGCGCGTCAAGTACATAATCTCTATTCGAATTACTGGTCCAAAATTTTAGAAGAAGGATACAAAAAGGACTTTCCAGATCGCAGGTTATTCAATCTGAATCGATCCGGCACAACCGGCATGCAACGGTATTCGGTATTTCCCTGGTCAGGTGACGTAAGTCGAAGTTGGGAGGCTTTCCGGGCGCAGGTACCCATTATGTTGGGGGCAGGGCTGGTCGGCATTCCCTACATGCATTCCGACTTAGGCGGTTTTACAGGGGGGCCTAAAGATGAAGAACTGTATGTCCGCTGGGTACAAATGGGCACATTTGTACCCATAATGCGTATCCACGGAGATGCTACCGGCATACAACCTGAGCCCATCTTTTTTTCTAAAAAGACCCTAAATCGAGTACGCGATGCTATCCAATTGCGGTATCGATTATTGCCATACACCTACACTTTGGCGAAAGAGGCATATGAAACCGGGTTGCCCTTGGCCAGGTCTATCGTTTTTGAATCTCTGAATGAGGAAGCCAAATCATTTCAAGACCAGCAATACTACTGGGGAGAAGACTTATTGATTGCCCCTATCCTTAAAAAAGGAGCGAAAGAAAAAGCCGTATACCTGCCGGCTGGAATCTGGTATGATTTTATCTCAGGCGAACGGTTCAAAGGAGGTCAGATGGTCACACTGGAAACCACATTGGATCGTATACCTGTATTGGCCAAGGCTGGTGCCTGGATTCCTCAAAATCTAACATCGGGTAACTCACAACAATGGGAAAAAGGCCATTCCTCTTGGCGCGTGTTTCTCCCCCGGGAAAATGGCACTATCTCGGACACTGCCTTTGTAGATGACGGCCTCATGCCTGAAACACTTGAAAATGGACATTACACCCTGTTTATTGGGAGCTCGCAGCTCGACGATGACCTACTTACCCTTCAGGTCAAGCAGCTTGTCACAAGCAGGTCTGATATTGAGGGTGAACGTGTTTCTATTGAATTGATAGGCCTGGAAGAGGCACCCCTACGAGTCAAATGGCAAGGAAAGAACTATAATTCCAAATCTTTGACAAAGGGCCAGCCAGATTCAGCTTGCTTTTGGGATAGCAATTCCAAAGTCCTTCGACTACAGGGGGCTTGGGAGGAAGGAAAGAATAAGGCATTAATTCGGATCCCTTGATAATCAAGCTATTTTTCCCACGACAAGGAACCTACTACGTCAATTTTTGCTGCAAATAATTAAAGCGAAAGCTATTCAACAGTGCGGAAATGCTCAATCCTGCTAGCAGACCTAGCCATACTCCTGAGGGTCCCAGGTTTAGGGTAAATGCTCCGACCCAGGCTAGTGGCAGACCAATCAACAGATAGGCAATAAATGTGAATATGGCCGGTATATTCACATCTTGTAGCCCCCGCAAGGCACCTAGAGCCGAGACTTGAACGCCATCAGAGATCTGAAATAAGGCAGCAAATACCAACAGAGAAGCAGCCATATCTACCACCTCAACTTCCTGAATATAGAGGTAGGGAAGATGATGCCTAAACAGTAAGAAACCTATCGCAGTTATTGCCATAAAAGTGGCTGACATGCCAATAGCTGTAAATCCGGATACTTTTATTTTCTCCAGATGTCCGCTTCCCAGGTGTTGGCCTACCGTAATAGTGGCGGCTACAGAAAAGCCCGTCGTGACCATAAAAGTGATGGTAATGAGGTTTAGGGCAATCTGGTGCGCGGCTTGAGGTACCTCCCCAATCATGCCCATAATTAGGGTTGAGCCCGAAAACAAGGATACCTCAAACAACATTTGTAAAGCCGTAATAAACCCAAGCCCAAATAACTGTTTAATTAAATCCGAGTCAAATTGATTCTGCGCAAGCCGTCCCACAGGATCGCGGAATTCCTTTTTCTTCCAGATGAACCCCAACCAAAGAAAGACCATGAAACTTCGCGCAATCAGTGAGCTCAGCCCGGCCCCCAACACCCCCATCTGCGGAGCCCCTAATTTTCCAAAAATAAACAGGTAGTTCAAGCCGATATTCAAGGCGTTTCCAAGAAGCAGAGCCTTCATGCTCAGCGCCGTATCCCCCATGCTATCCGACATCGAACGAAATGCTTGAAAAGCCATAAATGGCAACATGGAATACATGGATAGCCTAAGGTAGGGAATGGCATTTTCTACTACTTGCGGCTCTTGCCCCAGCTTATCCAAATGGGGAATAAGTAGCTCAATCACGGATATGCTGACTAAGGCATAAGCTAAATTGATGTATAAACTATTCGCCAGGTTTGCGGCGATTCGTTTGTGGTCGGATTGACCAAAGGCCTCCGCGATCAGGGGTGGAAGCGCAAAGCTCAACCCCAATCCAATGACAAAAAAACCGAGAATATGGCTATTCCAAGCGAAATTGCTGCCAGTTCGAAGGTTCCCAGCTGGCCCACCATGATATTGTCCGCTACTGCTACCAGCACTTGACCTACCTGACCCACAATTAAGGGTAAGGCCAATTTAAAGATACTTTGGAAACTTTGACGATAGTCGGATGAAAGCTTCATCGGTCCGGAAGGCCGGAAGATTTGACCTCCGGAAAAGAAAATCTACGAAAATAAGGCAGCGCAAAATCAATAGAGGCAAGGGTATCCATTCAACTGAGCGAGATGCGCTGATCAAAAGTAGTCAGGGGCAATAGAATTTTAAGCAGGATTATTGAGGACTATACAGCCTCTGCTCGTATACCCTCGTGTGCCAATTCCAACACTTCTATAAATACTGCATTGTTTTGACTGGAAAGTGGCTCCCAATTCAATTCGGCCGGAAATGCATTTCTTACCTTCCAAATCACCACAGGTTCGTGATTTTCGTTTAGCAAAGAAATGGTAATATCTCTGCGCTCCACTTGATTGAGTTGAATGGTATTCCACCAATCATAAAACTCATTATCTCCCATCATCATACCTCGTTTCAACACAATATTTGAGTACTTGATAGCCCCTGGCATTTTAATGACATGATACTCGGGACTAGCGCCATTCCGATATTTTAGCACTTCGGTTTTCATACCCAAACCGGATACTTCGGAAAAACCAATTTTGGATCCGCCCCATTCTACCTGAAAATGAAAGTTGACGAGTGGTTGGTCTGCCATGGTTTATGTGTTTTTAATGAGGATAGGTAGGTCTTTGTAGATCCCCAAATTGTGTACAATCTGTTTTCTGTGTGGTTTATTCCGTTCATCCCGGTAGACGATGGAGATTGAAAATAGGGGATCCTTTTCTCCAAAGGGTTTGAAAAAACTACCGAGATCGTCTACAAAAAGCTGGAAACGCTTACCTGGTGCGAAGTAGGTCATTCGTCTGAATAAAGAAAGGTTGGAAACCACTCGAGTTTGGCCAAATCCCTTTAAAGCAGGTTCAAATTTAAACCTGGGTTGCAATGCAGCACCATCCCCGGCGTTCCATAATAGCAGATACAAATAGCCGTCTTCAACCTCAAAGTCGAGGTAAATCTGGGCTTCAGGCATAACTCAACATGGCTTATTGAACTAGCAAGATAGCGATAGCTCGACACATTTAAACCAAGCCCAATAGGTTTTATGAAGCAGGCAAACTCGAAAACATCATCGATTTCAGTGGGCTACTTAAGATATACCGTTTCAAATCTTCGTCGCTCATATTTCCAAAGCCTAAATTGGTCGGTCATCCTACCTCATGAAATATAAGGAAATGAATTCCTTTTGCCATATTAGCGTTCCACATGACCAAAACCTATGAAGCGTTTTTTACTTCCCTTCTTGTTCCTGATTGGCCTATCCCCACTTTGTGCCCAGGATTTTCATTACACTTTATTCAATATGGCTCCTCTTAGCCTGAACCCAGCCCTAACCGGAGCTTTCCCCGGGACAGTTCGGATAGGGGGTATCTATCGAGACCAATGGGGGCTCGGCTATTTGAGCGAGCAGTTCCGAACTCCATCTTTTTATGCCGATGCCCCAATTCTCCAAGGTATTGGAAAGCTGGATTGGATCGGCGTAGGAGGCATGTTTTTAAGTGACCAAGCTGGTCGAGCCGGTTTTTCATCCACTCAATTTATGGCCAGTGTCAGTTACCATCTCTCTCTAAATAAAACTCGCACCACGGTCTTGACACTTGGAGTTAGCCTGGGAAGCATTCAACGAAGACTTGATATCAGTGCAGGGAATAGCAGCTTCTTTTTTGGCGATGAGTTGGAACGAGTCATTGGCACTAACAATGATCCATTGACTGATGGCAATGATAGAGCCATGATGAATCCGAATGAAAGTGGCTTTGACCTGAATGCCGGCTTATTATTCCGGCGAACCTTTTCTCCCAAGACTATGCTGGAAGTAGGTTTCGCAATCAACCATTTGACACGGCCGGACATTGGAGTTTTGACTGCGGATCCGAATGTTATGGATAATCAAGGCAATCAGCTCAATTTCACCTATTTGGCCCATGCCAATTTGTCGCTTGCCTTTACCGACCAACTCTCATTAACCCCTTCCGTCTTCTTTCAAACCGTGCAAGGGGGCGGCAGTAATACGTCGATTCAGGCACTGGTAGGCTATAAGCTTAACCCCCAACAGGACATCACCCTGTCTTTGGGGCCAGGTTATCGGATTGGCGATGCCGGTCAGGTTATTGCAGGAGTAGACTGGAAATCCCTCCGAGTAAGAGCGAGCTATGATATTACTTTTTCAAGCCTGGCCAACACTTCCGGGAACCAGGGAAGCCTGGAGGTAGCCGCCTATTACATTCTCGCCCTCTCCAAACGGCCTCAGGTACCCCCAGCTATTTTATGCCCACATTTCTAGAAGTTTTAAATCCTTTTGGTAATGGCTAAATTGTTGGTAGCAAACAACTAATCCCCTTACACACCTTACCTTTGTACTTGTTCGTTGAAAATGTAAATCGCCATTCGCCTACTATTACAGATTGACGCCATGAATTTCAGATCGATTATCCTCTTTTCCGGCTTATGTTTATTCGGCGCTCTTCATTCGGTTGCGCAACCCATGAATAAACCCTCTTATGAGACCATGCTTTCAGTCGCAAAAGAAGCCATGGATAGCTTTGACTACTATCACGCTTTGGATTGGTACGAAAAAGCATACGAAGAGCGAAAAGACCGTGAGTTACTTCCCGTGCTGGCGGACCTAAACTATAAGGTTCGGAATTACAGTACAGCCGAACGCAGGTACCGTAGTGTCTTGAGAAGAGACGAAGAAGAAGGACGCTACTCCGATCTATATTACAACCTGGGCCGGGTCATGAAAATGAATGGAAACTACGAAGAGGCTGAGGAGGCATTTATCGAATTTATCGCGCTTGCCGAGGACGATTCCCTGATCACATTGGCTAGAGCCGAACTGGAAGGTGCCCGCATGGCGATGAATATGCCCGAGAAAAGCCGAGGCGTAGAAGTCGATAACGCCGGCCGGGACGTCAATACCCGAAATTCGGAATATTCACCCATCATGTCGAGGAATGGGAACATGATCTATTTCACCAGTTTCGAACTGGAAGATGTAGTCCAGGTTTCCAGTGAAGGTCTAGCAGATGCTTACTCTCGTGTATTCACTTCATCAATGGGTGAACGGGGGTGGGAGGAACCCTCAGCTTTGGGAGATAATGTCAATCGACCGGAAACCCATACCATTAATGTTACCCTTGCTCCAGATGGTAATCGCATGTTTTTCGTTCGAGGGGAGTTCAAATCCAGCGAACTTGTAGGAGGAAAAATATACTACAGCGTCGGTGGAGATGGAAATTGGGGGCCTGCTCAAGAAGTGCAAGGGATTAATGGTGATTTCATTGTCAAGAATCCCACAGTTGGTGAATTGTTTGGTCGAGAGGTATTAATCTTTTCATCTGATATGCCAGGAGGTGAAGGAGGGTTTGACCTTTTTTACGCACCTCGTGAAAGTGAAGGGGTCTATGGTATTCCAGTGAATCTGGGAAAGAAAATTAATACGAAAGGGGATGAGGAGTCTCCATACTATTTCGACGGTACCTTGTACTTTAGCTCTACCGGTCATCCTGGGATCGGTGGCTTTGATATTTTCTTCTCCGTTTGGGATGGGAGCACCTGGACTGAACCGGAAAACATGGGTAAGGGATTTAATTCCTCTGTCAATGATCTTTACTTCTCTGTAGACCGAGAAGGCTACAATGGGTTCCTCGTTTCCAATCGTGCCGGTGAAGGTGCGCGCTCCCTGGAAAACCGGACTTGCTGCTATGATATTTATGGTTTTACCATTCCAGAGGTTTATGCTGATCTGGTGGTGGGACTATTTACGGAGGATGAACAACCACTGGTAGGCGGTAGCACCTTGCTTTATCCGTACGAAGGAAATCGCCAGGAAGATCCCAATATCCGATTTAGCGAAAAAGGCAACCGATTCGATTACAGCCTCGATTTGGAAAAATACTATAAAGTGGTTGCCACCGCACCCGGCTATTTTCCGGACTCCGTCACCTTCAATACCGTCGATATTAGAGAGTCCAAGACGATTGAACACCGGTTTTTCCTGAAGCAAAAACCGGTCTTGCCCACGGAACCTGAATTTGATACCATTTCATTGGAAGAAGCTATTGTGCTGGAAAATATTTTGTACGACTTTGATTCGGACCGGATACGCGATGAGGCAGAATCCGATCTACAGGTCGTATTTGATCTGATGACAGAATATCCGGATATGGTTATCGAATTAAGTAGCCACACCGATTATCGAGGGAATGATGACTATAATATCAACCTTTCACAGCGAAGGGCAGAGTCGGCCCGGCGGTGGTTGGTTCGCAACGGTATCTCCAGAAGCCGGATCGAGGCCAAGGGTTATGGAGAAACCAAACCATTTGTGGTCAAACAACGGCAGGCGAATTTATATCCTTTTTTAAGTGTGGGCGATAGCCTTACTGAAGCATTCATCAAGGCTATTCCATCCGAAAAGGAGCGGGAAAATGCAAATTTTGTTAACCGCCGTACCGAGTTTAAAATTCTGGCCGGACCCAAAACGATTACGATAAAAAGGACAAGTATCCGGAAGAAAACTGATGCGCTTCCAACCATCCTCCCTTCCGATAAGCAAGACTATAAAATTCAGGACTCACTCATCAGCCCGATGTCTTCTTTGCATGGACAAAAGAATTTGAAAAATGTCCCTGTTATGGTGTTCGGAGAGCGAGTAGTCGATTTTGGAGTCGTTAAAAGAGGTGAAAAAAAGGAACACACTTTTGAGTTTGTCAATCACGGTGATGTAGACTTGTCCATTTCCCTGGTATCGGCTTGCGAATGCACTGAGACTGATTATTCTACTGATCCAGTCCCTCCGGGAGAAAGCGGTACCATTCACATCCTCTTTGACAGCACCGAAAAGGATGAGAGTGAGGAAGTTTATATTGATATTTTCCTGAACAATGAAGATCCTAGAACCAAAGCACCCATTCTAGAGCGTTTGATCTACAAGTTTGAACTGGTGGAAGAATAAAATGAGTGTCAGGTCATTTGAATCTGGAACGACAGGAAGCAGCATCGCAGACTTAACGCTAATTGAGGTTATAAAACCAATAAAAGTCTACCATTTAGGATTGAGCATAAGAGACTTGCCAATTGATAGGAAGCATTTTCTATTTTTAGTCCAACAAATAGAATATTCCAACCTGCCAATTAGGTGCTGCCAAGATGTTTTCTGCTGCTAATACGGTACCTACGCTTGCAGAAAGGCCGAAATTTTCAAAAACGGTATAGTTGACTTCCGGCGTAAGAGCGAGGTAAGTAATATTATTGCCAAATAGGGAGGAACTTCCATTTGGACCACCTACGTCTCCATTTTGAAGTGCGATCAAATGATCCACCTTAAGAGCCAATAGGAAGCGACCGGGTGTATAACCCACCTCCGCTCGCCAACGAACACCATCCGAATAATTGAGGTCTTCGCTTCCACTGGAATAATTTAAAGTAGCATTTCCTCTCCAGTTATACCCTACACCCAAAGAAACATAGATTGGGGTGGGGTAGAATGAACGCGAAGCATCGGTCATCAGCATCATACCCCAAGCACCATCCCCGGTCTGAAGCAATTCCGTACGCCCACCTACGTTTTCGCCAATCGGCGTTTTTACTTCAGCTGAGACACTCCATACGATCGATTTATCCTGTATGAGCCCCCATTTCAACCCGAATTGAAGATCGCCAAAACCTTGAAATTCATCTCCAGGAATCACCCCGCCATTAGCAGTACTTTCCAGGTTGTTGATTGTGCTACGAATGAAAACCGGGGCATTGATGATAGCTGTCAGGCGATCCGTCAAACCATATTCTCCGTATACAACGGTTTGAAAAATAGAAGTAGTAGTAATATCTACGGTATTTCCTTCCGGATTAAAGAAGCTTTGGGCCCGAATTATATTCTGGCCCAATTTGAAGTAGCCCTCTCCTTTTGGTTTTGTCCAGGCAGTTTGCCCTGTGGCAGAAGTTGATAAACCTAACCACAAAAGTGCACTCAGGCCACCAAGTCGAATAGCTAACGAAAGTTTCATGATTTGTTATTGAAGTTGAGCGACTCCGAATGGAAGGCCGAATGGTTCGCAATGAACGAATACATGGGTGAAAGTACTTGGATCTGTCCCCTCTGGTAATGGGTATTCTTGCGCGCCTTGATTAGACTTGAGTGAGCCTAGATTTATACCACCGGAAATAGAATTGGTTGGACTTAGGATGATGACCAACCCTGGTCCGGATTGGGATCTAAAGTCATCATTAAAGGCTATTACACCACCGTCATCGGTGTTTGAAAGAACAACAGTTCCGGAAACGGAATATCCATTAAGGCCGCCAAAAGTTCCGGATCGCGAAGCTCCATTTACCGAAATTTGGTATGGAAGGCTGCTGATTTGATCAGCGGATGCCAGAATGGTTGTAGAGCCAGCCATCTGGCCGGTGACCACTCCTTGCTGATCGATAGAGGCAATTGACGTATCCTGGCTCATCCAACTGATTGCTATATCGGAAAGCAGCCCCCCTTCTGCATTGCGCACCTCTGCCATAAGCTGCAGCTGTTCACCTACTTCCAGGTTCATATCCCCAGTCACAATACGCACATCCGCAGCGACCATCGAGTTGGCAACTACAGTCACCAAGACCGAATCAGAAACCATCCCCTCGGCCGTTCCAACAATCATAGTCTGTCCCATACCTACTCCAGTTACCAATCCATCATTGGTCACAGTTGCCACACCGGCATCTTGGCTTACAAAACTCCAAGCTGCTGTCTCTGGCTGCCCCGAAGCATTCAGGAATTGGAAATTGAGCTGATGGGCATCGCCCGTACTTAAAGAAATGGAAGGTTCTTCAATGTTGGCTTCTGTCAGATCCTCTCCAATCGGTTCATTAGTGAAGTCCGTACCGATACAACTACAAACGAAAACCGATAAAAGGCAACCTAAAAGTGCGCGCATTTTGTTTTTTCGGCAATTTGCATCTTCAGCTCGGGAGCTGGCGTAGTGCAGCCGACAGATCACTAAATGAGCGATATAAAGTTTTATTAAAAAGAAGTAGTCGAGCCGATCTACTCCCCAGCATTGATCTCCATGCTGTAGTCGACTGGACAAACCTTTTTGAGCATAGCAGTTACTCCGCAGTATTTCTCCTGAGACAGTACCACCGCTTTTTCTACCTTTTCCTTCTTGGATTCTAAATTTGGCCCTTCAAAATAGTATACCAGCCGAATAGATTCATAAACCTGTGGCAGATCTTCGGTAAGATCCCCTTCGACTTCAATTCGAAGCGCGGTCAATTCTACGCGCATTTTGCGGAGGATCTCAACTACATCCATACCGGTACAACCGGCTAGAGCGGACAATAAGAGTGGTTTAGGGTTAGGGCCTTTGTCAAACCCATCCGGCTCCACCGTATCAATTCGGATCGAATGATTTTTGATCTTACTGTCAAATGCCTGCCTACCTGCCCAGGTGGTTGAAACTTGATGTTGCTTCTTCATAAGTAATTTGCAATTCCTTTAGTATACCCTGCGTTCTCAGCGCAAAGAAAGTAGAAATACTTAGGAACTGGCACCTTACCCCAGCGAGTTCAGGGAGTAGATTTTTTGGCTACTTTTGCCGGCCAATGTGTTACCAATCATATACTCAAGGAATTATCGTTCTGATCCGGTCCTGGAAGACGAAGGGTTTTTTAATTCTATTGGTGGTATGGGCCTACAGTTGTGCAAGTGTTTCCGCTCCTGAAGGGGGGCCTAAGGATGAGGAACCTCCGGAAGTAGTACTTGAAAAGTCTAGTCCAAACCTGCAAACGAATTTTCTTAAACAGGATATCTTCCTGTCTTTCAATGAATGGGTACAGTTAAAAGATGAATTTAGACAGGTCGTAATTTCTCCACCTTTAGAAAACCGGCCGGAAATTAAACTCAAAGGAAAAAAGCTGATCCTATCTTTTGCAGATGAAGAAGTATTAAAGTCCGATGTAACTTATACGATCAACTTTGGGGAAGCGGTGCAAGATCTAACGGAAGGCAATCCGGCCAAAGATCTGCGATTTGTATTCTCAACTGGAGCTATCATTGATTCGCTGACGTTAAACGGTTCGATCCAGGATGCATTTACAGGTGAACCTGTAGAGGATGTGCTATTTATGTTATATGACTCCTTCGAGGATTCTATCGTATACCAAGAACGTCCTTATTATTTTGGCCGAACAGATAAAGAAGGGAAGTTTCAAATTCCAAACCTTAGGGCGGGCAACTTCAAAGGCTTTGCTTTAAAGGATGGTAATTTGAACTACCTCTACGACCAGGCCAATGAGCAAATTGGTTTTTTGCAGGCCCCGATCACCATTGAAGACTCGACTCAGGTGTTGGTCGAAGTATCCCTATTCTCCGAGCGCCCCCCGATCTTGCTGACACGAGTTGATACTACTCGGTATGGCAGGTTGAAGCTGGTCTTTAACCAATCTCCCGAAGAGGTTCAACTCAATAGGGGTAGTACGCTTACCCCAATCTACCGGGAACAAGAAAAGGATACCTTAACGCTCTGGTATGATCAATCTACTCCAACTGAACAGGCTATTTTTTTAGGAATTTCTGATACGCTAAATTTTGACACTTTGCGATTCAATTTACCATCCAGGGATACATTTATCGCTAAGCGTAGCCTGCGCCTTACAAGTCCCAAGTTTAGGAAAATCAACCCATTTAAGGCGATCCGCCTCCAGTTCAACCATCCAATCGCATCTGTAGATACTTCTTTATTAATCCTGGAACGAGATTCTATCCAGATCCAACCCAAGCCCGTCGTTTTTTTAGACTCCGTTGATCAACGAGAACTAATAATTCGATATGGGTGGAAGGAAGATTCTACTTATAGCCTAATTTTGCTGCCTGGTTTTACTACGGATCAGTTTGGAATACCCTTGGGGGACACGATTAAGTTTAGTTTCAAAACCGAACCACAAAAAGGATTCGGGACTATTAACCTGAAGTGCGTGAACCTCCCAATTGATACGGCCTACTTTATTCAGCTAAAGCTAGATGAAAAGGTGATCGATCAATTTTTCCTTCTTGGTGATGTTGACTTCTCCACTCGTCTTGTCGGCCTTCATCCCGGTAACTATGAATTATTGATCGTGGAAGACCAGAATCAAAACGCCAGGTGGGATCCTGGCAATTACCTCCAAGGCATTTTACCCGAAAAAATAATCCGTAGGCCTATTGACCAGTTAAGAGCAAATTGGGAAGTTGACTTTACGCTCGACTTTACCAATCCGGAAAGCCCGCAACGAAGAACGGAAGATCAATAGGCTGATCTTTATTGATCGGCTTCAATACCTTGACTTTGGTTGATATTATCAACCTCTTTATCAATGTAATACAAGCTTTGTGGGCCTTCGCCAATTAATTGGATCTTGTCCAGTATTGATCGCATCAAAGCCTCTTCCTCCCGCTGTTCTTCCACATACCACTGGAGGAAATTTAATGTGCCGTGGTCCTTTTCTTCCAGGGATAGAGCGATAAGTCCGTGTATTGCTTTCGTGACCTTTTGCTCGTGCTCATACACCATGTGAAACAGTTCCCGAACAGATGAAAATTCAAGCGGGGGTTGATGAATTTCCGGTGTAATGGGCGTTGCGTCCATTTCGCTCAGATAGTGGTATAACCGAAGCATATGTTGACGCTCTTCTTCGGACTGACGAAACATAAAATGTGCGCATCCTTGGAGCCCTTTCCGGTCGCACCAGGCAGCCATAGATAAATATAAATGAGAAGCATACCCCTCCAGGTGTATCTGCTCATTCAACGCTTGAGTCATTCGGGTTGACAACATATCGATTGTAATTCCAATGTTCTAAAAGTGGGAATTTACATTACTTATTCAACACTGTGCATACACCTCTGTTACAAAGTTATGAACAAGGAACAATCGAAGGAACTTAGTCAGCGTGATTTAGACCGCATTGTGGAGATGGGGTGGGAAGACCGGACTCCTTTCGACGCTATTGAAGAACAATTTGGGGTGAGCGAGAAGGAAGTCATCAAAATAATGCGGCGTGAAATGAACCCCAAAAGTTTTAAGCGTTGGCGAGCGCGGGTTCAAGGGCGAGCTACCAAACATACCAGAAAAAGAAGGACGGATACAGATCGATTCAAATCAAGGCAACAGCGTACGATCAGTCTTAACAAACCTTCCAAGCCCAAATAGCAGGTCACTAACTTCAGGAACTTACAAATACGACAGCAAAGATGATAACGGATAGGATAAGGCCATACATGAATACATTGTAACAAATCCTGAGGAAGACATATTTTTTGGCCAACACCACCCCTAGATAATACAAGTCCCTAGTCATGGACGAATACAAAAAGTCCTTATCCTTGATCATTTCCATCATGCCCCAGTGGAAATCCTGGATTTGCATGTTGTAGAAATTTCCAAAAAAGAGAAGGTTAGACCGCTTTTCCTGAATATCCTCTCTGGTGAACTTTCCCTTAGTTACTTTCGGCCGGGTGGCCAGAATAGCAAAAACCAGAGCAACCATACAAACCGCAAGGAGAAAGGTAGTCGGGAACTTCAGAGCCGGATTTTCGGCAAACTGAGGGACTAAGTTGGTTACCACAATGGATATAATGATCGCATTGATACTGAGCATAATATTGGCCTTATTATCCGCAATGCTACTCAGATTAACATGTGTACGGTAGGTGGTTCTGAACATGGTCTCTACCCCTCGACCTAGATTTAATTCCTTGAGCTCCTTGTCGTTTGATTGCAGGCTTTTCTTGATCAATTTCCCTTTTTTCTTTTTCTTCTTAACCTGGTTTTCCATTTCATCTACCAGATCAGCCATTTCCGGGTTGAGCCGTAGCTTATGTTTCTTAAGCTGTTTGATATGCTTCTCTTTTCTTTTCTCGTATAAGCGCTGTGCTACTTCAGTATGAAAGGAGTGATTCCCCAGAAAATCCAGCTCAAAGTCCACCCACTCATGCTCGCTCATAATCTTTTGGTTGACTAAAACCATTTCCTGGCGAACCTTCGCACACCGATCCCAATAAATGCGAGATCCGATGTGACTCAGGTCTGCATCACATAGAATCTCCTCGAGCAAATTTTGGGGATTTTGGGGCATCTTAGTGGCCAGAATCAAAGCTTCCAGACGATTCAGGTCTTCTTCGGGATAGGCTCTGGCCTCTAGAAATGTTCTGGCAAGCTGGACGCTTTCTTCTTCGTGGCCCTCGGGTCCACCTTCGTATCCAAGGTCATGGAAATGCCCAGCTAGCATTAATAACTCCCATTCCTTTTCGGAAAGATCAAATTCGCTACCAATTTCATTGATAGCCCGGAGGACATCCTGGATGTGTTCCCAAGTGTGGTATAGGTACTTATCGCTAAATCGTTGCTGAACAAACTCCTTTGTATAAGCTTCGACCTCCTGTAGTAATTGCAGTTGAACCTCCGTCATTTCGAAATTTGGGTATAGTGTCGCTGAATTTAGGAAAATATTAGCAATGCCTGTAAAAAACAAACAACCGGCCCTGATTCAGAACCGGTTGTTTATTTCCTTTTTGGACTTGTGATTTAGCTGGAGAGCGGATAATAAATCCGGGTCAGCCATTTGGAGGGATCGGTTTCCTTGGTTGCGTCGGTCAGGTACTCTTCATACACCGGCGGTGCCGAATTCAGATTGTTGTCCTCGATGTATTTCCCCAGGGTATCGTGCGCATCCCCAATCCCTTCATAGTCTCCATAGTAATCAATAACCAAGTATCTACTAGCAGGTAACGTGATCAACGTAAAGGGATTTGATAACGAAGGCGGCGGATTCGAAACAGGCAAAGCTGCAGCCATGTCTGTTTGCTTGTCCTCTTCATCCCAATTGTAATAGAGTCCGCAAGGCATTCCATCCATAAGGAGATTATTTGATGCCAGAAATTTGCTCAACTGCATCATGCTGTTCTCATTAAACCCTTGCATTTGGCTAAATGCAACCGTCTGTCGAATGGCGATAAAATGGCGTTCGGACATATCTACATTTTTGATCACATAGCCACCATAATCTTTGACATGATCCTCAACCACCTTTTTTAAGTTGGTAAGCCCTTCTTCATAATCCTTCCCTATAGTTTCGTCCATATCCATAAATACAAGCATGGCATTTGTGGGGTAAGGGAAACGAGTGTCTAAGCCCCATGTAATCAAAGTCCTTCCATCATCCTCTTCTTCCAGGACGACGAAACTACTCGCCTCAGACTCCATAGGTGTCGAAAATACAAGATCCGTTTCAACTCGCTGGTTTTCAATCAACTTAACCAGCGTCTGCTGGCCAGACCCTACCGTATTTGGATCTCCCTCCCACCTGGAAACTGCTCCCACTACTCCATCTGTTCCTTCCAAACTCCTGGTCATATTTGGATCTCTTTTATACCAAGGATACCATTCTCCTCTTTTTTCGAAAGTAGATACATAAGGATAAATCTGTTCAGGTCGAGCTTCTACCTGTATACTGCGTTCCACATGAACATCTTTTGGTATGAATGCAGTAGCCAAAAGGAAAATACCTACCAAGGCAAGCACTGCGATCAATAGGGTTCGTATTATTTTCATAGGAATAGGTTTTTACTACTTTATGTTTTAGGTTGTTTAATTTACCGCTTTTCCCAAACAAATGCTTGTAGTTATTACTGCCATCTTTGGTTTACTACTCCCTAATTCTGATTATAATATGTCTTTTTGAAGGGTTTTGCCTTAAACCTCTGACCAAACAAAACTGTACTTTTACTGATCTAATCTGAAAACTCCTTTAGAGCTTCAATATGGAATTATTAAAAAATATTCTGGCCAATCGCATTCTTGTACTGGACGGAGCCATGGGTACTATGATTCAACGATATCGACTCACCGAAGACGATTTTCGAGGGAATCGGTTCAAGAATACCCAGAAAGACTTAAAGGGGAATAATGACCTTCTAAGTCTAACCAGGCCAGATGTCATCGAAAATATCCATCGCGCTTATTTGGAGGCTGGGGCCGACATCATAGAAACCAATACCTTCAGTGGGACTTCTATTGCCCAGGCAGACTATGGTCTGGAAGAGATTGTATACGAACTGAACAAAGTTTCAGCCAAGATTGCAAAAAAGGCTGCTGAAGAATACACCACCAAGAATCCGGAAAAACCCAGATTCGTAGCTGGCGCAATGGGTCCTACCAATCGGACTGCATCTATTTCTCCAGATGTAAATGATCCCGGGTTCCGGGCAATCACATTCGATGAACTGGTTGAAGCCTATTACGAACAAGCCGAAGGCTTGGTTGATGGAGGAGCCGACATCTTACTAGTGGAAACCATATTCGATACGCTCAATGCCAAGGCTGCTCTATTCGCCATTGATAAACTGTCGGTAGAGCGCAATCAGAAGTGGCCAATTATGGTCTCTGGCACCATCACTGATGCCAGTGGAAGGACTTTGAGTGGTCAGACTGCAGAAGCATTTTGGATCTCAATCAGCCACATGCCCATTCTTTCAGTGGGCCTGAACTGTGCATTGGGAGCTGAAGAGATGCGTCCGCACCTTGAAACGCTATCGGGTATTGCCGATTGTTTTGTCAGTGCCTATCCGAATGCTGGGTTGCCTAATGAACTAGGTGAATACGACCAGGGGGCAGATGAGATGCGGGAATATTTGCGCGATTTTGCCTCCAGTGGCTTTGTGAATATAATTGGAGGCTGCTGTGGTACCACGCCGGATCATATCAGGGCTATGGCTGAAGCCGTGGTAGATATTCCTCCCAGGACTATTCCCGAGGTTGAACGATATACACAGCTAAGTGGGCTGGAACCGTTGATTGTACGTCCGGAAACAAATTTTGTCAATATTGGAGAACGGACAAATGTGACCGGTTCCCGGAAATTTGCCCGCTTGATCAAATCTGGTGACTATCAGGAAGCACTCTCCGTTGCTCGTCACCAAGTGGAAGGTGGTGCTCAGATCATTGACGTGAACATGGACGAAGGATTGCTCGATTCTGCCCAAGCCATGAAGGATTTTCTGAACATGGTTATGGCCGAACCAGACATCGCCAAACTACCGATCATGATCGACTCTTCGAAGTGGTCGGTTATCGAGGAAGGATTAAAATGTGTTCAAGGGAAATGCATCGTCAATTCCATTTCTCTAAAGGAAGGTGAGGACGAATTTTTACGGCAGGCTCGACTGGTAAGGCGATATGGAGCAGCCGTTATCGTTATGGCATTTGATGAGGAGGGCCAAGCCGATACTACTGAACGGAAAGTAGAGATCTGCCAAAGAGCTTACCAAATACTTACCAAGGAAGTTGGCTTTCAGCCGGAAGACATCATATTTGACCCCAATATCTTTGCCGTTGCTACCGGTATAGAAGAACACAACGATTACGCTCTTGCCTTTATAGATGCTACCCGAAAGATTAAAGAAGTGTGCCCGGGAGCAAAAGTGAGTGGCGGGGTTAGCAATATTTCCTTTTCGTTTCGCGGGAATAACGTTGTGCGGGAAGCTATGCACTCAGCCTTTCTTTTTCATGCCATAAAGGCAGGGATGGATATGGGTATTGTGAATGCAGGTATGATAGAGGTATACGATGATATTGCTGAGGAACTGCTCACAAGAGTAGAGGATGTACTATTCAATCGCCGGGAAGATGCAACAGAACGGTTAACCGAACTTGCTGAATCCTTTAGAGGCAGTGGAGGGAGGACGGTCCAAAAGGACATGAGTTGGCGCGAAGAAAACCTGCAGGAAAGGCTGACTCATTCCCTGGTCAGGGGTATTACCGATTTTATTGAAGAAGATGTAGAAGAGGCTCGTCAGGCATCCCCAACTGCCTTGTCCGTTATTGAAGGTCCCCTCATGAATGGTATGAATGTGGTCGGAGATCTCTTTGGAGAAGGAAAAATGTTTTTGCCGCAGGTGGTTAAAAGTGCAAGGGTTATGAAAAAGGCAGTTGCACATTTGACCCCCTACATTGAAGAAGAAAAAGCCCGAGGAGCCGGTGGCAGCAAAGGGAAAATCCTTTTGGCTACGGTCAAGGGAGACGTACACGATATTGGAAAAAATATTGTAGGTGTTGTTCTCGGATGTAATAATTTCGAAATTGTCGACCTGGGTGTAATGGTTCCAGCTGAAGTTATTTTGCAGCGGGCGAAAGAGGAAAATGCAGATATTATCGGCTTGAGCGGTCTGATCACACCTTCCCTCGACGAAATGGTTTACGTAGCCAAGGAAATGGAACGGCAGGGTTTCAAGCAACCCCTCTTGATCGGAGGAGCCACTACTTCTAAAACGCATACCTCGCTCAAGATCGAACCTCAATACAGTGGCCCCGTGATACACGTGCTCGATGCGTCGCGATCTGCTGCAGTTGCAGGAGCTTTACTTGGCGCAGACGACGATACGAGAAATAATTTCATTCTGGATACCCGAGCTGAATACGCTCGAATCCGGGAAGCCCGTTCAGGGCAACAAACCCGGAAAAAATACCTGAAGCTCGACCAGGCTCGAAAAAATCCATTTCAGATAGACTGGAGCAATTATACCCCTCCGTCGCCTAAGCAACCGGGCATTCACGTTTTTGAGGATTATCCCCTTGAAGACCTCGTAGATTATATTGATTGGACTCCCTTTTTCACAAGTTGGCAACTGGCCGGTAAATTTCCGGCGATTTTGGAGGATTCCGTGGTTGGAGTGGAAGCTCAGAAACTGTACAATGATGCCAGAACCTTGTTGCAAAGGATGATCGACCAAAAATGGACCACCGCACGTGCCATAATTGGTCTGTTTCCGGCTAATAGTATTGGCGATGATATTCAAGTCTATTCGGACGAGACCAGGTCTACCATACTTGCAGAGCTGCACCATTTACGCCAACAAAGGCAGAAAGCAAAAGGACAGCCTAACCTTTCGTTAAGTGATTTCCTCGCACCTATCGGAAACCCGGATTATTTGGGGGCCTTTGCAGTGACTGCCGGAATTGGATTGGAGCAGTGGGTTAAGAAATATGAAGCTGAACACGACGACTATCATGCGATTATGCTGAAAGCATTAGCAGACCGATTAGCGGAAGCTTTGGCAGAACGCATGCACATGCGAATTCGAAGAGAGTTCTGGGGCTATGCGCCAGATGAAAAATACACGAATGAAAGCCTAATTGCTGAGCAATACAAGGGGATACGGCCAGCTCCTGGCTACCCTGCCTGCCCAGAACATACAGAGAAAAGAACCCTCTGGGAAATGCTGAAAGTCGAGGAAAATATCGGGATCACCCTTACTGAGAGTTGTGCCATGTATCCTGCGGCAAGTGTAAGTGGCTGGTACTTTTCACATCCGGATTCCAAATATTTTGGCCTTGGCCAGATCGGAAAAGATCAGGTTCAAGATTACGCTGTTCGAAAAGGAATGGCTTTGAAAGAAGTTGAGCGCTGGTTAGCTCCAGTTCTGAATTACGAACCTGTAAAAGAAGAAGTGACCATTGTATCCAATACTTAAACAAATCCTGTTTCTGTTGCCGCCGGAGCTTGCGCATGCATTCACGGTGCGTATGCTCAAATTGAGCCTGTCTATTCCCTTCTTAGGTTCTTGGTTGAGAAGCAGTTGGAAATCGCCTAAGGGTAGTGTCTCCAAGGAGTTGTTTGGACTTCACTTTCCCAACCCGGTAGGGCTCGCTGCAGGATTCGATAAGGACGGGACCTATCTTCATGCCATGGCCGCTCTCGGATTTGGGTTTCTCGAAATTGGGACCGTCACCCCCAAACCTCAACTTGGAAATCCCAAGCCCAGGCTTTTCCGCTTACCGAAAGACCATGCCTTAATCAACAGAATGGGCTTCAACAACCATGGAGTAGATAAGATGGTCAATCGGTTAAAAGCAGGGAAGCCCAAAGGCATCGTGATCGGAGGAAATATTGGGAAAAATAAAATAACGCCCAATGAAGAAGCTGTAAATGACTACGAGAATGCCTTTCGAAAACTCTTCCCTTATGTGGATTATTTCGTAGTCAACGTAAGTTCGCCCAACACCCCCAACCTTAGAGCTTTGCAGGAAAAGGAGCCGCTTACTCAACTATTAGTCCATCTTCAGGAATTAAATCAACAACAAGCTGCTCCCAAACCCATTTTACTCAAAATAGCTCCCGATCTTTCAGAATCTCAACTAGATGAGATCATTGAAATCGTTCAGCAGACTAAACTGGCTGGAATAATTGCTACAAATACTACAATTTCGAGGGATGGATTATCTATTTCGGCACAAAAAGTTGAAAAAATTGGAGCTGGAGGGCTTTCTGGCCAACCTTTGAGGGAACGTTCTACGGAAGTCATCCGTTATATTTATAACAAGTCTCATGGTAAGTTGCCTATTATTGGAGTAGGGGGCATTTCCTCCCCTGAGGATGCACTTGAAAAAATCAAGGCTGGGGCATCATTAGTTCAGATTTATTCTGGGCTCGTATATGAGGGGCCAACCTTGGCCAGAAATATCAATAGAGCTCTACTACAGGAACATCCCCCAATAGTACCGGTTCCTGGCCCTTAGAAAGCACTACAATACCGTTCGTTAGGCAATAGTATTTGAAAAGCCTCAAATTTCCTTTCAATCCCTCGATAGGAGTGATTTCGAATCATGGTTTGTAACCTTGGTCGATTAAGATTGGAAGGATCTTAAAATTGATGTAAATTTTTATTAATAACCATTACCCCAACCGTGAAAACATGTTAGTAAGTGTAGTATTTTTGTTAATCGGGCTCAGCCTATTTTATCTGATTGCTGACCAAAGTGAAACCTATTACAAGGACATTCGATTTTGGCTGGTTATTGGAGCAACAACGCTCGTTATGGGTGGGCTTTTCTGGAGCTACTATATGGTATAAGGGAGGTGAAGATGCTGCCCCGGTACCTGATTATTTCATCACCTTAAGGCTTAAATCAAGGCTGGTGGTGGAGTGAGTTAGTGCCCCAACACTAATGTAATCAACCCCAGTCAAAGCTACTTCTCGCACATTGTAAATATTTACCCCCCCTGAAGCCTCCGTTTCAAACCGTTGTGCAACGGTATCAATAGCTTCCTGAAGCAAAGGCAATTCAAAGTTATCCAGCATAATTCGAGTAACCTTCCCCGTCTCTAACACCTTGTGGAGTTCTACCAAATTTCGCACCTCAATGGTAACCCCCAATTCCAAGCCCTTCTCTTTTTGATAATGATCCACGCGTTCAATGGCTTCGCGAATTCCTCCGCACGCATCTATATGATTATCCTTGATCATAAACCAATCATACAGGCCGTCTCTGTAATTGTGGCAACCACCCAATCGAACGGCCCATTTCTCTAGGAACCGCATGAGAGGAGTGGTTTTTCGGGTATCCAGTATTTTTACATCTAGATCTTCAATTTCGAACTTGAAATGATTGGACTGGGTAGCAATACCGCTCATGCGCTGCATAATATTCAAGCCCACCCGTTCAGCCATTAGTAGCACCCGAGTATTACACTCCACCTCAAAAGCAACCACGCCGGCACTGGCCGCGTCGCCATCTCGAAGGAGGGGTGTGAATACTGTATTGGGATCCAACAGCTCAAATAAGACTTGAAATACTTCTATCCCCGCCAAGACGCCAGGGTCTTTGACCAATAAATGTGCTTTACTTCTCTGGTCTTCCGGTATACAAGCCAATGAGGTATGATCCCCCGGGCCAACGTCTTCCTGCAAGGCTTGAATTAAAAAGGGCTTTAATTGGGATAATTCTGTAGTTGCCATTGATTTGATCCTAGTTAACGCGGAAAGTAAGCTTTCAACAGCTTTTTTAAAAGATAAAGCCTAACTTAATCGCAGCCCCATTGCTCACCGCCTTCGAATTATCAGGCCGGAAGGTACCTCCATCGCCAGGATCTACTACCTGATTAGCATTTTGAGTAATATCGACAAATCCAAAATGGAGATTTATACCCACAATAAAGCTGGATGTCCCAGAAATAGCATACTCGATGCCTCCACCTATTCCAACTGACATGTTGAAGAAATTCACTTCATTGCGAATGTCGATTTGTTCGGTACCGTCTGGAATTCCCATACCCTCTATACTACCTCTGGCATTGGTTCGGAAACCAATGATAAAATTGGGCTCCAGGTAATAGCGCAGATAGCCGAACTCGCGAGTACGCATTTTAAGCCCAATGGGAATTTCAAAGTATTGTAGATTATAGCCCAAGCGAACACCGGCCGGTAAAGTATCGGGCGCTGGAAACTTATCGGAATCCGGCCAATAGGTACCTCCCGATTCGTAAACCAGGGTTCCACCTTGGTTAAAGGAGAACCCAAGGCCACTTACAAATGCATAATTCTCTGTAAAATAATATTCCGAAAGGATGCCTAGCCGAACCCCAAAATTGGTTCCGGTTTTATTTATCCCTCGGGTAGATGCCAGCATCCAGGAAAGCGTGGGACTGGCCTGAAAACCAAACCGAATGCCAAGTTCTGATTGCTGTGCAACTAAAGGGATTGTCAGGATTAGGCCAAAAAACAGGCCAAAAAGCCTACGTTTGCGCATATGCGAATTCACGGTTTTTGGAAAGAATACGAGTTGTATGGCTACTAACGTTATGAAAGCAATTTTTGCTATCGCTCTTTCTAAATGGATTATGGTAAAGATAAAAACAGCTGCCTTCCTACCTATTTCTATCCTTGGCTTACTATTGGCTGGGATCCTTCTAGGCTTTCATTCCTGTACACCCGATCCATCTCCAAGGATTCCTGACGTGACCAACATCGATATGGCAGTGGAACTCAATCGTTTCGAACAGGATTTGTTCAGCCTGGATACGGGTGCAGTTTTCGAACAACAATTGGAGACGCTTGAAACCAAGTATGGGGAATTCGCTCGAGTTTATTTTAATTACATCCTGGGCTCAAAAGACCCTGAGCTAACTCCTCAAGGACACGAGGCCTTCATTAGGGGATTTATTTCCTATCCTCCGGTTCGGAACCTGTTCGATACCACGCAAATTCTTTTCGGAGACCTGAATCGATATCAAGCTTCTTTAAATCAGGCTTTCCAGTTTTATAACTATTACTTTCCAGATCGGAGCATTCCTTCTGTTACTACCTATATTTCTGAATTTGGCCTGCAATCTTTTATTTATGCAGACGACAACCTGGGAATCGGATTGGATTTTTTCCTGGGTGAAACATTTCCCTACCGAAATATTGATCCGGTCAACCCCAATTTTTCTTCCTACCTCACCCGGACCTACAATCAAGAGCATTTAACGGTCAAAACCTTGCAGCCTCTGGTACAGGAATTGACGGGTAACCCAGGAGGAGAGCGCATGCTAGATGTGATGATCCAGAAAGGCAAACAGCTCTTCCTTTTAGATCGCTTACTCCCCTTTACCTCTGATACCATCATTATGGAGGTAAGTAACAGCCAATGGCAATGGCTACAAGAAAATGAACTGGAAATTTGGGCCTATTTTCTAAACGAGAAAGATAAATCATCCACACAGAGCCTGTTGTATTCAACCGAATGGGCAACCTATAGAAAGTATGTGGAATACAGTCCCAATTCACCCGGTATGCCAAAAGAGGCACCTGGAAGAACGGCCTGTTTTGTTGGATGGAAAATAATAGAAGCGTATGCTCAAAGGCAAAAACTAGATGAGAACCTAGATTTGCTTTTACTTGAAACAGATGCCCAAAAAATATTGGAAGAATCTCGTTATAAGCCGGCCAGGAGATAATGGGCTGCCTATCTTAAAGTAGTATTTTAATGCTCAAATTCCATTCCAGTTATTTATTGAAGCCAGTTTTAGCAACTGTACTCTACTAATAAACTACGTTGATCATGCCTATCACCCAGATCCCCAAAGTTGATTTGGCCTTATTTCGAGCTGGTAACCCCACCCAGCAACAACAATTCACGCAAGATCTGGGAACGGCTTTCCAGACGATTGGTTTTGTGACTGTTAGTGGTCATGGAATTTCACAAGCTCTAATTGATTCATTTTATGAAGAGTCGAACGCTTTTTTTGCGCTTCCCGCAAGTGTTAAGGAAAAGTACGAGCAAAAGGGCAAGGGAGGGCAGCGAGGATTTACTTCTTTTGGTACCGAGCATGCCAAGCAGTCCAAAGTAGCAGATCTAAAGGAGTTCTTTCAAATTGGGCAGGAGGACCCTCCAAACGGTAAGTTTTCAGCTATCTACCTCCCCAATATTGCTGTCCAAGAGTGCCCCAAATTTTTACCTATCGGAATTGAGCTATTCAAGGCATTTGAAAGAGTAGGCAGTTTATTATTAAAGTCTATCGCCCGATATCTGGATTTATCGGACACCTATTTTGATGCACAGATTCAACAAGGGAATTCAATCCTTAGGGCCATCCATTACCCACCAATTACTGAAGAACCACAGTCTGCCATTCGAGCAGAACAACATGAGGATATTAACCTAATTACCCTTTTAGTTGGTGCATCCGCTGGTGGTCTGGAAGTTCAAAATATGGCTCGGGAATGGATTGCTGTACAACCGGAAGAGAATGAAATCGTAATTAATGTGGGAGACATGCTGCAACGGCTAACCAATAATTACCTTAAATCAACGACACATCGGGTGGTAAATCCGCCTCGAGAATTATGGGGAACACCCAGGCTTTCCATTCCATTTTTCCTACACCCAAAAAGCGAAATGGACCTTTCCTGCTTGCCTAGCTGCGTTACCGAAGATCATTCTGCTGCTTATCCCCCTGTATCTGCTGGGGCATACCTAAACGAACGGCTTCAGGAAATAGGATTGAGGAAATAAACGTTAAACCTTTATAGAACTCAACTGTCTGAACAGAAAGGACTTGGCAATCAAGGCTCGATAATTTTAACGTATCTTTACCGCATTAAAATAATTGGACATGGAAATTGTATTACTATTTAATTTTCTCGGACCGGAAATGCTCGTGATCGTATTCGCGATCCTACTACTTTTCGGTGGGAAAAAGATTCCTGAACTCATGCGTGGAATCGGGAAAGGCATTCGAGAGTTTAATTCCGCTCGGGCGAGCGTCGAAACCGAACTGAAGGAAGGAATGCGTGAAGCCGAGCGCAAAGAACTTGAAGAAAATGCAGCTAAGGACAATGCATAATCCCTAAGGACAAGTCTTTTAAAAAGCGGATGTGTGTGTTCACTTCCGCTTTTTATACTTTAAGTGGTACCGATGGAGTGGATCACCTCCCAAAAAAGCCTCCCAGCAAATCTTTTCCAATCCGGCCAATATCATCCATCATATCTCCATCTCCATCCGAATCAATAAAGCCGGAAATAATATCTATCGTTTGATTACCCTGAGACTTTTGATTGGTTAATGCACCTGTCAGTATGGAGGCCAATCCTCCGGAATCAAGACCCTGATCCTTCTTCACTTTACCCAATGCGCCCATAATCATTGGAGCAAGCATAAGCATGAGTTGGCCGGTCTTTCCTTTGTTAAGCCCGCTCATTTGACTGATCATATCAATTGCCCCATTCTGTTTTCCTCCTAAGATGTGGCCGAGAATGCCCGCACCATTAAGAGCGCTTGAATTAGAGAACTGATTCTGTCCGGTGATATTCCCCAGGAAATTGTCTAACACTGAACCATCATGATCGCGTTCCAGAGCTTGACCAAGGGCATTGGCACCTTCAGGAGTTGAACTGTTTCGCGCCAGTCCTGCCATTAGGGTAGACAATACCCCTTCCGTAGCAGCTCTTGTTTGTGCTGTGTCAGCTTCGCCCAATTGTTGAGTCAACTGACCTATCATCTCATCATTGCCGAGTTGCCCTTTCAACATTTCAATTAACTGATCTGACATAGATTTACGTTTTTATCGCTAATGAGTTTTAGAATTATTACTCTGACGGATTCCTCCCTTAAAGTCGATTAAAATTTCGGGAATGTAAAGCACACTTTCAAAAAAAGGACCCAACTGAAATCCCTATCTCCATTGATCAAAGACAATTTTTCACAGCATTAGACCATCTGAATGCGGCTTATCTGAGCGCGAGGTCTTCGGGACAGACACAAAGTACTTGTTTGGCAGGAATTTTCTTTTGATTGTCCTGCAACTCGTTTCGCTTTTGAAAAGCTTCAGAAGACAGATCCGGAAACCGTTTCTGAATTTGACTAAGGGTGGTTTTTGTAGTTGAGGAAAACCAAATACACCCTGGTGCAATATCCGGAACGGTCTGTGCTTGATAATGATCTACTTTTTTCAGTGGAGGCATGGGAATCTTATTAACAGGGCGACCGAACTGCCATATTCCTACGCCAGCCCATTTATCCGGGTGAAACAATACCAATGTCTGCCCTTCGAAAAGGGTATCTGCCTTTTCAGGGTTCCAGGATTTCAACAAGTGCACGTTGGTTTTAAACCTGCCGGCCAATTCGGCCAGGGTAGTTGTTTGGCCTATCGGAATAACTTCTTTTAAATACCCACCATTATCAATATTTTTCTTGGGTGCTGGTTGAAGCTTAACCGGAAGTCCTAGGTGTTCATTGGTCCAAGACACCTTATCCCCTTTTTGTTCCAAATAACGCTCTACCTTATCTGCCATTCTTTCTGGAATAAACAAAGGAGTTCCATTGTCATGGGCAGGAATATACCCCAATTGATAGGCGGGATTGAGCCATTCGACCCAATCCATTGGTATGCCCGTAACTTGGGCGAGTTCCAAAAAACTAACTGCATGCTTTACGTCCACCTCGGTGATCAGCTGGAGGTCCAGGGGAGGATAAGCTGGCTGCAAATCATGATCTTTATAGTGTTCAATGAGATATTGAGCACCGATAAATGCCGGTACGTAGTTCCGGGTTTCCCTTGGCAAATACCGCTGAATTTTCCAAAAATCTTTGCTTCTTCCTCTTCGGATAGCCCTGCTTACCCTGCCACCACCACTATTGTATGCCGCTATAGCTAACTCCCAACTTCCAAATCGCGCGTAAGCATCCTCTAAATAGCGAATGGCCGCTTGGGTAGCTTTTTCCGGATTACATCGGTCATCGATATATTTATCAATGCTTAAACCATAATATTTCCCTGTTTCCGGCATAAACTGCCACAACCCTTTGGCCCCTACCCTGGAGATAGCTTTAGGATCAAGCGCAGACTCTACGATGGGAAGGTACTTCAAATCCTCAGGTAACCCGGCTTCCCGGAGCATCTTTTCAAATAGCGGGAAATACAATACTGTACGGCCAAGAATTTGTTCTGCATGCGCCCTGTTCCGCAAAACATAGGTACGTACATAACTAAGTACGGCTGGTGTGAATCGAGGCTGTACAGCCTCATTTTTTAATGAATCTACTCGCTCTTCGATTATGGCTTCGTCGAAACTGGGATTGGCCTGTATTCCTACGGCGAGGGAAAGCATGCAAAAGCATATAAACGATAGGCTTACGACCGGATCCAGGACCCGACTTTGAGAGGTAGAGTAGAACATGAAAATTGGAACTTAGGCGCGTTCCAAATGTAACAAGATAAAATTAATACCCCACCAATCCTGCCTGAATACTAGTTTCCCATTCTGAAATGGCTTGAAGCAGTAAGTCTTCCTGCCATGGAGCGGCCATCCACTGCATGCCGATAGGCAAGCCATTCTCAGTTCTTCCTACCGGAGCAGATGCTGCCGGAAACCCAGCTAAATTGGCAATGACCGTATAAATATCAGATAGATAAGCTGAAGTGGGATCCTCTTGGGCCTGCCCTGATGGCCAGGGAGGAATTGGTGAGGTGGGCAGCAACAACAGCTTGTATCTAGAAAATAAATCCAGAAACGTAGTTCGTATCTCTGCACGGGCCTGTTGTGCTTTTCGGTAATAGGCGTCGTAATAACCCGAACTTAACACAAAAGCCCCTAACAAGATTCTCCTCTTCACTTCCGACCCGAATCCTTCTGTTCGGGAGGCCCGATACATCTTTCGAAGCTCTTCCAGGCTGGTGGAACGGTAACCATACCGCACCCCGTCGTACCTGGCCAGGTTAGAAGATGCCTCAGCTGTTGCTAGTACATAGTAACAGGGCACTAGGTAAGGCTCCATGGGAATAGATACCTCTTCTGTTGGATGACCAATTGCTTCCAGCTTTTGCCTGGTATTCTCCAGGGCGGCTCGTATTTCCGGGTGTACTTGATCTGTCGCCTTTGGTTTCAGGATTCCGATCGGAAGGTGCTCTGGTTTAAAAGTCTTTTCCTTAGAAAGGCTAATCGATTGGATATTATTGGTTGTCGGATCTTTTTCATCTGCCCCTGCAATAACTTCCAGCACCCTGGAAATATCTTCGGAATATATGCCCAACAAACCTATTTGATCCAGAGAGGAACCATACGCAATAAGTCCATATCGAGAAACCCGGCCATAGGTTGGTTTCAAACCGATCACTTCACAGAAGGAGGCCGGCTGACGTACTGATCCTCCGGTATCGGAGCCTAATGCGACGTGACAGGTTCTTGCCGCTACCGCAGCAGCGGCTCCTCCTGAAGAACCACCCGTAACATAACCTGGAAAGGTCGGGTTTTGAGTGCTGCCAAATGCAGAAAATTCATTGGCAGACCCCATTGCAAATTCATCACAATTCGTCCTACCAATGATGATCGCATCCTCATTGAGCAAATGATCCACTGCAGTAGCTGAAAAAGGAGATGTATAATCTTCCAACATCCTAGACCCCGCACTCACCCTGTGGTCAGCAAAGCATAATACGTCTTTAAGGGAAACGACCATACCAAAGAGCAGGCCGCATTTATCCGGGCTCTGATCTCTCTTACGATCCAGAAAGTCAGCTCTTTCAAGGGCTTCGTCTCTATATACTTCCAGATAAATATTGTCTTTTTCAGTTTTCCCGATCTCTTTCAGAAAATATTCTACTACCGAGCGGCAACTGATTTGCCCACTTACCAATTGAGATCGGCAGACCGAATACGGATATGGAAAGGGTGAAGTCAAATTTCTTTCATGTATTCCAACAAATTCGCTAAAGTCATTTCTTGTTGATCTCCGCTAGCCATATTCTTTAGGCTTAATTTTCCAGCCTCCATTTCCGCTTCTCCAACGAGTGCTACGAAGGGTACCTTTCTGGAGTCTGCATACTTCATCTGTTTCTTGAGTTTAGCAGGCTCCGGATAAAGTTCAGCTATGATTCCTTGTGCTCGGATCTTAGCTAAAAGCTGGAAAGCATATTGGTGAGTCTGCTGGTCAAATGCGATTAATAACAATTTGAGAGGCGATTGATCCACATCCTGAAACAGGTCGAGCTCCTCCAGCACATCATAAATTCGCTCCGCCCCAAACGAAACCCCCACACCGGGCAGACCCTTGAGTCCAAATACTCCAGTAAGGTCATCGTATCGACCTCCACCACCCAAGCTGCCCATGCTGATTTCGGGAAGCTGTTCCTGATCTAAAACTACCTCGATAATAGAGCCTGTATAATAGGTAAGCCCTCTAGCCAAGGTAGGATCAAATTGAACCAAATTCTGTAAAGGACTACCATCGTCCAGGTAAGAGAAAACCTCTTTTATGTCCTGGATACCCGGATTATCACCCAAGGCCTTTTCCAATTTGTCTAAATCATGAATTTCCAACAAACCAAGGATAGTGGAAATTTCCGATTCGGAGAATGCCCGGTCTAAAAGATCCTTTCGGACCCCTTCCTTTCCAATTTTATCCAACTTGTCAATCGATGTAGTCATTTCCATGAATCGATCCTGGACACCCGCTATGGCTGCGATACCTCCAAGAATTTTTCGATGATTAATTCGGATGATGACTGGTAATTGGAGTTCGAAGAAAACCTGATCAAATATCTGTACCAGTTCGGCCTCATACATTAAAGAAGCGGATCCGACTACATCTACATCACATTGATAAAACTCTTGATATCGTCCTTTAGATGGCCGGTCGGCACGCCAGACGGGTTGAATTTGGTACCGCTTAAACGGAAAAGCAATCTCATTTTGATGCATGACCACAAATCGGGCAAAAGGTACAGTAAGGTCGTACCGCATTCCCCGACGACTTATCGAACTAACCAGTTTTTTTGAATCCCGTGCATCTAATGCTTGCTCATCGGCTTTAGCGAGAAAATCTCCATTGTTTAGCACCTTAAACAAAAGTTGATCTCCCTCATCCCCGTATTTGCCGGTAAGGGTTGCCAGCGTCTCCATGGACGGGGTTTCAATAGGTTGAAAACCGAAGAGCGCAAACACCTTCCGTATGGTAGAAAAAATATAGTCTCTACGCTGCATCTCTACAGGTCCGAAATCGCGCGTACCCTTAAGAATAGATGGTTTCATCGACACAGAATACCTGTTTTGAGATCAAGGATTGAAGGCTGGAAATCCATCGATTGGTTCGTATCCCAACCCTACAGATTAACTAAAGTGCAGAATTAAATTGCTTCAGAAATCGGACATCATTTTCAAAGAAAAGGCGAATATCATTAATCCGGTATTGAAATAAAGTCTGGCGTTCGATTCCCATTCCAAAAGCGAAACCCGAGTAGCGTTCAGGATCGATGCCGCAATTCGATAAAACAGCGGGATCAACCATACCGCAACCCATAATTTCCAACCATCCGGTTCCTTTGGTCATACGATAATCTACTTCACTATTTAAGCCCCAGTACACATCCACTTCAGCACTTGGTTCTGTAAATGGAAAATAGGAGGGACGTAGCCGAAGCTTGACCTCCTGCCCATACATCTCCCGGGCATAGTAGTAAATGGTTTGCCGCATATCAGCAAAGGAGACGCCTTCATCTACGAACAAACCTTCAATTTGATGAAATTGGCAGTGTGAACGGGCAGAAATAGTTTCGTTTCGATACACTCTACCGGGAGCGATGATCCGTATGGGGGGGTTCTGTGACGTCATAACCCTGGCCTGAACGGACGAAGTATGGGTTCTTAACAACATACCAGGATCATCCTTCAGGTAAAAAGTATCCTGCATATCCCTAGCTGGATGGTCCTCAGGGGTGTTCATGGCTGTAAAATTATGCCAATCGTCCTCAATTTCTCGTTCTTCAGCAACCACAAAACCTATTCGCTCAAAAATACCTACGATCCGGTTCAGGGTTATCGCTATCGGATGGCGTGCTCCCAGTTCCAAAGGTTCTGCAGGTGCTGAGAGATCTAATCGTTCTAAATCCGCGCTCTCCTCAGAAGCCTGAATAGTCGCCTGGATCTCTTCGAATTTTTGCTCTGCATGTTGCTTGAGCTCATTCACAAGTTGCCCAAACTCTTTTTTACGGTCATTAGACACGTTCCGAATCTCTGAAAAAAGGGATTTGATCACATTTTTGGAGCCTAAATACCGAATGCGAAAGGTTTCCAATTCTTCCTTGTTAGAAGGCATGGACTGTTTGACTTCCTGTAGGGTATCTTTTACTTTTTCAAATAGGTCCGTAGCCATAACGAGCGCCTGTTTTAGACCGGCAAAGGTAGAAAATGAAACGTGTAGATAGTAAAATCAAGATGGCAAAAGGATGGTTCCCGAATCAATTGACAAACAAGATTCGCCGGTATAGCTCAACGGGTTCTAGGCATAGGAAGCCCCCCTTGCCTTTTGAACCAGAGGCCGGAAATAAATTCCAGCTAAAACGCCCCAAGCAAAACCGCCAATATGAGCCCAATAGGCAATACCATCACCTGCCTCGGTAGAACCCAAGGAAGACACTCCACTTATCGTTTGCCCACCTGCCCAAACAATCAGGAATAGATAGGCAGGGATACGAAAAAAGAAAATGAAAAAGAACATCATCTTCACCCGGCTACTTGGAAACATGACCAGGTAGGCTCCCATCACTGCTGAAATTGCCCCGCTGGCACCTACCGTAGGAATGGTGCTTCCCATATTAAACGCCATATGGACTAAATAGGCAGCTATCCCTCCAACGATATAGAAAAACAGGAATCGGAAATTACCGATTGTGGATTCAATGTTATCGGCAAAAATCCAAAGAAATAACATGTTCCCGATCAAATGCCACAACCCGCCATGCAAAAACATGGAAGTTAGGATGGAAAATAAATTTCGACCTTGAGTAGTAAGCGCGGGTATCGCTCCATACTGTTCAATAAAGGCCATCAATTCGGGTTCGGGTAGTCGCGCTTCATACATGTATACCACAATATTCAGAAGAATGAAGCCATAACTGAAAATAGGAAATACACCACCCTTTACCTGATCATCTCCAATAGGAATAAGCATGTCCTGTCGATTTCAGCCATCCTTTTTGGTGTTCAACCTAGGATTTGCCTTTATTTTTCTCGCCCAGGTAGTACACATTCGATCCATGGCCGAGCTTATTGATAGTGCAAAGTACAAAAGCAATGGGAGGCAACCCTATTATTTCTACCAAGTTAAAGGGAGCATCCACTTTCCACGATAATCCAAGGGCGTTCACCTGATTCCCTCACCGGGATCATTGGTCTGGAAGCTAAACAGCAGGTAAGGTCTGCTCGGATTACTTCGGACCTCACATTATTTGGGTGAAATGTCCTTCCCGTCCCAGGATTACATCGCCAATCATCGGGTCAACCTGCCCAACTATAGATACTGATCACCAATGACCTCCTCAATCTCTTTTCGGGCAGCCTTTATACTTTGCTCTTCCGACTTGGGCCAGATCAACAAAACATCTTCCTCGTCAACTATGATAAAATTTTCCAACCCTTTCACAACAACCAATTTACCCTTAGGTACACGGATCAAGGTATTTGAGGTATCCTTGATCAAGTGTTGCCCACCGGATACGCGATTTCGGTGATCGTCCTTCGAGGAGTTTTCATGCAGGGAGGCCCAGGTCCCCAGGTCACTCCAGCCAATATCTGCTGGTAGCGTATATACATTGGACGCCTGCTCCATAATAGCATAGTCCACAGAAATACTTGGGGTAGTCGGGTAAGCTTCTTTAATAAAATCGGCCTCGCCAGGCGTATTGTAAGCCTCTCTTCCGGTTGAGAGGATATTAAATATTTCGGAGGCATGGCATTCGAATGCTTTTAAGACATCCGCAGCTTTCCAAATAAAGATTCCTGCATTCCATAAGTAATCTCCGCTGGCCACGTACTTCTCGGCACTTTCCAAAGGTGGTTTCTCCGTAAATTTAAGGACCTTCTTTACCTCTCGGTCACTAGATGCATCGTATTGAATGTAACCGTAGCCTGTATCTGGTCGGGTGGGTTGAATTCCCAGTGTTACCAAGGCTTCCTCATTAGCTGTAAACTCAAGAGCCATGCTTAGCCTATTCAAAAACTCCTCTTCCTTCAGGATAAGGTGATCCGAAGGGGCCACGATCATCTTCGCCGCCGGATCCAACGCCTGGAGCTTGAATGCAGCAAAAGCTATACATGGTGCAGTATTGTTGCGGGATGGTTCTGCAATAATCTGCTGATCAGCCAGGACGGGAAGCTGCTCTTTTACGAGATCCGCATATCTGGCATTTGTAACAATCAGAATATTTTCAGCAGGTACTAACCTGGTAAATCGCTCAAACGTTAACTGGAGGAGCGACTTTCCCATCCCTAAAATATCCAGAAACTGCTTTGGCAGTGCCTCCCGGCTTGCAGGCCAGAAACGACTACCAACTCCTCCTGCCATAATGGCTACATAAGTATTTGCTTGGTTCATCCGGTTTTTATTTATGTTGCTTTCTACAGAATTAAAAGGGAAAATATATTGCCGTCGAAGGTAGAAGGAACCTCAATTTTTCAGATCGACAATATTGCCATTTGGAAGGCACGTTAGCTCCTGACCCAATTCGATATTAACCTGGCTGAATTAACGCGCCTTTTTTTTATTTGGTAAAGGGTTCAAATTAACGCTAGCCCCTTTTTTCAAAAAGATCGGTGGTTCTGGCAAGGTTGGAAATACTCGGAAAACGAGGTTCAGCGTAGAGGGAACAAATAGGGCATAGAGGGTGAGCAGGAGAAGAAAGAAATCCGTCCGAAAGGACCGATTCCAAAAATACCAATATTCTAACTCGCCTTTATAGGGGAGGATATGATCGCGGTAGAAATTGGCTGGCTTTTGGTTGGTACGAGTTAAAAAGTAGGATTCATTTCGGAATACTATAGACCCTATGCCTGTAATACCAGGACGCATCTCCTCGCAGCAGCGTTTTATACGCTCCGGATACTGGGCAAAACTTTCAGGAATCAAGGGCCTTGGGCCCACTATGCTCATTTCTCCACGCAAGACATTCATTAACTGGGGAAGCTCGTTGAGCTTAGTGATCCGTAAAAAATGCCCCAATCTGGTCACCCTTGGATCACCCTCTAAGGTAATTGGATCATCCGATCTTTCAGCGCTACTGGTGCGCATGGTGGCGAACTTCCAAATTTTAAAGGGCTTTCTGTGGTGACCGATGCGATGCTGTAGGAAAAATACTTTTCTTTCCCCTGAAAGCCTTTGAAGGATTGCAATCACAACTAACAATGGTGCTAGCATTATTAACAGAACAGACGCTACAATTGAGTCCAACAATCGCTTCGCGGTTGGGTACATGGTAGATCGAAGTGGTGTGTGTTGCTACAGTACTCTAAATATAATTCCAGTTATTCAGGTATTCAACCTTAAATTCAAAATTTTATTTTTTTAAAACCTGCCTACTACATTTTTTCATCTAATCCTTTCCCGGTTTCCAAATGCTTAAATTGAGGTAAAAGCCGGCTCAAAAAGCGAACGACACCTTCTTTCTCCAACCTTTTTTGGGAAAACAAGGATTCCATTTCAGATGTTATTTCTGCCCATTCCATTTGGGAGAATGAAGGGTCTCGACGTATAATGCCCAACTTATTGAAGCGATCAATTTCTGTTTTTTCTTCTTTCGAAAAGAAGATCTCCTGCTGCTTTTCGCCCACTGTATCATTTGGCGAAAAGTAAACGGGATAAGGTTTTCCTTCTTCCCAAGAATTTGCAAGTAACTTAGCTTCCGGTTCACTTTCACAAGGATAAGGCGTTAACCCAATCCAATGCAGAATGTCCATAGCCATTTGAACAAATGACAATTGGCTATCCGGCTCCAATTTTGGGAAAAAGATCTCGCTCGAGTTTCCAGCTACTGCAGCTAGCAGGCATATTTGACCAGCTTCTTCAGGAGAAATGAAGAATCGAACTATATCCAAAGGAGCAACCAAGGGCTGCTGCCGTCGCAGTCGCTCTATGAAACTAAAAGGAAGGCTACCGTTACTAAACGCAACGTTGGCAAATCTCGCAGAGGTAGCTTTGAACATGGCGGAATAAGTCAAGATGGCTTCTTCCATTAGCTTCTTACTGGCCCCCATAATATTTACCGGATCAGAAGCCTTATCCGTGCTTACAGAAAAAAAGTGCCTGGGCGGGACACTGGACAGCTGATCCAGTAGATTCAAGGATGCTAACACATTGTTTCGCAACAGGGCTTCCACGGCATAAACATCTTTTTCAGATCGGACATGCTTGTGCGCCGCAAAGTGTATTACCAAATCAAAAGGTCCCTCCTTTTTTAGAAACTTACTAAAGACCGCGCCTCCAAAGTCAAATGGATAGGTAATAAATGTGGGTGGGATATATTGATTGGGTGTGCTACGCAGGTCTCGAGTCAATTCAGCAAGTGCATTCTCATTCCAATCGATCACGATCAGTTTGCCTGGCTGAAAAGGTAAAACGGCTTTAATAAAGGCTTTTCCAATACTTCCTGCCCCTCCAATTACTAAAATAGAACAACCTTGAACCTCTTGAAACAACAGTTCCTGGTGTAGCTCTAAATCCGGCAATAGAAAGGAGGTTTCCCTACGAACTAATTTTTCCCGGATAAAAGCCTGCAATCCAGCAGCATTAAGGAGTTCGGTATGAATAGCGCTTTTTCTAAAACCCACGTGGACTTGAGTTTTGCTTGAAAACAAGCCGGCATTTAAGCCAGAATTTGCCTAGCTAGTTCGAGTATTCGATCATGTGTCTTGGGGGGCAAGGCAGGGGAGGTCGGAAGGCAGATTCCCTTTTGATAGATGTGTAAGGCTTGGTTATCTCTGTTTATGAACAAACTCCCCTTAAAACTTGGCTGTAATTGGAGAGGCTTTGGCAATAGCCGATAGGGCAATTGCTCATCTTCCAGTGCCCTGATCAATTGGTCTCTTTGATCGGATAAAAAAGAGTACCACCCCCTGTTACTTCTTACCTGATCTTCAATACTTGGACAAGTAACTAAACCATTGCCTTCCATCATTTGGGTGTATCGCTTAAAATAAATTTGCTGTTGTTCCAGGATAAAGTCCAATTGCTCAACCTGTGCCAATACAACTGCAGCTGTCAGCTCAAGCATTTCAAAAGGTAGTTCAGCTTCTCCATAATCCGTATGTCCCAAGCCGGATGTAAGGTATCGGGCACGGCTTGCCAGCATATCTTCCTGGATCAGCACCAACCCACCGTCACCAGAGGAGATTACGCTGTCAGGCTGAAAACTTAAACAACCAACCCGTCCAAATGTCCCTGCACTTTTTCCAGCCAGGGTAGTTCCCAAAGCAGCGTTTGCCAACTCGACCGTTTGCAAATTAAAACGATGGGCAATGAACAAGAGGCGGTCCATATTTACCATTCCGCCAGCTAAATGACCTGATAGTACTGCCCGAATAATCCTTTTATCCCGCTTGAGCACTAGTTGATCCCGGTCATTCAGGTAGGTATAGTTCATTAAAAACTCTTCTAAAAGATTTAGGTCTACCTGCCAGGTTTCAAGCTGAGCATCAAAAAAAATCGGGTCTGCTCCAAGCAATCGAGTTGCATGAGCAGCATCAGGAGGTGCCAGGGATGGAATCAACACATAATCCTTGGGTTGGAGCTCGACCAGTCGAAGAGCAAGTAAGATACTAGCAAAAAAACTGGAGGTAGCAATCCCGTGGGAGGAGCCAAAGCGTTGTGTCAAGAATTGCTCTACCTTTTGGACGTAGTACCCCGGTTGACCAAGCCTTCTGTTTTCAAGGCAATCTTGTACATATTTCCATGTTGAATCCGGCCGTATAGAAGTACCCAATAGTTCTACCCTTATTTTTTGACAAATAGCGTTTTAGCTGGATTCCCAACTACTACATGACCTGCCTTCACGTCTTTCACAACTGCTGCTCCAGCCCCGATAACGGCATCATTTCCGATATGGATTCCCTGCCGAATAGCCGCGCCGGCACCCACAAAAGCCCGGTCTCCCACTCTGACCTGAGCAGCTAGAATTGCACCGGGGGCAATATGTGCACAATCTCCAATACGGCATTCATGTTCTATGATGCATCCGGTATTGCAGATCACTGCTTTCCCAATCCTGGCGAGCGGGTTCACTTTTGCTCCAGCGGCAAAAAAACTACCCCTTCCAATTTCCACTTCCCGGCCAATTCGAGCATCCGGGTGTACAATGGTTGCGGGGTTTCCTGCATCTCGATCCATCAACTCGCTTTGAATTTGCAGCCTCAAATAGTTATCTCCAACACTGACTATCCATGGCTCCTTGACCAATAAATCCAGATTATCAAATTCCGGACCGATATAGTCCAAAGAGAAGGGATTAACAGATCTTTTCGAACGTTCACAGTAACCAAGTAAAGACCAGCCACTTTCCAAGGCTGCATCCGCAACTACAAATGCATGACCGGAATAACCAATCAGGATCAAAGATTTTTTCATTGATTTGATTTGAGCGTCACTGGACCAAGTGTATTCGATTCAAGTCCAGCATGTGGGTTTGTGTAATCGGTTCCTTGGGATACACAATACAAAGTCAAAGATAAAATCAAATAGCAGTTTAAGATCACGGTGCCTGCTAAACTCTACTTGGTTTACTCCTGATAAGCCTTGCCATTATCCTAGGACCTTGAATTAGATGATAATGCAGCTCGATATTCATCTTCAAGTAACGCATGTATCTGCTTCCGGTCATACTTCTGGAAAACTATCTGTTGGAGGAATATTGCTTTTCGTAAGGCTTCTTCTTTAGCCTGAAAACCCTCTTGGATTTTTTTCTGAAGATGGTTTGGATCTCCAACCCGAAATAACAGACCCACCTGTTCGTTTGCGACCAGATTGCGATTACCCCAGATATCAGAACAAATTATTGGACATCCTAAGGCTGCTGCCTGCAGTAACACGTTTGGGAAACCCTCCCTATGAGAGGGATGCACTATAAAATCGGAAACTGCCAAATAATATTCTACCGCATGAACCCAGCCTGGCAAATGAATCCTTGGATGATCGTGTAGAAATTGTCGAATTTCGGCTGGCAGGGCCTCTGTCTTCCGCTCATCCTCAAACTCTCCCAACAAGACCAATTCAAGTTGAGGTCGTTTTGCCTCCATGCCGGAAAACGCCGTGACTAGTTCCACTATTCCTTTATCCAATACAAACCGGCCAACGAACAGTAAATATTCTTTCTCGGGTGCCCATCCAATACTTTTCTTAATGCGGTTTTTTTCGTGTTCGCTTAGGGATTCTTTTCGAAAACGATTTAGATCAATCCCATTGGAAGATCCATTACCAATTGTCTTTATTTTGGAAGGATCGCATAAGTGTTCTCCTTCTATGATTTGAGCTAAAGTGACGCTGTTTGGCCAAACCTGAGAGGCAAAAAAACAAGTTATTTTTTCAGTAAAATGAAGCAATGGACGCTTGAACCCAGAAGCTGTTTCAAATGGCAAGCCTCCAATGGTGTGGATACGAATGGGCACCCTAGCCAACCAGGCGGCAAACATGCCTAGCAAACCAGCCTTAGGCGTATGCGAATGAACAATATCTGGACGAAACCGAAGGAGTAACCGCCAAAGGACAATCAAGCAATACAAATCCAAAAAAGGACTAATCCTTCTAGTAAGGGGAATGATGTAATGCGGGCAACCCTCTGCTTGAATCACTGACCTGCGTTCGGAACCATCAGAACTAACCATCAGCACTTCGAACCCTTGCTTGGTCATGTATCGCATTTGCCCGGTCAATAATTGTTGCAATGAAAGTGGAACGGTGGTGATCCGGATCAACTTGGGTTTTTGTCCAGTCCCACCCTTCTGGTCAAAATCAAGCATATAGTTCGGGTGAAGGAATCAACGCCTCAGCCATCGTTTTGCTCTCCATACCATAATTGTCCTTCAGACGATTGAAATGCAGGAGGATCTTATCCAGCGCTTCCAGATTACGCGCTGGATGGGTAGCCATATTATGCGGATGCCACCAAAGATGATACGATTTGCCCGCTTCAGCGGCGTAGGACATTTCCTTCTTTATTCGCTGTATTTTCAATTGTTGTCCTACCAGGGAATCCAATTTTGGAATATAGGGCCTTAACATTCTGACGGAGGCCGGAGTACCCGGAATATAGTGGTTTGCTAAACGAAACAATCGAGTAGACTTTCGCATCAGCTCTTTGTGGGTACCCTCCCAAAACCATCCCGATGGATTAGTTCGCCATGCTTTAATTCCAGCAGTTTTCCAGATCTTTTGGTAAGGCTCATAAACCTGATTGCGTGGCAATACCAGAGACTTTAATAGTTTTCCTGTACATTTCTCTGCAATAGCTTGTGCAGCCATTAAATCTGCTTCAAAAGCTTCTGCCCCTCGCCTATCTTCTTCACAGTAGAAATGACTAAAGGTATGGGTGCCGATTTCCTGACCTGGTGTATCTCTGATTTGACGTACCAAAGAAGGGGCAAAATGAAAAGGATCTTCTTGTTCGTTTCGTCCCAATTCTCCTGCATCAATCAAGCGATAAGGGTCTAATCGAGGATCAGCATAGACAGGTCGGATATGAGGTAAATAATCAGTCAATTCCAGCCTATCCTTTGCCATAAGGAGACCAACGGTAGCCCAGGTTGCCTGAATCTTATTCTCTTCAAATCGCTTTAGTAAGACTGGAATCAGGGCTCTTGTTCTTTGAAAGTAGGATTGGCCTTTCCGATTCATCTGGATCGAATGCAGCATACCCCAATGTAGCTCAAAATCTAGCGATATAATGAAAGCCCCTGTTCTAATAGGAATGAAAGAGTTTAATTATTAAACAACCTAACAGTCAAGCTGTCGGCAAAGTGAATCAAAAAATGGCATTATCACCCACCCATTCTATTCCCTCAGATCAGGGTGTACCCGAATGAGGAATCTTGTGAATAGGCTAATTAAAGGCTGCTAAGCCTAAATATCAATATATTACAACTTTATTTTTTTCCGTAGGTTTCAAAAAAGCTCAAGGTCGCCAAGGGAATATCCCCAATTTTTTAAGGCGGGAATTTCCGTCTGAGACAAATTTAGTTCTCTCACGGCAAGTTTGGGCCCTATACCCAGCGATGGAAGAAACATATTCCCAGACGCCATTCCCGGAGCAATTGAGATGAATGCTGGACGCAAATCGGTACTCAATTCATTGATCAAAGCCCTTAGGTTGCTCTGAATATCGGGTTCAAATCGGATGAGGTCTACAATGCGAATTTCCAAACCAGGCCTCCTCCTCCGGATCGAAAATATCAAAATAAAGGCATCATTCCCGATTCCTCTATAAGGAACAACCGGACATTCCAAATACCGCCACCGATAATACCGTGCATCTTTGTAGGTATAGAAGGTTGAATTTCCAGCAAGCGAAGTCTTGGATGGCCAATTATCCAGAACAGCATCCAGTCGAAACTTTAACTTCAGGGATGCCGATACCTCCCAAGCCGGACGGTAAGGCCAAACTGGACGGATGCAAACCTGGATTCTTCCCCAATTTTTCCAACCCATCTTAAGGTAACCGGGTCGACTTTGAGCATTTGGAGTATTGAACAAAAAATCAACGCCTTGCGCTTTGCTTTGCTCCAGCAGTGCGAGTGTCAGTTTTTTAAAAATACCTCGACGCCGAAAATTTGGGTGTGTAGCAGTATCGACTGGACGTAGCGTATAAAATTGTTGGTCGCGGCTAGTCCATTTCCAGGTCATAAAAGCGCGAACCCCGGCCAGGGTATGATCTTCCTCAGCCAAAAGTATTGGACTTCTTCCAAAAGGGTTATCCAAGTGTTTCCACCTCCAATAAGCTTCTGATTTTGGAACGCCTGAATCCCTCAAACTAAGCTTGAGCAGATCTACAATAGCTGGTATATCCCGTTCAGTAGCTGGTCGTATTCGCAAAACAGAAAGTAAATCACCTTGCCCCTTCGGGAAAAAAACGTGTTGGATTGGGGCATTTAACGAACCAACTCCCGGTAAACAGCCTCTAACTCACTGACCATTCGATCAATAGAAAACTTTTCTTTCATTCTATGTCGAGCAGCAGTTCCCATTTCTTTACGGAGCTCCGGGAAATTAACCAATTGGGCTAAGTGCATGTATAAACTATCCAAATCTTCCTTATCTGAAAGCAACCCTTCCGCTCCACTAGTGATTACTTCGGGAATTCCGCCAACAGCAGTTGCTACTACAGGAAGTTGCATGCTCATGGCCTCTAATAATGCTATTGGAAGACCTTCAAAATCGGATGTCATCAAATAGATGTCCATGGCCGCTAAGCTTGGCCGGACATCTTCAAGCCGACCAGGAAAGTAGACCACTTCATCCAAGCCCAGCTCCTTTGCCAATTGTTTAAGATTTTTGACTTCCGGGCCACCACCTACCAGCAAAAAGCGGGTTTGTGGATGTTGTTCATGGAGCCTTTTGGCCAGTTTTAGCCAGCGGTCCAAACGCTTCTGGGCCCTGAATACGGCTATTGTCCCAATTACAATAACATCCGGAGGAAGGCTCATCTGAGAGTGGACTGCATCCCGGGTATGATGCTCCGGATTGAAATAGTTTGTATTTACCCCATTCAGTAGCGTTTGAACTTTTGTGCGGCTTCCGTTCAAGTGTTGTTCAAGCGATTTTCGAGCCTCTTCAGAAACAGTAAGAATGTGATCATTCCAGTTCATGGTAAGAAGGTTGGCCCTTCGAGTAAGGGGATGGTAGCGTTGTTGCAGATTGTGCTCGGTATACAAGACCGGGATTCCAATTAACTTCCCAGCAAATCGGCCGAGTACACCGCTAAGGGGCAGATGACAATGGATCAGATCTGCCCCTACTTCCTTCGCATAATTTATTATGCCCGGAATCTTACTAGGCATTACATAACTGTTGTTCGTAGGAAAACAACGAACCTCAACATCCAACTCTTCCAACAGGGGAACTACCTGATTTTTATCTGGCACGAAATACCCAACGGCAAATTCAAACACAATTCGGTCATGCACCGCAATGGTCTCTGGCAATAGCATTTCCGCGCCCCCGCGCCCTAGTGACTTTATTAAATGGAGAACCTTAATGAGAGCAGTTTTTTCGTAAGATGATTGATATCTATTTTTGCAAGTTATTGGTATTCAATTCTTTTTATTTCTTATATGCTGGCTATCTACTCAACTACTTTCCGCTTCCAAAGACCACTTCTGGTCCAAATGAACAAAAGATTTCACCCTTGGTACTTTCCCTGTTCTGAAATAGTCCCCTTCTATAAGTTGAATGGAAAAGGCATGCAGATTTTCATATATCTTACCCACTTGATTCTTGATGATAATGCTAAAAACGAACCTGCCTTCTCTAAATGGTAATCTTTCGAGTTGACAGTTGATAATACCTCTCTCTGGAAGATTTTGCAAAAAAAGTCCTGCTTCGTCGTTATTCAGTATGGACACGAGGCCTACTTGATCGGTTTCAAGCAGGATTTGGACCTGCAAATTTCGGTGCTCTCCCGCTTCATAAGCATAATGAATTTTAAGTTCCACCGAATCCCCAGACTCAACCACCCCGCTTGAAGGCCTACCATTATGCTGAAGTTCAAATGATTTGACCTGGAAATAATCCACTTCAAACTCTGGCTCCGCTAGCTGCTGAAAATCAAATTTTTCAGCTCCCAAATATTGGGCTATCGCTTCATTTACCGGCCCATTAAATGAGATTTCTCCCTTATCTATCACAATTGCTCTTTGACAGATGGCTCGAATGGAAGCCATATTGTGGCTCACGAAAATGATAGTTCTTCCTTCATCAGAACTTACTGCCTTCATTTTCCCGACCGCCTTCTTTTGGAACTCGGCATCACCTACTGCCAACACTTCATCTACGACAATGATGTCTGGCTCGAGATGGGCTGCTACTGCGAAGCCAAGGCGAACTTTCATCCCGGAGCTATATCGTTTGACTGGTGTATCCAAATAGCGCCTGATTCCTGCGAATTCTACTATCTCATCCATTTTTCTGGCAACTTCACTCTTCGTCATACCCAAGAGCGTACCATTGAGAAAAATATTTTCCCTTCCTGTAAGGTCGGAATGCATTCCAGTTCCTACCTCCAATAAGGAGGAAATAGTACCCCTTATTTTTATTTTACCTTCCGTGGGTCCAGTGATCCGTGATAAAATTTTGAGTAGTGTACTCTTTCCAGCTCCGTTTTTTCCAATAATGCCTAATACCTCCCCTTTATTTAGTTCAAAGTTGATATCCTTAAGTGCCCAAACGAACTCTGACTTCCCTTGGGTTGCCCGATCGTTTGATTCACCAATAACCAGATATGGATCTTCCTTTCCTTGTATCAAGGCCCACCTTCTGCTTAGGTCTCTACTTAAAGAGCCTGTTCCAAACTCACCAAGCCGGTACAGTTTAGAAACATGCTCAACCTTAAGTAATGGGAAACTGCTCAAGCCTTCTATCCTAGTTGTTTAACAATCAAAGGTAAAATGGAATTATTTGTCCACGACATAACAAGGAAATGCTTTTAATACTGACACAAGTCTAAAATGGTATTAGATAGAGTCCATAAAAAACTTTTCGGTTCGATTAAAAGTCAATACCCCAATCGATAGAATTAGCATAGAAAAAAAGCAGGCCCAACCCAATGCCCACCAAGAAAAGGTTCCTTGTCCAAGAAAACCAAGTTTAAAGGTTTCAATAATGGAGGTCATTGGGTTGATATTTGCAATCCACTTAAATTTATCCGGCACTTCGCTTAGTGGATAAATGACAGGTGTAGCATACATAAACAATTGCACGCCAAACTGGACCAGAAACCTTAAATCCCGGTACCTCGTTGTCATGGAAGTTACGAATAACCCAAATCCCATTCCCAGCATTGCCAATAAGAGAATTAGCAACGGAAAAAAAAGAATATAAAGATTGGGGCGAATCGAAAATCCCACGATGTTGAAATAAGCATAGAACAAGAGAAATAAGCCAAACTGAATGCTAAAAGTGATCAGATTTGTCAAAATTATAGACATGGGCACTATGACTCGGGGAAAATAGACTTTCCCAAATAACTCTTTATGCTCAATGAAAGTGACGGACGTTTTTTTTAAGCACTCCGCAAAGTAATTCCAGGGCGTGATTCCGGCCAGGTAAAATAAGACAGGCGGTACCCCATCCGTTGGAATCCCTGCATATTTATTAAACACCAATGTAAAAATGAACGAAGTAAGCAAAGGTTGAATAAAAAACCAGAGTGGACCGAGTATGGTCTGTTTGTATACCCTTACAAAATCTCTTCGGACAAAGAGCAACATCAGATCGCGATATCGCCATACTTCGAATAAATTCAGGTCCAGAAATGACTTTCGAGGGGTGATAATGATATCCCACCTCATTTCTTCAGATTCAGAATCTGGACTCTTATGCTTAGACGACTTGACCAAGGAAAATCAATCCTGTGATGTAGTAAAAAACGAAGATAGATAAGAAATCTTTTATAGAACCCCATTACCGTCCCATTGAACTTGAGTGGTCAAGTATTCACTCCAGACACCTACATCCATCCAGGATTTTTCGCTTATGGGAAAGGCTCCCACCCTATATCCCCTTTTGAGCAATAGAGCAATTAGATCTGTCATATTGAAAATACCGTCTGAGGGTACAAATTCTAGGAGTTCAGGCTCCAACACATAAAGACCGGTATTGACCCAGAAATTATATTCCGGCTTCTCTTTTACATCCGTAACTCTGCCATCTTCTTGCACTTGGAGCACGCCATATGGCACACCAAAATGCTTAATCGTGGCCGTGATCGTTAGTTGGTTGCCATGCCTTTGATGAAAGTGGTATAGGTCATTCAAATTTTGGTCAACCAGAATATCGCAATTGCTTACAAAAAAGGTACTATTCAAATCCTCGCGCATAAGAGATAAGCTTCCCGCCGTACCTTTCAATTCATTCTCCTGCACAAAATTGAGCTCACAATCTGCTATTGGATGGTCTTCGTAATAGCTGCGTATGGAGTTTGCTTTGTAATTGATAGAGACCCAAAACCGGTAACAACCTGCTTGTCTAAAGTTTTCAATTATTTTGGTAAGCATTGGTTTTTCTCCGACAGGCACCAATGCTTTAGGCAATACGTAGGTAAGTGGTCTTAGCCTGGTACCCAATCCACCGGCCATGACAACCACTGGTAAATCCAGGTCTTCCTTATACAAGAAGGCCTTGTCTTCCAGGAGTTCATCCCAAAAGACAACTGTTACCAATTGGGATTTTTCATCCAGAATTGGCATAAATTCAGTACGAAGCGCAATCATTTTACGCTTAACCTCATCAGCACTATCATATGTATAGCAAACAGTAGGATCAGGGCGTAGTATGTCCAATAGAGGGGTACTGAAATCCTGGGTTTGAATCAGATGCCGTTGAAGGTCTCCAATACTGACAACACCTTTATAGGCATCATGAGCATCCACCACCACAAGTAGTTTTCTACCAATGGCGTCCATGCGTTTCAATGCGAACAAGACTGTACAGTCTTGAGAAACAGTTACAGCCTGAATCTTTTGGTTTGCTAGTGTTTTGATAATTCAATGGGATTGTTAGCAGATTTTGATTATCGCACCAGTTCGCCTAATCCTGATCCTATGTTAATCTAGATCGATAAATATATGCAAGTAAAAGAGAGGTAGGGTATGGAGGGATGCATCTGTAATTATTTTGGCGGGATCAACTTGGGTAAAGCGTTGATTTCTTGCAGAAACGGAATCGTTATCGTTGGAAAAAAGCTATCGGGCGAAAAATTCTTTAAACCCTTTGGCGTACTTGCTTAACAAATAATGTAAGTGGGAATTGAAATTGATGAGACCCAGTTGCTTGGATAGAAAAGACTCTGATGGAACTATAAGACAGGGAAAACCTTGAATTACATTCGTGTAAAGCCTTCATTTAGAAAAGGTTCCTTCTTGTGAATACGCCTTAGCTTCTGTAAGTCTGACAGATGTAATAGGGAAGGTAGTTGATTGGGGTGATGGATATCGGTTCCGAGAAGGTCAATTATTCCTTTTTGTAACAACTTTCGGGCTTGTTGCTGAACATCTGTACCATACCAACCGGCCAGTGACAATAGGTTCAATTGCATTCGGCATCCCATAGCCTTGAATTGTTCCAATTTATGTTCCTCTTCATACCAATACCGATACCGTTCAGGATGGGCTAAGACGGGAACATATCCGCGGGTTCTCAGCTTGAATACAACTTGCTCAAAAAGCGGGTGGGCTGCAATAAATCCTGTTTCAATAAGAAGATGTTTCCCGGGAAGAGTTAAGAAGTCGTGACCTTTTTCTACCCAGGTTACAAATTGATCATCCACCATATATTCGGCAGCCGCTTCTAATACAAGATCTAGCCCAGCCTCATAAGAAGCTTGACGTACCTCCCTTAGCTTTTGCCTGATTATTTCGGGGGTGTTGGGGAACATGTCGGCCATTATGTGCGGTGTAGCAACCAAATGCCGGTATCCCATTTGTCGAAGACCTTCCAGCAGCTTTATCGCATCACGCATTCCCCGGGCCCCATCATCAATCCCAGGCAAGAAATGGGCATGCATATCAGACCCTAGGAACCTAAGATCTGTCTTAGGAGCTTTAAACCGGTCGTATATATCATTCAACTTAAACATGCCCCACGGTTCCTCAGGTATTTAACCTGCTCATCAATCAAATAAGAATTCAAAAAACACCAATTCCTGGACTCTATTTATCCTCCAGACACGACATTGATAACCACATACTTGCCTTAAATCGCTACCATCCGGTACCCTTGAGGTGTATGGATAAAATTTTACCATGCCGAAAACGTTTACCTGCCAGTGGCTTGGAACGTCAAACTCATTCTTGCAAATGAATCTCTGAAACGCAGAAATCCAGCCCTTAGTTTTACAATATATGGCTTCGCCAGTAATGTGTCGCTAAATAACTATACACTTCCAGGGAAGAGAATAGCCCAAAGGGTAATTAAAAATAAACGCACTCCGGATACCCGGCAAATTCATCTTGCTCAAACTCGTTGTCCACTTCGCCTTAAGTACTCAATAGGCACTTGAAGGCGAAGTGCATACCCTATATGGTCTAACTCGATCAATAGATTTTTATCATTTTGCCGATCTACCAATTTCCCCTTCATACCAGTCAGCTGGCCAGCCACAATCTCCACCGTATCGCCCTTGGTAAATTGTAGCGGTTCGGTTTCCAGTTCGATTCCTTCCCCAACTACCCTCCGGAGAATGTTGATCTCTTCTTCGGGGATGGCGATTAGGTTTTTGGCAAAATTGACAAAATGAACTACATCTTGATCTTCCAAAACCCGGACGTAATCTTTCTTCGTTATGCGGACAAACAGATAACAACTAATTAAAGGAATCTGGACTTTCCGGACTTTACGAGTATATCTTCTTGTAAACTCTTGCAAAGGGAGATAAGTAGTAATTCCTTGTTCCAGCAATCGAAGCTCTACCTGTTTTTCTCGCTTAAACCTAGTATAAACGGCAAACCATCTTTGCTCAGTAAGGTGGAGGTGGTTTTCGGAGGTGTCGGTCATAATTTTGGGCAATAAAAGGCTTACTATTTAATCTGTTCCTTACAACCTCCAATAACACAAGCCATTATCAGAAGGCATTTGATATAGCCCCTTCAAGTCCATCAAAATTGGATTGTCTTTCATGATAGAAAGAAAATACGCTTTGTCCAAGTTTTCATATTCCTTGTGCGCTACAGCTACAATCACCGCGTCATAATCCTCAGAAATCTGCTCAACCATGGTCAAATTATAGGCCCGTGCTACCTCATTAGGAGAAGCATATGGATCGGTCAGATGCACATTGATGGAATATTTCATCAACTCTTTTACCACATCAGCTACCTTTGAATTCCGGATATCGGTAATATTCTCCTTAAAGGTGATTCCCATGATCAAAACCTTAGAGTTTTGAGGTGCTTTCCCTTGCTGGATTAATATCTGGGTTAGTCGTTGAGCAATAAAAGCAGGCATACTGTCATTGATTCGACGACCACTAACAATAACTTGAGGATGGTATCCAAGTTCTTTGCTTTTGTGCATCAAATAATAAGGATCTACTCCTATACAATGCCCTCCAACAAGTCCGGGATAAAATCGTAGAAAGTTCCATTTTGTGCTTGCGGCTTCCAATACAGCTCTGGTATCAATGTTCATTTTATCAAAAATGATGGCAAGCTCATTCATAAACGAAATATTCAGGTCTCTTTGAGTATTCTCGATTACTTTAGCTGCTTCTGCCACTTGAATGGAGGACGCTTTGAAAATACCTCCGCTTGTAACCCGTGCATATACCTGTGAAACTACCTCCAGCGATTCTTGATCGGATGCTGATACCACTTTTGTGATCTTATCAATGGTATGCTCTTTGTCCCCGGGGTTTATCCGCTCAGGTGAATAACCAACCTTGAAATCACGTCCTACTTTCAATCCGGAAAGTTCTTCTAGGATTGGGACACAGTCTTCCTCTGTACAACCCGGATAAACCGTTGATTCATATACGACGTAATCACCTCTTTTCAGGTTTTTGCCGATACTCCTAGAGGCAGAGAAAATGGGATTCAAATTGGGCACCTGGTGTTCATCAATAGGAGTAGGTACTGCTACAATATGAAAGTGAGCCTTCTTCAGGTCTTCAGGAGATGCAGTAAATACAATGTCTCGTCCCTCGAAATCAGAAGCCTCCAGTTCATTGGACGGATCGATACTCTTCTTCATTAGCTCGATCCGATGCTCATTAATATCCAGACCGACTACATGAAAATATTTGGCTAACTCTAGGGCCAACGGCAAGCCAACATATCCCAGTCCAATTACTGAGACTGACTTTTTCTTATCGAGTAATTCTTGGTACATCGTTTTGCATTTTAATTTTTTGGCAATGGATTTTAGTAATCTTTTTCTTCTAATAAAACTTTTAGATTTTCATGCCCAAAACACTTGTCTAAGGTGTTGAAGACAAGCCTTACAAGCGGTAAAATTAATAGATTCCATCTCTATGGAAACTGCCTAAATCCAACACAGAAAGAATTGACAATCATTTAAAGTGGATAGTCGTTTCTATGGATTTTCTAAAGGTGACAACTATCTTTTGCGCCTCCATACTTCGATTAAATTCAGCAGCATGGTTGTACGATTTTATACTTAAAGATTCTTGTCCATTAAACAGGAATGTAACATCACCAGCGATTACCTGAGCGCCCTGTAAATGTGGTTGAATGCCAGGTGCAAAATGAAAATGTGCAAATCCAAGCGCACTGGTTTTTCCTATCAGGGAATCTACGATTCGAATTTGGTCACTACCCACATCCAATCTCCGGCGGTGAATGATACCTTTTCGTTTGTACCCGTCATGTTCAGCCTCAAGACGATCGGGCTCATCGATTAATATTTTGGAAAGAGCCATCTTACCCATTTGAAGTGGGTTTTTCAATTCTGATTGTTCCTCCTCTCCATATTGAACTGTATTGTGCGCACTGGTTGAACGTTCTTTCAGGCGTATTTCTTCATCTTCAAGAGTGGAAGTACCAGTATCAACCAGACATGGAAAATCATGCGCAAAAAGAACAATTCCCAGAGTATTGCAATGCTGGTGCCTAGGTGTATTCCTCGAACCAATTGGGCCGAGATCAATCACCATCTGAAAAGACTTTCTATTGAAACGTCGATAATTCGACTCCCCAAAGGACAATTGATCACCTATGATTCCTAACCTACCGGCATAGTACAGGAGGGATAGACTGGCTGGAGCTAATCCGTTAGCACAATCTTGGAACAATGGAATACTTCCGTTTTCAAATGTCATCTGCTGAAGCCATCCAAGCATCTTCTTACTATATCCAGCAAAAAAGTTCAGGGGATCGGCATCAGGCCAAGGATTGTGCATTAAAACATTCACCAAATCCAGTAACCGAAACAAGATCAACTGGTGATACATGGGAGAGCGCTCAAAATGACCGCCATCTTTTAAAATCTGTTGTTGGAGGCAAGTAGAAGCAGTTTTAAAAGCTTTTTCATAAATGTCTTTCCTGCGTAAATACCATGAACAGAGTACCAATGCCAAGGATTCTTCCAGTACTAGATGACTATCGAGGTGTAACTCCAACTGATCATTGAGCATATCTAACTGAGCGTGTAAAGCACTTTCGATCTTGGAGTTGGTATGCTTTTCCCTGGCAATAAACTTAATCCAGTTAAATAGTCGCTGCGCCATAGGATAAGGTTCTTCTGCGGCACGCTTATCTCTATTATCGAGGAAAAGTTCAATTAACTTAAAGCCTACATCCGCTGGAAGACCAGGTTGGTTTAAGTAGTCAAAAGCGTTCAGTTGGTAATTCCACCATTTTCCATGCCCCAAGTAATTCCAGTCGATAAATTCAGGAAAATGATACTCCCGATTTTGGAAGCAAAACCCTTTCCCTCCCAAATAACTGATTGGGTATGGAATGGAGCCTATCATTTTCGGAATGGCGGCGACCTCCCCGAACTTGGGATTCCATGTATATCGATGGCCGGATAAACGACGTCCTTTAGAACGGACAGAATGTTTTAGCCAATACCATAACCGTTCTCCTTTTAGCAAACGGGATGTTTGCCTGGATTGGAATGTATTGGTATCGGCTTTACCCATCGGTTCATTTTTGAAAAAGTACTTGTGGATCTTATTGCCAATTTGATTTGGCTAGTTTCGTATAAAAGGCAATAACAACACATAGTTGGGCTACTTCCAATTAGGCTTCTGTAGTTTCCAACCGCTCCACGGAGATAGAAGCCTGTTGAAGTAGTTCACTCACTCGAGGGTATTTGATCGAACGATTACGGAAGATGTTGTATTTACAGATGCAGTAGATAGCCCGAAAACCATCTCGCCATCCGATCTTCTTACCTTCTTCGTAAGTACGACCATAGTAGGATATACCTACTTCATAAATCCGGATATCCGGAATTCGAGATACTTTTGCAGTTACTTCAGGTTCAAATCCGAAGCGATTTTCTTTGAGGTCTATCGCCTGAATAATTCGGGTATTAAACAACTTATAGCAAGTCTCCATATCCGTCAGATTCAAATTGGTAAACATGTTAGACAGAAAAGTCAGAAACTTATTTCCAATTGTATGCCAAAAGAAAAGAATGCGGTGAGGCTGACTACCCATAAACCGGGAGCCATAGACTACATCTGCAAAACCACTCACAACGGGCTTTAGAAGACTATTGTATTCTTCAGGATCATATTCCAGGTCTGCATCCTGTATGATCAGATAGTCACCGGTTGCTTTGGAAATACCCGTGTGTAAAGCTGCCCCTTTCCCTTTATTCACCTCGTGTTCAAAAAATTGGATATTCATTTCAGGGTTGGCTGCCATGTATTTGCGAATAGCGCCACGGGTATCATCAGTAGAACAGTCGTTTACGAGAATAATTTCCTTATTTATCCCTTCCACAAGGTTGACTGCTTTCACTTTATTCAAAATAAGGTGTATCGTCTTTTCCTCATTGTAAGCTGGGATTACAATTGATAGCTTGTTAACTTTCATTGTTAGATCCTTTGAAAATGTTGTAATTTATTGGATTCGTTAATTTTTTTTTCCGCTCAATTTGCAAACTTGCCCTACTATCCTGCCTATGTTTTGATCATTGACAAAGTAGTGATTCTGCCTTGCCACAGAGATAATTCCACTAGGGCATCTGAAGTGCGAAAGCATTCAAGACTGCTATCAAAGCAAGTTTTTTAAAAAAGTAAGGTAGTAGAATTGTCAAACCAACACCTAGATAGAAACCCGGAGCCGGATCCTTCCAGCTTTAGATACGGGCCAAATAGTCAAGCTATTCCAATTAATGGAAAGCTGGGTGTCAAGCATTCAATCGCTAAGCTCATACCTAGCTAGCTGCACAGGATCTCACCTAAATTGAGATCGAGGCAAATCCCCTGGAAAAGATTTAATCTAAATGATGTACTTCGCTGCTTCTCAATCGCTTATGAAAATCAAAATAGGTAGCCTGAAGGCTTGTTATTCAGCCACAGGTCTTTCCACCGCTTCTTTAAAGTATTCGTAGGTCAGTTTGAGCCCTTCTGCCCGGTCGTACTTAGGTTCCCAGCCCAGAATACGCTTTGCTTTTTCAATATTTGGCCTGCGAACTTTGGGGTCATCTACAGGTAGAGGTTTGTAAATGATATGTGCTTCAGGATTTTGAACTAGATTAAGGATTTCTTGGGCGAATTCCATGATGGTTATCTCAGATGGATTTCCCAGATTCATAGGCTGATTGTAATCACTCATTAACAATCTATAGATACCTTCTACAAGGTCATCTACATAACAAAAAGAACGCGTTTGAGATCCGTCTCCGAAAACCGTTAGACCTTCACCGCGAATTGCTTGGCTAAAAAAAGCAGGTAAAACTCGTCCATCATCGGTTCGCATTCTGGGGCCATAGGTATTAAATATACGAACGATACGCGTATCAACCCTGTGAAATGTATGGTAGGCCATAGTGATAGCTTCCAAAAAGCGCTTTGCTTCATCGTAGACCCCTCGTGGTCCCACTGGGTTAACATTACCCCAATATTCCTCGGTTTGGGGATGAATCTGAGGGTCACCGTAAACTTCCGAAGTAGAAGCCACCAAAATACGCGCCTGCTTAGCACGTGCAACCCCAAGAATATTATGCGTGCCCAATGCACCAACCTTAAGTGTCTGAATTGGCATCTTCAGATAATCAATCGGACTCGCTGGAGAGGCGAAATGTAAAATATAATCGAGTTCTCCAGGAATGTGGACGAACTTGGTGATATCATGGTGATAATATTCAAACTCTTTGAGCGGGAAAAGGTGCTCAATATTTTTTAGGGAACCGGTGAGTAGGTTATCCACTCCGATCACATGAGCCCCTTTTTGGATGAAAAAGTCGCAAAGATGGGATCCGATAAACCCAGCTGCACCAGTTATTAGAACTTTCATTTTTAAATCTGTTGGCGTAATAAGTAAAATACAAAAGTTAAAAACGGCTCACCTAATCCGAAAGATAAGGATAGCCAGGTATTAGGATACCATCAACCACTGATCCCTAACCATTTTGGCAAGAGTCGAATGATTTTCGGTTTGACTGTCCAAAAATTATATCTCCAGGAAACAGGTGATTAATAATTTCCTAACCTAGGAACTGGATTGAAGGCGACTTTTATCCGTTAAATATGAAATTAAAAGTCTTTGGATGCTTCTACAGGCCAGAGCAAAATGCTCGGGATATTGACCGGATAAGAATTATATCCTGTGTCAAATATTTGAGGAAAAACAACCTGCTTCTAAATGATACCTGGAAATACGTGTTGGTATGAGGTGGTTCCCGAAATTGAACATGAGTGAATGCTCTAAAGAACCATATTGAGTAGAGTAGCCTTAAGCGTTATAAAAGTACAAAAAGAACAAACCTACGTCCAACTCTTTCCACATTAATTAAGGTCGGAAGGACAATTTTATTGGCGTCCCCCATAAATATGGGATAATTTTAGCGCTTTTTTGCTCTAGGTCTAGTTCTCGAAGCCGGCAAATAAGATAGAAATTGTGCCGTTAGATGGATTCTACTTCAGATTGTTTGCTAACTGCACCGTTCTTAAGCAAGTAAGCTTCACTACTCTCCGAACAAATAGCGTGTCCTTTCGAATCAAATTCCAAACGGACTCCTCTTTCACTCATCCATCCTATTTGTCGAGCCGGATTGCCAACCATCAAAGCATAATCCGGGACCGATCGAATAACTACCGTTCCGGCACCAATAAAGGCATATTTCCCAATCTCAATGCCACAGACAATCGTAGCGTTTGCACCTATCGTAGCTCCCCTGCGAACCAAGGTCTTCTTGTACTCGTTTTTCCGCTCGATACCTGCTCGCGGATTCATGACATTGGTAAAGACCATGGATGGCCCTAAAAACACCTGATCTTCACATACAACACCTTCGTAAATGGACACATTGTTTTGGGCTTTAACCTTATCTCCAAGGACCACATGATTGGCCACAAACACATTTTGACCTAAGCTGCAACCTGCACCAATTCGAGCTTTTCCCATTACGTGACAGAAATGCCACACTTTGGTCCCTTGCCCAACCTCTGCTCCTTCATCTACTATAGCCGTGGGGTGGACCCAGAAAGTCTGCTTTATTTCCATATCAAAAATAGGACTTAACACCATCCACAATATGACCTAGAGTATCCTGATCTAATTCTGTATGCATTGGTAAGGAAATAACTCGATCTATCAGGTAATCTGTATTTGTCAAGCGTTCAAAATGCTCCGGAATACTCTGCTTAAAAGCTTCCTGGTCATTTAACGCTACGGGGTAATAGATCATGGATGGAATTCCTTTTTCAGACAAATGCTCCTTCAGCTCGTTTCGATTGCCTTCTTTGACAATCAGTGTATACTGATGAAAAACATGGCTGGATTTTGGATCGCGAACCGGAGTCTGTAGTTGCGGTATCCCTTTAAAAGCATGGTCATAAAAATCGGCCGCTTGGCGCCTGGCAGCGGCATATTCATCTAACAAGCCCAATTTGATATTCAAGATAGCTGCCTGAATAGAATCGAGCCTGGAATTCACTCCCACTATGGCATGGTAATACCTTTTATTTTGCCCATGGTTAGCAACCAGCCTGCATTTGGCAGCAAGGTCCTCATGATTGGAATAAATAGCGCCGCCATCACCAAAAGCACCCAGGTTCTTGCTGGGATAGAAGGAGGTACAACCAATATGGCCAATTGTACCTGTTTTTTGGACCTTTCCGTTGGAAAAGGTGTAATCGGCTCCAATTGCCTGCGCATTGTCCTCGACCACCCACAGTTGATATTTTTCTGCCAATGCCATTATGGATTCCATATCGCAGCTTTGACCAAACAAATTGACCGGTACGATGGCTTTTGTGCGTTCGGTTATGGCACCTTCAATATACTCAGCAGTAATGTTGAAAGTATTTGGATCTACATCAATCAAAATAGGCGTCAACCCAAGTAGGGCAATTACCTCAGCAGTGGAAACATAAGTAAAGGCAGGAACGATGACCTCATCGCCTGGTTGGAGGTCAAGTGCCATCATAGCAATTTGGAGGGCATCCGTCCCATTCGCGCAAGGAATAACTTGATTCACCTGTAAGTAGGCCTCCATCGCTGCCTGGAACTGCCGTACCGCAGGGCCATTAATGAATGCTCCTGAACGAATCACATCCATTACAGCCTGATCTACTTGTTCCTGGATTTTCCGGTATTGACCTTTGAGGTCAACCATTTGGATATTCATTGTGCTCGCTGCCATTCGAGTTCCTTATTTTAGCTTGGTAAAAGTAGGCAATTTCAGCCTTCTAAATGTCTGGCTGCTCTGCCAGTAATTTCAGCTCCAATAGCAAGGGATGCTGTTGCAGCCGGGGAGGGTGCATTACAGACGTTTATCACCCCAGGGGCTTCTGCAAATAGAAAATCATCCAGCATTTCTCCCTCTGCATTAACCGCCATAGCCCTGACACCGGCGCCTCCTCTTTCCAGATCTTCAGCTTGGATTTCGGGAAGGAGTTTTTGCAGGGCACGCACAAATGCTTTCTTGGAATAAGACCTATACAATTCATCCAGTCCTTCTCTCCAATACTGAAACGCAAGTTTTCGAAAACCAGAAAATCGGATAGTTTTTGTTAACTCGGCTAGGTTGATATCCCATCTGCTATACCCTTCCCTGGAAAAGGCAAGTACCGCATTTGGACCTGCTTCAATACCCCCCTTAATCATCCGGGTAAAGTGTACCCCCAAAAATGGAAAATGAGGATTGGGAACCGGATAAATCAAGTTATTGACCAAATATTGTTTTTCCCTTTTTAGGACATAGTACTCTCCTCTGAAAGGTATAACCTGAAGATCCTTGCACATACCGGTCTTATTTGAAAGCTGATCGGCATAGAGACCGGCACAATTGATCAGCAGTTTTACCTTGGCTTCATACTCACCAAAGGAGACCCATGTACCCCCTGCTTCTTGTTTTATAGCCTTAACCTTGGCTTTGAAAAAAGAAGTCCCGCCATTTTCCCTGAAAAGCTCCAGGTATTTTTCAGCCACCTGTTTGTAATCAATGATACCGGTTTGAGGGACCCAAATCGCTTTTTCAACTTGCACGAAGGGTTCTTTTTCCCGCGTTTCTTCCGGTCCGATCATTCGGATGCCCTCTAGACCATTTGCTTTCCCTCGTTCTAATATCCCCGGTAATACTTTCGCTTCTTTTGCATTCGAAGCCACAATTACTTTACCACATCGTTCAAAAGGAATTGCATGCCTTTCGCAGAACTGGAGGAGTTGATCGTAGCCTTTTCGGCAATTAATGGCACGGTGACTACCAGGTTTATAATAGATTCCAGAATGAATAACCCCACTATTATGTCCGGTCTGATGAGCTGCCGGCCCTAGTTCTTTATCAACTATTGCAATGGACAAGCCTGGTTGCTCCTGGATTAATTGGTAGGCAGTTGATAAACCAACTATACCGGCCCCAACAATCAATACATCAAAAGAATGCATGCTTTAAAATACTCTAAACCCAGCTATTTAATGCTGTGAGCAATAGATGTGGCGTTAAAATGAAGAAGAGGTATGCAGGCAAGTCCTCCACCTTTAAATTGCCCGGAGAAAAAAATTCCGGGGTTGAAGGCTAAATGAGTATGGTTGAACGGAAATGCTACCTATAGATCAGACCTACCTAGGGCCTGGCCATTGATTTCCGCCATTTTGCCATGGACTTACACTCGTAGAACTTGGGATCAATGTTGAGATAGGTAACCCCCACCTTCTCGTCAACCCAATCGTTGATGTAGTTATTGGTTTTTGAATCCCGTGCTGCCTGTTGAATTTTGGAGTAATCCTTGCTCAAGTCCGCTTTGTGAGGAGGTTGCCGGGAGTCCAATTTTACCACCCGATAGTAAATCTCACCTGTGGGGCCTCTAAACTTAAATGGGGCTGTAATTTTCCCAACCTCCATGGTATCTATGGCGAAGTAGATATCGGGATCCAGATCCCCAATTTCAAAAAAGGTATTTCCACTGATTGGGTTTACGATACGACCACCATTCGTATAGCTTTGCACATCTTCATCCGAAAAAAGCTGTACTGCAGTTGAAAAATCGATGACGCTATCTTGCATAATGGCTAACCGAACAGAATCCATATGCTCGTATGCTGCTTCGACGTCATCGTCAGTGATTTCTGGCTTAATTAAAATATGTCGGGTCCTAATGGAGTTTCCCCTCCTTTCAAGCATTTGGATCAGATGAAAACCAAACTCGGTTTCAACCACCCGGGACATTTCATCTTTCTCCAGTCGAAAAGCCACCGCTTCAAATTCCGGAACAAACTTGCCACGACGAGCCCAACCTAAATCGCCTCCCATTCTGGACGAACCATCTTGAGAAAACTTTTTAGCCATATCGGCAAAATCAGCCCCTTCCTCCAGGATCATCTTTCGAATCTCTTCCATTTTTTCAATAGCCTTAGTACGCTCTTCCGCGCTCACTTTAGGCTTATAGACAATTTCCGAGACCTCAACCTCCGCATTAAAGAAAGGAAGGCTATCCTTTGGTATAGAAGCAAAAAAAGATTTTACTTCTGATGGTGTAACCTTAACGGAGGACATGATAGCGCCCTGCATGCGTTCAGTCAATAATTGATTTTTCAAATCTTCCCGGAATTGGGCTTTTACTTCGCCAACCGTTTGGCCATAATAGTCCTCAAATTGCTTCAAGTCTCCATTCATGAAGTCCAGAATCCGATTGATCCGGGCATCCAATTGCTCTTCTACCTCTGCGTCTGTGACGGCTATACTATCCAGCTTAGCCTGATTCAGCATTAATTTATTCACCAGAAGTCCGTCCAGAACCTGGCAACGAACATCTTCAGGGACTCTACCTCCACTTTGAGCAGACATCAAGGAAACCTGTTCTTCTATTTCACTTAATAACACTACTTCCCCCCCAATAACAGCTACTACCTTGTCGACTACCTGAGATTGGGAGAAGACAGAAGTACACGTCAGCACTAAAGCAACTATTCCGAATGCACGTATTGAATTGTAGATGTTCATCTCTGCTCTGATTTTACCTTAACGCTAATACCTTATTCAATAGTAGGTCCTAATATTACCCAAGCGTATTTCCCGCTCGTAGAGCTCTGATTTTTGTTGTTCCAATAACTCGACTTTCCTGGCATGTAAGATTGCCCGTCTGGCCTGATCCTTAATAAAGGAGAGTGGAGAAATTTCTTTGTCCTTTTTTACTTCAAAGATCCTTAGATAATACAGGTAGTCATCATTACCCAGACTTTGCACTCTCCTGTTGCCCACATTCTCCCTGGTCAATGTTCCTTTTGGTAACTGTAAAGCAATGTCATCAACCTTATGCCAACTACTATCCTCCAGGATATGCGCTTCGGCATATTGGCTACAATATTTGATCAATGCTTCCAAATCTTCCGGATTTTCGCTGTTATTCCACAACCGTCGCAGCTCCTGTAAATTAGGTACTGGCTGAGGTACCTTTATAAAATAACAGCGGATGATCGGAGTCTCTAACTGGTACTGTTCTTTATTTTCCTCATAAAAAGCCAGGAATTCCTCTTTAGTCACAGTTGAATCCATTTTTTCAGCAATCAACTGCTCCTCAAAAGAGTGTCTTAGTAACGATGCCCGATAGTCTTCAACTAGGCGATCAATATTTAAATCGCCGGGAACATTTCGCTCCGCTTCATGCAACAAGAGAGCCTCCCGAATCCATCGATTTACATAGGACTGAACTATATTTTGCGTGTCTACAGCCGTTGCAGACAAGGGAAACATACCCTCTAATTCAGACATATACAGGGTCTTATCGTATACCCTGGCCACCAATACATCCTCCCTCTCGGTTCCTACAGGGGAGGAATCACAGGATGTGATTAACAACACACCAACAATAAAAAGGTACCAACTCCTCATTTGATGTTTATCCCACTTTATGTCCAAACCTAAACTATCGTTCAGGTTGATCGACTTTTTCTTTTCCTATCAATGATTTGAGAGCCTCCTCATTAATTTCTACCTGATATTCTTTCTTGAGTTGTTGAATCCATTCTTTTTCCAACTGATCTTGGTAATCAGCGATAATGTAGCCCCTTGCTTCATCCAGTTTTTTATCTGAGGCCGGTAGAATTTCTTCAACCCGATAAAACACGACTCCCCCCTCATTCGTCTTGCTGGGCTCCGTCAAATATCCTTCCTCCAAACGAAGGCCGGAAATAGCTCCCAGCTTTGATTTTTCCAAGGTTTCGGTTGTAACTTCCAGGTTTTCGTTTTCACCTCCAAAGGTGCCAAACAATCCATCTTCGGTCAGTTCGGCTACGTCTTGCCGCACTTGTTCTATTTTGGTGGCTGGAGGAGCTTTTTGGAAGCTGAATTTGGTTAGCCTGACGCGCTCTTCCCACTTATATTTCCCCTTTATCGTTTTATAAAAGGCTTCTAAGCCAGAGGTATCCTGAGCAGCCTTATCCCAAACTTGAATCTTGGTAGCTTCAAATAAGAGTATACCTTCCTCGTATTCCCTCATCAAGGCTTTGAATTCCGGATACTTTTCTTCCAGTTGGCCTTCTTCATATTTCAGGCAATAGTCTTTCAAATAAGCTTCAAATAGGCTTCTGACCGCCTCTGAAGGAGTCTTCTTCCCTTTGAGCGTTAGCCGCTGCCGCGTCGATTGTTGCAGAAACGCCTGGAAAGCATTCAGACGTTCAGCTTGCCCACCCAGCTTGAATAGTACTGGAACAGTTTCCAATTTTGTTGGCTTCCATTTGACCGTAAAGAAAGTATCGGTCATGTTGTTGGCATATTGATCCAGCACTTCTTCTTCGAGCTGGTAATCGCCCTGCTCCAAAATAGCATTCACCAAGGCGTCCTGTGCCTTGGTATAGCGCGCATCTCTTTTGATGGCTGCTTCTAAACGACGCTTTGAAATTGGGAATGGTTGTATCCCTTTTCGACTGATCCGCTTGATAATATGCCAGCCTGCTGATGTTTCGATCGGTTCGCTAAATTCACCATCTTCTTTAATTCCGAATGCTGCTTCTTCAAAAGCGAGTTCATAACGCTTGATTCCAAAAAAACCGAGATAACCATTGTTGGTAGCCGTCCTCCGATCTTCCGATAATTGACGAGCCAAAGTCTCGAAATCAGCACCTTGATTTAGAAGAGCGTATATACTGTCGATTTTGGATTTAACTCCTTGAGTGTTTCCTTCTTTTGGCTTTCTGATCAGAATATGACTCACCTCTACTTCACCATAAGCCGGTCTTTTCCCATTCACCAATACGAGGTGGTATCCTGAGCGAGTGCGTACGGGTTCGCCTACCTCGCCAATCGGTTGACGGTAGGCAGCTGTTTCCAGATCGTAAAACCCATTTGGAAAAAGAGCGGTGACAAATCCGATCCGCCCCTTGTTACTTTTAACAGAGGGATCATCTGACATTGCCAGAGCAACTTCCTCGAAGATTTCTCCTTTCTCGATGCGCTTTTTAGCTGTCGCAATTTTTTCCAAGGCAGCTTGCTCAGCAACAGCATCCGCACCTGGTGCCAGTTTGATAAGAATATGGCTTATATCTACATCCTCCTGTTGTCGGGTGTAAGCCTCTTCAATCAATTTATCGGTGACCTCCTGATCCATTAAATAGGAATCAGCCAATTGGCGTCGGTATCCGGCAAGTTCTCGATTAAGGGCTGCAATGGTATCTAGGCGCATTTCCCTTGCCTTTTGGACCTTCAGTTTGAAATTGATATACAAATCCAGGTATTCGCGCAAGGAGCTTTCATCATAGGTAGCCTCGTCTCCTCCTGTTTTGCCATAGATGTATTCAAATTCCGAAATTGGTACCTCCTGGCCATCTACTTTGAATAAATAGGATTTGTCGTTTTGGGCAAGGCAATGTCCCCAGAATAGACAGCAGATAATTGGGATAGAAAGGGCGTATTTAACCATACGGAAACAAGATTTGCTTTTGTTGGGGGCAAAAATCAGCGCAAAAATAGAAATATTCAACTGTCGAAACTGCATTTACTCCTGTAGATATAACCGTTTGACGCGCATAGAAATATTCGTAAGTACCTCATAGGGGATCGTATCCAGGATTTTTGACAAGTTTTCAATTGGCTGCTTTGGTCCGAATACCTCAACAGGATCACCTACCTCTACATCTTCAATGCTACTAACATCTACCATACACATATCCATACAGATGTTGCCGAGAATCGGAGCTTTTTTTCCTCGGATAACAAGTTCATAAGCTTCATTGCCGGCTACTCGCAACAAACCATCTGCATACCCAATCCGGATAATTGCCAAGCTCGTAGGTTTGTCTATCCTGCCCAGCCGTCCGTATCCCACCGTATCTCCGGGTTTGAGGTTTTTTAATTGAGCAATTCTTGCTTTTAGACTGATCGCCGGGCGCAGCACCAAGTCCGATTCCAACACCGGATTCACCCCAAACACTCCTACGCCCAAACGCACCATTTCAAATTGGTATTGCGGAAACCGTATTATTCCAGCCGTATTTAGGATGTGCCTGGCTGGAACATATCCCAAAATAGCCGAAAGTTGTGCTGCCCTATCTGAAAATTCGGAGATCTGTTGAACAGTGAAAGGATCTTCAGCTGGATTTTCTGCGGCTGAAAGATGTGAAAAGATACTAGCTACCCTCAGTATTGGCTCTTTCTGAAGCACAAGACATAAGGCGTCCATTGCTGAACCTGCAAATCCCAAGCGATTCATACCCGTATCCAGTTTAAGATGAATAGGCAGTGCTGAAGGCTGGGTCCTGGAATAGTTCAAAAAGCTATCCAGCAATTCCAGACTGTAAATTTCAGGTTCCAAATTGAATTGAAACAAAACTGACCAGTCTTCAGGGTCTGGATTCAGCACTAAAATACGAGATTGAATACCCGCTTCTCTCAACTGCACCCCCTCGTCTGTGTAAGCGACCGCTAGATAGTCAACTTTATGGTATTCCAACATTCTCGCTACTTCTTCGCTTCCCGTACCATATGCTGATGCTTTAACCATTACCATCAACTTGGTAGCAGGATGAAGGCGAGATTGAAACTTGGTCAGGTTTTCCATCATGGCAGTCAAATTGACCTCCAACACAGCCTGGTGCTGTTTGCGGGCAAGCCTGCGGGTAATTTTTTCAAATTGGAACACGCGTGCTCCCTTGATCAAAATGGTTTCTTGGAAAAAATGAATGTTATCTACGGCTTTTAACAAAGCCAAAACGTCCGGATAATATTGAAATTCTACACACGGATTCAGATACTGTCTAATACTTCGAATATCAGAACCAATACCAATCAATCGATCCACCTGCCGACGATAAACCATGGCAGCTACTTCTTTATAAAGTTCTTGCACAGAGCGGCCGGTTTGCTCAATATCGGAGAGGATCAAGGTGCGTTTTCCGGATATTGCCTGCTGATCCATAAAGTCCAGGGCAATGGATAAAGAAGTTAAGTCACTGTTGTAAGAATCATTGATCAAACGACAGCCTCCTTCCCCTTCTATTAATTCCAATCGCATAGCAATAGGCTCGAGGAATTGGAGCCGTCGAACGGCTTCCTCCCCGGAAACGCCCAATTCTAAAAGCACAAGCCAACAACAGGCTACATTTTCCAGGGACGCCTGATCTGTAAAAGGCACAGTTGCTCGTAAACGCCTGCCTCGATAATCAGCTATAAGTTGGGTGCTCGCATTAGAATGTCCTAAATGGCTTTGGATTTGCAGATCTGCTTCTCCATTCAGAGACCACGTTATAGGTTTTTTCCCCATTGCTGCCAATAGCTGTAAGACTCTTTTATCTGTGGTGTTACAAATAATCCGTTCAGCCTGCTCAAACAATTTTAATTTTTCTTGAATCTTTTCCAGACGGCTGGAAAAGCCTTCATCATGTGCATCTCCGATATTAGTTAGAATTCCGATTTCAGGCTGTATTATGCGGACCAGTTTTGACATCTCGCCAGGCAGGGAAATTCCGGCTTCGAAAATAGCCAGGTTATGATTCTGCTCCATCCCCATAACCGATAATGGAACACCAACCTGCGAGTTGTAGCTTCTGGGACTTCGTACAATTGAAAAGTCTGGCCGAAGCAATTGGTGCAACCATTCTTTGGCCACCGTTTTTCCATTACTGCCCGTGATACCTATAACCGGATATGTAAAGGAGGACCGATGCCGAGTGGCCAATCGTTGGAATGCTTCAAGGGTATCCGATACCTGAATGAAAGTACCTTCCGGAAATGAAGAAATGGGAAAATACCTTGCTACCGCAAAGAACCGCTGACCTTGTTCATACAATTCTTTGATGAAGTGGTGTGCATCATGTCGGGGTCCGCGCAAAGCAACAAAAAGAGTACAGCAGTCCTTATTCCACCGCCTGCTATCGATAGACAGCTTTCGTATTTCCACGTCTCCATCTACTCCAACTAACCTCCCACCCATCATGTGCGCAATCTCCCGAACCGTATATCTCATTGCTCTGCTTAAAGATCAAAACCGATATCCCTCCGGTAATACATTTTTTCGAAACGAACCTTGGATGCATTAGCATAGGAGACAGCCAAAGCTTCTGGGATAGAATCCGCAAGAGACGTCAGGGCCAAAACTCGTCCTCCACTAGTCATTACCGCATCGCCCTGATCCGTTGTGCCCGCATGAAAAACGAGACTTGTTTTAAGATTCCCAAGGTCGTGAATCACATGCCCTTTCTCGTAAGCCCCAGGATACCCTCCCGATACCAAAATCACCGTAGCTGCTGAGCGATCGTCAAATTCGACCTCCAATTGATGGAGGTTACCCCGCAGGGTAGCCTCCATCAATTCTACCAAATCTGTGCGAAGCCTGGGTAGGACCACCTCGGTTTCCGGATCTCCCATCCTACAGTTATATTCAATAACATAGGGATCACCTTGAACATTCATTAGCCCGAAGAAAACAAACCCCAAGTAGTCCATATCTTCTTCTTGTATCCCTGATATGGTGGGTTCAATAATCCTTTGTTTCACTTTAGATAGCAGTTCCTCATCCACAAATGGTACCGGAGATACAGCGCCCATCCCCCCGGTGTTCAGGCCGGTATCCCCTTCTCCAATCCGTTTGTAGTCCTTGGCAATCGGCAGTAACTGATACGTTTGTCCATCTGTAACAGCAAATACGCTGAACTCAATTCCATCGAGAAACCCTTCAACAATTACTTTATGTCCTGCCTCTCCGAATTTACCATCCAGCATTGCCTTGAATTCCTCCTTTGCATTGGCTCTTTCCTCCAGAATCAACACTCCTTTACCTGCTGCCAAACCATCAGCTTTTAGCACAATCGGCGTTGGCTGCAGGTCAATATACGCTAACCCTTCCTCCAACTGTTCGATAGAAAATTCGCGATAGGCAGCCGTGGGAATTTGGTGTCGCCCCATAAACTCTTTGGCATGGGCCTTGCTTCCTTCCAATAGAGCTCCAGACCTGGAAGGTCCAAAAACTTTGATGTTTTGAAGCTCATCATGGGACTGGAAATAATCATAAATACCATTGACCAGTGGGTCTTCCGGCCCTACCAGTATTATATCAATTTCCTCTTCAAGAGCAAAGGTGGCCACCTCTGGAAAAGCATTTGGATTAAGCGGAACGTTAGTGCCAAGATCCCTCGTCCCAGCATTACCAGGTGCAATAAACAACTCAGAACAACGGGGGCTCTGCGCAATCTTCCAGGCAAAAGTGTGCTCGCGTCCGCCGCTGCCCAGGATCAATATTTTCATTCCAGATGGTTTTCCGGCAAAGATAAAGATACCGTCAGCTTTGCCTCTATGGACTTGCCCATTCCCCCATATTGGCTACTTTTGGTTCCTAAACAGGAGCAAAAAAGCTGCTATTTGTTCGAATGATCGATTATATAACCGGTGAGATCAAGTTGAAAAGTCCGACTTATCTAGTTCTTGAAGTAGGGGGAATTGGATACGGCCTTCACATCAGTTTATTCACGTATGGGAAGATTGAGAAGTTGGACCGAGCCCGTCTCCTTACCCATCTCCACATCAAAGAAGATAGCCATACGCTTTATGGTTTTGCCGAAGATGGAGAGCGCAGTTTGTTCCGGCATTTGATTTCCGTATCCGGAATAGGGCCTAATACAGCTCGTCTGATACTTTCTTCTATGCAGCCTGAGGAGATTAAGGCAGTCATTGTGAATGAACAGGTAGACACCTTTAAAAAAGTCAAAGGAATAGGTCCGAAAACTGCCAAGAGGATCATTCTTGATTTGAAAGACAAGTTGGTAAAGGAGGGCATCGAGCCAACTACCGATCCAACAGCATTGACTACATCTCCCTACAGACAAGAAGCTATTTCTGCCTTAATTGCCTTGGGGTTTAACAAAGTACAAGTACAGCGGGCAGTAAATAGAACAATAAAGGAAAAACCTGAAATAGATGGAGTGGAAATTCTAATTAAAGAAGCATTAAAGCAACTTTCTTGACAAAAGCTTACTACTGAGACAATAGGCCGGTACATCTGTCTGTTAGTTTCACAAACGATGGAAAACGGTCAAACTATCATTCTCACCTTAAGCAACAACAAAAAGATACTTAAACAACACCTGCTTCACGTCGTCTGTTCACACATCAGCGCGACTGGGAAAATCCCGATAGCGAAAAACTATGAGCCGAGTACTCTTTCCCTTACTTTTTTTGGGAGCCTGGATAGCAGCAGCCTCCGGAACCAATACGACAAATCTCAGCCTGGATGCTGACCCTTTCGCCTTTGAAGAACTTCAGCACGAAACCGATACTGTTCCAGTCGAACCTCGATATGGAAACTTCCTTACCAACCCTACCCGGAATCCATTCGATCTTAACGATCCGGCTGCTATTGAAAAAAACGTTGAATTCGATCCAGAAAGTGGTCAGTATATTATAACCGAAAAGATTGGTGATTTTTTCTACCGCCCACCTACCTATCTTACTTACGAGGAATACTGGGATTACATCCGGAAGCAACAGGAAAAAGCGTACTTCGATCAATTGGCCGGGATATCTTTTGCAGATGGGTTCAGTGCAACCGACCCGCTTGCCCGAATTGATGTCCAAAGCAGTTTGCTGGATCGCCTTTTTGGAGGCTCTACCATAAAAATAGATCCAAGAGGGACCATTGACCTTACCCTGGGTGTAGATTTTCAGCGCGTAGAGAATCCCATCCTGACAGAACGTCAGCGGCGCACTGGAGGCTTTGATTTCGATATGAACATTCAAATGAATGTAACCGGGCAAATCGGTGAAAAGCTAAACCTAGGCATTAATTACAATACCAACGCCACCTTTGATTTTGATAATCAGATCAAGATCAACTACAACAGCGACCAGTTTTCAGAAGACGAGATCATCAAAAAGATTGAAGCTGGAAATATCAGCTTCCCATTACGAGGAAGCCTGATTCAAGGAACTCAAAGTCTGTTTGGCTTTAAAACAGAACTTCAATTCGGTCGACTGCGTTTGACTGGCCTTATTTCGCAGCAGCGTTCTCAACGGGAAAACATTCAAATACAAGGCGGGAGTCAACTTCAACAATTTGCGGTTAAGGCCGATCAATATGATGAGAACCGGCATTTCTTCTTCACATTTTTTAATCGAAAGACCTTCGAGCCGGCTCTGGATAACCTGCCTCAAATCAATAGTCTCTTTCGGGTAGAAAATTTACAGGTCTGGATTACCAACGATCGAAATGCAACAGAAGATGTTCGTGATATTGTGGCATTTGCAGACCTTGGCGAACCTGAAGACCTGGTTAATCCAGGTCAGATCAATTCCACTCCCGTAGACTTTGATATTACCGGCCAGATACCCTTACCCGATAACAACGCAAACGATCTTTACCCTCGCCTGAAAGCCAACCCAGATGTAAGCAGGATTGACCGGACAGTGGCCATCTTGGAGAATGAATTCGGACTGCAACAAACCAGAGACTTTGAAAGAGTTAGCGCTCGAAGGTTAGATCCCTCCGAATTCACTTTTCATCCGGAACTGGGTTACATCTCGCTCAACATCAATGTGAGGCCCGATCAGGTACTCGGTGTTGCCCTCGAATATTCCTACAATGGAAAAACCTACTTCATTGGAGATCTGGCAAACAATGTCCAGAATATTGGTACGGATACCACTGACTTTACACCAGAGGTGCTTTATGTAAAAATGCTCAAGAGCACTGTGCAGCGTACCGATGTACCTACCTGGGATCTGATGATGAAAAACGTCTACTCCCTGGGTGCATTTCAGATCAATCGTCAGGATTTCATGCTCGATGTCTTCTACGAAGATCCAGGGGAAGGAGAGAAGCGATTTTTTCCCGAAAACCCTGCAGAGGCCGAACTCGGTGGATTCCCTTGGCTACGATTGCTCAACCTAGATATCTTGAATGTGCAGGGCGATCCTCAGCCAGACGGTGTATTTGATTTTGTCCCGGGTGTAACTATCAACCCTACCAACGGTCGAGTTCTGTTTCCATTGCTCGAACCCTTTGGCTCTTCTTTGGCAGAAATAATCGAACCGGAGTTTCATGATCGGTACCTCTTCCAGGAGCTGTATGACTCTACGCTTTTCCGGGCTCAGGAATTTCAGGAGCGAAACCGATATACCATTCGCGGAGAATACAAATCAAGTGTCTCATCCGAAATTTCACTAGGTGCTTTCAACATACCCAGGGGGTCCGTCCAGGTGACTGCAGGAGGTCAACAGTTGACGGAAGGTATTGACTTTGAAGTAGATTATAATATTGGACGGGTTCGAATCCTGAATGAGGCAATTCTAAATTCAGGCATTCCCATCAATGTTTCGTACGAGGATAACACCCTTTTTGGATTTCAGAACCAGACGATGTTCGGAATACGTGCAGATTATGAGATTGACGAAAACTTCACGATCGGCGGTACCTATCTACGCCTTTTCGAACGGCCTTTTACCCAGAAAGTCAACGTGGGCGATGATCCAATTAACAACAGGATCTATGGAGTCGATTTGAACCTGAGCCGCGAAGCTCCCTGGCTTACCAAGGCAGTGGATGCCATACCTTTCATCTCCACCAAGGAGCCCTCTAGTATTAATGTCTCTGCAGAGGCTGCCTTCATACAGCCCGGCCACTCCAGAGCTATCAACCAAAATGGGGATGATCGAGGTGGATTGGTTTACATTGACGACTTTGAGGGAAGTGCCAATGGCTTTGATATCCGAATCCCGGTCAATCGGTGGGCACTGGCCAGTGTACCCCAGAACGATGCCATGAATAACAACCCACTCTTTCCGGAATCATCTGAAAATAATAATCTGGTATCCGGTGCAAACCGGGCTAAGCTGAGTTGGTATGTGGTGGATCCGGTAGCCCGGAGAGGAGATGACAACCAAAATCCATACACGAGTGAAGTTCCCCAAATCGAAGTATTCCCTAACCTGATTTTAACTCCTGATCAGCTTCCGAATATCCAAACGCTGGATCTTACTTTCGAACCTGGAGCTCGAGGGCCCTACAATTTTGATCAGCCGGGAGGGCTAGATGGCTTTACCCAAGGTGTTTCTTTTATTGGGGATTCCATCATTCTGAATGCCCCACAGACCCGTTGGGGAGGAATCATGCGTGATTTGCCTAATAACGACTTTCAGGCAGCTAACATAGAGTACGTCGAATTCTGGATGCTGAGCCCTTTCCTGGATCCGAATGACCCTTCTCTACCCAATCCGGATGCCGACCGTCTGGAGGGTTCAATTTATATCAACTTGGGTAACATTTCGGAAGATATTCTGAGGGACTCTAGAAAGTTCTTTGAAAACGGCTTACCTGGCCCCACCAATCCCGAGCGCCGTGTAGATTCTACCGCCTGGGGCCTTGTACCAGTTACCCAACAAGTTGTAAATGCCTTTGATAACGATCCGGCCTCCCGAGCAGAACAAGACCTTGGTCTTGACGGATTGAACAACGAAAATGAGCGCGTTCAATTCCAGGATTACGTCAATTCTATATCGGCTGTCAATCCGCCTGCGGGTGAGAGAGTAGGTCAAGACCCTTCCAATGATGACTACCGGTACTATAGAGATGGCATCTTTACGGATGAGGACGGTATTTTTGATCGTTACTTCAGGTTTAACAATCCAGAGGGAAATGCTCCCGTTAATTCGGGCACTACCTTTACCAGTGCCTACACTAACTTCCCGGATGCCGAAGACCTTAACAACGACTTCTCCCTAAATGAGGCAGAGGCATACTTTCAATATGAAATTCCATTAACCAATCTGCCTGGGACACGCCTAATCGATGAAAGCCGCACCCCATTTATCACCGACCGACAAGAGGCAGATAACGGCCGGGTGTGGTACCGATTCCGTATACCCTTAAATACCAACCAAAAAAGAAGTGTTGGAGGGATCGTTGATTTTCGATCCATTCGTTTCATGCGGATGTACATGCGCGGATTTGAAACGCGCACCACTTTGCGTTTTGCCACCTTGGAGCTGGTGAGGAATCAGTGGCGGGATTACACCAGAAGGCTTACCGATAAGCCTCTGGAATGTACAGATGCTACCCCTGGAGAGTTTGTAATTGATGCCGTAAACATTGAGCAAAATGCCAGTCGGGAACCCTTCAATTACGTATTACCGCTAGGTATCCAACGAGAACAAACAGTCGGGGTATTTAATGCGCTTCAGAACGAGCAGTCCTTGAGTCTGAAGGTAGATTGTCTCCAGGATTCTGCTTCCGTCGAGGTATTCAAAACCATAAACCTGGATTTTCGGGTATATGAACAGCTTCGCATGTTTGTGCATGCCGAAGAGCTATTCCGAAACGGAGTTCCGGATGAGGTTCCGGACGGTGGATTGACTGTCTTCCTGAGATTGGGAAGTGACTTTACAGATAATTACTACGAATACGAGATCCCTCTGGTCATGTCTGATGTGGAGAATTTGGCCGGATTGACCGCGATTGACGATGAATATAAACGGGAAGTATGGCGGGATGAAAACGAATTTGACTTTGCTCTGAAAATCCTAACTGATCTCAAACTGGAGCGAAATGAAGCTGGAGCTGCCCTGGGAATGGAATATTCCAAGCTAATCGACGGCAGGGACCCTGAGCTTCAACACCGAATCAGCGTCAAAGGAAATCCCAACCTGGGTTTTGTCAAAATTGCCATGATCGGCATTCGCAACCCCTTTCAAGGCTCGCAGATTGATCCAACCGGAGCTGAAGTGTGGGTGAACGAAATGCGATTATCCGGACTGGATGAGCGGGGTGGAATGGCTGCCATTGCGCGGATGGATATGAAACTGGCCGACTTTGGAACCGTTACGCTGGCGGGTAATTACAGTTCGATTGGCTTTGGTGCAATTAATCAAAAAGTGCAAGAACGCGCTCGGGAAAGTTTATTTGGATTTGACTTTTCCACACAGCTTCAGCTTGGTAAGTTTTTTCCTCAACGCTGGGGCATTAACCTGCCTTTCTTTGGACAAGTGTCTCAAAGCAGAAGCTCTCCCGAATTCGATCCCTACGACCTTGATATTATCCTCCAAGACAAATTGGATGCTGCCGACCCGGGGCAAGAACGAGATTCGATCCGTCAGTCAGCCCAAGATGTAACCACCATCAAATCTGTCAATCTGACTAATGTCCGAAAGGTTAGAACCAATAACAATACCAAACCGAAACCCTGGGATATTGAGAATGTAAGTGTTTCCTATGCATATACGAATACGGAGCACCGAGATCCTATCATTGAATCCTCTAAACAGCAGCGGCATACTGCCGTCCTGGATTACAACTACAGCAGGCAAGTAACCTATATAGAACCCTTCAAAAAGATCCAAGGCAGTGCGCTTCGTTGGCTATCAACCCTGAATATTAATCCTTTACCCAATAGCTTTGCATTTAGCACCCGAATGGATCGGAACCGGAATATTACCGTGTACCGGAATACAGATCTTCCTGAACTATTCAGCACATTTTACAACAAGAGCTTTACTTGGGACCGAAACTATGATCTGATCTGGGATCTCGCCCGATCCATAAAATTTAACTTCAACGCGGTCAATAATGCGGTTATTGATGAGCCGGACGAATTTGAAGTGCGCCGTTTTGTAGAACAGAATCCAAACTTGGGAATTGATCCTGACCAGTTTATTCGAGATAGCATCTGGAATAACATCCGGCGTTTTGGTCGGAACAAAAATTACAGGCATAATTTTAGGGTGAGCTGGGATATTCCTATTCGCTACCTTCCTTTCCTCGATTGGATACAAGCACGTGCCCTATACCAGGCAGACTATTCCTGGAGTGCCGCCGCTTTAAATGTGGACAGCCTTGGAAATGTAATCCAAAACAGTCAAAACCGACAAATCAATCTCGATTTCCGATTCGATCAGATCTACAGCAAGATTAGTCTTCTCAGGCAAATTGACCAGGGTGCCAGATCCAACCGACGGCCCAATCGAAATAATTCAGGCAATAATGAAAACCAAGGTCTGTCTCCAGCGGTACGACTTTTACTCCGGCCTTTTTTAATGATCCGAAACCTTCGGTTTAACTTCCAGGAACAGTTTCAAACCATACTGCCCGGTTATTTGCCAAGCTCTAATATCCTTGGCTTAGCTCCCGGTTGGGAAGCCCCGGGATGGGGATTTGTAGCAGGTTATCAGCCCAGGATTCGCCTTTTGAGAACCGATGAGTACAATACGGACGCAGACTGGTTATTTCAAGCACAACAAAAAGGATGGCTGACGGAAAGTGTATACCTTAATCGGGAAGTGTTTCAGGGATACACACAGAATTGGGATGGGCGATTGACTCTGGAGCCCTTCAATGACCTTAGGATCGAATTTGAAATGCGGAAGAGTTTCACTGAAAACCATACTGAATTTTACAAAAACTTCGACCCCAATGGAGTGGATTTCCAGCATCAAATTCCCAAGCAATTTGGTTCAATGACCATAACCTATTCGGCCCTAAACACCCTTTTCCAGGATAGTGATACTCAAATCCGCCAGATTTTCCGGGATTTCGAAAACAACCGAGTTGTGATCTCCCAGCGATTGGGAACAGGCGTGCACTCGGATTCAATTCTTGCAGCGCAAGGGTATACCTTCGGCTATGGCCGATACCAACAGGATGTGATCATACCTGCCTTTATCGCTGCCTATACCCAGCAAGATCCCAATTCAGTCAAGTTGGATATTTTCGATCTCTTTCCACGGCTTAATTGGACAATAAACTACGATGGCCTTAGCCGAATTCCAGGATTAGACAAGATTTTCCAGCAGTTTCAAATTAATCACAACTACAGGTCAACCCTTACGGTCAACTCATTCAATACCGGTATCAGATACCTGAATGGGATAGCAGAAGGAGATCCAAATCCGGTAAACCCGGACAATGGGAACTTCTTCGCAAGACTAGAATTACCCAACGTAGTCATCAATGAGTCATTTGTACCTCTGGTCGGGATCAATGCCACCCTTCGAAATGGTATGAGCATTTCCGGAGAATATAAACAGCTGAGGACATTAGCCCTCAGCATAGTAGGCAACCAATTAACGGAAACCCGATCTAAGGAGTTAATTATTAGTTTCGGATACATTTTACGAAATGTAAACCTTTTTAATTCCGGAGCTACACAGGATGGCAACAATGGACAGAATCCGCCTCAGAATCGACGACAACAGCAAGGCACCCGGGATCTGAATTTTGACTTTAATTTTTCTCTACGGGATGATATTACCTTCAATCATTTGCTGGATCAGGATGTGGTAGAGCCGACCCGAGGAAACTATTTGTTATCTATCTCGCCTACGATCGAATATCAGGTAAGTCGAGATTTTTCCGTTCGCCTTTTTGTTACCTACCAGCGAAGCGAACCCAAAGTCTCCACTGGTTTCCCACGGATCGATACAGCTGGAGGTTTTGTGGTCAGATATCAGTTGCAGTAATTGCCTTTGCTGCCTGATGGTGCAAGAATTAATCGTTGATCTAAAAAACGTAGATAGGGATTTGGGCAGCGCTTTCTCCTGTAATGAGGCCAATCAATCAACTACATTTTTTGTCTACCTTTTTATACCATTTTAAAATGATTGAAGGCCTGTTCTCAATCCAGGCAATGTACAACCACTTAAAAAGCTTCAGCCAAATAGAAATATAGGCCCGATTGTTTTCTTCCTGGTCCATTGGAATTAGGTGCCAACGCAAAAGCATAATCGATTCGAATGTTTGCACGGGACTCCCGATTAAGCAAGATTCGCAAACCACCCCCTACTGCCACACGGAAACGATCTCCTCTAAAGTGATCCCAGGATTCTGCTACCTGGGCAGCACCTGCAAAAGTGACTATGCCCAAGCGGCGCCAAAGTTGCCAGAAAGGTGCCGTATCCGATTCCTTCCAAAATGGTAATCGATATTCAATTTCGCCGGCCAACATATGATTATCCTGGAAGGTCCCCCTGAAATACCCTCTGAGAAATTGGGGCCCACCTACTCGAGAAAGGCCACGTATTGGGATCCCATTCGCTTTGGAGGTGAACCTACTATCCAATAAAAACCGAAGCGCCAGAGTTTGATTTCGAAAGGTATTCAGATAATGGCGAGCATCCAGGCGCACATTCTGATACCGAAAATCACTTCCTACCCCTGGCCCAAAAAATAAAGCGCGAAAGGAAATGAAGGTCCCGGAGAGTGGATTTAACACATAATCACGTGTATCATACAGCAGGGCCACACCCAAACCAACTTGCAAACCTTCCACGGGCAATTCGGTTATTGAAACCGAATCGGCATTCAAATACCTCCAATCATCAGGAATCACCCGGACCCGGGTTAAATAATCGAGCTCTCCTTCTACCCCGACATAAAAAGAAGGCCATACCTGTCTAAGAATTTGGGGTGAGAAATTAAATCGATTCGAATTGTACCTCAAATAATTTAGGGTATCAAATTCACTTTCCCCTGTTCTCTCTTCTACGAATGCAGTAGCAGTATTGCTGCGGCCATAATTGCGGTCGGGGTAGATGTCAAAAAAAGTAATGCCCCTAAACCCCTAGCGATTCCCATCTGTGAAAACTTCTGCACTCCCTGCGATAGACATCTGGTTGGCCAAAGTATAAATCGCCAGGAACTGAATATTTGATATTTGCGTAGGACTATCTCCTCTGAATAGATCTAAATAATAGATTTCAACAGCCCCCCAAGGTCAATTTGGTTTCCGGGGTATAGCTTATAGCAGGTAGAATTTCGATTCTTCTAAAATCCCTTTTCGCGTCAGAACGCGCCAATGTATCCTGCGCCTGAGGAGTGTTGATAATTGTAAGTAAAAATATACCTCCCAATAGGGTTTTTGTAACCAGTGCCCGAATTAAGTTGGAGTTTCCCAAAATATAGAACTTTTGATCTTGAAAATACCTCCTCTTCCGATTCAGGCATTGGAAAAACCGGACGCTCCATTTCAAGGTTCTTTCCCAAAAAAATCAGCTGGGCTTAAGGGTACCTGCCCAAAGCAAACAGAAAGTTCGAGCAGCTTGGGACAATACTAGGAGGTGAGTTGTTCCAATTCTTTTCCGCTAACATGGTATCGTTGCGAAAATTGGCTGATGGTGGGCCGAAACATCACAAAAGCCCCAATTCCAAGGGCTGCATAAACCAAGTAGATATTTTCTTGTGTGAGAAAATAGGCAATGATAGCCAGGAAGTTGGCACCTTCCATCAGAGCTAATCGGATGATTAAGCTTGTTCGATAATGGGTCAATTTTTCCTCTGGGGTTCCCTTGACAGGAGCCTTGTTTGCCTGAGCTTTATCCAACAGGTAGGCTCCCAAAAAACCGGCTAGTAAAGCCCCTGGCACCAGGATCGCAAAATCTGCATTTTTCATGGCGGCTTCTGCTGGATCCTTATCCATGTTGAGAAAATAGGCTACGCCAGCAAACAGTAATTGCCCCAATAACAAAGCCAGGAAAAGGATATTTAAATTCCGAAAGTTGACTTCCATATGATTTCTTACTCATTTATACATTCAAATAAATCTGCTCCATTCAATTCCACATTGGAATCAATGGATGCCATGCATCCATCTCCGCAACATTGGTACTAAAAGTAATAGTAGAGTCGCCATACCCATAACAGCGCCAATCCCCCAGATCATATAGGACTCGGTATACAAATTAAGGGTTTCAAACACAGTGGGGTTTTCAGGAAGATTTTCTACCGCCGAAAATTTTCCGATAGCGCCGGCAAGACTATTGGCTAATGATATAGATAGGTACCAGGCTCCCATTACAAACCCAACTCTTCGTGCTGGCGATAATTTGGTGATCATGGATAATCCCACTGGACTTAAGCTTAATTCGCCGGTAGTGTGAAACAAATACATCAACACTAAAAAAACCAGGGGAACTAAACCATCCTCGCCGACAAAGAATCGAGCCCCAAGCACAATAAAGACGTAGCCCAGCGCCAGTTGGGAAAGCCCTAAAACAAACTTCATAGGGGTACTCGGCTCTTTTTCTGATTGCCGGAGTCTGATCCACATCCAAGAGAAGAGCGGCGCTAAAATCATGATGAAGAAGGGGTTCAAGCTTAAAAACATGGAGGCAGGAATTTCCGCCCCCCCTATTGCTCGATCTACATTGCGAGCTGCAAACAAAGTCAATGATCCTCCTGCCTGCTCAAAAAGAGCCCAGAAAGTGGTATGGAAAAAGAAAAGGACTGTAACTACCAGCAGGCGTTGACCTTCTTTTTTATTCTTCATAGACACTGCCGAATAAATCAGATAAGCCAGGATCAATAAACTGGTTAGCAAAAGGATAATCGAGAGCTCCCTATTGATATTGAATATCAATGCCACCAACGGAATAGCCAGGAAAGACCCTATATAGATAAGGCTATTGCGGCTCAATCCGGCAACAACCCGTTCTCTTGATTCTATAGGAGCCGGTGGATAGCCCTTATCTTTAAAAAGATGAGAGTATATGACGAAAACTATAATACCCAAAGCCATCCCGATCCCTGCCAATCCAAATCCATAATGCCAGTTAATTCGTTCCCCAACATAACCACAGGTCATAGTGGCCAGGAATGATCCTACGTTTACACCCATGTAGAAAATAGAAAAAGCGCCATCTTTTCTAGGGTCGTCAATTTGATAAAACTGCCCTAGAAAACTTGTCACGTTGGGCTTGAAATAACCATTACCAACAATGATCAACGCTAGAGCCAGATAAAAAATGACGAGGTTATTTTCCAATCCCTGAATCCCCTGGAGTGCCAGTGTAAAGTGACCTAAAGACATTAAAACCCCTCCAAAAATGATTGCTTTCCGGAAACCAAAGATCCGGTCCGCAATCAATCCGCCAATCACTGGTAACAAGTATACCATGGCCGTATAGGCACCATAGATCCCAAGTGCTTTGGTTTCTGCTTGCTCCATACCGAGAAAAAGTACCCGAGTCATATATAGCGTGAGCAGCGCTCGCATTCCATAGTAGGAAAAACGCTCCCACATCTCGGTGAAGAAGAGTACAAACAAAGCCCCTGGATGTGTCTTTCGATTGGAATAAAGAATGAATGGGACCCACAGCAGCACAAATATCCAGCCAATGAGCAAGGTCCATTGGGCAATGTCAAGGTTCATGTTTTCGTCTTTGTGTTAAATCAAAGGCAGAACAGGCAGATCCCAGGTAGCATCCGATATGGAAAATTTGCCATAGGCTTAGTTGAACAGCTATTCCATCAATGCACATCCCCCATCCAGTTGCGCATCGGCTTACTAAATATGATGAAGAAGATACCTGCCCCCAAACCCAGATATACCACAGTCATAAAAAGCCCTGGTAAAGGAGATGGATCTACAATATCAAACTCCCCGGCAAACAAACCGGCAATTAGATTTCCAAGTGCTGCCCCAACGAACCAAATACCCATCATTTGCCCCATGTAGCGCTTTGGCGCCAACTTAGTGGTAGCACTCAATCCAACCGGACTTAAGGTTAGTTCACCTATGGAATGTAGAAAATAGGTTAGGACCAGGTATCCCATTCCTACTTTTGCAGCTGTGCCGGCCTCATAGTTGGCCACTACAAGATTAGCAGCCACTACCATCACATAGAACCCAACCGCCATCAGGATCAAACCAAACCCAAACTTTAAAGGGGTAGATGGGTTCATATTGCGGGTAGCAAGTCGCACCCATAAAGCCCCTATGACAGGTGCAAAAATTACAATCATCAAGGGATTGACATTCTGGAGCCATCCGGCTGGAATTCCTTCATCACCGAATAATCCAAAAAAGGATCGATCCGTATAGTCTCTGGAAAATAAGTTCAACGTAGATCCGGCTTGCTCAAAACCAGCCCAGAAGAAAGCCGCCCCTAGAAAGAGCAGAAAAATAATTACCACCTTCTTTTTTTCATCCGTAACCAGCCCTCCGGCCACCAGTATATATAGAAAATAGGAGATGGTAACGGTAATAATTATTATCCCAACGGCCTCGGCCAAGCCTCTAGCCGAAGTCACATCAATCCAACCAATCATTTGCAAAACCACCAGAAAAAGCAGGGTGAAAACGGAAATTCCGATGGCAAATGCGGGATTGGTCTTCTCGCCGGACTCTTGGCGGTGCAACTTAGCTTTGGGTTCTTCTCCAATCCCCTTAAGCGTACCAATAGTCGAACGGTACTGAATAAGTCCTAGTAACATACCAATGGCTGCCAGGCCAAACCCAAGATGCCAATCTACTTTTTCACCTACATACGCCACTGCTGTTTGTCCCAGTAAAGACCCCAGGTTGATTCCCATGTAAAAGATGGAGAAGCCGGCATCTCGTCGTGCCCCACCTTCTGGATATAAATCACCTACGATGGTACTAATATTCGGCTTCAGTAGGCCGGTCCCACCGGCTATAAACGCCAAACCGATAAAAAACACCATTTGTGAAGCCCCTGATCCTGCTGGGAAAAATTGTTCAAAGCCTGCAAAAGCAAGCAATATATGACCGATCATAATGAGGATACCTCCGTACCAAATGGCCTTCTGTTGGCCAAAAATATTATCTGCCAACCACCCTCCAGGCAAAGTAAGCAGATAAACGCCGGCAGTATACAGGCCATAAATTGCGCCAGAAGTTTCTTCCGTCAGTCCCAATCCCTTCTGAGCTACATCAGTGGTCATGAACAGGACTAGAATGGCCCGCATGCCATAATAGCTGAACCGCTCCCACATTTCAGTAAAAAATAAGGTGGATAATCCAGCCGGTTGTCCAAAAAAAGAGGATCGGCTGCCAATTGGGGAATCACCGTTAGCCATGTATTTTGTTTGTTGTGTGTTGAACGACGTTGGATAAATATCTTGCCAAATGATATTTGGCAAGAGTTGATCGGGCTAAAATAAACGCTTTTTTGGACGGGCTGATAAGCAAGCCCAGAATTCTTTGAAATTCTGTAGTCAATTTATTGTGTCTACAAATGCCCTCGACAAGCAAAAAAGGAATAAAATAAGGGGAGTGGAATGGCAATTAATAGCTGGTGATTAGTTTGATTTCCCGTGTTTGGGTAGTTTATTTAGTCAGACAGTTTATTGGAAGAGTCGGCTTTAACCCGCCGGAGCCCTTTTACAGAGGGTTTTGCATCCACATCGAGGGTCCAGCCCGCGCCCTCTACCAAAAATCGAATCAAATCCAATCGTTCCAAACCAGCCTGAGCAGCTTCCTTGAGCAGATCACTTTCTTCTGCTTTTTGTTGAATGATTGTTTTTGCATTTTCATTGATCTGATTGTAATCCTCCTCCGAGAACCGGTCAAAAAAGTAATCGAGATATCCTTCTGAGAGATCGTAATAATCCAACGTATGATCGATGGATAAAATCTCGGGCTCAGGTAAGCCCTCTACCCGGATTACTTTATTCTCAGGAATGGCAGTCCATTTTACATTTTCCATATCATAGCCCACCGACACTTTTGCTCGAACTTTCACCATTGCCTTTTTACCAAATAAGGCATTCCCGAAATAGGATTGTAACTCTGTGTAATTGTAGATTTCCGAAAAATAACCCTCTACGGTAATTAGCTTGGATACAGTCTCGATACGTTCCAATAATACAGTAGCTTCTTCCCGAATCTCCTTCTGGCTGGGCTTGAATAAAAATTGATAGCCTACCCAAATACCTACCCCAAAAGCGAGTATAAATCCCAGGGCCAAAAGAATTAAGCGAAACTGTTTGAACATATCGTTGATCGGCTTAGAGTTTAGCTTCGGTCGGATAGCGAAGCCCTTTGTATTTTTTCAGGACAGCCTTAACCGAGCCCACCGACACTGGTGATTCGATTAATAAGGGGAGGTGATTTCGATCATCCGAGATCCAAATGTTCATCTTATCGCCATCTCTGAAATATTCACCTGAAATAAGATCTGGCGAAAAACAGATCGTTTTCCATTTCCCTTTGCCCCGGATCTTCTTTTTTGCATCTCGTCCTTCAAAAGAGACCTTCAAAGGCCAAACCTCTTTATCCATGAATATTTTGATTGGAATCGATTCTCCCTCTTCCATACTGGCAACCGGAATATTTCGAACATAGTACACGATAGATAGTATATCATGCATACAGCTTTCAAAGGAATAGTCAGATGGAGTAGCTTCTTCCTTGGTATCTCCTCGCATAGATGTAGCCATTAAGTTGGCTTGGTCATAGGTCACCCGGTCATAAAGGGTGTACTTTCCTTCCAGCACATTCCGGATGGTTAATGAGGGTAGCAAAGTGGCAGTATCTACGAATGCCTCATACTTATCTTCTACCTTGAAGAACCAGTTGTAAGAGGGGTAGGTAGCACCCTGTGCTGAAAGATAGTATTGGTCTCCGGATTGTTCAACTCGGAAGGTAACCTCACCAGCTGAAAGCCAAACCAAATTCCAATTGTAATAAAGGATGTAGGTTAATTCTTCACCTGCCTGAAAGGTCTGATTTTCTATTGTACAAGCAGCTGCATCAGTAGAAAACGAATCTGGTACTGGAGGATCTGTTTTCCGACTACCGGATTGCGTAGAATTGGTCAATAACAAAGGAAAAAGAAAGGACCAAAAAAGAATTGTTGTTCTACTTTTGACTTTCATCATGTTACAAATGTAGATCAAGAAAAAATACAAATACATATCCACCTGGCTAAAAATGGCATGCTCCTATTTTAAGCTTTGCTACAGCTATATATGGAGTACATCCAGCCTCGGGGTAACAGTTTAATGCGATTTTAAAAATATATGTGTTAAGGAGATCGTATTTTCTTTCCCTCGGGTCTTACCTTTAGGTTAATGCCTACATCAAATTCTTCCGCACTTCGAATACTGGGCGTCGATCCAGGAACCAACCTACTGGGCTACGCCATCCTGGAAATTCAACAACCGCACCGGAGACTCGTTGATTTGGGAACGTTGAATATTCAGAAAATGGCTACTCCAAACGAGAAATTAAAGTCCATTTTCAATAGCTTATTGGACATTATCGAACGGCATAGGCCACATGAAATGGCTATTGAGGCTCCTTTTTTTGGTAAGAACGTTCAATCCATGTTAAAATTGGGAAGGGCTCAGGGAATTGCTATAGCTGCGGCGCTAAGTCGGGATATCCCATTCTACGAATATTCCCCAAAAAGCATCAAAAAGTCAGTAACAGGAAGAGGTAACGCCTCGAAGGAACAAGTCGCCGCCATGCTCGACCAAATTTTACACCGGAAATTAGAAGCAGAGACCCTTGATGCTACGGATGCCCTGGCAGCAGCCGTCTGCCACCACTTTTCGCGGGGCAATTCTCTTTCTTCGCTATCCCGCAAATATTCCGGATGGAATGACTTCCTAAAAAATAATCCCAACCGCTCAACTTGACCATCAAAACAGGTGCTATTGATGGTCAATGGCGCAAACGAAATAATAGAAGTTGGAGTTGGATTTCCTGTTTATGCCTTCACTGCCTTCCCAATAGCATCAGCTAATGCTTTGAATTCATCTGGAGTAAGCGCTACGGGCTCCTTGGCAAAGGAAAGATCTCCTACCGAGTCCAGGGGGAGGAGGTGGACGTGCGCATGAGGCACTTCTAACCCGACTACAGCGATGCCGATCCGTTCACAAGGTACTACCGCTTCGATAGCCTTAGCCACTTTTTTTGCAAACACCATTAATCCGGACAAGGTCTCCTCTTCCAGATCGAATACATAATCCACCTCTTTTTTGGGAATGACGAGCGTATGTCCCCTCTTCATGGGCCGAATATCAAGGAATGCGAGATACTCCTCAGTCTCGGCTACTCTGTAGGAAGGAATCTCCCCAGCAACGATACGGGAAAAAATGGAGGGCATCAGTACAATTTAAAATCCAATGTTAACTACCTCAAATTCAAGGTTACCTCTGGGAGTATTGATATGGGCAATTTCTCCCACGGTTTTACCTAGCAACCCCTTACCAATTGGAGAGCCCACAGAAATTTTTTTGGATTTCAAATCGGCCTCAGACTCGGATACCAATTGATACGTTAATTCCTGCTTATTTTTCATATTTCGAATCGTCACCTTTGACAGCACGGTCACTTTTGAGGTATCCACCTGGGACTCATCCAACACGCGTGCATTGGCCAAGACCTTTTCTAGCTCGTTTATTTTTAGCTCAAGCATTCCCTGGGCATCTTTGGCAGCGTCATACTCTGCATTTTCGGAAAGATCCCCTTTCTCACGAGCTTCTGCAATTGCTCTTGCGGCTTCGGCACGACCTGTCGATTTAAGTTCTTCTAATTCAAGCTTTAGCCTGTCGTACCCTTCTTTGGTTAAATAATTATACCCAGCCATATTCAATAGTTTTCTGCGACTTTACCACCTCCAGCCATCGACTGAATCCTAATGCTTTCACTTAAAAATTATGGAAGATGAAAATCCGGGGTGGAGAGTGAATCTTGCGTATTTGCGTGAAAAAAAGAGAACGCTTCCAAACAAAGGCGGAAACGTTCCCATTTGGCAAATATAGTGGTTTTTTAAACTCGAAGCAATGATCATACCGCTCCAGCCTGCCTTTGCTAATTCGATAAATCTCTGATTCGGCCATCCAACTATTGAAAATTATCTTTGATTTATCTGATTACAAAGGCTATTTGCTCTTAACTCTACACAAGCACCTTTTCGTTTAAAGAAATCTCAAATGCCTATGGTTCTATTCCGACGGTTTTTCTTTTTCCTTCTGATCCTGACCTTGCAAGCATGCCAGGAAAATACAACTACCCAAGCGCTCCACCACCGGGCTGAATTATCCATTCGGTATTTATCCCTTGACAAGAGTTTAAAAGCGGATGTGTTTTTCCAGCCTTCCGATCAAAGGCCAGATAGAAATAATACGGTTGCTATTGATGGCTCCGTGCGATTGAACGACCACCTTATGTCGCTACGAGAATCCGGAGGTCAGAAAATTGGCTATGGTTGGCAATCAACGGTGGACTTCCCAACCCAATTTGACCTGCGAGCGGAGTTCGACCAATGGCCAAATACAACGATCACAAATAAGCTGCTTCCACTAGGCTCCCTCAAGGTCCAAGAGCGTTTTCAACGAAGAAAAGGGTTGATCTTTGAGGCAGAAGGAGCGGAATTAAGTGAATCCGAAAGTTTGGTGATACTACTCAACGGTCCTTCTAACATCGCAAATACTTACACCATTAAGGGGCCATCCAATACAGAACGGCACGCCCTCACTGCTGAACAGCTTGAGGGTCTCGTTCCGGGGACTTACCAATTATTTCTGGTCAAAAAGCAGGAAGTCAATCAACAAGTTGACGGATTGGAAGTTACCAGTCGCATTGAATATTTTTCCCATCCTGTATCCATTGAACTTGTGGACCTGTGAGATGGAAAATCAAACTTTTATGCGGTTAAAAAAAGCCTAGCGACTATCTTTGCAGGAATTTTGTCTCAAACGAACGTTCCCCATGCCCAAAGACAATTCCATTCGGTCTGTGCTAATAATCGGCAGCGGCCCCATCATCATAGGCCAAGCCTGCGAATTTGACTATTCGGGATCTCAAGCCTCCCGTTCCTTGAGAGAGGAAGGAATTGAAGTTACCTTGATTAATTCCAACCCCGCCACAATTATGACAGATCCGGTCACGGCGGACCATATTTACCTCCGTCCCTTAACGGTGGAGAGCATCGTGGAAATATTGGAAGAACGTCAAATTGATGCCGTACTACCTACCATGGGGGGGCAAACTGCACTGAACCTGGCCATTGAAGCAGGGGAACAAGGGGTCTGGGAAAAATACAATACCCGATTGATCGGTGTTGATCTGGATGCTATTGAATTGGCCGAAAATAGGGAAGCCTTTCGCAAACATATGATTGACGTCGGCCTCAAGGTAGCTCCCTCCTTTATTGCCAATTCCTTTTTAGAAGGTAAAGAGGCTGCTCAAAAAATCGGGTTCCCACTGGTTATCCGTCCGTCTTATACCCTGGGCGGAACGGGGGGGGCTTTTGTACATGAGGAGTCTAAATTCGATGCAGCTCTCCGGCGCGGTCTGGATATGTCACCTACCCATGAAGTGTTAGTAGAAAGAGCAGTGCTGGGATGGAAAGAGTTTGAGCTTGAACTATTGAGGGATGCAGCCGATAATGTAGTGATCATTTGTACCGTGGAAAATCTGGATCCAATGGGTATCCATACCGGGGATAGCATTACGGTAGCTCCGGCAATGACATTATCGGACACAGCCTACCAACAAATGCGGGATGAGGCGATTATTGCAATGCGATCTCTGGGTAATTTTGCCGGAGGATGTAATATTCAGTTTTCTCAAAATCCAGTTACAGAAGAACTTATCGTCATCGAGATCAATCCCCGGGTCTCGCGATCTTCAGCTTTAGCCTCCAAGGCTACCGGGTATCCAATCGCTAAAATTGCTGCCAAGTTAGCCATTGGGTACACCCTTGATGAGCTGAAAAATCAGATCACAAAGACCACTTCGGCCTACTTTGAACCCACTCTGGATTACGTCATTGTTAAGATGCCACGCTGGAACTTTGATAAATTTCAAGGCGCAGATCCAAAGCTCGGGCTCCAGATGAAATCCGTGGGAGAGGTGATGGGAATCGGTCGAAACTTTCTGGAAGCGCTACAAAAGGCCTGCCAAAGTTTGGAGAACAATAGAATGGGACTGGGAGCAGATCGAAAGGAATGGATCAAAACGGATGATATCCTACAGCGTTTGGAGGAAGCAAGTGACGACCGAATCTTTCGGGTAAAAGATGCACTTCGCCTGGGAGTCCCGGTAAAAACCGTTCATAAGCTCACCCGGATTGATAAATGGTTTTTAAAACAGATTAAGCGACTCGTCAAATTGGAGGATGAGTTGATGAAGTTCAATGTCCCAGAGGATATTCCAGAAGAGTTTTTTCGCGAGCTGAAAGTAGTGGGTTATTCTGATGCCCAGATCGGATGGCTAATGCGGGTAGATGAAGAAAAAGTAACCAAACAACGAAAGAAACTGGGTATCAACCGGACCTATAAGATGGTGGATACCTGTGCAGCTGAATTTGAAGCTCAAACGCCTTACTTCTATTCTACTTTTGACTCGGAAAATGAAAGTTTTCCAAGTGACAAGCGCAAAATAATTGTCCTGGGCTCGGGGCCAAATCGCATTGGGCAAGGAATCGAATTTGATTACTGCTGTGTGCACGGGCTTTTAGCTATAAAGGAAGTAGGTTATGAAGCTATAATGGTCAACTGTAATCCGGAGACGGTTTCAACTGATTTTGACGTTGCGGACAAGCTCTATTTCGAGCCGGTCTTCTGGGAACACTTGGAGTCTATACTGGACCTGGAAAAACCAGATGGGGTAATTGTCCAGTTGGGAGGCCAGACGGCACTTAAACTGGCAAAGACATTTCACGAACGAGGAATCGAGCTCATCGGAACTGACTATCCTTCACTCGATCTAGCCGAAGATCGGGGTGCATTTTCGGACCTTCTCAAAGAACTGGATATTCCCTATCCGCGATACGGTGTGGCTGAAGATGCCGACGAAGCACTCCGGATTGCCAATAAAGTTACCTACCCGGTTTTGGTTCGACCCTCCTATGTTTTAGGTGGACAAAATATGCGAATCGTCATTAACGATGATGAATTGGAGCGTCAGGTGCTCAACATATTTAAGCATATGCCGGAAAACCGGGTGTTGATCGATCAATTCCTGGACCGGTCCAAAGAAGCAGAGATTGACGCGATCAGCGATGGAGAAGAAGTTCACATCATGGGGATCATGGAGCATATTGAGCCCGCTGGAATTCACTCTGGCGATAGTTCCGCTGTTTTGCCTACTTACAGCTTGAGTGTGGAGGCCGTAAACACCATGGTTGAATATGCGACTAAACTAGCAAAAGCATTGAAAATCAAAGGCTTGATTAATATTCAATTTGCGATTAAGCCCGGCCAAAATGGAGCCCCGGACCAAGTCTATGTGATTGAAGCTAATCCGAGGGCATCCCGTACAACGCCTTTCATTGCGAAGGCTTACCAAGTTCCTTACCTTCAAATTGCTACAAAAGTAATGTTAGGGACTCACAAGCTGAGTGACTTCAACATCCAACCTCGGCCTGGTGGTTTTGCCATAAAGGTACCGGTATTCAGCTTCAACAAATTTCCGAACGTAGACAAGAACCTCGGACCAGAAATGAAAAGCACCGGGGAAGCGATCCGGTTCATCCGCGATCTTTCCGATCCTTTTTTCCGAGAATTGGATAAACAACGATATATGTATTTGACCCAGTAGTAGGCAGAATGGGTCTGTACATGCTAAAAATCAAATAGGGAGGCTACATTAACTGTGCCCCCCTATTTCTTTTGCAACCAATCCTCTTTCTATCCATTCATGGAGGCGAGGAACTCTTCATTGCTGGAAGTAGGTCGAATATTCTTAAGCAAGAATTCCATGGCCTCATCCGGTTTCATATCCGCCAAATGATTGCGCAGGATAAACATACGCTGAAGCGTATCCTTGTCCAAAAGCAGATCTTCGCGTCGGGTGCTGGATTTGGTAAGGTCGATAGCTGGGAATAAGCGCTTATTCGCTAAGCCACGATCAAGCTGGAGTTCCATATTACCAGTTCCTTTGAATTCCTCAAAGATGACCCCATCCATTTTAGAGCCTGTATCCACAAGGGCAGTAGCCAGGATAGTGAGCGACCCTCCGCCTTCAATGTTTCGGGCGGCACCAAAGAATTTTTTGGGTTTGTGCAAAGCATTGGCTTCAACACCCCCGGACAGTACCTTTCCACTTGCAGGAGCAACTGTATTGTAAGCTCTTGCCAACCTGGTAATGGAATCGAGCATGATGACCACATCGTGACCACATTCTACCAATCGCTTGGCTTTTTCCAGCACAACACCGGCCACCCGAACGTGATTTTCAGCCGGCTCATCAAAAGTAGAAGCGACTACTTCGGCATTTACACTTCTCTTGAAATCGGTCACTTCCTCCGGACGTTCGTCAATCAGGAGCACAATCGTGAAACATTCAGGATGGTTTTTTGAAATGGCATTTGCCAGATCTTTAAGCAAGAATGTTTTACCCGTTTTAGGCTGAGCTACGATAAGTCCGCGTTGTCCTTTCCCAATTGGGGTAAAGAGATCAACCATTCGATTACCAAAATCCCTGCCTGCCGGAGAAGTAAGCAACTTGAACTTCTCGGTTGGGAACAGGGGAGTCAGATAGTCGAAGGGGACACGCTCCCGGATATCTTTGGGATCCAGACCATTGATCTTGGAAACTCGTAGTAAGGCAAAATACTTTTCACCTTCTTTTGGAGGTCGTATAGCCCCCTCAACTGTATCACCTGTCCGCAACCCAAAAAGCTTAATTTGGGAAGGGGATACATAAATGTCATCGGGGCTGGTTAAATAATTATAATCGGAAGAGCGGAGAAAGCCATAACCATCCGGCATCATTTCAAGAATGCCTTCCCCTTCTATAACCCCATCGAGTTCAATATCGAACTTCACTTTTTCTTTGACTGCCTGAGCAGTTTTATCCTTTGGAGGTTCTTCCTCTTTATCTTTTGGATTCGGGCCTCCATGACGGGAAGACGAAGCATTCCAGGGATCTCCTTTTCGCGATTTGCGATTTTTTTCCCGTCGGCCGTTTTCTTTTGGTTTTTTATCTGGCTCGACTTTGGCTTCTTCTACCTGTTGTTTTTCGGTTGAAGAATCCTGGTCTTCACTTTTATCGGATTGCCGAGATCGACCTCCGCGGCGGCGGGTGGTCTTTTTTTCAGCAACGTTATTGCTAGATTCTTTTTTGGCTTCTTCTGCCTTTGGAGAATCAGTTTGGGTACTACTTTCGGTTGAATCGGCAGTAGTCTCCTGACCTTCGGCGGATGCCTTGGCACCATCTCCGGTAAGGGCTTGCTGATCCAGAATTTTGTAAATGAGCTCCTGTTTATTCAGGCGCTTGAACCCTTTGAGGTTGAGTTGCTCGGCTAAATCCCGCAACTCTGGTACAAGCATGTCATTTAATTGAAGAATATCATACATATGGAGTGAGGTTAGAACAAGACAGCCCCTTCTTGTTGAGAGAGTTGATTTGAGAATATTGTGGGACAGATATGTGAATAAATAGTCAGAGGTAAATTTCCTTCAGTCGAATACTACTTGCTAAACACTTTGTTTTATTCGGCTTATTGAGTGCAAGAAAGTTAGAGAAGGGTGGCAAATTTGCCGCCGGGTGGGATCAACTGCATCTCACAGTTGATTTCCGGCAAAGCAAAAATAAATATAATTCTCTTTCCAAGTAGTATCTTTACAAAAAACTTAACCATTCCTTTTTGGAAAGGTTGATTCCCCCAACAAAAAATACCCATTTACCCTATGCTGGAAGTCAGTTTTATCCGCCAGCACCACGCGCTTGTGGCGGAACGCCTATTGAAAAGGAACCTAAGTAAAGAAGAAATTGATTCCTTGATCAACCAGGTTATTGAAACCGATGACCTGTTCAAGTCCAGGAAAACCCAAGTTGATCAGCAATTGGCCCAACGCAACCAGCTGACCAAGGAAATTGGAACCTTATTTAAAAGTGGAAAAAAGGAAGAAGCTGATTCATTGAAGGGAAAGGTGAATCTGCTCAAAGAAAAGATTGGTGCGCTAGAGGAAGAAATTCGGCAAATTGAGGAAGCGCGCATGGAGCTATTAATGCAAATTCCTAATGTTCCACATGAATTAGTACCTGCTGGAAATTCCGATGAAGATAATGAGGTGTTTCAGGAATGGACTGCCCCTCTACCCACATTGGCGGAAGGCGCAAAACCCCATTGGGAAATTGCAGAAGAATATGGAATCTTCGATCTTGCATTAGGTACCAAATTAACAGGAGCGGGCTTTCCGGTATATCGAAAATTTGGGGCTCGCCTACAACGTGCACTAATCAGTTTTTTCCTGGATGAGGCAGCAAAAGCCGGATACGAAGAAGTAGAACCTCCTCTACTTGTCAATGAACATAGTGCTCGTGGTACAGGGCAACTCCCAGACAAAGAGGGACAAATGTATTATATCTCCAAAGATAACCTGTATTTGATCCCTACTGCCGAGGTCCCATTAACAAACATATACAGGGACGTCATATTGAAGGAACAAGATCTTCCCATTAAAATAACTGGTTATACCCCATGTTTTAGAAGGGAGGCCGGTTCTTATGGTGCACACGTGCGGGGCTTGAATCGGGTACACCAATTTGACAAGGTAGAAATTGTGCAGGTAGCACATCCTGACAAGAGCTATACTGTGCTGGAGGAAATGATGCATCATGTAGCTGATTTGCTTAACAAGCTTGAGCTTCCCTACCGAATATTACGGCTATGTGGAGGTGATTTAGGTTTTACCGCTGCTTTGACGTATGATTTTGAGGTTTTTTCTGCAGCCCAGCAGAGGTGGCTGGAGGTTAGCTCAGTATCTAATTTTGAGACTTATCAAAGCAATCGACTACGGCTTCGCTTCCGAGATGCAGCCAAAAAGAATCGGCTGGCCCACACCCTCAACGGGAGTGCTTTAGCATTGCCTCGCATCGTGGCTGCTTTGTTGGAAAATAACCAAAGCCCTGGTGGAATTGTTATTCCAAAGGTACTTAGAGCCTACACTCAATTTGATACGATAACTAAATAATTTAAAGGTCAAATGGATAGTTATTTTGGTTATATGATAATTGCCGGCATTTTTTCGGTGATCGGCTATGGTGTGCAGCAAACACTCCGCTCCAAGTTCAAGAAATACAGCCGAGTGGGACTGCGCAATGGTTTGGCTGGCTATAAGGTCGCAGAAGATATGCTTAGCTATTACGGCATCCAGGACGTGAAAGTAGTTGAAGGAAGAGGCGTGCTGACCGACCACTACAACCCAATGAATAAAACGGTCAGCTTAAGCCCTGAGGTTTATCGTGGAGCAAGCGTAGCTGCTGCTGCAGTTGCTGCTCACGAATGCGGTCATGCTGTTCAACATGCTAAATCCTATCCCTGGCTTCAATTGCGTTCGGGGTTAGTTCCATTGGTTAAGTTTTCGGCTATGGCTCAACAATGGCTATTTATTGCCGCATTCATCTTCCTGAATACGATTCCTCAAATAATGTTGATCACCATCATAGCCTTTGGGGTCACTACCCTGTTCAGCCTGATTACGCTACCGGTAGAGTTTGATGCCAGTAAACGAGGATTGGCTTGGCTAACAAGTACCGGAATCACCCAAGGGGCAGAATATGACGGAGCAAAAGATGCACTTTGGTGGGCTGCCATGACCTACGTTTCAGCCGCACTTTCTTCTTTGGTCATGCTGGTATATCTCATTTTCCGATACATGGGAGCTCGGGATTAAAAGGAAGTTGCAAACGCATTCCTTATTCTGATGGTCATCCCCTTTAATTGTTGAAGAATCGATTCAGGGTGTGACTGAATACTACCCCCTTTTTGCCGGCAGGCAGGTAGCTAAGGTATAAGGCTTTAACTGTTGAGGCAGCTTGAACCAAAAAGTCCCTGCTCGTGGAATAAGAACAGGTTGAGCATTGGCTTTTAGGCCTGGGATTTTTTTATTTACCATTTTAATCGCGAATTTTACCATTCGACTTCGATTGTTGTTTCTGAAAATTTGCCGGCTATGTTACAAGAAGAATTGGATGTACTGCTCGAATCCACTAAAGAATCCATGGACCAAAGCATTGAGCACCTTCAAAATGAATTGGTCAAAGTAAGAACAGGGAAAGCCTCTCCGGCGATGGTTAGTTCTTTACTGGTTTCCTATTACGGGAATCCTACTCCACTCAGCCAAGTAGCCAATATCAGTAATGCTGATTCGCGTTCGCTGGTTATCCAACCTTGGGAAAAGACCTTGTTAGCTCCTATTGAGAAAGCAATTTTCGAAGCTAACTTAGGCCTCACCCCCCAAAATGATGGCGAAGTTGTACGAATCAATATTCCTCCCCTCACCGAGGAAAGACGTAAAGACCTGGTGAAAAAAGCGAAATCGCTTGGAGAAGAAACTAAGGTCAGCCTTAGAAATGTACGCCGGGATACGATGGAATATTTGAAAAAAGCGGCAAAAGAAGGCCTTCCCGAAGATATTGAAAAGCGAACCGAGGGAGAAGTCCAAACACTTACCGACAATTTCGTGCAGAAAGTAGAGCAAATGGTTGAACAGAAGGAAAAGGATATTATGACTATTTAGCTTCGCAGGTGTTCCTTTTCAACCCAATACTCAACCAAGCCCCGGCTGCTTAATCATCAAGTTACAAGGTTCTTATGCTTTGGCCTTCCAGAATGGTCGAGGAAGAAAACGCGGAATGCGCTTCATGACCTCAGCGTAATTTTCCCTGCGTTTCAACATTCGCTTATCTATCATGGGGATACTGATAAAATTGAAAAGCAGTGTCATTCCAAGTGGACCGATAATCGTCCACCAAGCATTGAAGTCTGCGGCTAAGGCAAAGAAAAATAGCCCCCACCAGAAGGAGGTCTCTCCCACATAATTTGGGTGCCGAGAATAGGCCCAAAGTCCGGTAGTCAGTGTTTCTCCCGGTTTACGTTTTGACTTGACAAATGCTCGAAGCTGTTCATCTGATACCGCTTCTATTAAGATAGCTCCCAAGGTGAAAAGCGTAGCAAAAAGATCAATTAAGTTGATGCCTTTTCCAGGTAAAAGCATAGCAGATACCAAGGGCAAACAACCTAGAAATACAAGAATGGTTGGTAACAAATGAATACCCAGGAAGCTTACTGCCCAATACCATCGACCGGTAGATTGCTGCAAATCCACGTAACGCCAATCTTCGTGATGTAACCCTTGCCAACCCCGGGCCCAATTGTAGGTCAGGCGGCAGCCCCAAAAAAAGATTAAAGCAATTAACAAATAGATTCGGAGGCTATCTGTACCCGGCGTATCAAGACCGATAATAGCGAAATAAACTACAATGAATAGGGGAGCCACGCTCCAATAAGGATCGTAAAAGCTGCTGTTTCGATAAAGGTAGCTGAAAATGAAAATCACTATTGTCCCTACAAAATCAGCAATGGCTGCTAAATAAACCGGTTCTGCCCAAGGCTGACTTGCAAAGAAAGAGGCACTTAAAATACCCGCGATCGCGGCCACTGCATAGGCTACGAAAACAATGAATAGAGACTTAGATTTCGAAGTGGATTGGACTTGCTGAGTCATATCGGTTTTTTCGTTTATCAGCGCAAAATAGAAGTTCCTAGGGAATCTTCCTGAAAACAAACCATCCAATCCTGCGGAGGATCCAATATTTATAAAATCCCCGGTGCTTCAATTTGGGGAATTGATACATTCAACCTACTTTTGCAGGACTTTTCTGAGAAGGAAAAAAAAGAAAAATGAAAAGGACTTTTCAACCAAGTAGAAGAAAGCGAGTAAACAAACATGGATTTCGCGCTCGCATGAGTAGCAAGAACGGGCGTAAAGTCTTGTCAAGGCGTCGTGCCAAGGGCCGTCACAAGCTTACCGTATCGGACGAAAAAGGTGCTAAGTAAGCCTGCCATTTCGTTGCTTCCCTACTTTCTCAAATCCATTGTCCGCTTTATTCTCTAGCCCACTCAGATGAACTGATACTGGGGTTTCCTGTCTTAGACCTTTTTGATTAAACATCATCGCCGCGGAGCCTTCGATATCTCTTCCGAGCCTCCACTGCAAACGTGCTTGAGGAATACTCGATAAACAGCTTTTCATATAACGCTTTAGCCTTATCGAAATCTTTCAGCTGCTTTTCCATGATTTCAGCCCACTGAAAGAGCGAATTATCCGCTCTGATCTCTTCAGGATAACCACTCACTACCTGCTCAAGCATACTAATCGCTTGCTCCCATGCTCGCTTCTTCTTATAGATCTGGGCTTTAAGATATAAGACATCATCTTCGAGGCTGTGACCTGGAAAGGCATCCAATAGGGTATCCATCTTTGCAAAGGATTCATCGAAACGGTTTTGAAAAACGAGCAGGTCAGCATCTGCGTACAACTGTAGTGCTGCGCTAGAAGTATCCATGGTCAAATTATCCATAATAAAAACGGATAAATCCAGTGCATCGTTAGCAATGAGTTTGGAAGTGGAAGCCTTCAGGATTTCAAATTGGGATTGCGCCCACTCAAAATCTCCAGCATAGTAAGAAAGTCGAGCATTCCGAAATCGGGCTTCACTTCCCAATAGATCTTCTTTAAAATCTTTATCCACTTGTGAATAGAGCAAGGTAGATTCCCATCGATCTCCACTCATGAGGTAATAATCAGCCAGGTCCAACTTCCCATAGGCTTGCAGTCTTGACTCAATGCCCGGATACTCGACCATGGCCTGTAGCAGGCTAATGGCATCTGGAAGCTTATTTAGGTACAGAGCTTTGAGCTTGGCATACTCTAAAACGATACTGGCTGTCCTACTGAAACTTCCAAATTCGTTCAAAAAGGCTTCATACTGTTGCTCCAATTCCTGGAGCTCCTCCTGAGTATAATCAAACCCTTCAATCAACTTTTCCCGCCGGGCACGCAAGGACTCCCGTTTAGCCTCAATATAATAGGTAGAAGAAGGACCTTTCCGATCTACGATATATTCGAATGCATCAATAGCTGTATCATAATCCTTATCATTGAACGCAATTTGGGCCAACTGAAAAACGCGACCACCATTTTCCCGCATCCTGCGATCCATAGCTTTAACCTGACGCAGCGCACTTGAATAGTCTTTAGTTTGAATGAAGGTCCAACTCAACAACTCTGGATAAAACACATTTCGATCATTGCTCTGAATGCGAGCATAAAGTTGTCGTTGCAATTCTTTGAACTCGTCTTCTGAAAAATACCGCTGAAAAACAGTCTTTAAATGGTTGATCCTACCTGGATTTTCTTCCAAGCTATTCAGGTACTGGCTTACCATAGCCTCTTTTTCCCCTTTGCGCCGATACAATTCTGCCAGGTTGAAAGCGAAAATATATTCGTCCTTCAACAAAGCGCCACCCTTCTCGTAGGTCTCGATTGCCAGGTCATATTTGGCCAATACCATAAAGGCATTAGCCAGTCGGGTTATCTCATACTGGTCTTTAGGGATGCGATCAATGGCCTTTTGATATTGCTGTTTCGCCTTATCGTCCTCGAATTGCCGCTCATATATTTTTCCATAGAGCACCAATAGATTTACGTTATCAGGATCGCTTTTGAGCTGCCGCTTTACTGTTTTTTCAGCATCGGAAAAAGCTTCCAGTTGCAACAAACATTCGATATAGCGGTCAAAGAAGAAGAAATTGGCCTCATCGGCATCAAACAACTTTTGATATAGGGAAGCTGCTTTTTCATACTCACCTCGCTGAAAGTACTGCTGAGCTAACCTGGCATCTTGGGCGTAAAGGGAAACCCCCATGCCAAGAAAAAGTACCATCCACATCCATTTCATAGCATTCGTTTTCTACAGTAACAAGGAAGAAAGATTACCTGTAGTCTCGATAATCTTCTGTATTCCATTTGACCAGCAAGTTTCATTGGAAACGTAACCTTTCAAATTGGAGAGATCTCTATTAACCCTACAGTCTGAAAATAACGGATTTAAAAGATAAAAGGTTATTCCTAATTGCCCTTTTGCAGGCCTGTAGGCATTCAAACTAAAAACGGCCGGCATTCCGTATGGAATCCGGCCGTTTTTTAGAGAAACGTAACGATTCTCTTATTCGAGGCGGAATTTAACAGGCAGGTTGAACTGTACCCGCACAGGTTTTCCTCTTTGTTTACCAGGAACCCACTTAATACCTTGGGAGTTCATCAGGTTAACAACCCTCAACGCTTCTTCCCCACATTGGGCACCGATATCACGAATTACGGAAGCATCGGTTACGGAGCCATCCTTCTCGACTACAAAGGTGATAACTACCGTACCTTGTACACCGTTTTCGCGAGCAATAGCGGGATACTTGATATTCTTATAGATGAACTCAAGCATTTTTTGATCTGCGCATTGCTTTTTTTCAGCCTTTGACCCTTTGTTCTCACAACCTGGGAAGCGAGGCATATCTTCCACTACGCGAAAGATTTCTTCCACTTTAGGCTCTGGTGGTGGGGGTGGCGGAGGTGGTGGGGGTGGTGCTGCAGTTACCGGTTCAGGTACTTCGAGGACAGTTTCCTCATCCACACTCATGACTTCGATTTCGGGTTCATCCTCCTCCAGGATGTCATCGTCCGGC